>JBQTGY010000116.1:0-24411 GCA_052390415.1 Pseudomarimonas sp. | reverse complement strand
ACAGCCATGCAAACGGTTGGATTCCGTCTTCCACTCGTCAGGGAAGGGCGGCAACTTGCGGCCCAGATCGATCAAGTACTGATAGCGTTCTGACCAATCACTGAAGTAGCCGAACTCTTCAGCAATGGTGGTTTGGGCCAGCTCCGCGCTGGCTTCCAGCGGGAGTGCAGACTCGCCGCTCATCGTCGAATCATCCGGCGCGCTTCCAGCGTACACCCGTGGCGGTGTCCTCAAGTGCGATGCCCATGGCTTTGAGGGTGTCACGCAGGGCGTCGGCTCGCTGGAAGTCGCGTGCCAGTTTGGCGGCGTTGCGGGCATCCACCAAGGATTGGATCTGCTGATCGTCGGCCGCACTCACGCCGCGCTCAAACCACGCGGTCGGCGACTGCTGCAACAAACCCAAGGCGTTGCCCGCACTGAGCAATGCGGCTTTTGCGGAGGTGCGCGCGTCACCCTCGGCGCGGCGCGCATCTCTCGCAAGGGCGTGAATTTCCCTTAACGCCGCGGGGGTATTCAAATCGTCGCACAACGCCGTCTCGACACTCACAGGCACGGCTGCGGGCTCGCAATCCACATCCGCCAGATCGCGCAAGGTGCCGTACAAACCATCCAAGGTGCGCACGCTCTGCTCGATCAAGGCATCCGACCAATCCAGCGGTTGCCGATAATGTGCTGACAGCAGGGCATAGCGCAGCGCTTCCGGCGGATGTTGTTGCAACAGCTCATGCAGCACGAAGGTGTTGCCCAGCGATTTCGACATCTTGCGACCGTCGAGATTGAGCATGCCGTTGTGGACCCAATAGCGCGCAAACACCTTGCCACCGTGCGCGCACTCGCTTTGTGCGATTTCGTTCTCATGATGCGGGAACTGCAGGTCGATGCCGCCGGCATGGATGTCGATGGTCTCGCCCAGATGCGCTTCGATCATCGCGGAGCACTCGATGTGCCAACCGGGTCGGCCGCGACCCCAAGGCGACTCCCAACCCGGCAGGTCATCGCTGGATGGTTTCCACAACACGAAGTCACCGGGGTCGCGCTTGTACGGTGCCACCTCGACCCGCGCACCTGCCAACATGTCGTCGGTTGAGCGCCGCGAGAGTTTGCCGTAATCCTGATTGGTGACCACCGAGAACAGCACGTGTTCTTCAGCGGCGTATGCGTGGCCTGATGCCAGCAGTCGCTCGATGATCGCGATGATCTGCGGAATATGTGCCGTGGCTGCAGGCTCCAGATCCGGTGGCGCAACACCAAGTTTTGCCATGTCTTCGCGATAGGCGGCGGCAAAGCGGTCGGTGATGACCTCGATCGGCACACCCTGTTCGTTCGCGGTCGCGTTGATCTTGTCGTCGACGTCGGTGATGTTGCGGGCATACACGACGGCAGGGAAATGCCTCCGCAGCAAGGCCGCCAACATGGCGAACACCACCGCCGGCCGCGCATTGCCAATGTGCACGTAGTTGTAGACCGTTGGACCGCAGCAATACATCGTGACCCGCTGTGGATCGAGCGGGACGAAGGGTTCGGCTTGGCGGGTCAGGCTGTTGAAAAGTGTGAGCATGGCAAGAAATATCGGTGACGCTGCTCGAAGACAGGCGTTGGGGGCAAGCGGAAAGCCGTGAGTGTAGCTTGGGGTGGCAATTTAACGAATTTCTAAAGCCCGGATTCAGCCGTGAAGTGCTGCAATGCGCCCACTTTCCGGACTGTGATCGAGCCGACTGCATATGAAGACTCCTGCTCGTAGCGCCCTGATCCTCGGCAGTTGGGTATTCGTCTCCTGCATGGGCATGTTGCCGACATTGGCGTTGGCGACCGAAAACGTCAGCTTCAGCTACGCCGACGTGTTGAGAGTGGATCCCGTCTACGAAACCGTGCGTTTTCGCGAGCCGCAGGAAGAGTGCTTCGAGCAGCCAGTGGTCGTTCGTGAGCGCGAGCGCAGTCGCGGCAATGGCGGTGCCATTGCGGGCGCGATCATCGGCGGCGTGTTGGGCAATCAGGTGGGTAGCGGCGATGGTCGCAAGGCAGCCACGGTTGCCGGTGCGATCATCGGTGGCGCCGTCGGGCGTGATGCGTCACGTCGGAACGGAACGGTCGAACGCGAATACGAGACCACGGAAAGCCGCTGCGAAGTGGTGAACGTCGAGCGCGAGGAGCGACGCATTGCTGGCTACGACGTCGAGTATCGCTTGAAGGGTGACGTGTTCTTTTCCCGCCTTGCGTATGATCCCGGCAACAAGTTGCGCGTACGTATTGCGGTCAGTCCGGCGGATTGAGCCGCTGATTCGGCGCATGGAAAGACTTCCTGGTATTGCGGTGCAGCACGACGCATGCCACGATTCGGGCATGAACTGCTCCCACATTTCTGCTGATGTGCTGACCGCCGCGCGCATGGCGGCCGGGATGACATCGCGGGCGCGCCGAGGCCAACCTGTCACCGAGGTTGGCTAGCAGGAACGCCCAATACCTTGATGACAGGCCCAGCCACGCGCTGGGCTTTTGCGTTTCTGGGACCTTCGAAACCGAACATACGACCAGCGAGCACGCCCCATGCAGCACTTTCTCAACACCCAGGATTGCAGCCGCGCCGAGTTGGACGCCTTGTTGGAACAAGCGGCGATCTTCAAGCGCGACAAGCTTGGCGATCACCTGCGCGGCAGGAGCATCGCCTTGATGTTTTTCAATCCTTCGTTGCGCACCCGCACCTCGTTTGAGTTGGGTGCGTTCCAGTTGGGCGGCCACGCCATTGTGTTGGCGCCGGGCAAGGATGCCTGGCCCATCGAATTCGAGCTGGGCACACGCATGGACGGCGACACCGAGGAGCACATCAAGGAAGTCGCCCAGGTGCTGAGCCGCTATGTCGACCTGATCGCGGTGCGCGCCTTCCCGAAGTTCGTCAATTGGGCGGTAGATCGCGAGGACCAGGTGCTGCGCAGCTTTGCGCGCTACGCGACTGTGCCGGTGATCAATCTCGAAACCATCACCCATCCGTGTCAGGAATTGGCCCATGCACTCGCCCTGCGCGAACGTTTCGGCAACGATCTGCGCGGGCGAAAGTACGTGTTGACCTGGACCTATCACCCCAAGGCGCTCAACACTGCGGTTGCCAACTCGGCGCTCACCATCGCCACGCGATTGGGAATGGATGTGACTCTTTTGTGTCCGACGCCCGATTACGTGCTCGACGAGCGCTACATGGGTTGGGCCGCACAGAATGTCGCCGAAAGTGGCGGCTCACTCACGATCAGTCACGACATCAATAGTGCTTACCGTGATGCGGATGTGGTGTACGCGAAGAGCTGGGGCGCACTGCCGTACTTCGGTCGCTGGGACCAAGAAAAGCCCATCCGCGAAGCACATCGTCACTTCATCGTCGACGAAGCCAAGATGGCGCTTACCAACAACGGCGTGTTCAGCCACTGCTTGCCGCTGCGCCGCAACATCAAAGCCACCGACGGGGTGATGGATTCGCCCGCCTGCATCGCGATCGACGAAGCGGAGAATCGGTTGCATGTGCAGAAGGCGGTAATGGTTCGTCTAGTACGGGACTCGGAACTCGGTCCGATCGGGACTCGGGATTCGGGACTCGGGACTCGGTCCATTTCGAGCTGAGAGTCCGCCCAGCGCCCACCCAAAACCATTGTATTCATTGGAAGACGAACACATGTCGCCGCACGCCGCTTCTCCGAGTCCCGAGCCCCTGGTCCCGAGTCCCGAGTACGCAGTCCCCAGTCCCGCCAAAACTATCGTCCTCGCCTTCTCCGGCGGTCTCGACACCAGCTTCTGCGTGCCTTATCTCAAGGAACGCGGCTGGGAAGTGCACACCGTGTTTGCGGATACCGGTGGCGTCGATGCCGAGGAACGAGCGTTCATCGAGGCGCGGGCAGCTGAGCTTGGCGTCGCCAGCCATGTCACGGTGGATGGTGGGCCAGCGATCTGGGAGGGCTTCGTCAAGCCATTCGTGTGGGCAGGCGAGGGTTATCAGGGCCAATATCCGTTGCTGGTGTCGGATCGTTATCTGATCGTTGATGCTGCGCTCACACGCTGTGCCGAACTCGGCACTCGCGCGATTGCGCACGGCTGCACCGGCATGGGCAATGATCAGGTGCGTTTTGACTTGGCGGTGAAGGCGCAGGGCGAATATCAAATCGTGGCGCCGATTCGCGAGATCCAGAAGGAACATACCCATGTGCGCGCCTACGAGCAGGCGTACTTGGAGCAGCGCGGATTCGGCGTCCGCGCCAAACAGCAGGCCTACACCATCAACGAGAACCTGCTGGGGCTGACCCTGTCGGGTGGCGAAGTGGATCGATGGGAAGCGCCGGGCGAGGGCGCGCGTGGCTGGTGCGCAGCGCGTGCTGATTGGCCTTCGGCACGGCTGCGGGTCAGGGTGAGCTTCGAATGCGGCGAAGCGGTGGCGCTGGACGGTGAGCGCTTGCCCGGTGCTGAGCTGTTGGCGCGTCTCAATCGACTGTTTGCGGCCTACGGAGTCGGTCGTGGCGTGTATACCGGCGACACTACCATTGGGCTCAAAGGCCGGATCGTTTATGAAGCACCCGGACTGATCGCGTTGCTTGCGGCGCACCGCGCGCTGGAGGAGGCGGTGCTGAGCAAGCAGCAGAATCGCTACAAGCCGGACATTGCGCGCAAGTGGGTTGAGCTGGTCTATGAGGGCTTTTTCCACGACCCATTGAAAGCCGATCTGGAAGCCTTCCTGGCCTCGTCCCAGCGCTGCGTGAATGGCGAAGTGGTGCTGGAGACTCAAGGCGGACGCGTTGATGCCGTGGCGCTCACTTCGCCGCACTTACTCAACGCCAAGGGCGCGACCTACGCGCAGTCGGCCGACTGGGGCGTGGCGGAAGCGGAGGGTTTCATCAAGCTGTACGGGATGAGCTCAACGTTGTGGGCGCAGGTCAATCTTGGACCAGATGCGCCTTCCGGAAACAACCAGCCATGAGCGAACTACTCAGCGCTGCACTCCAACATCTCGATCATCTGGTCGGGTTTGACACTCGCAACCCGCCGCGGGCGATTGGCACCGGCGGCATGTTTGATTATCTGCGAGCGCAGCTTCCCGACTTCCGATTTGAACTGACCGACCACGGCGCGGGCGCGGTGTCGTTGTTGGCCGTGCGCGGTATGCCCAAGCAGGTGTTCAACGTGCACATGGACACGGTGCCGGATTCGCCGCACTGGAGCGCCGACCCGCATCGGCTGCGTATCGAAAATGGCCATGCCATCGGCTTGGGTGCCTGCGACATCAAGGGCGCAGCGGCATGTCTGCTGGCCGCCGCCGCACGCACCCACGGCGACGCCGCATTCCTGTTCACGACGGACGAAGAAGCCAACGATGCCCGCTGCATTGCCGCGTTCCTGGCCCAGGACCATGGTTTTGAATCTGCCATCGTCGCCGAGCCCACCCACGCTGAAGCGGTGCTGGCGCACCGCGGCATCTGCTCGGTGGTGATGCGGTTGAAGGGGCAAGCCGGGCATGCATCGGCAGACGATGCGATTGCCGACAGCGCGGTCCACGAGGCAATTCGCTGGGGTACGAAGGCCGTGCATCGGGTCGCCGGCTTCGCGCAAGAACGCTTCGGCGGGTTGACCGGTTTGCGCTTCAACATCGGCCGCATCGAAGGTGGCATCAAGGCCAACATGATTGCGCCAGCCTGCGAATTACGTTTTGGTTTCAGACCCTTGCCCTCGCAGTCGGTCGAGGCGCTGCACGGCGTGTTTCGCACCTGTGCCGATGCCAACATGCTCGAATATTACGGCGAGACGTTTCGCGGTCCGTCATTGCCTGCGGGTGACAATGAGGACGCCGAAAACAAGCGCCTCGCTGCGCGCGATCTGGCCGAATCGCTGGGGCTGCCGATCGGAAACGCGGTCGATTTCTGGACCGAAGCCTCGCTGTTTTCAGCGGCCGGCATGAACGCCATCGTGTTCGGCCCGGGTGAAATCGCGCAAGCACACAGCGCCGACGAATGGGTGGCGCTGGAGCAGCTGTCCAGTTATGCCGACAGCGTCGCCCGCATCCTGGGTAAGTGACATCAGATGTTTGAAGCCCACTTCAACAGCTTCAATGCGGAGGCGCAGAAGGCGCAGAGATTCACAGGGAAGCACAGCGAGTTCAGCGCGATGTGAGCGCCGCTTCTCTCCGATGTCTGCACTGCCTGGCTGCGATCCTCTGCGTCCTCTGCGCCTCCGCGTTGAAGACGTTGCTTTTGCCCACAACGATGGGTTCACCCACCACGAGCCAAAAGTAGACCGTCGCTAAACATGAACGACCTGCGTCCCACCATCGTTCGCCTGCTCTCCAACATGGCCAGCGCCAAGGAGATTCAGCAGTATCTCAAGCGTTTTTCGCAGATTGACGCGGCACGCTTTGCCGTGGTCAAGGTCGGAGGCGCGATTCTGCGCGATGACCTTGAGGCACTGGTTTCCTCGCTGGCGTTCCTGCAACAGGTGGGGCTGACACCCATCGTCGTGCACGGCGCGGGACCGCAGCTGGATGTCGACATGCAAGCCGCCGGCATCGAGAAGCGCACGGTGAATGGTCTGCGCTACACCTCGCCCGAAGGACTTGCCGTGGTGCGGCGTGTCTCGCAACGCGAAAACCTGTTGTTGGTCGAAGCCCTGCAGGCGCAGGGAGTGCGCGCGACGTCGATCACCGCCGGTGTGTTCGAGGCGGACTATCTGGGCAAGCGCACCTACGGTCTGGTCGGCAAGGTCGTGGCAGTGCACACCGCCGCCATCGATGCGGCGATCAAGGTGGGTTCCATCCCGGTCATTACTGCATTGGCCGAGACCACGAAAGGCCAGATTCTCAACGTCAACGCCGACTGGGCGGCCAACGAGCTGGTCAAGACCTTGCAACCGTACAAGATCATTTTTCTGACTGGCACCGGCGGTTTGCTGGACGGTGAGGGCAAGGTGATCGACTCGATCAACCTGAGCACCGAGTACGCCGACTTGATCCAGCAGCCGTGGCTACATTCCGGCATGAAGGTGAAGATCGAGCAGATTCACGCTTTGCTGATGCAGTTGCCGCCGTCGTCGTCGGTGTCGATTACCCGCCCGGACGAGTTGGCCAAGGAGCTGTTTACGCATCGCGGTTCAGGCACCCTGGTTCGGCGTGGCGAGGGTGTGCGGCGAGTCACCTCTTGGAGGAAGATCGATCTCGTGCGATTGAAATCGCTGATCGAGTCTGGTTTTGGACGCAAGTTGACATTGGACTACTTCGAGCGCATCAAACCATGGCGGGTCTACGTCAGCGAACACTACCGCGCGGCGCTGATTCTGACCTTGGAGAATGGCGTCCCCCACCTCGACAAGTTCGCCGTCAGCGATGATGCGCAGGGCGAAGGGCTTGGGCGGGCGGCTTGGCTGGCGATGCGCTCGGAGACGCCGCGCCTGTTCTGGCGTGCTCGACCGGGCAATGCCATCAATGACTTCTACTTCGCTGAATCCGATGGCTGCATGAAAGGCGACAAATGGAACGTGTATTGGTATGGCCTGGACAGCTTCGATGAAGTTCGTACCGCCATCGAACACTGCCGCACGCGGCCGGCGACGCTGAAGAAATGAGCGGCGGCAAACCATCCAGCGCGATTTTGGAGGGCCGCGCTCCTGCGCGGCTGCTCGTGCGGTTGGCCAAACGGCAGCGCCGCAGGAGCGGCGCCCTCCATTTCGGCACCCGGCATCGCGTCCCGAACACCAACGTAGGTGTGGATATTTCAACCATCGTGAGATCTGCATGACCGGGGAAGCCATCTCCATCGGCCTGATTGGCGCGCGCGGCTATGTCGGTGCCGAGCTGATTCGTTTGCTCAATGCTCATCCAGACTTTCGGTTGGCGTTCGTCTCCTCTCGTGAGCGTGAAGGCGAGCGGCTCGACGCCTATGAGTTTGAGCATGGCTATGTCGGCGATCTCAGCTATGTGAACTTCGACCCCGCGCGAGCGGCGACCTCGGGCGTGGATGCGCTGGTGCTGGCGCTGCCGAACGGCAGGGCCGAGTCGTTCGTTGCCGCGGTGAATGCGCACGCGCCGTCCATGCTGCTGATCGATCTCTCGGCCGACTATCGGTTCGATGAGCGCTGGTATTACGGACTGCCCGAGCTGACCCGCAAGCGCTACTCGGGCCAGCGCCGAATCAGCAATCCTGGCTGCTACGCCACCGCCATGCAGTTGGCTCTGGCACCCATGCGCGACCTGATTGAGGGGCCGGCGCAGTGCTTCGGCGTATCTGGCTGGTCCGGCGCAGGGACCGCGCCGTCAGACAAGAACGACCCGGTGAAGCTGAGCAACAACCTGATGCCCTACAGCTTGATCGACCATCTGCACGAGCGGGAGGTGAGTCGACAGCTCAGCCTTCCCATCGAGTTCATGCCGCACGTGGCGCCGCACTTTCGCGGTTTGACGATCACCGCCAACATGCATCTGCGGCGTTCGTTGCCGCTGATCGAATATCGCGCCATTTACCGTGACTTCTATCGAGATGAGCCGCTGGTGCGACTGGTCGAGGAGCCGCCCTGGGTCAGCCAAATCGCCGGCCAGCATCACGTTGAAATCGGCGGTTTTGCGGGGCGTGGCGACCGGCTTGTGGTCGTCGCCACCGAAGACAACCTGCTCAAAGGCGCGGCGACCCAAGCCTTGCAGAATCTGAATCTGGCATTCGGTTTCAACGAGACCGCCGGACTGTCGTCATGAGTGACTTGAAGTGGGTAACCTGCAATGACTGAGCCACTTTGGCAAAAGCCCGGCGTTGCCATCGACGCTCGCATCCAGGCGTTTTGCGCCGGCGACGATGTGTTGCTGGATCGCGAATTTTTCCTGTTCGATATCCAGGCCAGCCAAGCGCATGCCGAGGGTCTGCGCAACATCGGCATTCTGGTTGCCGACGAGCTGGCCGCGCTCAGTCGTGAACTCAACGCGCTCGCCAGCGACTTCGAAGCAGGTCGCTTCCTGCTCGACGCGCAGTACGAAGACGGCCACTCCGCCATCGAAGCGCGCTTGACCGAACGCCTCGGCGATGTCGGCAAGAAGATCCACACCGGCCGCAGCCGCAACGATCAGATACTGGTGGCCACGCGCCTGTGGCTGAAGGATCGGCTGGCGCAGCTGCAAGCGTTGTGTCATGAGAGCGCAGGCGTCGCCTTGCAACGCGCAGAGACTGAGCAACAGCTGCCGTTGCCAGGGTACACCCACATCCAGCGCGCGGTGGTGTCGTCGGCTGGCATGTGGTGGGCGGGTTGGGCAGAAGCCTTCATCGACAATGCCCAGCGAGCTTCCCAGACGCTGGCATGGATCGACGCCAATCCGCTCGGAAGTGCGGCCGGCTATGGCGTCAATCTGCCGCTGGATCGCGACCACACGACGCAGGCGTTGGGTTTCGGACGCATGCAAGTCGCGGCCACGTATGCGCAACTCTCGCGTGGCAAATTCGAGATGGCGGCGCTCGAAGCCCTGGGCTCCGCGATGCTCGACCTGCGTCGACTTGCCTGGGATCTGAGCCTGTTCACCAGCGCCGAATTTGGCTTTGTAACGCTGCCGGCTGAATACACCACCGGCAGCTCGATCATGCCCAACAAGCGCAATCCCGATGTCATCGAATTGATGCGCGCGAGTTATGCCTCGGTGGCGGCAGCTCGCTGTGAAATCGAGCAACTGTTGTCCTTGCCATCGGGTTATCACCGCGACCTGCAGTTTTCCAAAGGCGCCATCTTTCACGGATTCGGACGCGGCTTGAGCGCACTCAATCTGTTGCCCGACTTGTTACGCCGCATCCAATGGGTGCCGGAAAAAATGCGTGCCGCGCTGGACCCGTCCATGTATGCCACTGATCTGGCGATGGATTTGGCTCGCCAGGGCTTGCCGTTTCGAGAGGCCTACGTGCAAGCCGCCGATCCGGCGCGGTGGGCGACCTCCAGCCCCGAGGCAAGTTTGGCTGCGCGGGTATCGCCGGGCTCGGGTTCAGTGCTGCAATTGGAAGCACTGCGGGCCCGACTGGCGTCTCAGTAGCGGACAAGGCGAGAGCGATCAACGCGAGGCGGTATGCGCCATTCAACCAACGACCCGCTGCAAGTCGCCTTTTGGCGCGAGTGGCAAATGGCCTCCGATGCCCGCAAGCAAGGTGACCTCGCTGTCTCCTTCGCGCACCTGGAACGCGCCCATATCCTCGCGCAGCGGCGTACCTGGCTACACGTCCGCAGTCACGTCGGTATGCTTGCCGTCGGTTGGCAGCGGCGTGATCGCCGCGAAATCTTCGGTCAACTGACCCGAATCGTTGCCGCGACATTGTTCTCACGCATCTGGGTGCCGGTCGGCAATACCGGCGGCGCGTATGTCAGCCCCTTGCTGACGATGCCGGTGCCGGAGGATCTGGCTGCAATCCTCAAGGCAGGCGAGGAGAGACGGAGCTGAGCGGAAATTGGCTTCGGCAGCCCACAACGCAAAACGCCGGCACATGGCCGGCGTTTGCAAGTTCAGTGATTCAAAGCAGCACGAGACACAATTGGGTTGGTCGGGGAGACAGGATTTGAACCTGCGACTTCTACGTCCCGAACGTAGCGCTCTACCAGGCTGAGCTACACCCCGACAGCAGAGCCGCGCATCTTATTCGCATCCACGTCTCGCGGCAAGCCCGGCGACGAGTTTCGCGGCTGGCGCAGCGGCTACAATTGCCGCCCTTGCGTACCAACTCAACAATCGACGGATGGAGCCCGCCTTGATCAAGCCGCGTACCGCACCGGGCGTGATGGAACTGCTGCCCCGCGACCAGATTGCCTTCCAGTCCATGCTCGACCGCATTCGTGCGGTGTATGAGCGCTTCGGCTTCTTGCCCATCGAAACGCCAGTGATGGAATTGTCGGAAGTCTTGCTGACCAAATCCGGCGGCGAGACCGAGCGGCAGGTGTACTTTCTGCAGTCGACGGGTGCGCTGCAAGCCGCGCCCAGCGATGGCAGCTTGCCCGAACTGGCGCTGCGGTTTGACCTGACCGTGCCGATGGCGCGTTACGTCGCCGAGCACGAGCATCAGCTCAGCTTTCCGTTCCGTCGCTATCAGATCCAACGCGTGTATCGCGGCGAACGCGCCCAGCGCGGACGCTTCCGCGAGTTCTACCAGTGCGATATCGATGTCGTGGGCAAGGATCAGCTGAGCGTGCGTTATGACGCCGAAATTCCAGCGGTCATCTCGGCGGTGTTCACCGAACTCGACATCGGTGCCTTCACGGTGCACTTGAACAATCGCAAGTTGATGCGCGGGTTTCTGGAAGGGCTCGCCGTGATCGATGGCGAGCGTCAGGCCTTGGTCCTGCGCGAGGTCGACAAGCTCGACAAACGCGGCTTGGAACACGTGAGTGCAGCGCTTGCAGCGGAGCCCATTGGCCTGTCTGCGGATTCGATCCTGCGTTTGCTCGACTTCGTGCAGATCAGGTCGCTTGGCCACGATGATGCGCTGGCCAAGCTGGATGCACTGGGGCAGGGCAGCGAGACCTTCAATGAAGGCGTCGCCGAGTTGCGCGAAGTGCTGCAGCTGATTCGCTCGTTTGGCGTGCCGGAAGCTCACTACGCGCTCAACCTGTCGATCGCACGCGGGCTCGACTATTACACTGGCACTGTCTACGAGACCACGCTGAACGACTATCCACAGATCGGTTCGATCTGTTCGGGTGGCCGTTACGAAGACCTGGCCAGTCACTACAGCAAATCGAAGTTGCCAGGTGTCGGCATATCCATCGGCGCAACACGCTTGTTCTGGCAGTTGCGCGAAGCAGGTTTGATGGATACCGGCAGCAGCTCCGTGCAGGTCATGGTCAGCCAGCTCGACGAAGCACGCTTGCCGCGTTACCTGGAACTCGCCACCCTGCTGCGCAACGCCGGCATCAATACCGAAGTGCAGATGGAGCCGCGCAAGCTTGCCAAACAACTGCAGTACGCCGATCGTGCGGGCATCCGCTTCGTGCTGATGCTGGGCGAAGACGAAGACGCCCGTGGCGTGGTGTCGGTCAAGGATATGCGCAAGCAGGAGCAGTTCGAGGTGGCTCAGGCTGAGCTTGCGCGCACGCTAAAGGTCGAGATTGCGCAAGCAAAGGTGATGTCAGGCTGAGTTCGCTTGGCCGAAGTCGCTGCGATAAACATGGGCGGCCTCGTGCGGACATGGCCAGCGCTGCTTCAGCGCTCGCCCAAGGCCGCCAACATGCGCTTGAGGGCAAAGTGGCGGTAGCTTTCCACTGCCAGCGCGCTGACCTGATCCCACCTGACCTCGTCTGAAGCATCCAGCGCGATCCAGCCGTTGTGGCCCAGGTAGGCGGGAATGGAATAACGCGGGTCGGCAGTCATCAGCGATTGGCGGTCGATACCGACCCAGAACCCGAGCGTCAGGGGACCGTTGTAGGCCCAGGCCAGTGCAAATCCTTTCTTGCCTGCCCGCCACACCGGTGCACCAAACTGGGTTCCTTCGCTTGTCTCGGGAAGCGCGAGACAGATTTTCCGCATCTGAGCCAGAACGGCCAAGGCGTGCGGGCGTTGCAGCGGGTCGATGTCGGCCGCGGTGAGCGCGGTATCGGGTTGAGCGATCGTCGTTGTGCTCGCAATCAACGCGATCTGTTGGCGCGTAGCCACCTGTCGATACGCTTCGCACACCCGGTCAAAAATTTCCGACCAAACGAGACCCTGATCGAGCTGCACGCCCAACCAACCGCGCACGCCCACATACGGCGGCACGAAATAGTCCTGAGGTTGGACCTGACAAAGGTGCGCCTGCGCACCGTCGGGTGCAGCCAACCACAAGGCTACCCGGCTGTCGCCATGCGAATTCAGGGCAAAGATGGCGAAGGTCTTGCCACCGCGAACACGAAAATTCGGCGCGCCATGCGATACGAAGTGCTCGGCATCGGGCATGGACAGGCAAAGTTCGGGAATCGCCTGGAGCAGGGTTCTGGCCATGATTGACTCCGCCGGTGATGTGCCGCGGCATACGCGGGCTTGCGCTGACCGCAGCATTGGACGCGGCTTGCACCATCGTCTGTATACCAGTGCGGTCTACGATCCGAAACTGACTACGGTCCGGCACGCTTGCGGCCGTGTGGATGGGGTTCACCAAATCGCGCGCGCTTGGCATGGTCGAAGGCAGACCGCCTACAAGTCGCAAACCGACACAAACCGCTGACCGCAATGTCGTCGACATCACCGATGCGGCGTGCAAGGCTTGCGCATCTTCACAAGGGGTCTTTCGATGAGTCGACATGTCGCTTTTCTGCGCGCCATCAACGTGGGTGGGCACAGCGTCAAGATGGACGTGCTGGAAGCGTTATTCGTTGAGTTGGGTTTTGCCGACATCAGCAGCTTCCTGGCCAGCGGCAATTTGATTTTTGCCTCTCGCCGCGCCAGCTCGATAGCGCTGGAGCAGCGTATTGAAACCCGACTCGAAACCGCGCTGGGGTTCCCGGTCGCGACGTTTCTGCGATCGGAAGCCGAACTTGCCGAGCTGATGGCCAACCTGCCTTACACGCAGGCCGAGATCGACAAGGCCGCCGCGCTCAATATCGGGTTTCTGAAACAGGCTCCGGAGGCCGCGCCACTCAAACGACTATTGGCACTGCAGAGCAAGGATGACCAATTGACGGTGGTTGGCAGCGCGTTTTTCTGGCTCAGCAAGGCCAAACAAAGCGATTCGAAACTGGTCAACTCGACGTTTGAGAAAGCATTGGGCGGGCCCACTACGCTGCGTGGGATCAATACCTTGGTTCGAATGCACGAGAAGCTCAAGGCCACCGCACGCGTTGCATGAGCGTGAAACACCAACGGCCCGCTTTGGGCGGGCCGTTGGTTTGTTCAAGTAGCGAGATTTGTCGCACGCTGCCTGGACTTATGCCTCGTCGCGCCAGCGGCGCATGTAGATCGCTCCGTAGATCATCGTGCTGCCGACGACCGCACCGATCCACATCGGTGCACTCAGCAGAACCTTGCCCATATCCGTCCAAGACGCAGCGCCATTGAGACCGGTAATCGTCATGCCGGGGATAACTTGCTCAGTGCCCATCTGGAACTGGTAGATGCCAGGGAACACACCGGCCAGCAGCCTTACGGCAACATGTTTCCAATAGGCGGCGTCGGGCACGCTGAAGGTCGAGAGGACATCAAACCAGCTGATCATGATGCCAACGCCGACGGGCAACAGCACGGCCCACAAGAACGGTTTGCCGCGAACAAAACTAGACACCAGTAGCAGCCAGCCGATGCAGGGAAGAGCCCACAGCGCATTCAGCGGAATCGAAGCGAACAGACGCAACCAGATCGCGATTGGCTCGGCCGGGCCCCAGATGACGGTCAGCGGATTCACGCCATAAAACATCACGTGCACGCTGAGCAAGGACAATACCGCAATGTGCAACAGGATGCTGACGACAACGGTGATTGCAGGGGCCAGCACCGCTGCAACCAGCACTTTGGACAGCACTGTGTCGCGATCAGACAGTGGCAGCGATTTCCAGAAAAGTACGCTGCGGTCGCGGCGGTCGTCGTACAGCGCGCTCAGCAGGTAAAAGAACAAAACAAAGCCCAGCACCGTTCCCAGCAGACCGGACATTCCCAGGATGCCCATGTCAATTGCTGGTCCGATTTTGGCCAGGGCTTCGGCATCCAGCTTGGATGTCAGGTCGCGAATGCTGACGCCGATCCGCAAACCGCCGCCAAACTTCGCCTTGAACACTTCGGCGGTGATCGCACCCATGATCGAGATGAGCAGAAACACGGCTGCAGTCCACACTGGCGCCCAGAAGATGCCGCCTTTGTGCTCCCAATATTCGCGTCGGATCAACCACGTCAAGCGGTTCATGCGTAAGTTCCTTTCATCGTGGCGACAAACAGATCGGCAACGCCGGGAGTGCGTACTTCGCCTAGCTCGCGAAGTTGCGCGCGACTGACACCGTCAAACAGGAACACGGATTTGCCGAATACCTGGCGCTCATCCAGAGGCTTGAATGCGCGCGCCGCTTCGGCGTGTTCTGGACTGACCATCACTTCGGCAAAACGCTCGGCCATGTCGTCCATGCTGGTCGCCAATGAAATCTTGCCGTCCCGAATAAACAGCAAATCGGTCAGGATGTGCTCGATCTCCTCCACCTGGTGGGTGGTGATGAGGATGGTCTTGTCCTGGTCGAAGTAGTCGTTGAGCAACGCTTGGTAAAACTGTTTGCGATAGATGATGTCGAGGCCAAGTGTGGGTTCATCCAGCACCAGCAACTTGGCGTCGATCGCCATCACCACTGCCAGGTGCAACTGCACGATCATGCCCTTGGACATTTCCTTCACCCGCATGGCGGGCTTCAGTTTGGTATGCGCGAGCACCGCTTCGCATTTCTTGCGATCAAACTTCGGATGCACGCCGGCAACGAAATCAACCACTTCGGAGACCCGGATCCAGCGCGGCAACACCGCCACATCGGCGATGAAACACACTTGTTCCATCAGGGCGTCACGCTGAGTGCGTGGATTCATACCCAGCACAGTCAGCTCGCCTTCAAACGGCGACAATCCGAGAATCGCCTTCAGCGCCGTGGTCTTGCCGGCGCCGTTGGGGCCGATCAAGCCGACGATGCGACCTTGCTCGATGCTGAAATCGGCGCCGTCCAGTGCCGGCTTTTTCCCATAACTGCGGCTTAAACCGCGTGCTTGAATGGCCGCACTCATGATTGGCTCCCCGCCGGTTGCAGTAGACGTTCCAGGTTCAAGCCGAGGCGCTTGATCCGCTCGACCACCAGCGGCCACTCCTCGCGCAGAAAGCGCTCACGTTCGCTGGCCAACAATTTTTCCGGTGCCCCATCGGTTACGTACATGCCAAGCCCCCTGCGTTTTTCGACCAATGTGACATCGGCTAATTCTTGGTAGGCGCGCGATACCGTGATCGGGTTGAGTTGAAAGTCTGCGGCTACTTGTCTCACGGAGGGAAGCGCGTCACCGGGTTTCAGCACGCCGTCCAGGATCATGCTCACGACCTTGTCGCGCAGCTGAAGGTAGATCGGTGTGGTGTCACTCCACGTCATGCTCATGCGCCGGGCTCCTTGGTGCGAGGTAGCAAATTGGCAAACGAGAAGAAGGGCATCGTCGATTGTCGGCGCGCCCGCGGCGGCGACGACTTCTGCGCGACTTTGGCAGTGTCTTCAGAGCGGGTGTTCACCTCCGCTTGTATGACGCGTGCGGCGATGCGCACGGCGGCGACGGCGAGCGCCTTTTCTGCGGCGTCATCAATCGGCAGGTGAGCGCTCAATGCGTCGACGGATTGCACGAATCCCTGCTCAGCGCGAGTAGGCGCATCGGCATGGCTGGTAGCGTTGGCGACTGGCTCGCCAAGCGCCAACAGCGTTACCAATGCGACCGTGACCAGACTTAGCGAGTACAACGTATTTTTCAGTGGATGCCACATACAACCTCCCATTCGGGTGAGTTATTGCGTCGGTGTTGTAGCTAACTATAACACTAACTTTCGAATCGTCAAGGGCTGCCGTGGTTGTGATGCGAACTTCACCAAAGACGTACAGCCGACGTTTAGCATTGAGATCTCACGCAAACACACGGACCGAATTGGATGAACGTTATGCGCCTTGTCATTACCGGACTGATGCTGGGTCTGGGCCTGACTTCAGTGGTGGCAGCGGCCTGCCAAGGCCCACTCGACGTCAGCTATCGACGCCTCGCTGGTGAACAAGACGAGCACCTGTGCACGGCCTATGCCGGCAAGGTCTTGCTGATCGTCAACACCGCCAGCAAATGCGGCTTCACACCGCAGTACGAAGGTCTGGAAGCACTGCACGAACGCCTGCAAGCGCGAGGATTTGCGGTGCTCGGGTTTCCAAGCAACGACTTCATGGGCCAGGAGCCCGGCAGCGAGAAAGAAATCGCCGAGTTCTGCACCCTGACTTACGGTGTCAAGTTCCCGATGTTCGAGAAGGTCGTGGTCAAGGGCGACGCAGCCACTCCGCTGTATCGAGATCTGGCCAAAGCCACCGGGCAGGAACCGGGCTGGAACTTCCACAAGTACCTGATCGACCGCAGCGGCAAGGTGGTCGCCAACTTCGGTAGCCGAACTGCACCCGATGATGTGGAAATGCTGGCGAAGATCGAAAGATTGCTGGAAGCACCGGTGCCTGCCAAGGTTGCCGAAGCGAACAAGCGCGCAACCAACTGAAGAGAATTCTCCGCAACTCCGACTTGCATCCAGCAAGCGCAGTTGAGCAAGCTCAGCTCTACAACAGCAACGCCGCCATGGCTCAGCTTTGGTAGAGCGGAGCTCGCTCCGCTGCGCCCCTCATCCACACTTGACGCACTTTTCCTTCGTCGGTTGCGCCAAGACGATCACACCTGAACATTTGCTCAAAGCCGCTTCTTCAACGCCCGAATCATCCACCCCAACACTGGAACGTGTTCGTAAATGCCATCAGCGGCATTCCAATAGTCCTGGTGGTAGGCCACCCGGCCGGCGGAATCAAAGCGCAGATGGCTCATGCCCACGGTCCATGTGTCGACACCGCGTCGAAGCTTCTTGAAGCGGATCATCATTTTCCAGCGCAGCAGGTAGTCGCCTTCCGCGGTGCGGGTGGCGTCTTCGATGGTGACGCGACAGTCCTCAACCGCAGCCGCGCTCTCTTTCAGGTAGTGGGCAAGCGCTGCACTGCCGCGAACGGACTTCAATGTGTCGTTGAAGTAAACATCCGGGCTATAAGTGCTCCCCAGCAGTTGGTCGACACGGTCGGGCGCAAAGCTTGAAAAAAACGTGGCGAAGGTCTTCAGCGCCGCCGCTTCAGCTTCTGAACCCGCAGCAGGCGCGTGCGGATTCGCGGCGCGGGCGGCGGCAAGTGCGACAAGAGTTTCCATGAACGACTCCGTTGGTTGGAATGGGTGACAGCCTGACCGTCGCTTGGTTTTGAGCGAGTGATGATGAAAGCATAGGGGCTGGCGTGTGCACATACATGGACCTGCTCCATGTATGGCAACCGAAGCTCGGCCTGTGGGCAGGACGTCTTCGCAGCCAGGATTCTTCTGGCGCGCACAGGAACTTTTCCAAAAACAGGTGGTCATAGCCGCCGCGTTGCACGGGTGCGGGGTCGACCCCCACAATACGCGGCCCTTTGCAGTCGGGGCAGTAAAACGCCGATTGCTCAATTCCTTGGAGTGACAGATGAAGTTTTCCCTACGCCACACCCTGCTTGCCATTGCCACGGCTAGCGTTCTTGCCGGTTCCGGCGTTGCCTTCGGTCAAGAGCTGAAGACCGAGAAAGACAAAGTCAGCTACATGGTTGGTATGCAGATCGGCGGTTCGCTGACGCAGATCAAGGACGAGATTGATGTCGCCGTGGTTGTCCAGGCGCTGCAATCGGCGCTGAAAGGCGAAGCGTCCAAGATGACGGTGGAAGAAGCCACCGCCTTGCAGCAGAGCTTTGCGGCCAAGCTGCAGGCCAAGCGTGAAGCTGAAGCGGCTGTGATGGCGACCAAGAACAAGTCGGAAGGCGAAGCCTTCATGGCCAAAAACAAGTCCGAAAAGGGCGTTCAGGTCACCGCCTCGGGCCTGCAGTACGCCGTGGTCAACGCGGGTAGCGGCGCCAAACCCGCTGCCACCGACACCGTCAAGGTTCACTATGTGGGTACCTTGCTCGATGGCACCAAGTTCGACAGCTCCGTGGATCGTGGTGAGCCGGCGCAGTTCGCACTGAATGCCGTCATCCCAGGTTGGACCGAAGCCTTGCAGCTGATGCCGGTAGGTGCGAAGTACACCTTGTGGATTCCGTCTGAGCTGGCCTATGGCGACCGCGGTACGCCGGGTCCGATCGGTCCCAACGCCACTTTGCGTTTTGAAGTTGAGTTGCTCGAGATCGTCAAGGAAGCAGCTGCACCCGCAGCGGCTCCGGTCCCAGGCAAGTAATTCGCTGACAGCGGATTGCTTGCCGATTCGCGCGGGCAATCACGCGTAGCAGTCGAGTACCATCGTGTTACCCACCAAACGGCCGGTGCCTCGCATCGGCCGTTTGCTTTTTGGGCAATGCGGGCGTCGCTGACGGGCGGCAGTTATGATCTCCGTGCCAGGTTCACGTGGCGACGTCCATTCCGATCACCGAAGTTGCTTGATGCACATTGAACTCAATCGAGGTCCGGAGCCAACGGATCGCGCATCCACCGAACAGCGACTGGTCGACATCGAAAGTCGGCTGGCCTTCCAGGAGCAGGCCTTGCTCGAACTGAGCGACGCGCTTGCCGCCAGCCGTGTGGAAGTGGCGCGCAGCGCTGAAATGTTGCGGCGCGCGTTTGATGATCTTGGTCAACTTCGGAATGGCATGCATGCGGATGCTGCTGACGAAACCCCGCCGCCGCACTGGTAATTCTTTCTTTCACTATTTTTGTCCGATGAGCATTTCCCTACGCGATCAACTGGCCCAGCTTGGCTTCAAGCCGCCTGTCGTTGAAAAGAATATTGCGCCAGCGCGCCCGCCAGCTTCCGGTGAGCGACGTCCGCACCACGACGGCGGTCAGCGCAACGCTCGGCCAGCCGCACCCGGCACTGATCCTCGCCGGCGCGACAATCGCCCCGGCAGCGAGACCAGACGGCCACAGGATGGCCGTCCGCGCGTGCATCCAAGCCAGAACAGCGTCGTCAATCCCAATGGCAATCCCAACCCGCGTGCAAACGTGGCCGCGCCAACGCGCAGCGACAAGCGGCCAGCGGCGAAATCGGCGCGTGGCCCTGAGATGGATCTGGGCAAGGCTTTTGCGCTGCGAGCCTTGCAGGAAAAAGCGGAGCGCATCGCCGCCGAGCAAGCCAAACAGGAAGCCGCGCGGGTGCGTCGTGAAGCACGTGCGGCACTGGCTGCGTTTCTGAAGGACAAGGGACTCAACGATCCTGCCGCCGAGTTGACGCGCCACTTTGAGTACGGTGGCAAGATCAAGCGTATCCATGTCAATGCGGACCAGCTGAAGGCGCTCAACGCCGGTGAATTGGGCGTGGTCCAGAACGAGGGGCGCTATCTGTTGGTCAGCGCCAGCGTATTGGCCGAATCCGAGCAGATTTTCTCGCAGGCCATCGCGTTGAAAGTCGATCCGAACGCGACCGCGGAAGAAGATCCCTACGCAGATCCGCTGTATCAGGTGCCAGATGATTTGGTCTGGTAATTCACAGACCATTTTACGAATTGATTCAAACAGGATCGTGGACGTTGAATCTTTCCACGCTGCATTTGCTTCTTCTTTTGGTTTTCCGACGTTCTATGGCCGCAACATGAACGCTTGGATCGACTGCCTTTCGGACTTGGATGATCCAGGCTCAGGCATGACCACGGTTCACGTTGACTCCGGTCAGGTGCTGACGCTGATCATTGATAACGCGCAAGCGTTCAAGCGCCGCTGCCCTGATCTATTTGATGCTCTTGTTGAAGGAGCCGCGTTCGTCAACTGGCGACGCGTCGAGGCCGGTCAGGCGCCAGTTCTCGCGCTGGCACTCGACGCGTGAGCCGCCAGGAAATGCTTTGAAGGCGAACCCGTTTCGCGGGTTGGGGTGATCGGGTGACCAGGAGGCCAAGCGATGCGCAGTCTACGATCTGTTTTGACGGCGCTGTTTGCGGTGCCACTGCTAGTGGCGAGCGTCCCAGCGCCTAGCCAAGCACCGCGCTTCCCGCCCACAGCGGTCTGGCATCAACCCATCAATGCCGCTCCGCTGCATCCACAGTCGTTGGCGATGATCAACCGGCTGGTCGGATTGGGAGGTTGGGGCAATTCCAACCGCATGCAGATCGACTTCGGACTGCATTTCCGGCGCATGGCTCCGGGTGAGGTCGCTCCGGAATTTCCGATCATCGAGCACCTTGATGGCGACGGCCAACCCGACGGTTATTTCTCCCCCGATTGCGAGCCATTGGGGACCTTGATGCCGGTGCCGGCTGATGCCGCGATCGAAGCGCAGAACGGACAGACCTGTCCCAATTCAGATCAAGACTGTCACTTGCTGGTGCAGCGCGGCAACGTCCTTTATGAGGCCTTTGCCGCCAACATCATCGATGGCCAGATCAATGCTTATTGTCTGGCGGTGTGGAATCTGGATCGGGTGTATCCGGGCGAGGGTCGTGGCGAGCATTGCACCAGTGCCGATGCGGCCGGGTTTCCCATTGCGCCCTTGGCGCCCAATGCCGACGACGTCGCCGCAGCGGCGATCACCTCCGGCGATCTGGGTCATGCGATCCGATTCATACTGCCGAACGGTCGCATGGCCACGGATGCTGCCTTGGGTGGCGTTCAGGGCAGGCTCTATGTGCGGCCGGCGACTCACGCGGGCGGGCCTAGCGGACCCATCGATACCGTCCCATACGGCGCACGCTTGCGGTTGCGTAGCGACTTCAATTTCGCCGGTTACAACGCAGCGGCGCAGGTGATCCTGCGTACCATGCAGCGCTATGGAATGGTGCTGTCCGACGGCGGCAACATCGCACTGACCTTCAGCAGCGACCGTCACAGCACGGCGACGTGGGCGGGCTTGGGGATTACGCCGCAGATCTTCTGGACCGGCAGTATCGGCAACCGCACGCCAGTGCTGGTCAGCGATTTCGCGGTCGTCGATACCGGGCCGCGGATAGGCGAGACCTACGACTGTGTGCGTACGCCGGAGGCACCCGGTGCGCTGATTTTTCGCAACGGCTTCGAGCCAAGCCTGGGCAGACGGTAAGCGGCGCGGATTTTGTTGGCCCCCCGCGGAGAAGGCAATGACATCCATGCACGCAGATAACTCCAGCAGCGACGACGACCCAGCGATCAGCGCCACCCGCGCGTGGATCGAACGCGTGGTGGTGGCGATGAACCTGTGTCCCTTCGCGAAGCGCGAACTGATGCAGAACCGCGTGCGATTCGTGACCACCGGCGCCACGGATGAGGAGCAGTTGCTGCACGCCCTGCACGCCGAGCTGACACTGTTGGACGCGCAGCCGGAGGTGGAAACCTCGGTGCTGATTCATCCGCACGTATTGCAGAATTTCGACGGCTATAACCAGTTCTTGAATCTGGCAGATGAGTTGTTGGCAGAAATGGACTGGGAGGGCGTTTATCAGGTCGCAAGCTTTCATCCGTACTATCAATTCGGCGGCACGGATGAGGACGACGCCGAGAATTACAGCAACCGTTCGCCCTATCCGATGCTGCATCTGTTGCGCGAAGAAAGTGTGGAACGGGCGATTGTCGGCTACCCCGATGTCGCCGGGATTCCGGTGCGAAATGTTGCTCGACTGCGAGAGTTGGGCGCAGAAAAATTGCGCCAGCTGTTGAGTGAGTGCGCGCCGCAGTAGACTGATGCAGGGCTTTCCAACGACAGCATCGACGCGTCGCCAACAGCACGAGAGCGGCGGAGCAAGTTCCGCTCTACACCTGCTCGCTTGCTGGGCCGCAAGGTCTGGCGATGGCGTGATGGCGAGCTCTTGTAGAGCCGAGCTTGCTCGGCTGTCTCAGAAAGTCGCCTGCTTCACCAAGTTGGAATCAACATTCACCCCACCCACGCCACGGAGATCTCCATGAAAACCACCGCGTTCCTGCTCAGCCTGATTCTGGCATTGCTTCTGCCGCGAGAAGTCTTCGCACAAGAGCCCGGCGATTGGGTGTTGGCGCAGTGGCGAGGCGGTCAGTTCTGGTTTCCGGGTGTGGTGCAAGCGCGCTCTGGCAATACGGTCGCCATCGCTTATGACGATGGCACCAACGAAAATCTGCCGGTGCATCTGGTGCGGCCCTACACATGGACCGTCGGTACGCGGATCGAATGTCAATGGCAGGGTGGTGCGGAGTGGTACGGTGGCCAGATCACTCAAATTGGCAGCGACGGCAGCACCATCAACGTGCTTTACGACGATGGTGATCGCGAAACGACTCGCACCGGAGCTTGCCGGTCGCGGTAGTTTGCGTTGGTACTGAACCGCAACGGCGTTCAACGCGGAGGCGCAGAGGGGCGCGCGCCTGGACCTTCCGGCTTCTGCTTTCCTCCGCGTTCCTCTGCGTCTCCGCGTTGAGGCTCGCACAAGAAAGGATTTGATACCTCAATCCGGGTCGTAATCCAGGTTGGGTGCCAACCAACGCTCGGCTTGCGCCATCGTCCAACCTTTGCGCGCGGCGTAGTCTTCCACCTGCTCGCGCGAGACTTTGCCGAGCACGAAATATTGGCTGTCCGGGTGCGAAAAGTAATAACCGGATACGGCGGCCGTGGGATACATGGCAAAGCTGTCGGTCAGACTCAGGCTGGTGTTCTGCTCTGCGTCCAGCAGTCGGAACAATGTGCCTTTCTCGGTGTGATCGGGACAGGCGGGATAACCTGGCGCTGGTCGAATGCCTTGGTATTGCTCGCGGATCAGGGCTTCGGCGTCCAGCGACTCGTCGCTGGCATACCCCCAGATCTCGGTGCGCACACGCTGATGCAAGCGCTCCGCCAATGCTTCGGCCAAACGGTCGGCCAGTGATTTGAGCAAGATGCTGCGGTAATCATCGAACTCGGCGTCATAGCGGGCGAGGTGAGGTTCGATGCCGATGCCGGCGGTGACTGCGAACGCACCGATCCAGTCTTGTTTGCCGGAGGTTTTAGGTGCGATGAAGTCGGCCAGACAGAAGTCCGGACGTTCGACCGGTTTGTCGACTTGCTGACGCAGAAAGTGCAATCGCGCACTGGCTTCGGCTCCCCCGTCGGGCAAGGTCACCACCACGTCATCGCCGTCTGAATTCGCCGGCCACAAGCCAACCACGGCCTTCGCCTGCAACCACTTCTCCGCCACGATTTTATCCAGCATGGCGCGCGCATCGCGATACAACTCACTGGCCTGAGCACCGACCACCTCGTCGGTCAGGATCGCCGGGTAACGGCCAGCCAGTTCCCACGTCTGAAAAAACGGCGTCCAGTCGATGATCTCGACCAGGTCTTCCAAAGGGTAATCGTCGAACACGGTGATGCCGGGCTGCTTCGGTGCTGGCGGCGTGTAGGTGCTCCAGTTGCCCTTAAAGGCTTGCGCACGCGCCGTATCGAGGCTGATCAGACGCTTGTGACTGCCACGATCCTTGTGGCGCTCGCGAATCGCGGCGTAATCCGACTCGTTGGCGGCCACAAAATTGCCGCGCAGGTCGGCACTGATGAGTGATTGCGCAACGCCTACGGCGCGAGACGCGTCCTTCACCCACACGGTTGGTGAACGATAGTGAGGTGCGATCTTCAATGCGGTGTGCGCGCGTGAAGTGGTCGCGCCACCAATCAGCAGCGGCGTGGTGAAACCTTGCCGCTGCATCTCGCGCGCCAGATGCGTCATTTCCTCGAGCGAGGGCGTAATCAGACCCGAGAGACCGATCAGATCGACGTTTTCAGTGCGTGCACGATCAAGAATCGTCTGCGCCGGCACCATCACACCCATGTCGATCAC
>JBQTGY010000115.1:0-13307 GCA_052390415.1 Pseudomarimonas sp. | reverse complement strand
AGGTCAGGGGTGACTGGGTCGTGGCGCGTGATGGCGAATGCCACGCACGAATGCCGGGAGAGCTGAGTCGCGCCGGTTTGGCTTTGCTAAAAGATGGCGCGTGCCAGGAGCGGAAGCTCATCGACGCCTTGGCCCCCCAACCGAATCCCGCCGCCCGCGCGCTGGCGTTCGCGTTCGTCGACGCCCTTGACGGACTGGGCTTTCTGCGCGTAGAGATTTTTCAGGGTGGCTCATGCCTTGCTGTCGTCGAACCGTGCGGCGTCTCGGCGCGTGTCGTCCAAGCCATCGAGGCGGCGTCAGAGACCAACATCACCGATCACGATAGCCTTCAGTTGCGTTGGGCTCGCACGACGGTGATGCGGCACGATGGCGGCACCATTGTCATGGAGAACGCGGCGTGCATGTCCCGCCTCCGCCTCATCGAGCCGTCAGCCGTGACCTTGGCGGCCACTCTGCGGCCGACTAGGAGCCCCGACCGCGACGACGTCGATTCGCTGATGCTGTCCCTCATGCTGCGCCTGGGACTGGTTGAGGCGAGAGACGCAGTCGTCGATGACGTGCAGTCCAAGTGGGACTTCCACGACATGTTCTTCCACGCACGCAGCCGAAGTGGGCGCTTCCGTGCCGGTTTGTACGCCGATGCCCCTGATCACCCTCGCAAGCCGCCGCCCGCGCGGCCTGAGCCCTACCCGACACCGCTCCAGCGTCTTCCTCACACCACGCCCGTCACCGATTCGGACACGGCCTTTCCAATCGGCGACCTCTTGAGGAGGCGACGGTCGACACGAGATCACTCCACTGGAAACCTTCCCTACGCGATGCTGGGCCCAGTCCTCGCCCTGTCGAGCAGCGTCGTGTCATCCGAACAAAGGGGAGCGCTCTCTATTGACGCAAGACCTTATCCATCCGGCGGAGCCTCATACGAACTCGAGGTCTATCTCGCGGTGAGACGAGTCGAACACGTCGCGCCGGGTTTCTACCACTACGACGCACAACAGCACGGTCTGCGCTCAACTGGTGCGTCGGAGCACGTCGTAGCGCGAATGGTTGGCGATGCCATGGCTACCTACGGCGGGACGGCGGAGCCGCAGCTTCTCGTGGTGTTGGCGGCGAGGTTCGAGCGCGTGATGTGGAAATATGACAGCCTGGCTTACGCGCTGACCCTTAAGCACGTCGGCGTGGTGTTTCAGACGATGTGCCTTGTGGCTACGGCGCTCGGTATCGGCTCCTGTCCGATTGGTTCTGGGAACACACGCTTGTTCGGCCAAGCGACGGGCCGACCATGGCTGGTCGAGAGCAGCGTGGGCGAGATGATCGTAGGGCTGCCCAGTGTTGAGACGGCATCATGAAACTCGACCTAACCTCGCGGGCCCTCTTCCACAGTCAGGGGTGGTTGCACCTTCCGAGCCTGATCATGCCAACCGAACTCGACGACCTGAGGGACGCGTATGAACAAATAATCGCGCTCGCGCCACGCGATCCTGGGCGTTCGGTCCTGCTTCCAGAGTTCTCGTGGGTCGATCGAGCCGACGAAATCCTTCCACAGCTCCAGAGCGGCACTGTCGCCAAGACCACCGTTCAGCTGGCGAGCCAACTTGTCGGCACTCCGTCTGCGGACATCAGCGTCGCTTGGCGAATCTTCCACAAAGCCGCTCGAAGTCCTCAGATCACGGAATGGCATCAGGATAGGGCTTTCGAATCGGTGGATGAGAAGGTCGAGCGGGTGACGGTATGGGTGCCCCTCGACGCTGCGGATACTGATTCAGGCGGACTGTGGTACGTGCCTGGAAGCCATCTCGACCCACCGCGGCTACACCGACGACCGGCGAAGGCGGCCGACGACCAGACGCCGCAATTGGTCGCCGACGTCGCGGATGTTGCGGGGGCTCGCGCCACTCGGTGCGTGCCCGGGGACGTCCTGGTGCATCATGAGCTCACACTGCACGCATCGGGCGCAAACCGCACCGCAATCCCGCGACGCGTGTTCAGTCTTATCTGCAGGTGTCGACGGCCCACCCCCGCGTCGACCCGCCCCCGTGTCGAAGTAGGCATGGCGGAGTGACTGGGGGCGCTATGCCGAGTGACGGACACCGTACGGCGATGCAGCGCCTGCTAGGTGGGGCGTGGATCACGCAGGTCGTCCGAACCTTTGCGTTGCTCAATGTCGGCGACGTTCTTCATTTCACCGATGGCAAGACGGTCGAAGAGGTTGCAGGTGCGACGGGATTAAGCTGTGAACGGGCCCGCGTCTTCCTTAACGCCGCTGGATGGCTGGGGCTCGTCAATTGCAGTGATGAACACTTCACACTGACGACATTCGGCGGGTTTCTGCGGCGAGAGCATCCGCAATCGCTCTACGCGATCGCAGTCTTTCAAGGTGGTCCCGCCTATGAAGCTTGGGGAACTTTGCCCGAGCTGCTGCGCGGCACCACCACGGGATTCGAGCGTACGCAAGGGCGAAGCATCTACGCGGACGCCGGCTTGAATGACCCTCTAGGGAAGTTGACTGACGCGGCCATCGCCTCGCTATCGCACGGCGTCACAAATGCCCTGGCCGACCATGTACTACGTCATGGCGTCGTGAATGTGCTCGATCTGGGAGGAGGAGACGGGAGACTCGCGGCGACATTGGCTACACAGCGTCCTGGTATGCTCGTGGCGGTTCTCGAACGAAGCGCGGCTGCAGGCCCCTGCCAGGCTGCTGTCGATGCGAACGTCACATGGTTGACAGGCGACTTCCGGAGATCGGTTCCAACCGGATATGACGGCTATCTCTTGGTCCGGGTTGTCCACAATTTGGCGGACGCGGACCTCCTCGACTTGTACCAGCGAATACGGGCGACCATGAGTCACTCGAGCCACCTGTTCGTTGCCGGGCCAACCGCGGGCGCGACGGGCATGGGAGCCCTATTGGACCTCAATGCACTGGTCCTCACTGGCGGAAGAGTCAGAACGGAATCGGCACTGCGCTCAATCGCCGCACGTGCGGGGCTCGTCTCTACGGCTTCATACTCGATCTCCGACGACTGTCACCTTGAAGTGTTCCGCACGGAATAGCATGCTTCGTTTAGCGTGCAGTTTGCGTCACATCATTGCTCGCGCAAACAACAGAAGAGCATCTCTCGTTTCATCTGGACTTGGAGAATGATATGGGGCCAATGCCCGGTAGGATGCTTTTCCGAAATGCCCTGTTGCCGTCGGCCCGCCAAGGGGGACTGTTTGGGATCAACTCGATCGTGCGACGGTCCTACCATGACTACCAAGTATTAATGCTGTCACCGTACGAGGCACCGGAATCGGCAGAGGCTGCAAGGAACGCGGCCAAACATATGCTTACCTCGGCATACGAGCAGGGTTTCTTCAGGCGCTTGCTCGACCAGAGTGGCTCGCCGGTGCTGCGCATCATCAGTGGAACCGAGTTCGCCTTCAACGGCTATCAGGACCCTGTGACCACCAACTGGAAGTACGATGCGTCCAAGCCGATTTCTCCGGATGCATACAACGCACTCGTGCAAGAGTTGGCGGAGTACGCCCCACAAATTGATCCGAGCGTCGTAGTCTGCCCAGGCTCGGCGGTGGTGGATACTGGCCAAGTGCGAGATGGCAAGCGGGTGATCGAGAACCGTAGCTTGCTAATGCAGGGGACCAACGGACTCTCCGGCGAATCGGCGACCAACAACATCGTTGTCTTCTCCAAGGCCATGCAGAGCGGCATCGACCTTCCGCCGGGGCAAGAACAGGCGTTCTCAATGGATCCCGGGACAGGGCCGGTGCTAGTGTCGGTCCCGGACTTTAGCGGCGGGCGTCCCGGGATCATGGCTGCGGCATTGTGCCTGGATCTCGTCATGCTCAAGAAAATGACGTTCCCAATCGAACCGCAGATCGTGTTGAATCCGTCGGCGGGGTCACCGCTTGACGGCCCTATCGGGCCTGCCGAAGTCATCGTGCCCGATGCGAACCGCCTACCGTTCAACGATGAGGGGGCGATCTATTCAAAGGTCTATGCGCCGAAGACCGGGCTGGCGGCGTTGTATCCGGGACTTGCAAGCTTTCTGAGTGGAATCGAGACCGTGGTGGGTGCGGGAGCCATTGCCGACGCTGCTCAGGGGTTTGTGGCGGCAGTCGTCCTGAATCCTGGGGAGCATTTCGATACGGTACGCCGGATAAGGCCGGTTGATTATCGTGTCATTGGGAATATGGTCATGACGGACCCACGCCCGCTGCCAGAGATCAGCGATCAGGGGACGGCAGACTTCCTTGGCCGAATGCGGGTTCCGGACTCGCACATATCGATCATCAATCCGAATGGCGCGACGATAAGTACCGGCCCAGGTATACCCGACGCGCCAGGCCCAAACGAAGGCGTGGAGGGTTTTGACCCAAACAAGGGCGAGCATCTCGACCGGATTATCGCGCTCGCAGCTCTAATCAAAAGCGGTCGGGCGGCACCGCCGACGGAGGTCCCACGATGAGCACGCCAATGTTTGCTTCTTTGTCCGAAGCACTCCAGACCTGCAGCGCCGAGAGCGGTTCCGCCCATTTCGTCGCCCCGGCAGCATTGCAGGGCGGCGCTCAGGCGCTTGCATCCGCGTTTGACTCTGGCGCCCCTGCGGGTGTAACGCGTCCGACGCGAGCTACGGCGGAGGCGTTAGGTGCGGCAGTTGGCGTCACGGTAGCCGCTTTGAGCGACGCGGACCTCAGCGGTGTTGAACTCTATTGCTTGCGGCGAGTGGACGGTCGCGTTGAGCAGGTCATCGTCAGGAGCCCCGTGACTCAGGGAGCCATCGATGTCGACCATGGGCAATGGGCCACCGATGTGCTGTCCGCGATCACGAAGTCGCTGGCCCCTGCGCGGTCGCTATTGCAGGCCGCGGTAGTCGGCTTGCCAAATGGCAGTGTGACCGCAGCGGCCAACGCGGCCCCGGGAGATGGTGATCCGGTCGACCTGTTCAATCAGGCTAACCAATATACGAGCCGCGTGATTTGGACGGCCAGCGTCTTGGACAACAATCAGCAACCCCTCAACTGCGTGTTTCAACTCGTGACGATAGGCCAAGCTGTGTGGGTGAAGGATGCGAGCGGTCATGAATACGACTACTACTTCCTTGTGCACTATGGAGTCTTCTCGCCGAATCCTGGTTACTTCGTGAATGGTTCGATGGCGCAAGGATGGTACGTCACCTACTACAACCTCAAGACGTACCCCCAGGACTTTCTGGGGAACGCTGACATGCTGATGGCTCAGAATTCGCCTGGGACGACGCAAGGCGCCACGACGGTGTCTGCGTCCGTGAGCAGGACCACCGGCATCTCCATCGGGTTCTTTGGCGATCAACTGACCGCGACCTATAGCGATTCCGTCACGATTGGCACGTCCGAGTCTTACTCCATTCCCGACGTTACTGTTGTCAATGGGTCGAACTCGCAAGGAAATGAGGCGCAGTGGAGCTTTGAGATGCCTTACATCAGTGGCACAGACAGCCTGTCAGCACCGGTTCTGATGGCGACGAGCACGTTCCAGCCGGTGTGCATGATGCTTTGGCAGGCATCGCCAAGCATCCGCACGGCGGTGGCGAAAGCCTCCAGTCCCGGTGTCGTCTTCGCAACCGAGTTGAGCATCCAGTTCGTCTACACCTACGAGAACGGCGGCAGTCGCCAGGATCTACCGTACCAGCCGCCTGTGCTGAAGACGACGTTTCCGATCCCACTGCCCCCGACACAGAAACCCCCTAGCGCCTCATGATGAGGGGCTCGGCGATGCTCGCGCGTGCCAGCTATTTCGGGCCGTTACTGCTGGAGTCGCCGCCGATGAGGCCGATGAGGGCCGATTAGGCGTCTGTGCCGCCCGGTGCAGCCCTTGGTGCGCCGGCCGTGGCACCCTTGGTCTGCTGGCGGAATGCCCCGGAGCTAAGCGGAGCGACTCTGCAACTCCGCGATTAGGGAACCTTATCGCGGGTACGAAGTATGTGATTCAACCGTGCCCCAACAGGAATTGTCGGACGGAAGGACAATGGGCGGCAGCGCGTCGCGAAAGGCTGGCCAGACTCGAGTAACAGTGTCGAGGTACGTTTGTCCGAGAAATGAGGCCTGCAGGCGGTAAGCCACGTGCACAAGACCGTTCGAAAGGTAAGTTAGCTGCTCAGCCAGGGCAACGGGAAATCCACCACTTGCTCGTGCCAGTGGGTGAATTCCGGTGTGCACAAATGAGTTGAGCGCGCGCCATGAAGACCGATGGAACTGTGCAAGCGCGTCATGCAATCCGACAGGCGTGCACTCGACTACCCGAGTTAGCATGTAGAGCGGACCCGGGAGATTCTTTGCCCGTTGTTCAGCCTCTTCGGTAAGTGGCGCTGACAATTTTCCGACTTGATCATCCGACGCGCGGTAGAGCACCCAGACAGCGCGCAGCAACTTCTCGAACTGCAACCGGAGTAGCGCCGCGCCGCTCTGTGGCGCCATCGCTTTGAGGAGCAGGAGCCGCGCAGCGCGCGCGTGCTCGGTGGACAGACGCGCTGCGGTGACGCTCGCGCGATGGCGTTGATCGATGGGGTGCGTCGCCCACCATGCGGCTCCGAGATCCTCCGCGAGCGTGTACTCGAACAATTCTGAGCGAGCATGAAGCGATACGTCTGTCATGCCGAAAGTATGCTGCACCCGCGATTGCATTTGCTGGGTGTCGCGACAGGTGCAATGCATCCTTAAATCTTTTGAGCAAGCGCCTCTACCGCCGGCCAATTGTTATTGGGGGCAGATGAAGGCGGCAGCCACTCAATACGTCCTGACTGTCTGCGTGCGGCATTGTGCCTTCTGACCTCCGAAATTGCCGCTACGGGACAGTTCAGAAACAACTATGCCAAAAGGCAAGAACTCTTGTTCAAGTCTTCCTTTCGCAAGCCCGAGCAAATGGCAGTAGAAGTCTTGCTCGTCAGCTGACAGGCCGTCTGGTGGATTCGGGCCAGCGGTTATTGGCTCCGGCACCGCGAGTGCGGGGGCGTGGCGGTCGAATAGGGCACGCTCCATGAGCAGAGGTTGCAGATGGGGTTGCAGGCTGCGAGCGCGCGCAAGCATATGCAGGCCCCAGGTATCCATGTCACCCCAGTACATCAGGTGGCGCTGGCGCATCCAGCCCGCACGCAACCATGCGAGGTCGAGGCCGGAACCGAGAACAGCGATTGTGTCGGCAAGCGGTGGAAGCAAATGTAGGCAGCGATCATTCTCGATCAACACTATGTGCCCCGCAGGCAGCGGTGTATCCATCAGTTCCCTGGCCCGCACGCGTTGCTGAGTGAAAGGCAGAAGTCCCGGAGTCAGGGGTACCACCAGCAGCCAATGGTCGCCCTCATCGGCGGCATCCAGAAAGCTCGTTAGGCCAAGTTCGGATGCCTGGCCTTCGAAACGGATATCCAGCAGAGCAGTCACCAAAGCACGATTGCGTTCGATGAACTTGCTGTCGATGCCGGCGAGGGCGAGCGAGCGAAGGGGACGACCGGCCGCGATGCCGGGTTCAAGACCGAGGGTCAACGCGGCCGCTTGCACAACCTCATCATCGTTACGCTCGCGCCACAGCCCACGCTGCCGGACCAAGATCGGATGAAAGCTTGAGTCGACGCGAGCAAGCAAATATTGAAGTCGTTGCTGTTCCAGTTGTACTTGGGCGTCGCCCGATGCCTGCACCCACTCCGCCGGCGAAGACAGTTGCCAGTGCGACGGTAGTGACACCGGCTGGGCCGCACTGCGGAAGGCTCTGTCCTGAAATCGAACCTCGCCCACGGTCACTGATCGCCAGCGTGCTGTGTGTTCGCGGACCCGCGCGGTCTGATGCTCGAACATCGCAGACGATGGGCGACCTATGACGAGCTGCAGTGGCCAAGCCTCCGGATCGAGCAGACGCTGTTCACGCTTGTCGGCGTTATGCCATTGCCGGATCAGAAGGGCGGCGATTTCATCGGGCGACTTCACTAACGTGCTCCTGTCGCTGGATGCGGTTGCGCCCATGCGCTTCCAGCGCTTCCCAGCTCATCGAGGTCATGGTCGCCTGCGCGCCCTTGCGGTGGACGACGATGGCCGAACGGGTGTGTTCCCGCAACAGTCGCAGTTCTTTGTTAGGCGTGACGAATAGCGGGTGCAGTCCGAATTCCGAAAGGGCGCGGATTATGCGTCCGGCCACTGCCTGGGAACTCTTCGAAAAGGCCTCGTCGAGCACAATGGTGCCGAACAGCGGCCGTTGGCTGCCCGTAGGGCACAGGGCATAGCTGAGCGAAGCAGTGAGCACGTAGCTGGCGATTATCTCTTTTTCTCCACCGCTGCCACCCTGGGAACTGGTGCGCTTTTCAACGATCTTGCCGCTGCCGCGTTCGATTACCAAGACGGCGAACTGGAGCCGGTAGCGTGGATCGAGCAGGGCCAGCGCGCCCAGGGTCTTGCGACGTTCCACCGCATCGCGCAGCAGGCCGACCAGGTCGGCCAAGGCGCGGTAGTGGCTTTCGCCCAGGTCGTCCTTGAGCTGGGCCGAACGCAGGTGGGCGCGAGCTTGTCGCAGGGTGCGCAGGCTCTCGTGCTCGACGCGTTGGGGTGCCAGCCGCAGATAGCGGCCGGGCTGGAAGTCCACCCGCTCCAGGGTAACGTTGAGGTCGTCGAGGCGCTCCTCAATCACTGAGACTTCGCTGTCGATCTCGCTGAGTAGTTGGGTCACGCCTTGATCGGAGGATTGGTTGAGATAGCTGAGGAAGCGGCTGAGCTTTTCGGGAAGGGCTTCTTCCACGAGCATACGCAGGCGATCAAGGAATACCGGAACGTCCTCCAGATCGCTTCCCGCCTCGACCAGAGCGCCAGTATCAATCTGCTTGGCGTCTTTAAGATGGGCGATGAGGCGCCTTTCCGCTGTATTGCAACGGGTAATCGCACTGGAAATTTCCGACTGGAGCTTCACGTCGCTACGGCGCTCGACCTCGTCCAGTTCATCGAGAGCCACGACGTCTACGGACGGAAAACGTGTCGCCAGTTCCACGCCGCGCTGGTCTAGGCCCTCTCCGATTCGCGCGGCGAGGCGTTTGAGGGTGTTGCCGATCCCGGCGATCAACTCGCCCGACGTTTGGATGTCTGCCTTGATTTCCACATGCTCGCTCCGCAACTTCTCGACAAACTTATTGGCCTGCGCCCAGAGCCATTCAGCCTGTGCGGCATCGGATAGCGGTGAGGTGAGTCGCTCCAGTTCGTCTTCCAGCTTTTTCAGCTCAGCTTGCGCGCCCGGTAGATCGATGTCCTCGAACACAGTGTTTCCGATCGCGTCCAGCAGAGTTAGCCCCCTGCGTACGGATTCCGCCTGCTCCCGTGCCTGTGCCTCCTGTGCTTCGGCAAGCTTCAAGGCCTCGGTGAGGCTATCGAGTAAGACTTCAAGTGCGGCTATCTGGTCGCGATTGTCGAAGCCGGTCATCCAGCCCTGATCCAGCGGCCGGGCATCGTCCTTGTCGAAGTACCGCGTGCGGCCCGACATCAGACCTTCCACCGTCATAGCGCGTGGTGTGTTCCGCAGGATGATCGCGTTGGGGACGCAATGCCGATCGCAGTCCGCAAGCAAGTGTTTGAGTGCCTCACGCAGCGGATGAGGCCTGAAATCGAGCTTGCGGGTGAATCCGTCCTCGAAAAATCGGGCCGACGCCACTGATGTGTCGGCTTCGTGAATACGCACATGCAGCTGATTGTCGCGCGCGTTCATCCAGTCCAGTGCTGCGGCTGCATGCTTTGGAGCGATCAGCAAGCGCAGCCGTTCGCCGCCGATGGCGCGTTCGATTGCGCCGCGCCATAGGCGCTCATCGTCCTTTACCTTGACGAGCTCGGCAGCGAAGGGAATGTCGACATCGCGTAATCCAAGTCGCGTGGCAAGCGCATGGCGGAAGTGTTGCTGGGCCAGTGGGATGTTCGAGCTCGGACGCTTGCGGATTTCCGCCAGTTCCTGCGCCGTGGTCTCGCGCCGTTTCGCCAAGTCCAATCGTCCGGCGCCACAGTCCCAAGTCACTTTTTGCAGTTCGTGGAACTGCTCTTCGCGCAAGGGGCGTTGTTGCGCGACGGCTCTCTGGTTGGCGAGCAGGTCCTTAGCTAAAAGTCCGACTTCCATCCCGAGCGCTTCCGCAGCGGTGCGATAGCTGCTGGCGGCACGTTCGCATCGGGCGACAAGCGTTTCCTGTGTCTTGATCTGGCCGCGCAGGCGATCAATGTCACTACCACCAGATTTGAGGTAGACGGCATGCGCGGCGGTTGCTGCCTGGTAGGCCTGTTCGATCTGTAAGGCGATTGCGTTCGCCGCAATTGTCCGGGTATCCAGTCGCGCCAGAAGTTCGTTGTGGCGAGTGCGCCAGCGTGCTTGCGCCTGCTGCGCGAACCAGATCGGAAGTATTTTCTTCAGTTCGGCCAGCTCATTAATCTGGGCACGGTGGATTTCCAGATCACTCCAACCCGCAGCAATCGGAAGCAGTGAATCGTGCTGCTTTTTTGCGATCTCGAGTTCCTGCCGAATGCCAGCCAGCGTGTCGAATTCATTGGCGACAGCGCGCGCGCTGTCGAACGCGGAACGGTCGTCCAGCACCAGTTCGCGGAACACGGTGTCGATGCTGTTGAGCTGCTTGAGGCCTGCAGCGCGGTTCAGCAGGGAGAATGCGTTTTCGCCGACTTCGAAGTGGTTGCGAAGGCGTGCGAGGAATGACTTCTTGTCCTCGTAGACCTTCAACCCGATAGAACGGCGTTCCAACTCTTTCAATGCCCGCGCGCCACCATCGCGGTGGACCTCCAGCCACTCGTCCAGTCCCGGCGTGTCGTTTTGGCAGAACAACCAGCGTCGCTTGAGGTCGGATGTGGACGAGCTGGTGCCGTCGAGCCAGAACAGGCCACCGATGCGCAAGACCGCGTCGCCATCGCTAAAACGCGCGGCGATCGCGGTAACGACCGCTCCGGGCCGCGCGATGTGTTCATTGGTGTCGCCATCGTTGCCGGCACCGGATACGCCGCGGACGTAGGACACCAGATCGCGATCGCTTTCGTGGCCTCCGGTGGAGGCCAAGTTGTAGCGGGGATTGGTGACCAGCAGGGTCATTAGCGCATCGACGAGTGTAGTCTTACCGCTACCGGTCGGGCCGATGATTGCGGTACCAGCCAGATCAATCTGTGCTCCGTGACGGCCGCCAAAGGCGCCCCAGTCGTACACGTCCAACTGCGTGAGCACGTAGCTGCAGGACGCAGGCATGGCTGAGGTAATCATTCGTCCGATTCCTCGACCAATGTCGGGCCAGTATCACCACTGCTGGTGGCTTTGCGCAGCGCTTGCACCAGACTCACGAGGTTTTCTGGGTTGGCGAGGTGCGCGATGATTGGGCGGATCGTCACCCGCTCCTGCTGATCGACGTCTGAGACGATGCCATGGCCTTTGAGCTGTTCCAGCAGACTCAGCAGACGTTTCCTTTCCTGGGCGTCGCTACCGAGGTCGCCTAGATAGGCCTGCAGATGTGGAATCAGGTCGTCGAGCGCGACTCGGGCGTCACCAGCGCCGACGCCAGCTTCCACTTCGTGGGCGACGAACTGCTGACGCAGGATCGCGACCAGCAGCGTTTGCTCCAGGGTCAGGCGTTGCCGGCGCACCAGAGGATGCGACCAATCGTCATCATCCCGGTCGGTCGCGGCGGCCACGACGATGAATGCTAGGCCGCGGATGTCATCAATGCGCAGCGCCAGGTCCAGCCAGCCCAGCACCCGATCCACTGCATCTCGGTGCAAAAGTGCGTCGCGGTAGGTATTGGGCTTGCTGGCTTCCTCCAAGAGCCCATACTTCATTAGCTCCAGGATCGTGGCTCTTACCGTTGCGGCCATGTGGGCCTGATCGGATGTCTTCGTGCTCCGGTCGGCGGAATGGGCCCGTGTGTCACTTGCGCCGCTTCTAGCCGCAGTTGGGTCGATGTCGTCAGTGGGGGCGATCATGTCAGGGCTCCCAATCGAAGCGCTCAAACGCCGCCGGATCGAATGCAAGCAGCGGCACATGGAAGCGCAGGTTGCGGTCGTCCCGGGTGGCGAGATCCAGGGTTTCGCGCTCCTCGTCAATGATGCAGTCCACTTCCCTTGCCATGCCCAGCCATACCGCCAAAGATTCTAGATCGTGCGTGGGTGGCAGTCGCTGTGCCAGTCTGGCCAGACTCATTGGCTGGTCGCTGCCGCGTATCGCTTCCACGGTGTCGCGCACCAATTCCTCGCGGTCCAGACTGTCCAGCGAGGACCAGAACTCTTCGTCGATCTGATCGATGTCCCCGGCCATCCGTTGCAAATTCAGATCGCGCAGCGCCTGCTGATCCAGCGACTTGAAGCGCAACCGTTCCACCACGGGCAGACTGCCGCAAGCGATAGCGAGAGGCGGCAGGCGGGCCGGTTGCCGCCGTATCGAAGCGACAGTCCAGTCCACTGCCTGCGCATGAAGGAAAAACTCGTTGAGCAGTTGTCCGACCCGATGATGCTCGGCCGCCAGACCGGTGCGGAGAAAGCTGCGGACATCGCGTTCGCTGCGCGAGCGTGCGCGGATGACGGAAGCCGATTCCTTGACTAGTCGCATCACAAGCCACCGCAGATCGACTTGTTGCGGGAGCGTCAACGCGATCCCGGCCTGAGGATGCTGCAGTATCGAACGTAGCCTCCGCTTCATTGCATCCAGTTCTACTTCCCGTTGCAACTGCTGATGAAATGCTTGGAAGACCCGACCCTCGTTGGTTTCGAGCAATGTGTCGTGGCCGTCGAGCAGAGTGTCGACGATCGCGCCTCGGTGATGGCCTTCGTTGACGATGGCGTGACGTAGGCGCAGGTCGGCGTCGCGCCAAGAGTCCTCGACCCGACGGAAATCCGCGCGCAAGCTGGTCGCGAGCGCGTAGAGTTCGCGGATCCCCTCGGATGCTTCCTTGTTGTCGGCGACCTCGACCCGGCCAGCCTCGGCCTCATCCAGTTCTCGTTGTAGGTCGGCGATTTGCCGGCGCAGATGTTCGGCACGGCTGTGTGGATCGGGATTCAGTCGCGCCGCCAGGCGCTCAATTTCGCGCTGAACGACGGCCAGTCGCGAGGCCGTTGAAGTCATGATGCGGCTGCCCAGCGCTTGCACGAACCGCAGCGCGGTTTCCAGCGCGTCGGTCGCGTACAACCGCCCCTCGCGCTCGACGGTAATCCCCCCACAAAGTAGCTGACCTCAGAAGTGGAATTTTCTCGTACTCTGATCCGAGGAGGTTCCATGAAGAAATCACGCTTTACCGACAGCCAGATCCTGGCGGTGCTCAAGCAAGCCGAGG
>JBQTGY010000114.1:0-5726 GCA_052390415.1 Pseudomarimonas sp. | reverse complement strand
GGATTTGCGGCCAGCGCAAGGCGCGCCGAGTCGGAATGGTGGGCCCATTGCGGCGAGGCGCAACGCAGCGATGGCCGCAAAGACCAAGTGAGCATCGTGCCAGCGGGAAAACGCAGCGAACACTTTGCCATTTTGAGATTCATCACTTTTGACGAGGCGCACCAACGAAGTTCGGGCGTTTTTTCGCGACCTCATGAAATGTCCGGGCTAGCGCAGCGCATTGCACCAACGGCAGCGCGTTGACGCGTAGTCGTAAGCAAAGCCATCAGGGATTCGACGCGCTGTGCTCGCTGTTGCGGCTTAACCCAGCGATGCAATGCCCTGCGGTTATTTCACCTTGCCGCTCGGCAGTCACTGCAGTGTCAGATCCTTGCGCAAAGCCAATCGCACCCGAACCACGCCGGGATCGTGGGGCTGATGCTCACGGCGAAAGCCCAAAGACGAGGCGAGTTTGAGCATGGACGAATTTTCCTCCAGCACATCGCCATACAGCTCATCCAGACGCTTGAGTTTGGCCCAGCGAATGATCCGCTTCATCAATAGTCGACCCAACCCCTGGCCCGCCAACAGACGCGAGACCAAGATCGCAAATTCGGCACGCCTGCCGTCCGCTGCGATGGATGCGCGAACCACGGCGCCGACCAGGGCTTCCCCCGGCGGCAAGGGCTCGGCTGCGACGATGGCGAAGTCGCGCTTGGGATTCAGATCAGACAGGCGTTTGGCCAGTTCCGGTGTCAACTCGCTCATCGGGTGCATGAATCGCATCCGCACTTCGTCGGCATCCAGCAACTCGAACCCGTGCCTTAGCGCATCAGCATCTTCGGCAACAATGGGCCGCAGGTGCAATTGCCGGCCGTCACCCAGCACGAGGTCTTCGCACCAGCGTCCGGATGAACGTCGACGTTGAATGATTGGCGGCATGGGAGGGCGCCATCGAGTCTGCGGAATGGGGGGATAGTCGAACACAGTCAGCAAGGTGACAGTGTGACTCGGAGCGCTTGCTCTAAATCCGAGCGCCCGGTTATACAGGTGAAGGTCGCGGCCTACTCCATCGATGTCAACCGACCCTAGAACCGAACGCCGATCCCGAAGGAGTAGTGCTTGCCTTCCTCGCGGAAGTCCTTGGGCCACAGGAATGGCTGCAAGGTATCCAGCATTGGCCAGACGTAGGGCTCATTGCGCAACTCGCCACGCCGCGCGCCGGTGATGCGGCCGGGAAAGGTGAGAAAGCGGCCGACGGCGAAATCCGCGGGATCAAGAAAGCCACTCACGATCAAGATGTAGCGGCCCTCGTCGGCCAGCTCGGCTTGCGGTTGCTGCCTCGCGTCCAACGGGAAGCCAAGCATTTCCAGCTCGGTGTAGCGCTCGCGATGCTTGATATCGAGGATCATGCCGCCCCACAAGACTTCCCGATTCACGTGGCCCTCGGGGTTTTCGGCGATCTGCCAAACCGCCGGGCTGTCATAGGTGCCGGCAACAAACGGCGCGGGAGTGACGCAGCCGGTCACGCCCAGGGCCAGCACCAAAATCAGTGAGGTCCAGCGCATCAGGATTCCGCCTTCAACCAATCCAGATGCCAGCTGCCGCCGCCTTCATCCAGCACCTTGGACAACAACGACAAGGCTGTAGCCAGTTCGTCGTTGAACTGCCATGGCGGATTGACCAGGATCAGGCCACTGCCATTCATCCGCAGCGGCGAGTCGTCCGGCCGCACCAGCAACTCGGCGACCAAGACCTGTTTCGCCGGCAAGTCGGTCGCCCGGCGGTAGAACGGCTGCAAGGCGCGGCGGCGTTTGATCGGATACCAGAGGACGAACATGCCGGTCGGCCAACGCTCAAGCGCGTGGCGTATGGCCGGCATGATGGTGTCGAACTCGGCGAGTTGCGTCTCGTAAGGCGGGTCGATCAGCACCAAGCCACGCTTTTCCTTGGGTGGCAGCAGCGCGTTCAAGGCCGCATAACCATCGCGCTCGTGTACGCCAACGCGGCTGTCATCGCGCAGCAAACGCTTCAGCGCGCCGGCTTCCTCCGGCTGCAATTCGCAGCAGGCGAGTCGATCCTGCTCACGCAACGCGCCTGCCATCAGCAGCGGTGAACCCGGATAGGTGTCGACGATCTGACCGCCGTTGATGCCACGCACCGCTGCCAGATACTGGGAAATCAGCGGATTGCCGCGCAGGCCAGCCTTCAGCAGCTTGCGAATACCGGCTTCGGCCTCCTGGGTTTTCTTCGATGCTGCCGAATCCAGGCCATAACTACCGCGCCCGGCATGCGTGTCCAGCGCAAAAAAAGCACTGTCCTTGCGTTTCAAGGCAGACATGAGTCCAAGCAGAACGACGTGCTTGAAAACATCGGCATGGTTGCCGGCGTGGAAAGCGTGGCGGTAGTTCACGATTGAGTTTGCGACCAGCAAGCGGGCGGGGCGACGCCAACACGTCGGCCCAAGGCCCGGTAGAATAGGGCTTTCTAGTCGTGTCTTGACTTATGACTCCGCTTATTTTTGTTACCGGCGGCGTGGTGTCCTCGCTTGGCAAGGGCATCGCCGCCGCTTCGCTCGCCTCCATCCTTGAAGCCCGTGGTCTGCGGGTGACGATGATGAAGCTCGATCCCTACATCAATGTCGACCCCGGCACGATGAGCCCGTTTCAGCACGGCGAGGTCTACGTCACCGATGACGGCGCCGAAACCGATCTGGATCTGGGTCACTACGAGCGCTTTGTGCGCGTGCATCTGACCCGCAAGCACTCGATCACCACCGGGCGCATTTACGAAAACGTGATTCGGCGTGAGCGCCGTGGTGATTATCTGGGCGCCACCGTGCAGGTCATTCCGCACATCACCGATGAAATCAAGCGCTGTGTCGACGCGGCGACCGAAGGCTTCGATGTCGGTCTGGTGGAAATTGGCGGCACCGTCGGTGATATCGAATCGCTGCCGTTTCTCGAAGCCATTCGGCAGATTCGCAGCGAGCGCGGACCCGAATACGCCATCTTCCTGCATCTGACCTTGGTGCCGTGGATCGCCGCCGCAGGCGAGTTGAAGACCAAACCGACCCAGCATTCGGTGAAGGAAATGCGCTCCATCGGCATTCAACCGGACATTCTGTTGTGCCGCAGCGAGCAGCCTTTGCCGGAATCCGAGCGCCGCAAGATCGCGCTGTTCACCAACGTGCCCGAGCGCGCGGTGATGTCGGCGGTTGATCTGGACAACATCTACAAGATTCCACTTTGGCTGCATCAGCAGGGGCTGGATCAGCTGGTGGTGGAAAAACTGCGTTTGCCGGTGACAGGGAATGCCGATCTTGCTGATTGGCGTGACGTGGTTGATGCCATGGAAAACCCGATCGATGCGGTGACGATTGGTGTGGTTGGCAAGTACGTCGATCACGCGGACGCGTACAAGTCGCTGGCGGAAGCGCTGAAGCACGGTGGTTTGCGGCAACGTACGAAGGTGACGCTGAAGTGGTTGGAGTCCGAACAGGTCGAGAGCGAGGGTATGCAGGTGCTGGCTGGCGTCGATGCCATCCTGGTGCCCGGCGGCTTCGGTGATCGCGGTTTCGAGGGCAAGGTGCAGACCGCGCGCTATGCCCGCGAGCAACGTATTCCCTACTTCGGAATTTGCTACGGCATGCAGGCCGCCGTGGTGGAATTTGCCCGCAATGTGGTGGGACTGGAAGGTGCCAACAGCACTGAGAATGAACGCGATGCAACGCATCCGGTGATCGGACTGATCACCGAATGGCGCACGTCAGCGGGCGACGTTGAGCGTCGTGGCGAGGCGTCTGATCTGGGTGGCACCATGCGCTTGGGTCTGCAGGAATGCCGCCTCAAACCGGGCACGCTGGCGCGGCGTCTGTATGGCCGTGATGTGGTGTCCGAGCGCCATCGCCATCGCTACGAATTCAACAATCGCTATCGTTCACAACTGGAAGATGCGGGGTTGGTGATATCGGCCAAATCGATGGATGACCTGCTGGTCGAGATGATCGAACTGCCGCAAAACGTGCATCCGTGGTTCATCGCCTGTCAGGCGCATCCAGAGTTTTTGTCCACGCCGCGCGATGGACATCCGTTGTTCATCGGCTTCGTGCGTGCGGCGCGCGATCACAAGGCGGGTGGGCGGTTGTTGAAGGAGGCAAGTGCGTGAACCTTTGCGGCTTCCAGGTTGGCCTCGACCAGCCATTCTTCTTGATCGCTGGCCCTTGCGTCATCGAGTCCGAGCAGTTGCAGTTGGACACCGCTGGCACTTTGAAGGAAATCACTTCAAAGCTCGGAATTCCCTTCATCTTCAAGTCCAGCTTCGACAAGGCCAATCGCACCTCGGGCACCAGCTTTCGCGGGCCTGGTTTGGAAGCGGGGCTGAAGATTCTTGACACTGTGAAGCGCCAGATTGGTGTGCCCGTGCTCACCGATGTGCACGAATACACGCCGATGGATGAAGTGGCCGCAGTAGTTGATGTGCTGCAAACGCCTGCGTTCCTGTGCCGACAAACCGATTTCATCCAGAAAGTGGCGGCGGCGGGCAAGCCGGTCAACATCAAGAAAGGCCAGTTTCTGAGTCCCTGGGAAATGAAGCACGTGGCGGCCAAGGCCTTGACGACGGGCAACTCCCAGATCATGGTTTGCGAGCGCGGCGTCAGCTTCGGCTACAACAATCTGGTGTCTGACATGCGCTCATTGAGCGTGATGCGCGATACCGGTTGTCCGGTGGTGTTTGACGCCACCCACTCGGTGCAATTGCCCGGTGGTGCGGATGGCAAGTCGGGCGGGCAGCGCGAATTTGTACCTGTGCTCGCGCGCGCCGCAGTGGCCGTTGGCATCGCCGGACTATTCATGGAAACACATCCGAATCCGGCAGAGGCGCTATCGGACGGCCCGAACGCATGGCCTTTGGGGAAAATGGCGGCCTTGCTGGAGACCTTGCTCGCGCTGGATCAGGTCACCAAGCGGCATGGATTCCTGGAGTCGTCCGCAACCGACTGACATACCCGCTGGGGCGAAGAAGCGCTCGTGTCTCGCGCCAACCAAAACACTGAAACCAACCTTTCATCGACCAACACAATCACCGCCATGGCCAACCGCATAACCCGCATCCACGCCCGCGAAATCCTTGATAGCCGCGGCAATCCCACGCTTGAAGCCGAAGTCACCCTGGACAGCGGCCACATGGGTCGCGCAGCCGTGCCCTCGGGAGCGTCCACCGGCAGCCGCGAGGCGGTCGAGTTGCGCGATGGCGACAAAACCCGTTACCTGGGCAAGGGCGTGCGCAACGCGGTGGCCAACGTCAACGGTGTGATTTCCACGGCGCTGGTGGGCTTTGATGCGCGAGATCAGGCAGGGCTCGATGCCCAGCTCATTGCGGCCGATGGCACTGACAACAAATCCAAACTCGGCGCCAATGCGTTGCTGGGCGTCTCGCTGGCCAACGCGCACGCGGTGGCGGCAAGCAAGGGGCAGCCACTGTGGGCGCACCTGGCCCAAGGCCGTGAGGTTGAGTTGCCTCTGCCCATGATGAACATCATCAACGGCGGTGCGCATGCGGATAACAACGTCGACATGCAGGAGTTCATGGTGCTGCCGGTGGGGTTTACGTCGTTCGCGGAAGCGCTGCGCGCGGGCACCGAAATCTTCCACTCACTGAAGTCAGTGTTGAAATCGCAAGGCATGTCGACCGCCGTCGGCGATGAAGGCGGTTTTGCGCCCGATCAGAAGTCCAACGAAGAAGCC
>JBQTGY010000113.1:0-8815 GCA_052390415.1 Pseudomarimonas sp. | reverse complement strand
CACCCGCTGGCTCTGGACATACAACAACGAGCGCCGAACATGGCGCTCGGCGGCATCACCCCGATGCAGAAACTAGCCGCTGCAAACCGCTCCACTTCCGCAGTCAGCTAAAAATGGGGGGATTACCGTAGGACTGGGTACGCTCGTGATTATCGACTTCCATCCTCTGATCACCATCCCTAAGCCACTGAAATGCGCTCCGGACCAATTTACCGCGCTCACAGTAGACGTGTTGACCGTTTCATATGCCGAGACTAGGAAATTGGCGAATGCCAAAACGCGGTTGATCCAACGCATTTACAACGCGGCCACGGCAGGAGTGGCCACGGTGAAATGACCAGCGGTCAACGGCTAACTTGCGTCAGACGGTAAGCGGGCTGAAAACTCGGTGCTTTCAGTCGCTAAATGCCTACGTAAACGCACCGTAATTTCTTTGGCCGATTGGCCGATTGGGCGATTAGGGAACTTTATCGAGGGTGCTACGAGTTCCGATCGGGGGCCTTCGAAATGCGGCAATACGTGAAAATAAAGGTCAATCCGTAACGTGATCGGTTAGGAAAAACAGTAGTACAGACCAACACACAGCAGCTCCCAGCATCGCAACGTATGCGATGCGTAACGACTCAAACTTGATAACCAAGATTCGAGAGTTACGCCATACCTGGTTCAGTAGGTCGTCGGCCAATTGGCTTGCGGAAAGGCTTGCGAAGTCTTGTCGAAAGGAAGCCTCTTTCATGCGGCAAATGCTACGAAAATACACAAGAGAGTTGGTGCCACCTTCCAAATGTGGAAATGCTCCGCGCCACAGCCCGAACATGCTGCGTCCAAGGAAGACAAGGAAAGGAATTCCGAAGGCGAGATGCAGCAGAGTGACGTCACCCGAGGCCGGAAGGCGAGCTGCAAGAATTGCCAGCATCCCAAGGTCAAGACCGAGTAGCACCGAAAGCTTGGTGTCGATGCGGGGGAAAAAGCTCAAAACCAAAGTCAGCTCGCTCCAAGCTGCCTTGAGTCGCTCATCGGCTGGCATCCGTTGTTGGGGATCGAGGGGGGAGGTCATTGAGTACCGGGCGTCAGTTGTTCGGACCCAATTCAAGAATGTGCTTGCGCAAGCGCAGACAGGCCGTCCCAAGCGCAGCTGCCCAAGTCTCACCCTCACGCGGAGCACGATAGATCACCGTCGTGATGCCTGTTAAGTCGCTGGGAAGCTTAACTTTCTCGTCTCGCGGCTCCATCAGGATGGCCCGAGTGCGCCCAAGTCGCCCCATGAACAGACCCAGCTCAAAGATCACATTGTCACGCGGGGCTGGCCAGGTGGCTTCGCGACTCGTGGTCACATCGTCGCCATGCGCAATCGCGATGGCAAAGTCAGACTCGTCGACCTTAGACGTCAGGTCATCTAGCGTGTAGTTGGCAATCTTGAAGACTCCCTCCGTCCAGATTTCCACAAACACCTCGCGCTGATGCTCAAACGCCGCTTTGACTTCCTGCGCTACTTCCAGAGCCTCGGTAGAGGAGATTATGAACACCCGGATTCGGTCACGATGCGACGACACGAATGCGTTGCGGTTATTAAGGCGCCGTGCCAGCTCCTTGGCTAAGTAGAGGTAGATGTTGGGAAATTGCAAACCGACGTCGGCGAGTTGCGCTTCTCCAAGGCGAGCGACGACGGAGTGTTCCAGCGCGATGACGCTGGCCGAGCGTCGCAGAGACGGCTCCACGGCGACCATCTCTCCCACGTGGTCGCCGACGCTGCGCACGCCAACGACTTTGTCGGTATTCACGACCACTTGGAAGCTGCCGGCCAAGATGAAAAAGACATCGTTGTCGTCGCCACCTTGCTCGATCAGCGTCTGACCGGACGACACGGCACGAATCTCGACCATATCCGCCAGCGCTTCGGCGAGCGACAAACTCCCGCCCACCGCTTTCTGCGTTAGCAGGGCCGACACTCGCAAGCGCCGTCCTCCGTCACTCACGAAGCGTTCGGTCAAGCCGCCTGATTTTGTTTTTTCAATCTGCATTTCTTCATCGTCCCACAACAGGGTTGCTCTTCCAGCGTCGCCCAAAAGTCGTCTTCATGCTTGCGCCATAGAATTAAGCTGTTGGCCAACAGCAGGGCGTCGTTCGCGTGTGTGCAGCAATTGCGCAACCTACGATGCCGCCTGATGTCCCCTCGCGGGCAGATACATGCGCGGTGCTGATTGATAACTCTTAGGGGTGCGCCCCAATACGAGCAGATTTCGACTCCGCGATTCATCAACAGGCGAATGCATTCACCGCGCTTCGAACGCCGCTCCAGAGTTCTGAGCTCAAGGTCTCCCCGTGAAAGAGCCTCGCTCAGGCCCAGATGGGCCGCGGCGAGTTCTGCGCTCCGCTGATATTTCGCCGCTTCACCATGTGCCCATTCGGGGCCTGGCCAGACTTTTCGGCGACCCGCCCTAAGTTGAAGGCGCAAGAACACGATGAGTTGTGTCCACCACCGGCCGGCAGTTTCAAGGTCGCCAACTGCGAGGTCTACGTCCGGTTGCCAGCTAAGACAGAAACTTCCTCCGGCATTGATGTGTCGCTCCGGACACGTCTTGGGCAACAAGCGAGGCTCCTCCTCGCTGGCAACAACCTGCGCACCGTAAGCACGTGCTTCGATGCGGAACTCGGTGACCCTTCCATCAGCAGATCGCACTGCCACACGAAACCATGCTGCATTGGACTGCCGTGTTTCGACCGTCGCGTCATAGTCCGATGCAACAGTTGTCAGAAGGTCAATAGGTGACGTTCTAGCCTCCACAGTGCGGGCGGACGCTGTGGTCAATGCCGGCCACTATGGCAGGTGGCGACGTCTTGAAGGCTTCCGCTCTTGCATCCGCAGCTTTCTTGTCGCCCTTTTCAGCAAGACGCTCTGTGGCATCGGCGTAGTCGAGATTCCCGACGCGGCGGTCGCTTCCGAAGGTTTCTTTGACCGCTTTGGTAGCCCTGTTGTACGCCTTGGGCCCAATTGCGGTTTGCTCGCCATCGCAGCGCTTCTGCTCCTCCTCCGAGCGCAACACGCTTCGGCTGACGCAACAACGCACACGATCACCCTTCATGCCGAGGCGACTTATCGCGGTCTGACCGAACTCGAACCCGATCGCCAATCCCAATTCGCCGCAGTCGACGTCATAGGCTTTCAGTCGCTCGATTGCCAGTTCGAAACTGCTGCGAAGTGCACCCGCGGCGCGTGTAGCATCGCTGACCGACGCCTCGGCATCCGTGTTCTGTGCGGTGCCCTCGCATATCACGCCATGGATGCAGTCGCCAATAAAGCGGATGCGGCGGCCTTCGAAGTCGGCGTACAGCGCAGCATCGAGTTCAGAGCGCAACACTTGCAGCGTCTTCACGACATCGCCAGCACTGTCATTGATGCGGTCTGCGATGTAGGACGTGAATCCATCGATGTCGGCATAGATGGAAAGGACCTCCTGCCGACGAGAGTTCTTGGGGGTCAGGTCCTTGATGGGGAGTGTCTTCATGGGCGGTGAGTGGCCACTAAACTCGAAAGCGCCGATGGGCGAGTTGTCCAGATCCGCTCGCCATGCCTTTACGATCTGTTCCTTCGTCACTCCCAAGGTGGCCTTGTCCTGACAGTCCTTGATTTCCGACGTGGTCATAGCGGTGTTCACCGAATCGCCAACGGACTTAAGGCCGATAGTCGCGCGAGCGTCATTGGTGAGGTAGATCCCAGGGGTCCGGGACACCGAGTGTTTCGCGGCATGATTGGCGGGCGGTCCCAGAAAGAGTGGCTCGCGCCCGCCCCGACGCCCGTTGTTAACCGCGAGCGCCGTCCCGGTGTCGATGCCGACCGCCACCTTCGCATTCGGAATATTCTCATCGTCGTCACCGGTTTCATCTAGCACGTCGATGATGAGTTGAGCGATGGCGACCGCCTTGCGAACGCGCTTGGCTTCACCATTCGTTTCCGAGTTGTAGGGGGCTGCCACAACTGCGTGCAAACGCTGGTTGTGGAAGTCCACGCGAATCGCATCGCATTCTTCCAAGATACGATGCACGGCACGGTAGTGTTGGTTGAGGAATCGCAGCGTGCGCTTGTGGCAAATCGGTCCCTCGGATTCTGTGTTGTCGAGGATGTCATCGAGATTGATGATGTCTGCGTACAAGTGCACAGCGTCCATCCGGTAAGCCTTAGTCTTCGGAATGCTGTTAAGCGACATGGTGCGGGTGTACTCCACCACTTCCGCGCCGTTCATGCTTTCTATTTCTTTGTCGATACGCTTCTTCGCGCGCCCGTAGTCCCACGTGTGCGTAGCCATAGCCATTCATCCTCATACTGTTGCCATACGCTTATTAGCCGCGGCGGCTAATGAAATGTGCTGGTAATCGCGGTTCATCTTTATTGGAGCCGCCACGCCTCCGGTGGAACGGTGGGGCGGGCACTGTCGCGCTTGTTGGTAGCTTGATGAGGGCTCGGTCGGAGAGCCCGCTATCACTTGATCTGTCGCTACCCTTTCGGAGGGAAGGCGTCGTTGCCGTAGGAGTCACGTCCGCGGATGCGACCGTTTTCGCCGTGAATGAGGATTTCGGTCGAGTCGAGTCGAGTCGCGCCGCGCACGGTCGCGGCCGGCGGCGATGGCCAGGTCCTGAGTTTGGTGCACAGAGCTGGCCCGCTCGTTGCCCTCGATCTTCACCGCCCATCCTTCGGGATGCGGCACTATGTGAACGTTGTTGCCCATCTCTGAACCCTCTTTCTTCGGACTTTGACGATGCGCCAAGTGGGCGACCCAACGGCCGAACACAACATGGTGCCGATGCGGCTCCCAATGCCCCAACATCTTGGGATCTGGCAGTCGCGATAGTAGACTGCCAAATATCACCGATAACTGAACACAGTTTAAGAAAGTTTGGTTATGTTCTGTTCATTTTCTTGGAGCCTGTATGGACTCACCTGACGCTCAGCCACCACGTTGGAGCCAGTTGCAGCGCTTCGCCTTTATAGAGCGCAGGCTTTACTGGGAGAGCACGCTCAACCGGCAGGATCTCATGGCCCGCTTTGGCATCTCGGCACCACAAGCGTCAATGGATGTGCAGAGGTATGCCGAGCTGGCGCCGGGGAATGTGGAGTTCGATCGCAGCCGAAAGGCTTACGTGGTCCAGCCCGGGTTCGCCCCGAAATATTTCGAACCGAGTGCACGGAACTACCTCAGTCAACTGCTGCTGCGCAAAGACAAGGCCGTGCCGGCCGTCGAATCGTGGCTAGGCAAGGAGCCCGGATTTGATGCCATCCCGCGAGTGCGCAGGAAGATGGATGCAGAGACATTGCGTCCCATAGTGACCTGCATCCACCAACGACTAGCCATTAGGGTTCTCTACCAGTCAATGACATCCCCCGAGCCTACCTGGCGGGAGATTGCGCCTCACGCGCTGGCGTACGACGGTGCCCGTTGGCATGCGCGCAGTTGGTGCTACAAGAAGTCAATGTTTACGGACTTTGTGCTGGCGCGCATGTTGGCGTTGCGGGAGACACGCCCATCGGGCATTGAACCTGGCCTAGACGGCGCATGGAGCCAGCTCTTCACCATGGAACTCGCGCCGCATCCAGACCTCCCGGAAGGCCAGAAGCGGGCCATCGAGATGGATTTTGGAATGATCGATGGGATGATTGGCATCGAGATGCGACTGTGCCTGACCGAGTATTTCGAGCGCCAATACGGGTTGGACATCCCGCGGGAAGCATTGCCTGCATGGCGTCGGCAGGTAGTGCTCAACAATCGGGAGGCACTGTTAGAAATGCGAGGTGAGTTTGGGGAAGCTGCTTCGTCTGCCTAAGGCAAAGATACCCGCCCCGAAAAGACGCAGGTACGGAGACCGCCTAGCTGCGCACTTGTTTGGAAATGCCGCCGCTCCAGCACGCATCTCAGATGCGGCGACCTAGCTCTCGTTCTGGCCACCAAGTCTGGTTCACTCATTCGATTTTACGCCACGCAGAGCACATGCTGCTAACCAGCAAACTGCAGCTGCTCCAATTGTACCGCGACCCAACTCGCACTCAGCTCAAGAGTCGAGCAGCCGGATTTTCCAGCGCTTCACCGGCCTGAAAGTATCCAACGACGCTCGCCACCGACCGATGTTCGGTCATCGACATGACCGCGGCCAACGAGATACCTTGCTTCCCAGCCTCAGTCACGAATCCAGACCGAAGGCTGTGTCCCGCAAAATCCCCGCTCAGCCCGGCCAATGCGGCCCTACGCTTGACGATCTTTGCCACCGATCCAGGCAGCAGGGCAGGGCCAATGCGGTTCTTCCAGATCCGGCGAAAGATTGGGCCCTCTGTGATTGCGGAAGCCTCCAGCCAAGCTGTCAACGCCTTGGCGCTCCGACCCAGGATCGGCTTGTCCGGCGTCGATCCTGCGGAAACACCTGCCTGCTGGGTCTTGCTGTGCTCCAGTCGGTAAACATAGCTCTCTTCGCTCGTTTTCCGAAGATCCTGCATGTTTGCAGCGGCAATCTCGCTGCGTCGCCGACCGCCGCTTGCGAACCCAAAGCAGAGTAGGGCGCCATCGCGCAGCCCTTCGAAAGAGTCGTCGCACGTTGCCAGCATCGACTCAAGTTCCTGGCGTGTGACGGCAGTCTTCTTGGTGGGCCGCTCGCCGCGCTTGACCGACGAGCGACGCGCTCGGCTTAAGAGCGTGCGGACCGTGGGAAGTTCGCACGGATTGTCCAACCGCTTGAGCTTGTGGGCGGTCGACAGGACGGCGACTCGCTGGGTAACGGTCGACAGCTTCAACAGGCCGAGCTTCGCCTTCAGCCCCGCGACAACGACTGCCTGGTCGACCTCCGGCGGCAACTCCGTGACGTAGCCAGCTTTGCTCCGGCGAAGGATGTGATCAACCAGAAACTGAATGACCGTCGCCTCGCTCAGCGGCAACGTCATCTCGGTTCCAAATCGAGCCTGATGCCAGCCAGCCCAGTAGCGAAGGGCGGTGGCGTAGCTGCGCGTGGTGTTGGCGGCAGCTGCTTCGGCGAGCAGTTCTCGCACCGCATCGGCGGCTTTCGCGGCTAGCTGCTCCGGCAGGAGCAGCGTGGTCGCGGAAGCGGGCACAATGGATATGGCGTTCTTTTGTTTCATACTATGTAGTTTAAGATACGAAATAAGGCGTCTAGTGGTGATAAGTATCTATTATCGCGACTATGGATGCCAGAGGGTAGGGCACCACAATCGGAGGTGAAATGGCACGAACAGGAGTCACCCAAGCACAGGTCGATGTGGCCGCTGATGCACTCTTGAAGGCTGGCGAGCGGCCGACGATCGAGCGCGTGAGGTCGCACCTAGGGACCGGCTCACCGAACACGCTGGTGAGACTGTTGAACGACTGGTGGAGCAGGCTCGGTGAGCGGTTGATTGCCCAGGAAGCCAAGTTGGCACTTCCACAAGCCCCAAAAGACGTAGTGGATGCGGCGAGCGCGTTGTGGGGGAGCGCGCTGGAAAGCGCCCGGAGGCTGGCTTCAGCCGATATGGCCTCCGAGCGGGCTTGTTTGGAAGAGGAACGTGCCGCCACAGTAAGCCAGATGCGCCAGCTTCAGGAGCATGTTGCCGCGGTGGAAGCTGCCGCTTCTGAAGATCGATCGGCTCGGCACCGGGCAGAATCAAGGGAGATCGATCAAGACCAGATCATCGGGCAGCTTCAAAGCCACATCTCCGAGTACCGTAAGCGCCTGGAACTGTCGGAGGCCGAACGAGAGGCACTCGCCGCAGACGTGAGAGCGCAGAGAGCGCTTCATATGCAGCGAGAACAAGAGACCCTGCTCGAAGCGTCCAAGGCTGCGGACTACGTTCGAGCGGTCGAAGCGCGTTCGAGCACTGAAATTGATCGAGCGCGCGAGGAAACGAAGCTCGCCAAACGCAGGTTTGCCGAACTGGAGCGCCAATCGACCAAGGCATCTGAGACGGCTGAGCGCCGTCTGACTGCGGCGATCCAAGCCAGGCAACACTCTGAGGCTGAAGCCATAAGGCTCAAGGCCCAGCTTCAGTCGGTGGAACGAAGACTTGATCGGCTGGAGGAGTACCCCGGGTTGGTGAAGGCTTTGCGGGAGGAAATCAAGAAGCTGAAATCACCTGGTGCTTCTAGACAGAGGAAGACCTAAACCAGCGAACTACCGACAACTGGACCTGTGCGGCGTGCATGAATCCTGAGGGGATCAGATCGCCAGAGTCCTTCAGAATTCGCGCAGGAGAGATCCGCTTCACGCTGTCCGGGGGCGGAATGACTGCATGTGCGTCATTTGTGCAGCGATCTGCCCGCGTGGAGTCGGGCATGCGGCAGACTGTGATGCGCTGGACAGTCGCTTCTGTGCGCTATGGCTGCCCAACTTATTGCGCAGCCAACAATTGGTGTGCCCATCTTGATGCGAGATCGTGGCTCAAGTTTCTTGTCCGAAGCGTGACATCGGCCTAGGTCTATCGGTGCTGACGTGATCGTGGCTCAGGTCTCTTGGGAGCCTTGCTGTCGGTGCGGTGACCCTCAACTATCGACGCAATTTGGGAATGTTGGGCGAAAACGTTTAGCCAAGCGATGTGCCGGTGGTGATTCCTCAGGTGTTCAACAACAGCGCGACCGGGCTCGGTGAGCGAACCAAGTTGGATATGTTGGGGCAGCGGTTGTCATCGCGCGAAGTAATTCAGGAAACCTGGACGCACCGTGTGTCACCGACCGCCCCAATAGAGCCATTCCAGGATCGGCGTAATGGAGCCAGTCGATGATCGGCGTAATGGAGCCACTCCAGGATCGCCTTAAACGAGCCACTTGAGGATCGGCATAAAGGAGCC
>JBQTGY010000112.1:0-14038 GCA_052390415.1 Pseudomarimonas sp. | reverse complement strand
GACGAATCAGTGATGGCACCTCTCTAGGCGCAATCATTGAAGTGCGGCACCGGAATTGGACGCAGGCACGGGCTCGCAGGTTGCATGTGCTGGTGGCAGACCGCGCTGGCTGGCTATACTTCGCCTTTCGCGCAAAGTCTGCGGCTGCGGCGCGAATCTGAATGATTCCGGAGTGACCATGACGCCTTTTTTTCGACTCGTAGCGCTACTTGCCGGTTTTGCGCTTTTTTCGCCCGCTGCCATCGCCGGCGACGCTGAATCCGGTCGGCACAAGGTCTACACCTGCACGGGTTGCCACGGCATTCCGGGCTACAAGAATGTGTATCCGCACTACCATGTGCCGAAAATTGCCGGCCAGAATCGCGAATATCTGATTGCCGCGCTGACCGAATATCAAAAAGGCGAGCGCAAACACCCGACCATGCGGGCGCAGGCCGAGAGCTTTACCGCCGAAGACATCGACGATATCGCCACATTCCTGGCTGGCATCGACGGTAGCCAGCCATGATTTCGCATAACGGTATTGGCAACGTCATTACTTCTTCAGGAGTCCGCTCCATGCGCCTGCGTTTGCTCGCCTCGCTTTGCCTGCTGGCCACTTCAAGTTTGGCGATCGCTGAGGGCACGGTCGAAGCCGGCAAGACCAAGTCGCAAGTGTGTCAGGCCTGTCACGGCACGGATGGCAATGGAACCGGTGATGGTCAGTACCCGCGCATCGCCGGGCAATACGCGGACTACCTTGCCAAGTCGCTGCATGACTACAAGAGCGGTGCGCGCGCCAATGTCATCATGGCTGGCTTTGCCGGCACGCTGACAGACGAGGACATCAACGATCTCGCCGCGTTTTACGCTTCGCAGAGCGGTCCGCTGGACGATTTGAGCCACATCAAGTAGGCAATTGCTCGCGCCCGGAAAAGCGCGCTGGCTGTTCTGGCTTGCTTGGCAAACGATCACTTGAGTCGCCATCGTCTCGGCGACGGGCTAAGTTGACGGCGGTGGCGTCGCAGGCTGGCCAAGGGTTGCGGCGAAGGGCCGGCAGGACGAATGGGTGAGAGAGCGATACCTGCATTGGCATCAGCTGCCTGTGCGCTATCGGAACTCCGGCTTGGGTGCACCCGCCAGCGGCAACCGACAACCCATCTCGTAAACGCTGCGGTCGCGGCGGTGTGCCGCTTGTGAGTCCGCTGTGGTAATCCGTTCCCACAACACATCGCAGGCTTTCGCCTCTTCGGCACTCAGGGTGTTCGGATCGTCGATGTCGTAGACGGCCTCTTTTGGCTCGCTCATTCCGCAGCCACCGGTGGCTGCGATGACCACCACTGCACAGTGAATGCGATAACCGGCCATGCCGGGCACCGGCACGCTGACCGACAAGGTACTGGCCTTGACGGCACGCTCCAACATCTCGTCAAGGAGATTGGCGTCGGGTTTCCAATACTTGTCGAAGCGGGTCGGATTCACCTCCATGGCCTGCGGCAAATCAAAAGCGCCTTCGGCTTCGGCAACACCCGCGATCTGGTAGTCAAAGCTGGCCCGCGCAGAGGCTCGCTCATCCAAGGCTTGCACCTGCGCTTCGATACCAATCAACGAACCATCCGGTGCGAATAGCTTGGGCGCGGGAGTCGGTTCGGCGTCAAGCAACACGGCTGTCGTAGCGGTTTGCTCGCGATTCTGCGGGCGAACCCTCGGGACCTGCGAAGGACGCAATGGCTGCGCAGCCGCAGGTCTGGCGGGCGGCGCAATCATCGGTGGTGGTGGTGCTTGAATCAGCACGACCTCAATCCGCCCCGTGGGCGGCGTGGCCGGTTCGGGCTGGGCGCGACGATCCAACCACACCCACACGCAGACATGTGCAGCCCAGACCATGGCCAAAACCAGCGGCGCTGAAAAACGAAACCTCGCTTGATTCGTTGCTGCAGGCGAGAACTCAAACGTCGCAATGGTCAGCGGATCAAACGGGGTCTCTACGCGAACTGCCGAATTTGGCCCACGCCCAGCGCTGACAAGCATCGGCTTGCTTCAGCCGCCCGCACGCTTGTAGTAGGGCGCGGTGCCAGACTCATGATCTGTCGCGTCGGCCACCGCGGTGACTTCCGGAACCCGCGCCTTCAACGTTTTTTCGACACCCTGTTTCAGGGTCACATCGACCATGCCGCAGCCATGGCAGCCACCACCAAACCGCAGCACCGCAGTACCTTCGGCGGTGAACTGCTCCAACGCGACGCGGCCGCCATGCGAAGCCAACTGCGGGTTGAATTCGCTCTCCAACACATGGCGAATGCGCTCGATCACGCTGGCGTCGGCATTGGGGGCAACACCCTTGATGTGTGGGGCGCGCACGGTCACCTGGCCGCCGGTCTCATTACGACTGAAATCTAGCTCAGCGGCGTCCAGATAGGGCACGCTGGCGCCATCGACGTAAAGCGTGAAGCCATCGCAATCAAGCGCCCATTCGTCGCCCAACAGATCATCGACGTCGCAAAACTCCAGCCGCGCATCCGCGGTGGGCGTGCCCGGCCGCATGGCCGTCAGGCGAATGCCGATGGCATCGTCTTGCTGAGCAATGAGCCCACGGAAATAGGATTGCGCGGCTTCGGAAATCTGGATCATGGGTGATGAGCTGCTTGGTCTGGCTGAAAAGTGGGGAAGCGGGCGAAGTGTACGCAGCGAGTCATTAGAATGGCGTTCTATACTCGCCTCCCCGCTGAACACGAGCTTTCCGAATGGATGCGCCTGCCCTCGCCGACCAGCAATGCCGCCCCTTGAGCGGCGTCGCCAGCCAACTACCGCTCGATGTGATCGCCAAGGCGATGCCGCAGTTGCCTGGCTGGGAATTGGCTGAAGAGTGCCAAGCCTTGGTCAAGACCTTCCACTTCGACGATTATTATCGGACCTTGGCTTTCGTCAACGCGCTGGCTTACGTTGCCCACAGTCAGGACCATCACCCGGATCTGAGCGTGCATTACAACCGCTGCGTGGTGCGCTACTCAACGCACGATGCGGGTGGGTTGACAGCCAATGATTTGATTTGTGCAGCGAAGGCGGAGCGGCTGTTTAACGAATGATCGAATGTGCTGAGGACTCGCCTCGGCAAATCCGGTGCTGACCAACAATCGCATGTCCCCTTCGCCCCCGTCTGCCTTCATCTTGGCTTTTGCTACGCTGCGAGCGGCGCTGCTACATTTCTTCGCCTTCTCGTCAATCTTCATCATCTTCGGAACGATAGCGCTAACTCGCGCGATCCAATTTGGCTGGCTTGAATCGTTTCGCTTGGGCAGCGTCGAAGTGCCAAAGTTCATGGGGGCCAACGCGACGAACGTGTCTGTCGTCGTGTTCTGCGCTGTTGGTATTTTGGCAATCGCGGCAGGCTATGTCGTGCGCTACTTTTACTACCGTGCGTTTCTGGCCAAGCTTCGCGCTCGGGGCGTGACTGACATCAACAACGACGGCAAAACCGACGTTTTCACCGACCGATTTTTGGATGACCTCTGAAGTTGGCGCGGCGCAGATTGCCACCTGATTGGCAGTGAAGCTCAGCTGTTGAGCCCGTCTCCCCTCGGGAGAGGGGTTGGAACTTCAAGGCCACCTCGAACCCTCATCCGGCGCTTTGCGTCACCCTCAGTCGCTCGCCGCGACTTCGATCCCAGGGGAGAAGGGGCGCGATCGATACTGACCGTTGTTCCTCAACAAACGGGTCAACTTTAGCGACTCGCCGCCCCCAGCCGATCAATCACCACTTTCAAAGCCGCTGGCAGCGGCGTGCTCAACAGATACGGCTCGGCACCATCCTTCAACGCGAACTTGAGCGAAGCGGCATGCAGAAACAAGCGTTGCAATCCAACTGATTTCAGCGCTTGATTGGCCGCCTTGTCGCCGTATTTTTCGTCACCCGCGACCGGATGACCGATATGCGCGCCATGCACACGAATCTGGTGGGTGCGGCCGGTATCGATCTTGATCTCGGCGTATGTGTAAGCAGGAAGGCGTTCGATCTGCTTGAAATGACTGAGTGAGGCCTTGCCGCTTGGCAATACCCGCACCATGCGTTCGCCGCCTTGCAGGACAAATTTTTCCAGCGGTGCATCGACGTGGATCAGCGGTTTTCCCATCTGCCCGACCAGCAAGGCGAGATAGCGTTTCTCCAGCTTGCCGGCGCGGATCAAGGCTTGCAGTTCGGTCAAGGCAGAGCGCTTTTTGGCCAAAACCAGGATGCCCGAGGTATCGCGATCCAGCCGATGCACCAGCTCCAAACTGTCCTTGGGGCGCAGTGCGCGCATTAATTCGATCGCGCCAAAACCGATTCCGCTGCCGCCATGGCTCGCAATGCCACTAGGTTTGTCGAGCACCAGCAAGGCTCGATCTTCAAACACGATGCTCGCCTCGATCTGCGCAAGCAGGGCCGGATGCGGGCTGCCATGATCGGCGGGCGCATCCAGTCGAACGGGCGGCAGCCGAACCTGATCGTTTTCTTCCAAACGACGGTCGGGTTTGACCCGCTTGCCGTTTATGCGGACCTGCCCCGTGCGCAGCAGTCGATAAATGAGGGAACGCGGCGCACCCTTGAACTGGCCGAGCAGGAAGTTATCCAGCCGTTGCCCGGCCCGTTCACCGTCAATGGTGACAGTTCGGACGCCCTGAGAAACTGCTGTCGAAGTCGCGTTGGTTCCCTTGATTGCCGCCATGCTTACCTGCTTGCTACACTTCGCGGGCGATCAACGTCCCAATTTTGTTGTTCGCTCAAAAGCTTAGGACGCACACCGCATCCAACAGGCGCACTTTTCCAGCGCGCGGTTGTGGTCGGGGAGAATCTCCCTGATCCAGCGGTGGTGGCGAACCCGGGTGCCATCCGATCAACTGATCGGTGACCAATCCGCGGATTCGAGAGCGTCTTGCACGATTGAGCGGGCGACGGGAACTACACACCCCGGCCATCTGAGCGATCTTTCCCATGGGCACCATGGTAACCGCTGATGTTCGAAGTGTGCGGTCAGATGTCTTCGCACGGAGACCTTTGAAGTTTTGGTCCCGGCATGGAGGCCGAGACTGCGCAGTTGCGCTTTCCGGTTCAACAACAATTGTTCTACAACAATGAGCGCTCCCGCGGCGATGACGTCGGTGGTGTTGCAGCGCTGAGGTTTCTTGCACGGCAGTAAGCGAGCGCGTTGCGCCGCGAACCGCCTTCAGAAGCTAAAGAGGCGTGCACCCTGACGTTCCTTGCGGTTGAGCGCGTGAGGAATGAGAAAAAATGAAAAGAATGCTCATCAATGCAACTCAGCAGGAAGAGTTGCGCGTCGCCATTGTCGATGGTCAGACGCTGTATGACATTGACATCGAACAACCTTCAAAAGAACAGAAAAAAGGCAACATCTACAAAGGCCGCATCACCCGTATCGAGCCTTCGCTGGAAGCAGCGTTTGTCGAATACGGTGGTGAACGCCATGGCTTTTTGCCACTGAAGGAAATTTCCCGCGATTATTTTGTCGACGGTGTAAACCCCGACAAAGCGTCGATGAAGGAACTCCTGCGCGAAGGCCAGGAAGTCGTCATCCAGGTCGACAAGGAAGAGCGCGGCAACAAGGGCGCCGCCTTGACCACGTTCATCTCGTTGGCCGGCCGCTACATGGTGCTGATGCCGAACAGTCCGCGCGCGGGTGGCGTTTCCCGCCGTATCGAGGGCGATGATCGCGCCGCACTCAAGGAAGCGATGGACAAACTGTCCATTCCCGATGACATGGGCGTGATCATCCGCACTGCCGGCATGGGCCGCGATGCCGAAGAGCTGCAATGGGATCTGGATTATCTGCTGCAGGTGTGGCGCGCAATTACCGATGCGGCCCTGACCAAGCCATCGCCTTTCCTGATTTATCAGGAATCACGGTTGATCATTCGCGCGCTGCGTGATTATTTGCGCAATGACGTTGGCGAAATCCTGATCGACAGTGACGATGTTTACGAAGACGCCCGCGCCTTCGTTGAGCAAGTGATGCCGCACAACCTGCGCAAGTTGAAGCGCTACTCCGAAACCACCCCGCTGTTTTCACGCTTCCAGATCGAGAGCCAGATAGAAAACGCGTATGCCCGCGAATTGCGTTTGCCTTCCGGCGGCGCGATCGTGATGGATCAGACGGAAGCCTTGACCGCCGTCGACGTCAACTCGGCGCGCGCGACCAAGGGCAGTGATATCGAGGAAACCGCCTACAACACCAATCTGGAGGCCGCTGACGAAGTGGCGCGCCAATTGCGTTTGCGCGATCTGGGTGGTTTGGTGGTGATCGACTTCATCGACATGTCGTCGACCAAACATCAGCGCGATGTCGAAAATCGTCTGCAAAACGCGCTGAAGCAGGATCGCGCGCGCGTGCAGATCGGTCGCATCTCACGCTTTGGCTTGCTGGAAATGTCGCGGCAACGGCTGCGTCCGAGTTTGGGCGAGTCCAGCCAGATCATTTGCCCGCGCTGCAGCGGCCATGGCCGCATGCGCAGCGTCGAGTCGTTGTCGCTGTCGATCCTGCGTCTGATTGAAGAACAGGCGATGAAGGACGGCACTGGCCAGGTGTTGGTGCAGGCACCCGGCGAAATCGCCAACTTCCTGTTGAACGAAAAGCGCCTGGCGCTGCGGGAAATTGAACAGCGCCACGACGTGCCGCTGATCGTGGTCGCCGATCCGCAGCTGGAAACGCCGCATTTCAACGTCATGCGCATGCGTGAGAACGAGATCGGCGAAGAAGCAGCAAGACCGAGTTATCACCGCATCAGCCCACGCAAGCAGGAAGTGCATGCGCTGACCAAGGCGCAACTGAACGTTCCACCGCCGCCCGCCGTCACCAATGTGCGCCCGGCGACCCCGGCGCCGCTGCGCGAACCCATTGAAGCAGCAGAGCCCGTGGCTGTGGCTGTCGCGCTGCCGGCTGCCTTGGTTGCGCCGCCGAAAAAGAGCTTCTGGTCGCAGGTCATGGGCTGGTTTGCGAGTACTGAATCCCAGCCCGCTGCCGCCGCGCCTGCGGCTGACCACACGCAACGGCGGCCGGTAACGACGAGCGAACGACCACATGCTCCTGCAGGTGGCAAACGCAACGAACGAGGCGACCGCAGCGGGCGTGGTCGCGGGCGTGAGGATCACGCCGAACGCAACAAACAAGGGCGGCCACAGCCAACGCCGCAAGCCACGAAGGTCGCCGAAGAGTCTGTGAACAAGCCCGCAGCGGATCGTCAGCCCCAGGCAAAACCTGGTCGCGGCAATGAGCGACCTGCGAGTGATCGGCCTGTCGCTGATCGCACACCCACGGATCGGCCTGCTGCGGACCGCGCTGGCACTGACAATACAAGCCACGACAAATCAGCCACTCCGCAAGCGGGTGGTGATCGGACCAGCGGTCGTCAGGAAGGCCAACGAGGCGGGCGCGGTCGGGAGCCGCGCCGTGATGGACAAATCGCGGCCAATACGGCTGTCGAAACGCCTACAAAACAAGTTCCGGCCAGCGAGCCATTGACTGCCGAGCAGATCGCCGCAGCGGCCGCATTGCTGGCAAGCGGCGTGACCGAGACCTCGGCCACCACCGACGCGACTGCAGACGCGACCGGAGAGGGTGGTGCACGCAGGCGCCGCGGTCGGCGTGGCGGTCGGCGACGTCGTCGTCAGCAAGACGCAACCGGCGTATCTGCGTTGGACGCGGGTCTGGGCGACCAGAGTCAGCTCGAATTTGACGGCGAACAGGACGATGAGGACCACGACGAGCAAGCGGCCACTGCCGCGCCCGCTGTTCTGCTTGATCGGGTAGAAAGCTCCAGCGTCACCTCACCGGAGTCTGCATCTGCCGCAGAAGAGTCAGCTGAAACCAAGGCGAGCGTTTCTCGTCTGGCACCCCCGACCGCTGGATATTTTCCATCGCCCGCACCCACATCCGTGCCGGTGTTGGCGCCCACAGCGACAGCGGGCTCCGCGCAGATCGTTACGCATGCACCGATGCCGGAGCCTGCATCTGTCGTAGTGCCCCCTGTCTTGATGGCAGCGGCAGTTGCGAGCGAGGCGGTGTCAGCCGTGGTGGAAAGCGCTCCTGAAGTTGAGTCGTCAGTGACTGCTTCGGTCGCAGAAGTCCCAGCCTCGTCGTCGAATCACGAGTCTGCGGATACAGAAGTCCGCCACGCACCCATCGACGCCGCCGTCCTTGCAACTCCGTTGCCTGAGACGAGCTTGTTGCCGTCCGAGCCGGTTGCGGATACGACTGAGGTTGAGCCTTTGCTGGCATCGGTGGTCGCGAATACTCAAGCCATCGGGACAGGTGTTGGAGTCGCGATGCCCGTCTCAGAGCCACTCGTCGTCGCCGAAGTTCAGGCCGCAGCGAGCGCAATAGTCGAACCAATGTCCGCGGTCGCCGAATCCACAACCGAGGCGGTAACAGCCTCCGAGCGAGTTGGGGAGCCGACCATCGCCGCAACGAGCATTGTCGAAGGCTCGGCCAAGGCTTATTTCAAACCTGCCTCGGCAATGCTGCCCAATGAAGCGACGGCGACGGCGAAGATTGCTGACGAAGTCAGCATTGCACCGCCGGTGTCTGCGCCAGAGATGATCGAGGTGGCGCTAGCGCTCGACGTAACTGATGGAGGCAGGTCTGATCAAAGCAGGCCCGCTGAGCAAGGCATGCCGGAGTCAAGCCTGCCTGAGTCAAGCCTGCCCGAACCAATCAAACCCATCGTGAGTCCGTCAGGCGGCTTGTTTCAGCAAATTGTCGCTGACGTCGCGAAGCAAAAGAGCGCAAATTCGCCGCCAGGCGCGTAGTACGCATCGCGAACCGAGCAGCGGATTTCCAGTCGCTGCTCGGATCGACTGCCCCAGGTGTCGCGTCGGTTTGAGTTTGAGCGGCGGTCAGCAGGGTGAATTTGCGTTCGCAATCGCGGGTCGAGACTCGACCTACTTGCCAGGCTCAGCCAGCGTACGCGCTTGGTCCAGCAAGCCGTGTTGACTGGCCAAACGCGCCAGCGACATCACATCCTGCAAGCCGAGCTTTTGCAGCAGGCGGTATTTATGGGTGGACACGGTTTTTGGGCTCAAGCTGAGCTGTCGCGCCATGTCGCCAGTGCGGATGCCTTGCACCAGCATCATCACGATCTCCAGCTCGCGCGGTGAGAGGCCGTCAAACGGCGAACGCGTGCTGCTGCTGATGCTGCCCAGCGCCAATGCTTGCGCGATGTCCGAGCCGATGTAGCGTTTGCCGCGGGCAACGTCACGAATCGCGCGCAACAGTTCTTCGGCAGGGCTGGACTTGCTGACGTAACCGCTGGCGCCCGCTTCAAGCACGCGCCTCGGAAGCGGGCCGTCGTCCTGCATGCTCACCGCAATTACGCGCGGTGCGTTCGCCATCTTCAACAAGCGCTCGGTCAATTCCAAGCCGCTCAATCCAGGCATATGGAGGTCGCAAAGGACCACGTCGGGATGGCTCTTGCGGACCAGCACCAAGGCTTCTTCGCCGCTGTCGGCCTCGCCGACACACTCCATGTCGACCTGTCCCGCCAACAGCATTCGCAGGCCCGTCCGCACCAGCACGTGGTCATCGACCAGCAGTACTCGGATCATTGCGCGACCCCAAAAAGCTAACGCTCCCCGCGACCGCTACCCCAGCGGTGCGCCCCGCCCCGACTCTACGCGAGTCGAAGGGGAAATGGAGATTGCCAAATGTGGCAATTGCGACGCGCATCCGCAAACCCGCCGAACAAGGCAGCCGAGCAAGTTCGGCTCTACCAGTACTCGTCAGGCCGAGTTTTAGGCCCGACTCTGGTAGAGCTTGCTCCGCTGCCGTCGGCGTCTACACCGCTAGACTGGACAGCGTCACAGGGGCGCAGTCGAACCGAAACGCAGTCAAGAAATCCCCAACCCCTGAATCTCGCTGCGCTTGACGTCGAAACCCGCGAGCTTGGCGAAATGCCGACCACGCTCCGCATAATCGCGATACTCGGGAAAGCTGGGCGCGCCGGGCGAAAGCAAAACGATGCCATCGGCGCCAACCGACTCGCGAGCTAGCTGCACTGCACGCGGCATGTCGTCAGCGTGTTGCAACACACTGCCGATAGACAATCCTGTGCTCGCGAGCAACGAGTGAATGCGCTCGCCATTTTGACCGGTGCAGATCACCGCCGCCGGCGCGTCGGTATGCACGCGCTCAGAGAATACCTGCCAGTCGATTCCGCGATCAAACCCGCCAACGATGATGGCGACCCGTCGATGCCGCAGACAGTCGAGCGCCGCCAAGCTGGCATGTGGTGTGGTGGCGATGGAATCGTCGATGAAACCGATGCCACCGCGTTGACCCAGCGATTGCAAACGATGCGGCAGCGGCTTGAAGCGCGCGGCGTGTGCGGCCAAGGTCACTGCGTCGAAATCCACCGCTTCAATCGCGGCCAATGCAGCACAGACGTTGAGCGCATTGTGATTGCCTGGTAGTGCCGCAGGCACGCGCCGCAGCACGCAGCGATCCGCCCGATACACGCTGCGCTCACGCAAATGCCAACCATCCTCGCGGCCAAACCAACGCACATTCGGCAAGACCTCACCCACCGCGCGCAACCGCGAGTCTTGCCAGTTGAGCAACACGCGCCGCGGGTCGCTGTGAGTGACCAGCCGCAGTTTGTCCTCGATGTAGCGGGCCTCGCTGCCGTGCCAATCCAGATGTTCGGGAAACAAATTGAGCACCAGCGCAAGATCGGGACAACGCGCGTCGCCGGTCTGGTAGCTGGACAGCTCGATCGCCCACGCCGCTGGCGGCAAAGGTGGATCCAGCAGTTCCAGCAACGGCATACCAATATTGCCGGCGAGACCCACCGCCAGGCCGCGCGCGCGGAGCAGATGTGCAATCAAGGCAGTGGTCGTGCTCTTGCCCTTGGTACCGGTGATGCAGAGCTTGAGTCCTGGCAGTGCTTGCGCAAACCACAGCGCGGTGCCACTGGTAAACACCGCGCCATCGGCACGTGCCTGCGCCGCCGGTGGCAAGTAAGGGCTGATGCCCGGTGACTTGATGACGGCATCAAAACTGCACAACTCGGCGGCCGTCGGCGTTTCGCGTACATCGAGCTGTGGATCGGCCAAAGCCAAGACCTGCGGATGCTCAAGCAACGGGCAAAACAACGTCAGTGGCAACTGTGGGAATCGACGTCGGATGGCCGCGTGTGCTGCCCTGCCCTCCCGGCCAAAGCCCCACAACGCGACGCGCTTGCCTTCAAGCGCTGAAATGCGCATCGAGTCGACTCCACAGTTCAGCGGGGATGCCGTGCTCGCCTTGTGCCACAAGCTGCGGCGCGATTGTCAGCTCGGCGGGATCAAGCTGCGGCAAGATTTCGCGTGTAAAACGCGCGACCAAGGCGTCTTCGCGCCACACCGGTGATTGGCTGAGTGTGGCCAAGGCGGCGCGCGATTCACGGCCTTCGCCGACACACTCAAATGGCTTGTGATCGCGGTATTCGATCAAGGCATCGAAGCCCGCGGCTTGTTCTGCTTCATCCAGCAAGTTGCGGCCAAAGATCGCCACCAATCGCGGCTTTGGCATGAATGGCGCCAGCGCGAGAAAGACGAAATGGCATTTCGGACACACGCCGCACCAACGACTGGCGGGGCGTTCGCCCAGCAAATGGAAGTTGCGATTGCAGCTGGAGAAATGCGCGTCATAGCGATTCAAGCGGGCGAATTGCCGAGCGACAGCCAACTCCGACAAGGGACGCAGCAGCGAGAAATAGCTGAAGTGTGACGCCACCGTGCGGCGCACTTCCGCCGCGAACAAACGCTCAAAATCCCAGCCCTTGGACCACTGGTGATTGACCTCACCGGTGCCTTCGATCTGGCTGCCATAACTGGCCGAGCGCTCGTTGGAAAACACCACGCTATCGGCACCGACCAGCAGCGCGGCGAACACCAGAATGGCGGAGTTGATCGCCGTCACCGGAATGTGTCCATTCCAGGCACCGGCGCGATTGAACTCGAACAACTGCGCGGCAAGCTGACGTTCAATTTGCAGCAGCGGCAAACCGGTGCGTTCGGCGCAGGCGCGAATCAGTGGCGCGGCACCGATCCAGGTGACCGTCTGACTCATTCCAAGCGCGCGCAAGGCCTCGATACTGACCAAGGAGTCTTTGCCGCCGCCGATGGCGACCAGCGCTCGGCGCGGCGTGTTTTCACCCGTCCGAGCGAGGGCGATTGGCCTGTCCGCGGCCACGGCCGGAAAACGAATCTTGCCGCGCAAGCTCAGGCCATTGCGATAGGCGAACTCGGCCAGCCCGTTCTCGTAAACCGTGCTCAGAACGCTCGCGGTGTCGGCATCGATGGCATAACCATCAATACGAATGGTCTTCGGCACTGCCGCCTTGAAATAACTGACGCCAGCGATCATGTGCAGCAGCCGCAACGCGGCCTCGACTGCCATCACTCGCTCGACCGAGAGATCAAACGGCGCGCCCGGCACCCGAATGGTCTCGATCAGTTCGGGACCATCGTCGAAGGCATAGACCAATTTCGCCAGCCCCGACTTGGCACAGAACTCCGTGCGCACAAAGCGAAAACAGGCGATCTCATCGCGCTTGAAAACATGCGAGGACGAACGCGGATTGCTCATGGCTCATTCGCCAATTCGAGCAATCGTCGACGCGTTGCCAACGTGGATGTCCACCAACAAAGGCCCACTGCCGGCAAGAACCCGAGCACGGTCGCGATGGCCAAGGCCACACCGCCGACCAAAAAGCCTGAGGTCAAGGCTTCCCACATCGACGTGTTCTGTGACTGCGCGATCATCATCGCCCACGGCACGCCGATCAGCCCCACGATCAAGAAGTAAATGGCATATGCAATCAGGGTGGTCCAGATGGCCAACATCAGCGCGCCGCCGGCTGCCTGCGTGGGCCGCTGCAATCGGCGTCCACCGACCTTCCAGGTCGCCAACGCGGCCGCCAGCACCGCCGGCAGCACGAACATCAACACCATCGTCGCCATCGCCTTCGGCGCATACACGTCCCCTCCAAACAAGAGCCCAACCACGAGCAAGCCCAGCACGCCGGCAATGCTGGAGTTGGCAGTGACCAGCCAGCGTTGCGCGGTCATGGCAGCACGTCTTCGTTGGGCATGGCGCGCAGGTTATACCGACTCGCCATGACCGCGCCGTAAGCACCGGCGTGGGCAATCAACAGCACATCGCCGGGCGCCGTCGTGTCGGGCAAATGGCGCCGCCGGCCCAGGACGTCGCCTGTCTCGCAGATGGGGCCTACCACTTCACACGGTGCGCCCGGCGGATCGATCAATCGCGTCAGATTGACGATCTGGTGATACGCGCCATACAGCGCAGGACGCATCAGCGCGTTCATGCCGGCGTCGGCACCGATTCGACGCACACCCGCTTTTTCGACCACTTGCGTCACTTTAAGCACGAGCACACCGCATTCGGCGACCAAATATCGACCGGGTTCGATCCACAATTCGTACTGGGGATACGCTGATTTGATCTCGGCCAAGGCGCTGGCATACGCCGTCAAATCCAGACTCTCGGCCTGCGGTTCATAGGCCACGCCCAACCCACCACCCACATCGATGCTGGCCACGGTGCCGATGCCATCGGCCAGCGCAGCCAGTTGCGCATAGACCTCGCGCCAGTGCAATGGATCGACGATGCCGCTGCCGATGTGTGCGTGCAGACCCACCACGCGCACATTGATGGCACGCGCGGCCGCGAGAAAGTCGTCCAATGCTTCAATGGCCAACCCAAACTTGGCTTCGCGACCACCCGTACGCACCTTTTCGTGGTGACCGGAACCGAAGCCCGGATCGATCCGCAGGATCACGTCGCGGCCACGGAACACATCGGGTGAAGTACGCAATAGCGCGGCATTGTCGACCGTCACCCGCACGCCTCTGGCCAAGGCATCGGCGTACTCAGCCAACGGCGCAAAACTTGGTGTGAACAGCACCCGTTTAGGCGCGAGTTCCGGCAAGCTCGCAAACAGGTGCTGCAACTCGCCCTGTGACACGCATTCGAAGCCAAGGCCTTCGCTCTCCAAGGTCTGGAGGATG
>JBQTGY010000111.1:0-18509 GCA_052390415.1 Pseudomarimonas sp. | reverse complement strand
AGACCAAGTGAGCATCGTGCCAGCGGGAAAACGCAGCGAACACTTTGTCATTTTGAGATTCATCACTTTTGACGAGGCGCACCAACGAAGTTCGGGCGTTTTTTCGCGACCTCATGAAATGTCCGGGTTAACGTTGGCCTTCATGCTGCCGAGGCAATTTGCATTAGCCAAGACCCGCTCCGATGAGGACGATGGCGACCGCTTGAAGCAGGTCAGAGCGGACAGTAGGGATTACGCAGTAGTTGCTGATGTTGGCTAACGCTCGGTGGTCTGAATTCAACTTGACGACCCCGAAGGCACGACTCAGCCCATTGAGCCGGGCATGCAATGGCGTTTGCCGATGTCGCGATGCTGAGCACAACTCGGTGATCCAGAACACCATCGGTTTCGCTTGCTGCAAAACGCAAACGGCCCCGAATCAAAGATCCGGGGCCGTGCCGTGAAGCTTTGCGGCGAAGGCGTTATCAGCGCGTCTTCCGCTCGGAATCGGAATCGGAATCGCTGTCGACGCCGGCCTCTGCGCTTTCGGTCTGCCGCGTGCTGACGTCGAAGTGGAGTTCGACGCCAGGGTTCTGCCACAGCAACAAGCGGGACTGGGCGTCCAGTCTGGGCATCCCGACCTCCACGCCCTGAAGGCCACTCGCCAGCGTGAGCTGGGGTCCGTTGATTTCGTCATTACGCCAGTCGACCAGCACGCTGCTGCTGCCTTTGTCCAGCGACAACCGCGTCAGCGGACGCTGTTCACCGATCTGGCGGACAACCAGCTCGAAGCCGGCGTGGCCGTCGCGTTCGATCGACAGGGAAATGCCATGACGCTTGGCATCCATGGACTGCAGTTCCAGCACCGGCCATGAGCGGCCCACGCCCACTTCGAGTGCGCGCGTATCCAGCGCCAGGCGCATGCTGCGGCCGGTGTCGGTGGGGTCCAGCAAGGCGAAATCAGGCGGCAATGGCAGGCTGAGTGAGTCAAGCGTCTTGACGGCGTTGGAGTGGTTGCCGCCGCCGATAGGCGACGCTCTCCAACTGCTCAGGCAGTGCCAGTTGGTGGTCGCTGGGTAGGAGGTGCACAACCCTTCCGTCAGGTAAGCACCTGCCAGCGCGCAGCCCACCGGTGGGTAGTAGTGAGCGGGTCGGTCGCAGCGCCAATCGCCTGCTTGGACGTTGGTGGCCGAAGCGGCCGCGAGGCCCATGACGATAAGTGCGGAAGGTTGCAGAGACAGGTTGGACACGGCGCGACTCCGAGGGGTGAGGGGTGACAATGCGAACGCGGCTGTTGCAGCCGACCCGCATCTACTCGCAAAAAGACAGATCAATCGATCAGGACGCGATCAATCAGGGCGAAATAATTTTTGGCGCGTTCGAATTCATGCCGAACAATCCCCGCGCGCGCGAGCACTCGTCGGCTGAGTGGCTCACCGGCGCGGTGCAGGCTGCTTCCAGTACGCGCGCCAGGAGGTCGCGCACTTGCGCGGGCGCCTCCTCCAGCAAGGCTTGCGGAATCCCCAAGAGAATTCGCAGTGCATCACCGGCACGCCCTCGGCTCAGCAATGAATCGGCCATGCCGGCACGGAAGAACGCCAACGTTTGACCGTTGACTCCGAAGACCCGCGGTCCGGTCGCCAGCACTTCTTCGAACAGCTGATCCGAACGCGGGTCGGTGGGTGCACTACGCGCCAACGACAACGCCAGATTGTACTGCGCCCGCAACGTGGTGCCGTGCTCGGGGCCGAGCTGACTGCGATAAAGCTCGACGGCTTCTTCCATCACCGGCACCGCCTGGGCGAATTCCTCGGCGCTGTCGAGTGCGTTCGCCAAGGTGTTGAGCGCGGCGGCATACACCGGAACCTCTCGGCCATACATCTTGACGATGGCTTCAACGGCGCGCCTCGCCTCACTGATCGCTGCCTCCTTGCGCCCCAATCGGCGCAGCACTTCGACCCGGCGCAGGCGGGCGCGAGTCAGATTGGGATGCCCGGGCGGATGCAAGGCCGACTGTTCGACAAGCAGCGCGTCCAATGTGTCGAGCGCTTGTTCGTCTTTCCCCTGCAGCCGTTGCAGATAGGCCAACTCCAGTTTGGCGTGAAAGCGCCAGACCGGGTCAGCACTGCCCACGAGCGCCGCCCGGTAGTCGGCTTCGGCGTCAGCAAAACGACGTTCAAACACCGCCAGACTGCCGCGCACCACGCGCAGCTCAGCGGTCTCTGCGCCACCGAGCGCGAGATAGTCGCGCAGCACCGCATGGGCGGGCTGCAGGCGGTCGCCAAGCGTATCGGCGCGCGCCTTGAGCAGACGCAGGGCTTGCGCTTCAGCCAAGGTGGCGCCGCCCGTATCCAGCGCCTGAGAGGCGAGGCCGGCGGCGTTCTCCGAGAGACCAAGGCCCAGTTCGACGTCGGCGATGACCGTCGCCAGGCTTGCAAACAGTTCGGGCTGACTGTCACGCAGGCTGTCGAGGTCGGCTCGCGCCGCCACCATCACTTGACGCGCCGAGAGGTCAGCGCCCGCACTGCGCGCAGGATCGGCCGCGTAGAAGGCTGACTTGAGGAACTCGATGGCCTGTTCGGCACGGTCGCGTTCGCGACGCACGGCGATGGTTTGCTGCAGCACCATCGTCACCAGCACAAGTGCGGCGATGCTGCCGATCACCGCCGTGGCCACGGCATAGCGGTGGCGGCCGATGAACTTGCGCAAGCGGTACCAATGATGACCGCTTCGCGCCGCCACCGGGCGCAGGTCGATATAGGCCTCGACATCAGCATCGAAGTGTTCAAGCGTGGCGTAACGCTCGCCCACACCCTTGCGCAGGGCGCGTTCAACAATGGAATCGAGGTCGCCGCGCAGGCAACGCGCCAGCGCCTGTGACTGGGCGAAGCCGCGCGCGGCTGCCACGCTTGCTGCGGCTTGTCCGGCGCGTCGGCTCGGCAGCTCGGGCGGGGTGTGCAGGATCAGGCGTTCGATCTGACCCGGACTCAGAGATTCGAACGCGAACGGCGACGAGCCTGCCAACAGCTCGTAAAGCAGCACGCCCAGCGCGTAGACGTCGCAACCCACCGTGACCGGCTCACCTCGCCACTGCTCGGGTGCTGCATGCGAGAGGGTAAAAAAGCGCTCGGCGGTGCCGGTGACTTGCTCGTTGGCTGCATCGAGCGGCTTGGCGATTCCGAAGTCGAGCAGTTTTGCCTGACCCTTGCCATCCACAAGGATGTTTGAAGGCTTGAGGTCGCGGTGCACGATCAGATTGCGATGCGCGTGCGAGCAGGCGGCCAAGACCTGCCGAAACAGGCGCAGGCGTGCGGGCAGACCTAGCGCATGATCATCGCAGTAGCGGGTGATCGGCTCGCCGCGTACCCGCTCCATCGCTACCCAGGGTGTGCCGTCTTCGGCACTGCCGGCATCCAGCAGGCGGCAGATGCCGGGATGGTCGAGCGCGGCCAGCATCCGGCGTTCGCCCGAGAACCGCCGCAGCAAGGCGGGATTGACCATGTGCCGGCTGACCAGCTTGACGGCGACTTCCTGCTCGAACTCACCATCCATGCGGCGCGCGGCATATACGCGCCCCATGCCGCCGCGGCCAATCTCCTCTTGCAGCACGTAGCGGCCGAGCTGTTTGCCGGCGTAGTCGATCTCGTCGAAGGGGTCATCGACCTCGCCGGTCAGCCGGTCGATGGCCGATACGGTATGCGCGTCCTTCAGCTGCAGGTCGCGCGCAATCAAGCGTTCCAGCTCCAGTCGCAGACCCGTGTCAGGGCCTGTCTGTGCGTCGATGTAGCGACCACGCTCCTCGCTTGGCAGCTCCACCGCGATGGTGAACAGCTGCAGGAGTCGCTTCAATCGATCCGGATCTCGGGTGACTGCGGTCACGTCCACTTCATCAACGCGTACTTCATCAACGCGGTTCGTTCGGAATGTCCAGCCGATCCGCCAGCCAGGTGCGCGCAAAGCGCCACTGGCGACCGACCGTGGCAGTGGACGAACTCATGACTGAGGCGATCTGTTCGACCGAGAGCCCGGAAAACAGACGCAGTTCGACGATGCGGGCGCAGTCAGGGTCTGACACAGCAAGCTCATTCAGTGCTTGATCGACGGCCAACCAATCAACCATGTCCGGTTGCGTCGGCAATTCGCCGAGGGCGACGTCTTCCAGCTGCACGAAGGGTAGACCACCCCCACGCTTCTCCGCGTTGCGCTCACGCAGATAGTCCACGACCACGCGACGAATGACGGTCGCGGCGATCGCGAAAAAATGATCGCGATTCTTCCAGTCCACCGACTTTTGCGGCGCCAGGCGCTCGTAGGCCTCATGCGCCAGTTCCGTCGCGCTGAGTGTCAGCACGCGCGAATGGCGGCGGACCTGCGCTCGTGCCATGTCGCGCAGCACGGGATAAATGCTTTGCACCAGTCGGTCTTCAACCGACCGGTCGCCCTGTCGCCAGTCGGTGAGAAGCGCGGTGATTGCAGCTTCGCGCTGACAGGGAAGTTCGTCTACCACGGTCGCAGCAACGTCAGGCGAATCGGACGCCAAGAATAACATCAGCTTGTCCTCTGGTTCAGGATTGACCGCCGGAAAGCGGCTGGCCGGGTACAGAGGGTTTACTCGCAGAAGCAGGGCGCAATCGATCAAACTCGCAAAAGGCGCCAGGTGGTCGCCCACCGCTTTGGGGTCCAGGCCCCGCCTGACATCACGTGATTGGCCAGGTGGACAGCGACTGTTCGCCCTGCTCGGGCATTGATCGGCAAGCGCGTTTCTCCGCTACAGACTCGCCAGCGTCAGTCGCGAAAACTCGCGCACCACTTCCAGCCCGCTGGCGGGGGGCGTTGCGCCATCGCCCTTGAAGCGCTGCCGCAGCCCATCAGCAATCGCGCGCACCTTGGGCCCGTTTTCGGCCTTGGTGGAAGCAAACGTCGCTTCGCCCAGTTCCGAGCAGAAGCGGTGCAACTCAAAGAAATAACGCACCTGGCCATCGCTCAGAAAGCCAACACAGGGCATTGCAGACTCTTCGGCGCGCAGATCACGTCCGCTACGCATTTCGCGTTCCTGACACAGGCGGCTGGCGCTTTCGGCCAGCCAAGGAAACGCTTCGGCGACATTGGCGGTGTCAAGGTCGGATGCGATCTGGGCAAGTTCAACCGCGCGCTGGATGTCGGCGTCCTCGCGCCAACCGGGAACCGACTGATCGAGGTAAGCACCGATGCGCGGTGCCAGAGCACCGCCGGTGGTGGCGACCTCAGCGGTGTTGTAGCTGGCGGGCGTGGCACCGGGACGCGCATCGAAGGTCGAACCGGCAATCATCAATTCAAGATCAAGGTACAAGCCGCGGTCCCGTTCGCGATCAAAGCCACAGACATCAAGGATGCGGAAGGTTTCGGCGATGCTGGCGGCCTCGTTGTTGCCGACCGGTCGCGCGAAGTCGACCAGCTCGCGCTGGCGCAGGTCGTGACAGGTGGCAAACAGCTGCAACGCCACCCAATCCTCGCCAGCCATCGCTTGCAGGCCGACATGATTCATCAGCCGTCCGATGCGGCCGTCGAGAATCTCCAGCGCGTGGTTTTCGTTGTGGTAGTGATGGAAATCTTCGCCCCAGCTGCCATGCCTGGAGCCAAAGCGCGCCAAGCTCAAGGTCAACGCATCCGCCGCGCGGCCAATCATTGGCGCCAATTTGGAACCAAAGGCGGCCAACAACATCGCGTGGCGCTGGGTCAGCAGTTGCACCACATCGGGGCGATGACGGATCAGCACCGCGCGGCCGCTGAATGCGTCCGGCAGTTCCAGCTCTACCGCGTCGGGTCCATAGTCACTGGTCAGCCCAAGAATCACGTCAGCAAACGCTCCGGGGCAGACGGTGACTGCCCGTGCCGGCGAGTATACGGCGCGCCGCGTGCAGCGCCAGCGTGACCTACAACCAGCCGCGGGCGGCCAACGATACCGGGGTGCCGTCGCCGACGACAAAGTGATCCAGGACGCGGACATCCACCAAAGCCAGTGCGTCGCGCAGACGCAGGGTGATTTGGCGATCGGCCGCGCTGGGTTCGGCGACCCCGCTGGGGTGGTTGTGGCCAAAAATCACCGCCGCGGCGTTATGCGCCAAACAGCGCCGCACCACTTCGCGCGGGTGCACTTCGGCGCCATCGATGCTGCCGCGAAACAGCTCCTCGAAGGCAATCATCCGGTGGCGGGTGTCGAGGAACATGCAGGCGAACACCTCGTGCGGTTGATCGCGCAACCGGTGTCGAAACAACGCGCCTGCGTTGGCCGGATCCTGCACAGCGCCGCCGCGCTGCAGGGCCTCGCCGATGTGACGACTCCCGATCTCCAGCGCGGCCAACAGGCGGCACGCAGTGGCGGGACCAATACCGGGCGCCGCTTGCAAGGACTTTGGGCCCAGCGACAGCAAGGCGCGCAGCGAGCCATAACGATTCAGCAGAGCGCGACCGCGACCGACGGCGTCTTCACCGCGACCGCCGGAGCCGATGAACACCGCCAGCAACTCAGCGTCGGAAAGCGCGCTGCTGCCATGCCGAAGCAATTTTTCGCGCGGACGTTCATCGGAGGGCCAATCGCGAATGCTCATGGCGGAAAGCATGGTCAAAAGCCAGGACTGGCGCCGTCAGAGCACGCAGGCCCATCGGGTAAGATAATGACCGTCTGGCGTGTAGGAGTTTTTCCCGTGTCGCAAGCTCGCCTCCCTGCGCGCATTGTTCTGGGTGTCAGCGGTGGTATTGCTGCCTACAAGGCAGCGGAGCTGGTCCGTGGCTTGCGCAAGCGAGGTTCCGAAGTACAGGTTGTCATGACGCGTGGTGCCAGCCGGTTCATCACGGCGACGACGTTGCAGGCGCTGTCTGGGCGGCCTGTAAGAAAGTCGTTGTGGGATGCCGCCGCGGAAGCCGCGATGGGGCATATCGAGCTGGCGCGTTGGGCCGATGCCATTGTGATCGCGCCGGCCAGCGCGGATACACTCGCCAGGCTCGCGCAGGGGCGAGCTGATGATCTGTTGACCACGTTGTGTCTGGCTTCGAGTGCGCCGCTGTGGTTGGCGCCGGCCATGAACCAGCAAATGTGGGCGCATCCAGCCACGCAGGCCAATCTGACGGTGTTGGTGCAGCGAGGCGCGCGAGTGGTCGGTCCGGCGAGCGGCGAACAGGCCTGCGGTGAACTGGGCCCGGGCCGGATGAGCGATCCGGCGGACATCATCCATGAACTTTTGGCGCCACCGATTGACGGTGTATTGGCCGGCCGGCGTGTGTTGATCAACGCAGGGCCGACGTTGGAAGACATCGATCCGGTGCGCTTTCTCGGCAACCGCAGCTCGGGTCGAATGGGCTTTGCGGTGGCCGAAGCCGCTCGTGCGGCCGGTGCTGAAGTGCACCTGATCGCCGGGCCGGTGAATCTGAGCACGCCCAGCGGCGTGCGCCGCACCGATGTGCGCAGCGCGTTGGAGATGCGCGCTGCGGTGCTTGCCGCGCTGGATGGCGTCGACGTATTCATCGCGGCCGCCGCGATTGCGGACTATCGCCCTGCCGAAGTGCTGGGTTGCAAACGGAAGAAGTCGACAGAAGGCTGGAATCTTGCTTTGGTCGCCAATCCCGACATCGTGGCCGAAGTCGCGGCAGCGCGGGTCAAACCCTTTGTGGTCGGCTTTGCCGCCGAGACCAACGACATCGAGAGCCACGCGCGCGGCAAGCTCGAGCGCAAGCAACTGGACATGATTGCGGCCAATCTGGTGGGTTGTGCCGGTCGCGGCTTTGAATCCGAGGACAACGCGTTAACGGTGTACTGGCCCGGCGGAAACGAGGAAATCGCGTTGTGCGACAAACGTGTCGCCGCCGCACGATTGATTGTGCTGATTGCTCGACGCTTGGCCGAGCGAGCATGAAGTCGACTCAGTGGGTTGGCGTCGAAGTTCGAATTCTGGATACCCGCCTGGGCGATTTGTTTGCATTGCCCGAGTACGCCACGGCCTCGTCTGCGGGTATGGATCTGCGGGCCATGATCGAGCAGCCACTGACCCTTGCTGGCGGAGAAACCGCGCTGTTGCCGTCTGGCTTGGCCATCCACATCGGCGACCCTGGATTGTGTGCTGCGGTGCTACCGCGCTCCGGGCTGGGCCACAAGCATGGTTTGGTGCTCGGCAACCTGGTGGGACTGATCGACGCGGATTACCAAGGCCCGCTGATGATCAGTGTGTGGAACCGAAGTGAAGAGGCCTATACCATCGCGCCAGGGGATCGCATCGCACAACTGGTATTTTTGCCAGTGGCGCGTGCACAGCTGCGGCTGGTGGCGTCCTTCGTTGAAACTGATCGCGGCACCGGTGGCTTTGGCCACACGGGATCGCGCTAGCGCCACCCGACTGGATCGCTTTCCGCATGGCCAAACGCAAACCCGAGCCAAAAACTGGTATTCCCATTGATCCGGCCCTGCGCAAGCTGCTCACCCAGCTGTTCGCGTTGTTGGCCTTCGTCATCGGCGGCTACCTGTTTTGGCAGGGTGCGCAAAGCTGGGTAGGAATGCGCGGCGGTGACCAGGCATTGGCGGCGCGGGATCGGCTGGCCGTTGATCTGGCCAAACAATTGGACAGCGTGCGCGAGCGCTTCGCGGGAGTGGCTGCCGACCCGAAGACGCTTGCGGACGTGGCAGCCGGCGAGCCTGCGGATGCCACCAAGCGGATTTCAGCGGGCTGGAAGGAGCTGACGGGCACCAAGGTCTTCACCGCGAATCTGGACGAGGCTTTCGCCGATCCGCAATCGGTCGGCTGGGGACGCATGGCCGTACTCAGCAGCAGCCTGGTGTCACCCAAGCCAACGCTCGGATTGGTGGGGCGTGGTGACAATCTGGCGATTGGAATCGCTACGCCGTTGCTGCAAGACAGGGTGCTGGGAGTGCTCTATGGGGAGCTACCCTTGAGCATGGTGACCCAGCCACTTGAGGCGGTGGCAGCCGGCGGTGGGTTGCTGCAAATCGCCAGCGGATCGACGATTGTCGCCGAGTATGGCGATACGTCTCTGCGTTCGCTGGCAGTGCCGGTGCCCGTCGGCGACTCGATTTTTCGCATCACCGCGGCCAAGCCGGCTGGCAGCAGCGAGATGCTGGACTTGCTCAAGCCGTTTGTTTTGGGGCTGATGGCATGGGTGCTTGGCGGTGTGTTGCTTGGACGATCGCGACGCTCGATGGCGACTGCGGACGAGGGCGACAACAAGACCTTTGCCGAGGTGCTGGCTGCGGAATCGGGCCCCGTTGCCAGCGCCGCGCCATCCAAGTCGGCGAAGGCAGAGCGTGGCCCCGCACGCATCGACCGCAGCATTTTCCGCGCGTACGACATTCGCGGCGTACTCGGTTTGACCTTGGACGAAGGTGTAGCCAAGGTCATCGGCCAAGCTGTTGGCAGCACGCTGACCGAGCGAGGGCTGCGCGAAATCGTGGTCGGTCGTGACGGCCGTTTGTCCGGCCCGTCGCTGTCTGCGGCTTTGATCGAGGGTCTGCGCCTGTCCGGTTGCGATGTCATCGATATCGGCATGGCGCCCACGCCAGTCATCTACTTCGCGACCCACCACTTGAACACCGGCAGCTGCATCGCCGTCACAGGAAGTCACAATCCGCCGGACTACAACGGCTTCAAGATCATGATCGGTGGCGACACGTTGTCCGGCGATGCGATTCAAGCGCTGTACACGCGAATCTCGGAGAACGATCTGCGTGATGGTGGTGGCGGGGGTTTGCAATCGATGGACATTGGCCCCGACTACTTGTCGCGGATTGCCTCTGACATTCAGCTGGAGCGGCAAATCAAGATTGTCATCGATGCTGGCAATGGTGTTGCTGGCGCGATAGCTCCGCAGGTATTGGAATCGGTCGGCTGCGTGGTCGAAGAGCTGTATTGCGAAGTCGACGGCAATTTCCCCAACCATCACCCCGATCCAGGCGATCCGGAAAACTTGCACGATTTGGTTACCGCAGTGAAGCGTACTGGCGCTGAACTAGGTATCGCATTCGATGGCGATGGTGACCGCCTGGGCGTGGTGACACGCACTGGCGAAGTCATCTATCCCGACCGCGTGCTGATGCTGTTCGCGCAAGACGTGCTCAGTCGAAATCCCGGCGCCAGCATCATCTATGACGTCAAATGCACGGGCCAGCTAGCCACCCAAGTGCTGCGTTTTGGAGGCAGCCCGATCATGTGGAAGACCGGCCACTCGCTCATCAAGGCAAAGATGCGTGAGACCGATGCTGAGCTCGCCGGTGAGATGAGCGGGCACTTTTTCTTCCGCGAGCGTTGGTACGGGTTTGACGATGGCATATATGCCGCCGCTCGCCTGCTCGAAATCATTGCCTCTGACGGTCGCGAGCCTGAAGAAATCTTTGCTGAGCTTCCGAAAGGCGTGTCGACCCCTGAGCTCAAGGTGCAAATGGTCGAAGGCGAGCACTATGCCTTCATGGATTCGTTCCGGGAGCGCGCGCGTTTTGAGGGCGCGAAGATCGCCACCATCGATGGCATTCGCGCGGACTGGAGTGACGGCTGGGGCCTGGTGCGTTGTTCCAATACCACGCCAACGTTGGTGCTACGTTTTGACGCCGATTCCAATGCCGCCTTGTTGCGCATCCAGGAGGCCTTCCGGACCCAGCTGCTTGCAGTCCGGCCGGATCTCGAACTGCCGTTCTAGCCCGGACATTTCATGAGGCGCGACCTGATGAAATGTCCGGGCTAGTGGCCTACGCGTGGGGCTCTGGACGCTTGGCGGCGTGTGTTACAACCACGCCGGCAACGTCAGGTGTTCGTTGTGCGCGCCGGGGAAACCACTCACCCGATTGACTGAGGCATAGGGTGGCTCGATTCCACCCCGACTACTTTGCTTTGGATTTCTCCGCCGTCGCTGCTTCTCGGGCCGCTTTCAGTCGACGGTAGCGTGCAAGTGTCTCGTCATATTCTTTCTGCAGCACACTTTGCTCTGCTTCGCGCTTGCGCAGGTAGTCCGCTTGTTCGGCGACCTGCTTGCGGGAAATCGCAATCTGCGACTTGACGCTTTCGCTGATTGGCTTGCCACCGCGCTCAAGGTCGGCCGCATGCGCCAACATTTCGGCCAAGCTGTTCTCTTGGCTCCGAATCCCTACCCGTGCGGATTCAATACTTTGCTTGACCAAGTCAAAGCGCTCGTCATACGCCCGCGTCAAATCAATTTCTTGTTCGTATGACGAAAGCAATACTGAGTCCATGTGCTCCTCGGCCTCGCGCGCCTTGCGTTTGGCCTCTTCGGTTTTGACTGCAGCATCGGCTGCAGCTTGCTCTTCAGGCGTCATTGCGCGAGTGACACTGCCGACGGTGCGGCCTTGGCGGTTCAGTTCATCGCGGGCCTTGCCAGCCTCCGACGGCGGCACGGTGTCGCTGTAATGCACCTTGCCGTCCTTGTCGACCCACCGGTACAGCTTCTGCGCATCCGCTGAGGGCACCAGCAGGAGGCTGGCGATGATGAGGGTCAGCGTGCAGATTGGCTTGTTCATTCCTATTCTCCAGTGGCACCGGCAGCGCCATAGCGTTGGCGGTAATCGCTAAGACGTGCGCGCTGCGAGGCGAGTTCCGGGACCTCATCAGTATAGGCCAGCAGTTCGTTCAGCCGGGCAACGGCAATCACTCTCAGGCCGAATTCAGCAGCCACCTCGCCGGTGGCTGAGCGTTCACCCGCGCCGCGCTCTTGGCGATCCAAGGCTACCAGCACGCCGACGACGTCCGCACCGGCCGCGCGAATGAGTTCAACCGACTCGCGAACAGCGGTCCCGGCGGTAACCACATCGTCGACAATGAGGACGCGTCCCCGCAGTGGGGCTCCAATCAGATTGCCGCCTTCGCCATGAGTCTTCGCTTCCTTGCGGTTGAATGCCACCGGAAGATCGCGGCCACGTTGGGCCAGCGCCACAGCGACCGCGGTTGCCAATGGAATTCCCTTGTAGGCCGGACCGAACACCATGTCGAAAGCGAGCCCATCCGCGATCAGCGCATCGACATAACATTCGGCGAGGGCCGCCAGGGCCGAACCCGAGTCGAAGCGCCCCGCATTGAAGAAATAGGGCGAGACCCGGCCCGACTTCAGGTTGAACTCGCCAAAGCGCAACACGTCACAGCGCAGGGCCAGCTCCAGGAATCGGCGTTGATAAGGCTGCACAAGCGAACCCAATGGGACGAAGACGCTATTTTGCCTGCAATCACGTTGATGCTTGGGGTAGGCTGCCGGCCGGCATTCAGCGCGGTTCAGTACTCGTGAGAATCATCAGTTTCAACGCCAACGGCATCCGGTCGGCGGCCAGCAAGGGTTTCTTCGATTGGTTCGCGCAACAGGACGCCGATCTGCTGTGCCTGCAGGAAACCAAGGCACAAGCCGACCAGCTCAGCAATCCGCTGTTTCATCCGAAGGGTTATGGCGTGCACTTCAAGGATGCCTCCACCAAAAAGGGCTACAGCGGCGTGGCCATTTACAGTCGCAAGCCGCCGGATGCGGTGCTGACCGAGCTTGGGTGGCCGGCGTTCGACGACGAAGGTCGCTACATCGAGGCGCGCTTCGGCAGTCTGAGTGTGGTTTCGCTGTACGTGCCATCGGGTTCGTCCGGTGACCTGCGACAACAGTTCAAGTTCGAGTGCATGGAAAGGCTTGCCGCAATCTTTGCCGACTGGCGCGCCAGCGGGCGCGAGTACGTGATCTGCGGCGATTGGAACATCGTGCATACCCGTCAGGACATCAAGAATTGGAGCTCCAATCAAAAGCAGTCGGGCTGTTTACCTGCCGAGCGAGCGTGGCTGAACAGCATGTTGGTCGACGCCGGCTGGGTCGACAGCTTCCGTCGCTTGCGACCCGACGAAGTGGCTTATACGTGGTGGTCGAACCGTGGTGCGGCGCGCGCCAACGATGTGGGATGGCGGATCGACTATCAGATCGTCACGCCCGGCTTGTCTGAGCGACTCCGCGATTGCGCCATCGCGCGCGAGCCAAGATTTTCAGACCACGCGCCCTATCGTGTTGACTATCAAGACTGAGCAGGCCTTTCCGCGCCCGCGCCGGCCTGACTCAGCAGGGTCGCATCGACCAAGCCGGCGCGCATCATGAGCGCGAAAACAGCGATGCCGGGAAGTGCAGCCACTGTAGTCAGCAGATAGAAGTCGACATAACCGAGCCACTCGATCAGCGCGCCTGCGGTAGTGCCAGTGAGCAGACGACCGACCACTGAAGCCGCTGCGGACAGCAGCGCAAACTGGGTGGCGGTAAACGACAGATTGCACAGCGCCGACAAATAGGCGACCACCACGACACCACCAATACCGCTGGCGATGTTTTCGAATCCGATCGCGAAGGCCAGCATCGCGTTGCTGTGACCGATCTGGGCCAGCAGCGCGAAGGAGAGGTTGCTCGCTGCCATCAACAGCAGACTCAACATCAATGAACGGCGCAGTCCAATTTGCACATACAAAGCGCCCGCAATGAAGATTCCGATCAGATAAGCAACAAAGCCGAAGCCCACATCGTACTTGGCGATCTCGGCATTGCTGTAGGCCAGATCGTCGAGCAGCAAACGCAGGGTCAATTGTCCCAGGGTATCGCCGACCTTGTGCACCAATACAAACAGCAACACCAAGGCGGCACCGCGGCGGCCAAAAAACTCGCCCATGGGGGCCCAGGCCGCACGAATCACCCCAACAACGCCGCGCGCAGGCGGCGGCGGACGGTGTCGAGTTGGCTCGCCCAACCACAGCGTCGCGGCGACCGCCGGCAACGCAAAAAGCATGCAGGCGAGATAGGCGGCGGTCCAGTTCCATTGCCCTGCCACCAGCAAGGCCAATGCGCCCGCTGACACCGAACCAATTCGCCATCCGTATTGGGACATCCCTGAACCCGTAGCCAGCTGATGCGGCCGCAGCGTCTCGATGCGATAAGCATCAATGACAATATCGAAGGTCGCACCCGATATACCGACTAGGATGGCGGCGAGCGCCACCGTGGACAAGTCCGCGGTCGGACTAGCCAAACCCAGAAAGGCGACGTTGGCGGCGACAGCAGCGGCACTCAACCAAAGCCAGGAACAACGCTGGCCGAAACGACCGATCCAAGGCAGGCGCACGCGATCCACCGCAGGTGCCCAAAACACCTTCAGGTTATAGACCAGAAAGGCCAGCGAAAACGCTGTCACCGTCTTCTTGTCGATACCATCCTGCGCCAGTCGCGTGGTCAACGTGGCACCGAGCATGGCGTACGGGAATCCAGACGAGATTCCCAGCATTAGGGCGGCGAGCGGTCCCGCTTCCAGGTAGGGTCGAAGCGAGGCGGGCAGGCGGGTCTGCCAAACAGAGGGATGCGAATTCATCGCGGCATGCTACAGATTTATTGATCCCGCCCGCTGTCGCTTTTTGCTGCGGTGATGCGATGAATCCCAGTCACTGTGGGTTTTCGACGTCCACTGTCACGCGCGCGGGATAAATGGCTCCGAGCACCCGCAAACCTCGCGCGCCGGTGACGGTGGGCAGATTGCCAGGACGCCCAGCCAATGTTTCGCGTGCCAACCATGCAAAGCCGATGGCTTCGACAAAATCGGGATCGATGCCATGTACTGCACTGCTCTGTACCTGGATCGCAGGCAGTTCGGTTCGAAGTGCAGCCATCAGCGCCGCATTGTGGACGCCGCCGCCACAAACAATCAGTCGTGCGCAGCTCGGCATCGCCGTGCGCAGGGCATCTGCGATGCTGCGAACCGTCAACGTCAACAAGGTCGCTTGCACATCGGCCGGCGTGACCGACAAATCGCCCAAGCGTGCGGTGAGCCAATCGAGATGAAACACGTCGCGACCCGTGCTTTTCGGCGGGTCCAGCGCCAGCCAAGGTTCGGCGAGCAAGCGTTCTAGCAGCAACCCATGCACCATGCCTGAGGCAGCAAAGGCACCCGCGGGATCAAATGCTGTGCCCGTGTGCTTGAGACACCACGCGTCCATCAGGCTGTTGGCCGGACCGCTGTCGAAACCACGGACGTCACCCCGCGTGGGCAGCAGGGTGAGGTTGGCGATCCCACCGAGATTCAGCACCGCGCGATCTTCAGTGGTGCCGCGCCAGACCGCTGCATGGAATGCCGGCATCAAGGGTGCGCCTTGGCCGCCGGCGGCGACGTCGCGTCGCCGAAAGTCGGCCACCACGGTAACACCGGTTGTTTCCGCGATCAGATTCGGATCGCCGAGTTGCAGAGTAAACGGCGTTGGACCAATGGGCCGATGGCGCAGCGTTTGCCCGTGGGATCCGATCGCAGTCAGTTGCGCTGGCCGGAACTCGGCGGCCACCATCAGTGATCGAGCGGCTTCAGCAAAAGCAGCGCCGATGCGGTGATCCAATTCACCGACGGCATCCAGCGTCAGCGGCGTGTCGCGTTGTGAATGCGCAAGAATTGTCCCGCGCAGGCCAGAATCATACGCATAGGTGCGGGCGCACAACGAACGTGGCAGGCCGCCGTCAAACGCGACCAGCGCAGCGTCGATGCCATCAACACTGGTTCCCGAGATCAACCCAAGGAAATGATCGGGTATCGCAGCATCCACCGCTTTAACGCGTCGTGGCGTAGACGCTGCCCCCAGCCAGGACATCCAACTGCGCAAGCAGAGGCTGAGTTTGCAGACGGAAGCGATCCAGCTCTGACTTCGGTAATGGCTCTGGCTTGGGCATGGTTACCTTCAACGGATCGCGATGCACACCTGCGACACGGAACTCATAGTGCAAATGTGGACCGGTCGCGAGGCCAGTTTGACCGACATAACCGATGACGTCGCCTTGCCGCACGCGACTACCGTTCTTGAACTTGCCCAATCGCGACATGTGGCCATACAGAGTGCTGACATTGTTGGCGTGCTGCATGATCACGGTGCGTCCGTAACCACTCTTCCACCCCGCAAACGTCACCCTGCCATCGCCCGCCGACATGATCGGCGTGCCCGAAGATGCCGCGTAGTCGACGCCGCGGTGGGCGCGCGTCAGGCCCAGCACCGGATGCCGACGCGCGTTGGAGAAGCGCGAACTGATGCGCGCGAAATCGATGGGCATGCGCAGGAAGCCCTTTTTCATCGGCCGCCCATCAGCGTCAAAATAGTCCGTGCGACCGTCAGCAAATTGATAGCGGAAAACTTGGTGTTGTTTGCCTTGGTTCACGAAGGTGGCAGCAAGCACATCACCACTGCGCAATCGTTCGCCATCGCGCCAGATTTCTTCATAGACCACATCGAAGCGATCGCCGACGCGCAAGTCCTGGGCAAAGTCGATGTCGTAACCGAACGCCTTCGCCAGTTCGAAGATCGCAGTCTGGCTCATCCCGGCGGCTTGGCCGGCATTGAACAGACTATCGTGAATTTCGCCGGAGGCCATATGCACGCGGCGCTGAATCACGCGCGCCTGCACGTCCTCGATGATCTCCGAACCGCTGATCGACAGCGCCACGCGCTCACTTTCCCCGCGTTCAAACTGCAGCGAGAGAAGCTCATTGGTCGCGCTGACCACGAATACGAATTGGTTGCCAACACGAATCTGACTCAGCGGCTCTCGCGCTCCGGGATGTTCCAACACGCGATGCAACGTCGTGGCCGAAAGCCCCAGCTTGGCGAAAATCTCGCCCATGGTTTGACCGGCCTCGACCCGAACTGAGTGCGTCGTGGTCGCCGTTACCGGATCAGCCGCTTCGGGCGTCGCCAAGGTCAAGATCGGCGCCGCAGGAAGCTCGATGGCCACCGGTACCACCAGCGAAGTCGAATCGTTATCCTTCTCTGGAGTCGCGTCAGGACTGAACATGAACGCCGCCGTCGGCATCAGCAAGGCCACGGCCAAAAGTGGCAGCCAGCGCCTTGGCTGAGACCGCAACGATTCCAGCGCGGAGGCTGGAGATGCCGTCTTCAGGTCGCTCCAACGAACGGCTTGTGGCGCAGGCTTGCTGATGAGGCGCTCGGGCCCCTGCGATACTGTCACGGTGGTTCGGCCCACAACAAAAAAGTGACCGTAAGCTAAACGCAGTCAAAACCATGCGTCAAGCCTTTGTTCCAATTAGCTTTTTTTATGCCTTCACTTAACCTTTATTTAACCGGCTACTAACAATTGGGCCGGACCAACACCTCTGGAGTCACTCTTAGTGAGCAGCCACAACGATGCCCTCGCCTTGATCGGACGCGGCGCAGAAGAGATCCTCAAAAAGGAGGAACTGGAAAGCAAGCTGGCCCTTGGCCGCCCATTGCGGGTGAAGGCCGGTTTTGACCCAACGGCTCCGGATCTGCATATCGGCCACACTGTCCTGCTCAACAAGATGCGGCAGTTCCAGGAGCTCGGCCATCAGGTCATCTTCTTGATTGGCGATTTCACCGGCATGATCGGTGATCCCAGCGGCAAGAATGCGACCCGCAAAGTGATGACGCGGGACGACGTGCAGGCGAACGCGAAGACGTACGCCGATCAGGTCTTCAAAGTACTGGATCGCGAAAAGACCGAGCTTCGATTCAACATGGAGTGGTTCGGCCAGATGACAGCGGTTGATATGGCGCGCCTGGCCGGCTTGTTGACCGTGGCTCGAATGCTTGAACGTGATGACTTTGCCAAGCGCTACGCCGCTCAACAGCCAATTTCAATTCACGAGTTCCTCTACCCGCTGGCTCAGGGTTACGACTCGGTTGCGCTCAAGGCGGATGTCGAGCTCGGCGGAACGGATCAAAAATTCAACCTGCTGATGGGTAGAGGGATGCAGGAGCATTACGGACAGCCGCCTCAGGTCGTGCTGACAATGCCTCTGCTGGAAGGCCTGGACGGGGTTGCCAAGATGTCCAAGTCGCTAGGCAACTACATAGGAATCAACGAACCCGCCATCGACATCGTCACCAAGACAATGAAGATCGAAGATGGCTTGATGTGGCGTTGGTTCGAGCTACTGAGCTTCGAGGTGTCGATGGGTGAACTTGATCGAATGCGCCAAGACGTTGCAGCTGGTCAGTTGAATCCCCGTGACGCCAAACTGCGATTAGCTCGGGAGTTGGCCCACAGGTTCCACGGCGCCGAGGCCGCCGAAGCGGCCGTAGCGGGCTGGCACGCGGTCGTGCGTGGCGAAGGCGACACTTCGGTGCTTGCGCAGATGGACATCGCGGTGCCGGTTGAAGGATTGCGACTAGCCGCCATGCTCAAGGCCGCCGGCTTGGCTTCAAGCGCCTCGGAGGCAACCCGAAAGATCAAGGAAGGCGCCGTTCGGATCAGTGGCGAAGTCGTGGACGACCCAACGCGATCCTTCGGTATCGGCTTCACCGCCGTGCTGCAAATCGGCAAGCGCAATTTCGTGCGCGTCCTGCTTACGGCTGCGTAGCGGCGAACTCCGCACGACGCACCCCGAGATCCGAACAAAAAGTCTGGCGAAGGTGTTGACGGACGCAGAAAGTGCTGTAAGATGCGCGGCTCGGTTGAGCGAAATGCTTGATCGGCGGAATGTAGAGCGGGTTGGCGTTGAGGCTGATTCGCAGGATCTTTGACAGTGTGCGCAG
>JBQTGY010000110.1:0-40340 GCA_052390415.1 Pseudomarimonas sp. | reverse complement strand
TTGGTTGGGTTGGGTACCCACCACTCGGGGGGGGGTTTTTTGGTGCGTCCTTGACGCACCCTACGTTCGGAAAAATCTTGCGGGCTCGTGTGGAAAGACTCGGGGGCAGGTCTAAATTCGCAGCATTCCACAAAACAATTCCGCCCCGCCCCGCCCCGCCACTCATCCTCATTCGCCATGGGGCGGGCCAAGGCGCGCCCTATGTGCTGAACCATGCTCGTCACTAGGCGGGGTCAGGTCTAGCTCTGTAGCATCCTGCGCGTAGGCAGGTCTAGCTCTGTAGCATCCTGTGGTTCCCGGACTGACAGCGTCGCATGAGGTCTAAGGGTCTGCGCGCGTCCAGCGCTTGTCAGACCGCCAACTTGTTCGCGGCCCACTGATTCAGGCTGACGCCTTGTGCCTTGGCTTCGCGCGCCAGTCTCGCGTGCAGGCTGCGCGGTACGCGTACCAGGAACTTCCCGCTGTATGCAGACAGAGGCTCGGCAGTGCTGGGTGCAGGCACTGCCCTGTTGGCTGCAGCGGCCGCCGCCAGCCAAGCCGCGATGGCGTCCTGCGCCTCGCGTGCTGCATCGGCCTCGGTCTCACCCCACGCCGAACAACCTGGCAAGTCGGGCACCTCGGCGATGAAGCCGGCGTCTTCATCCGACCAGAAAATGCTCAGCGGGTAACGATTCATGTGCTGCCTCCGTACTTTTCGATCATCGCAATCAACTGGCGGGTCTGATACGGCGGGATGAAGCCGCCTCGGTTCTGGAAGTTCAGCCCGACGGGCTCACCTGCTCGCATGAACGCGCGATGCGATCCCGCGCCGCCGGCATGCACAAACCCCAACTGCTCGGCCACCTTGCTGGCCTCGCTCATGCGGACCTGCCTGGGGTTGGCGATGATGGCGGCGATGCGCTTGGACTTGGTGTTCACACCCGAATGATACCGCCAATGGTATCAGTCGCAAGACACGGACAGCGCGAGATCACCATTTTGCCGCCGCCTTCAATAGTGAAAGGCTCTCCCGTCTGCTCGCCAAGCAGCGGAATCTTGCGTCCCGTTCTCGTCACTGACCGTCTCCCGTCACGTTTCTGCTTTTCAGGTGAGCGCTTTACAGGCTGATTGACGCGCCGTCCTGGTCGGCGCTGCGGTATAGCGCTTCGATCAGTCGCAGGTCGCGCAGTCCCATCTCGCCGGGCGTGCGGTGCGCGGTGTTCGAGGACGCGGCGATCGAGAACGCGTCCACCTGCGCGGCGAACTGGGTAATGGGATTAACGGGGTTGAGCAGCGCCGGCGGCTGCCCGTCCCGCTTCAGCCACAGGTCATTGTCGTAGTAGGTCGAGGCTGGTCGGAGTTCCAACATGCCGCGGGTGCCATGCATGCGTTGGCCGGTGGTGTAGCTGAAGGTGTAGGACGATGCGCCCTGCACCGACACGCCATTGGCGAAGCGCAGCCGCCAGTCGAGCCCGCCCTCGACTTCGCGAAAACGCGGATCGCCGGCGGGCGTCGAGTACACCGCCGACACGCGCGTCGGTAACTCGTCGAAGTACATCAATGCACCGTTGAGGCCGTAGATGCCGATGTCGTACATCGAGCCGCCGCCTCCCAGCGCGCGGGTCAGGCGCCAGGCATGGGGTGGGTGGTCCGGATTGGCAGAAAAACCCGCCTCGGTGGACAGGTAACGCAGGTCGCCGATCTCGCCGGCACGAAAGCGGTTCACCGCCTCGATGTTGGTGGGCTCGAAATGGACCCGGTAGGCGACGCCGAGCTGGCGCTGTGCCTTCTGCGCCGCGGCGATCATCGCTTCGCACTCGGCTGAGCTGGAAGCCATCGGTTTCTCGCAGAGTACGTGTTTGCCGGCCCGCAACGCCCGGATGGTGTACTCGGCGTGCAGGCCGACCGGCAACGCGATATAGACGCAGTCGACCCGCTCATCGTCGGCGAGCTGATCGAACTCGCTGTAGGCGTAGCGAGCAGCGACCGCATAGCGCTCACCGACGGTCTTCCGTTTGTCTGGATTGCCCGAGACCAGCGCGGTGACCCGGGAGGCGCGCGCATCGAGAAATCCCGGTATGACCTGACCCAGCGCGAAGGTGCCGAGACCGACCACGGCCCAGCCCAGGCGCTTGGCGGGAATCTCCGGCAGCGCCGGGCTACCGACAAACGCTTGACCGACCGCAGGCGGACCCGCGTGGGCGGCGCCGGACAGCCACAACGGGCTGGTTCCCAGCGCGCCGAGCAATTGGCGACGCCGAGCGTTGGAAGGAACATCCACGGAGTGGCTCCCGAGTTCGCGCTGAAGACAGCGCTGTCAGACTCTATCAGGCTTCGCACGGAAACAGCGGTCAGAGTGCACTTTCAGATTGGCAAATCGGAAGGTGCATTCTGACTCCCGGCGCTGGTGTGGTGCTTCGCAATCAATCGGACTTATCCACGGTGTCTTTCCGCGCCTGGCGGCGTTTTTCGGCCGCTGCGCGGCTACGCCTTCGCTACGCTCGGTCCTCCTCGCCATAGCGCTGCGTTGTCTCGTCGTCGCGCCTTGCCCGTCACGCAAATCCACGCGCGGATAAGGTCCTCTGCATACGACGCACCGCACCAGCGTGACCGGCCGCGCCTGAATCGCCTAAGGTAGACCCACCAACGCCGAATCGGTCGATGGCTGCGCACTCCCGCTGGGGTAGCGAAACGCCGATTTCCTCTTTCTGCACCCAGTGCTGCGGAGAACACCATGCAAGGCCTGCTCGAACAGCTTGACCGCAGCATCGCTGACAATGTGTTGACTACGGCGGAGAAACACGCCCTGGCCACCGAACTGAAGCAACGGCCGCTGCGCGTCGACCAACTGCATCAGCTTCGCAATCACGCATTCACGCTGGTCCAGCAACGCGCCCGCGATCCGCAGTCGGCTGGCTCCATGCCGGCCGTGGTGAACTGGCTGGCGGGTGTGATCAAGGTGCTCGATCAGGTACACACCCAAGTCGCGGTGCGCTCCGAAGTCTGGTTCAGCCCGGGCAACGCCTGCCGCGACGCGGTGATCCGGCACCTTCGCGGCAGTCGTCAGGCGATCGACATCTGCGTATTCACCATTGCCGACGACCGCATCAGCGACGAGATCCTTGCCGCCCATCGGCGCGGCATCGCGATCCGCGTGATCAGCGACAACGACAAGAGGGACGACCTCGGCAGCGACATCCAGCGCATGGCAGATCAGGGGGTCAAGGTCGCACTGGACCGCAGCGACGCCCACATGCACCACAAGTTTGCCTTGTTCGACGGCGCTCAGCTGCTCAACGGCAGCTTCAACTGGACCCGTAGCGCCAGCCAGTACAACGAAGAGAATCTGGTCTCGACCAGCGACCCGGTGCAGGTCCGCCACTTCGCCGTGCAGTTCGAGACGTTGTGGGAGAGTTTGGATTGAGGGCATCGCGCTTTGCGATGCCGAAGAACAGGGGTCAGCGAAAAAGCGGGGTCAAAAAGCGGGGTCAGACTCGAATTGGAAAAAGCACGGGGCAAGTCGAGTGACGTTTGATCAAAACTACCCACCAGCGCCTGCGGATTGGGCTTGGTGTGCTATATCCGAATGATTTCGACCGTGTCGCCGCGCAGACGATACACAACGAGGTATGGCGTTTGCTGCACACGCCACTCCCGTGTCGCAAGGTCATTGCTTGGACCAGTGCGCAGGGCTTGTCAGCTTGGCTAGTCAATTGCGGGGCGTCAGGGTTCTGCGCCTCCGATCATGATATTTTACATCAGTAAAACATTCTCGCCGAGGTGCCCGCATGTCCTGTGCCGCTACCCTGCGCCAATCCGGCGGGTCGATCATCTTGGCCATCCCCAAAAGCATCGCCAAGACGCTGGCCGTGGAGGCTGGGTCCGTGGTCGAACTCGCCGTGGAAGGCCGCACCCTGTCGGTGACTCCGGCCCGGCGCAGCTTGGCCGAGCGGTTGGCGGCCAGCCCGCGCACGCCTGCTGCTTGGCAGCGCGAAGAGGCATCGCTGCAGGATGGACCGGTCGGGCGCGAGCTGTTGTGAGCCGCGGTATCCCGCTGCGGGGCGACATACTCGAATTGAGCTTGGACCCGGTGCAGGGCCGCGAGATCCGCGGCTCGCGGCCGGTGCTGGTGTTGTCGGCGGATGCCTTCAACAAGGCCTCCGGTCTGCTGCTGGTGGCACCGATCACACAGGGCGGGACCGTCTCGCGCGAGACCGGTTTCAGCGTACCCCTGATGGGTGCGGGCACCCTGACCCAAGGCGTGGTGTTGTGCGACCAGACTCGCACGGTGGACGCCCGCGCCCGCACATTTCGCAAGATCGAAAAGGCGCCCGCGGCGTTGGTGCAGGAAGCGTTGGACGCGGTACGGGCGATTCTGGAATAGCCCACAGGTTGGGCTGCCAGCTGATCGGCATCCACAGCGCAATCTCGACATCAGGGCCACCGCCAGCGTCTGCCGAACCCGCCGGGTTGTGGGTGTCCACGATCCCACACGATCCCAACTCCACGTTTGGCGGGTCAACAACCGCCCTACAAAAGGACCATGGGGGAACAGACGTTGGCTGCGACCCCGTTCGCACGCTGCGGCGTGGTGGGTCGTTGCGAGTCATCGCTGCTCAAGTTCCGCACGCGTCACTTCGCTTACCAGCCGAAAGCCGATGTCGTCGTAGCCGTAGGCCGGATCGACGATGGCGTCTGCAGCCGCGCGGCCTTCTTCGGCATCGCGCCAGCTCAGGCCGAACGCCGGCTGCCGCGTGCAGCCAGCACCGCAGGGTGCGGACCATTCGCGCACTTGCCCGGCACAGGTCTGCGGGTTGCCGGCGCAGCGAGCCACGCCGCCCGTTGCCGCAGGCGCAGGGGTGAGGTGCGCGCGCCACTCGGCGGCCGCTGCGAGACGATAGCGGCGCCCGTCGCGTTCGCCGCTCCAGCGGGCATAGGCCAGTGCGTCTTCAAGGCTGACACAGACCACCGGCTGATCATCCTGCTGGACGAATCCCGGGTTGTCCCAGCGCCGCGCGCGCAGGGTGAAGGTTTTGGTGCGCAGCTTGCAGCGCGCCGCGCTGCGTCCGCTGGCGGCAACGAAGCGTGCGTAGTCGGCGCGACTGACCCATCCTGGCATCGCCGCGAATCCGGGCTGCGCATTCGCGGGCAGGCTCAGCAGGTCGAGCGCGATCCCGCCGGGCAGGCGATCACCGACTTTTGCCTCGACGATGCCCTGCGACCACTCCGGCTCCAGCGCCGTGGTCGGAATGTCCATCGCCGTGGCCGTTGCCCGTGCCGCGCGCAGCTCGACCAGATTGCGACTTTCCAGCGCCGCCCGCAGACGTGCCCGCAGCCAGCCCTCGATGGCCGTCTGCACGGCCAACCAGGCAGCCCCCTCGCGAAGACCCAGCGCTTCGACGAGTTGGCGTGCCGAATCCAGCTGGCGCAGGTCGGGTGATCCTCCGCCGGCATCAAGACTGGCCTGCACATAGGGCAGCATGGTCGTCAGCCAAGCCTCGCCCAGCGACGTCAAGCGCGGCGCATCGGCTGCCATCGTTTGCGCTTTGAGCAGGGACTCCAAGGCATTGTCGCCGGGCGGTTGGGTCAGCCGGCGGCGATGGATTTGCTGCTCGGCGCGGCGCAGCGCCTGCTCAGCCGGCGGCAGCGTCTCGTCCACGCTCTCGATGAGTTCGTTGGTTCCATCAGAAACTTCCTCGGAGATCCCCTCGGATGTCGCCTCGGATCCCTCGATCAGCGCTGCCATCGGCAGCTTCGCCGCCACGCTGTCTGCGGCGGGCGTCGATGGCGCTGGCACTAGGCGGGTGGGCGGGGCCGTATCGGGAGCCACCGGCAGCGTGGCCGACGCGGCGATGGTTTCGCTTGCGGCCGGAGACGGCGCTTGCGAGGACCAGGCCAGATAGGCCACCAGAATCGCCAGCAACAACACCACCACGGCACCGGCGGACAGGAAAGCCGGGCTGGTGTGCAGGGATCGTGCGCTCAGGCCGCGCACGCTCGACCCTGGGGTGGCTGCATGCGGCGCGGGCTGGCGGCTGAGTTCGATGGCGTCCAGCGCGCTCATCATCTCGCGCGCATTGGCAAAGCGCGCGTCCGGCGTTTTCGCCATCGCGTGGTTGATGAAGGTCTGCCAATGCGCTTTCCCGGCCGGCAACAGCGGGATCGGATCCACCGTGTGGCGGACCGCTAGCGAAAGCGCATCCTCGGCGTGAAAGGGCAGGTCGCCGGTCAGCAGTTCGAAGGCCAGCACGCCGACACTGTAGAGATCGGCGCGACCGTCGACTTTCTCGCCGCGTGCTTGCTCGGGTGACATGTGCGTCGCACTGCCCAAGGCAAAACCACCATTGGTCAGCCGGCGTCCATCCGAGCGGAACACGGCGATGCCGAAATCGGTCAGCCGCGGGCGATCCACGTTGTCGAACAAGACGTTTTCGGGTTTGACGTCGCGGTGCACCACACCGTGCTCATGGGCGTACTCGAGCGCCCAGAGCAGGGCGCGCAGCACCGCGATCAGGCGTGGTTCGTCCTCGCGCATGTCGCGCTTGCTCAGATTGCCACGCGGCAAGTAGGGCATGACGTAGTACAGCAAGCCAAGCTCGGTGCGCCCGACTTCGTAGATGTCGACGATGACCGGGTGCTGCAACTTGGCGATCGTGCGCGCCTCGCGCTCAAAGCGGATCTTGCTGATCTCGTCCTTCAGCGCGATCGGCGAAATGACCTTGATCGCCACCTGTCGATTCAGCGATTCCTGCACGCCAAGATACACAAAGGACATGCCGCCGCTGCCCAGACGCCGCGACACTTGATAACCCGGGATATCGGGCATGTGGGCGGTGAGCAGTTCGGCCAGTTCGTCCGGCGAGTATTCAGGTGTCAAAGCGGCCATGGCCTGGCCCAAAGCTGACGGACACCAAGCATACGCCGGTTAAGCAAGCCCCTGACCACTTCGAAGCACGGGTCAGAGTGCACTTTCCAAGTGCGGTCTTTGCAGGTGAACGAAGTCGACTCTGTCGCCAGTCCCCCCGGTGCAGTCAGGGTGCGGCCGCCAGGCTCGCGGCCATGCGCAAGACTCTTTGGACATCGCCGAGACCATCCGGGTTGGGCGATGCATCTGCGCATGCTGATGAAGCGCGACGAGGGCAATCTCACCCTGCTGGCCGCTGCGTACAAACTCCGCATCGGCGCGCTGGTGCGCTATGGCGGAGTGCCGCCCTACCCTGAGACGTTGGACTGCGTGGCGAAGGTGTTAGCGCTGCATCAGCGTTACCGGGAAGCATTGGCGCCGCGCGGGGCAGGTTCCGGCTCGGCGGCTGCGCCGTAGCGTTGTGATGGCAGTGCGGGCCTAGGCGCCCAGGCCCGCCTCGTGAGCCGCAGGTTCAGCATCCGCAATGCTCGATCGCTTCGATTTCCTTGCGCTGCGTTCCGTCATCCAGTTCCACCCGCACCTTGCGCAGCGTGCCGGCACAGTCGTCGCCGCAATCTTGTTCGATCGACGCACCGAAGTGCACGACAAGCCTCAGATTCGCGCGTTTGTAGGCTGCACTGGGCTCGCCTTCGCCTTCGCCTTCGCCTTCATCCTCGATCTCGAAGGCCAGATCCTCGCCATCCAGACCCAGAAACACCCGCGGCCCGTCTGCGTCCTGCAGCAATGCCCGCACCACAAGAAAAGGAGTTTGATTCTCGCTGCGGCTGTAGGTGCAGCCAATATTGATGTTCGCCGGGTCGACGGCAGTGAACTCGGCGGCTGTGGTCGGCGCAGCGAGTACCGCGCTGGTCAGCACCAGCCAGACAAATGAATTCGCGAACACGGCGGCTCCTCGACGAGGTAAAGGCGCCAGCTTGGGACCGTTCCAAGGCGCCGTTCGGGCACGATTCTGGCGGATTGCGGGCATCGAAATGATCACTTGGGAGGGCGAACAGAGTGCTTGCAGAGTGGGATGCCGACATTCATGGGTTGCGACCGGATACGCCGCTTTGCCGCCGGAATCGCATGTCCGTGACCTATGGCCTGTTTCCACATAACAGCTTAGGGGAGTATCGTTGACTCCCCTAAGCAATATAGGTGAGTTATGCCGCAGTCTGTCCTGCCCGGAACCTTGGAGCTGCTCGCGCTGAAGGCGATCTCGTTCGGCGAGGCGCATGGCTTCGCGATCATGGAACGCATCCAGCGCGGCTCACGTGACGTGCTGCGGGTGGAGCAGGGCGCGCTGTATCCGGCCCTGCATCGGCTCGAAGCCCAAGGCCTGATCGCCGCCACCTGGGGCACGTCCGAGAACAACCGACGGGCCAAGTTCTATGACTTGACGCCAGCAGGGCGTCGGCAACTCACCGCCGGAATGGAGGATTGGCGCGAACTGGTGGAAGCCATGCAGTCGCTGCTCAATGCCGGCAGCGCGGAGTTGATCGCATGATGCGCGGTCTGCGCGGTCTGCGTGGTCGGCTGTCCGCGTTGTTGCGGCGCCGAGAATTCGAACGCGATCTCGACGATGAGTTGGCCTTCCACCTCGCCCAGCGTTGTCAGCAATTGCGCGAGCAAGGCATCGATGCCGTCGAGGCGAATCGACGCGCGCGGATCGAACTGGGCATGCTCGAGTTGCATCGGGATTCGGTGCGCCGGGTGTGGGGATTGTCCTGGGTCGATGACCTGTCGCGCAGCGTCCGCCTGGCGCTGCGCAGTCTGTTGCGCAGCCGTGGATTCACGCTCACGGCAGTCACCGTGCTGGCCCTGCCGCTGGCGATGGGCGTGCTTCTGTATGGCCTTTTCGCCGCTTACGCCTTCCAGATGCCGGCGTTCGAGCGGGTGGATCGCTGGTTCTATCTGGAAGGTCGCACCGCCGAGGTGAAGCCGGTATCCAGCTTCACCGAGGCCGAGGCGGCGCAGCTGTTGGCCGAGCCGCCAGCCATGGTCGAAGGCCTGTTCTCGCATCAGCCCATCAATGAACCGCTGAGCACCGACCAACACTATCGCGGACTTGGCGAGTCGGTATCGGACAATTTCTTCCGCCTGACCGGCTTGCCGCCCGTGGCCGGCCGGCTGTGGTTTGGCCCGGACGATCCGCGCGATCGCGACACCCTCATCTTGAGCAAGCGTGGCCGCGACAAGCTGTTCGGCCGCGACGTCGACGTGATCGGGCAACCGGTCCGGATTGCTGATCGCTCGTTTACCGTGATCGGTGTGGCCGGACGCAACTACGGCGGGCTGATGGAAGTCGGCGTGTTGTACTGGATTCGCGCCCAGGATCGTCCGCCTACCGTCGGTGGTGACGATGATTCGCTCGCGGTCGAACTGGGCGGGTTTCTGCGCGAAGGCGCGAGTGTGGAGGCGCTCACGGCCGCCCTGCGAGGTCGCGCCGAAGCGCTCAGCCTGGCTCGCGACGCCGAGGTGCAGCTGGTGGGCATCGATGCGGTAAAGCGGTCGGGAATCATGCGCGAGGCGGATCGCCGCGACGTCATCACGGCGGGCATACCGCTGGCGGTGCTGATGCTGTTGATCTTGCTGATCGCGGCGGCCAATCTCGCCAATCTGGTGCTCGCGCGCTTTTCGGCGCGGCGTCACGATCTGGCCTTGCGCGCGGCCTTGGGTGCCAGTCGCGGCCGCTTGTTCTTCGAGATGTTGCTGGAGTGCCTGCTGTTGGGTGCAATGGCGGGACTGGCTGCCTTGTTGTTGGTGGCGCTGTTGCTGCAACCGATCCACCAAGCCGTGTTTGGTCTGATATCCGAGCTGGGGCTGGACCTGATCGAGCTGCACATCGGCTGGGGCACCGTGTTGGTCGCGTTTGTCATGGCGCTGTTTGCTGCGGCATGTTTTGGCACCTTGCCGGCGTGGTGGTTGACCGCGCCGTTCACCGGCAACGGCTCGGCGAATCCCGATGCGGGCGCGCTGAAGAAGTCCGAACCCAAGGGCCTGCGCGGCGGATTGATGACGCTGCAGCTGGCGGCCAGCGTCTTTCTGGTCGTGCTGGCCGGGCTGGTGGCGGCGAACGCGCGGGTCACCCGTGATGTGCAGATCGGCTTCGACCCTGTTCCGATGGTGGCGCTGGGCGGTGTGGTCGACGACGGCCGGCTGGCGCGTGAGCTGGAGCTGCTGCCCAATGTCGCCGGTGTCAGTGCCACATCCACGATCCCGTTCATGGCGCCGATGCATGTGGCGAACGCACAGCGCGACGGGCACGACGACCGGGTTCGTCTGCGTTTTGTGGATGCCGGTTGGTGGAGTCTGCTCGGTCTGGAACTGCAAGCCGGCCGGCGCTTCAATCGTGCCGAAGGCGATACCTCGCCCTCGGCAATCGTCTCCGAGCGAGCCGCGGCGTTGCTGTGGCCCAATGAATCACCGCTTGGAAAGACACTGCGTCTGCAAGGTGATCAAGAGGACGGCTGGGTGATCGACCGCCAGGTCGAAGTGATCGGGGTGGTGAAGGACTATGCCTCCGGTTGGCTGCTCGGTGATCCGCTGCGCGCCGTGGTGTACCTGCCGGCACCGGCCGGAAGCGCGGCGGCGCCGACCTTGATGATTGCGCTGCGCGACGCATCACCTGCGCACTTGGCAAAACTGCAATCCGATTGTCTGAACATCGCGCCGCAAGCGAGCTGCCAACCGTTACGCATGGTCGATGCCCTGCGCATGCAGCGTCTGCCGCTGACCATCGCGAGCCGGCTGAGTGCATCGCTGGCCTGGCTGGCGCTGGCGATCAGCTGCGTGGGCTTGTACGGACTGGTGAGCTATGCCGTGGTCAAACAGCGCAAAGGGCTCGGTGTGCGCCTCGCCTTGGGTGCGCAGGCGCACGACGTCGTGCGTCACGTCATGCGCGGCGCGTCCCAGCCAGTGCTGTGGGGACTGCTGATCGGGCTGCTGCTGGCGTGGGCACTGAGCCGACTGCTGGCGCATGTCACCGAGCACGTACTGACGTTCTCGATCAATGCCTTCGTGTTCGAGCCCCTGTTGCTGGTGGTGGTGGCGTTAGTGGCCTCATGGTTGCCGGCACGGCGCTCGGCGGCGATCTCGCCGAGTGAGTGTCTGCGCAGCGATGGTTGATTCCCGGACAAGACGAATTCATCCACGCGCTTCGCTGCGCCTGCGCGTTGAGGCCGTTGAGGTTGTGTTGCTCGCTGGTTGATTTTGGCCGACTCCAGGGTGACGTGCCTGTCGCCGGCCCCCTCCGCCGCTGCAGGTGCACCATCTGTTCTGGCGTCGTCTTCAAGCGGCATACTCGGCCGCACGATCAGGAGTAATGCCGATGCGTTTAGCGGTGGCCACATCGATGGGACTGACCCTGCTGCTCGCCGGCTGCGCCGCTGCGCCAACGCGGCCGCAGGTTGCCTTGGCCGCCGCACCTGCACCGATCCCGGTTCGTTCCGAGCTGTTTGGCGAACCCGTGGCGCTGCCGGATGCCGAGCAGGTTCTGGACTTGAGTGCTGAACAGCAACAGCACTTCCTCAACTATTTCTTGGACCCGGCCAACGCCCTGCACAAACCGCACGAGCGAATTTATGAATATCTGGATCGCCGACTGAGCGATTTTCGCTATCACGGCGACACCCTGACCCCCACCGAAGCGCTGGCGGGTGGGCAGGGCAACTGTCTATCGCTTGCACTGCTCACCACTGCGCTCGCGCGGCTGGCAGGGGTTGAGGTCGGTTATCAACGGGCGCGCAGCGCGCCTGTTTTCGAACGTCGAGAGGGTCTGGTCACGGTCGCCGAACACGTGCGCACACGCCTTTACGATCCTACGTTCGTGGATGAGCCAGGGTTTCTGGTCACGCAAAGGCCGCACATCGTCATCGACTACTTTCCGACTCGCGGTCAGCGCAGCGGCGGTCGCGTGGAAGCGGCGGAATTGATGTCGATGTTTTACGTCAACCTGGCCGCCGAAGCCCTGGTTCAAGGCGATCATCGCCGCAGCTATTGGTTACTTTTGACCGCACTTGAGCATGACGCTGACAATCCGAGCGCATTCAATTCGCTTGCGGTATTGCACCGCCGGATGGGTGCGGTTGACGCCGCCGAGGCAATTTACCGCCATGCGCTGGCGCGGCATGGCGACAACCTGAGTCTGCTCGGCAATCTGCGCTCGCTGTTGAGGGATCAGCGCCGTTGGTTGGATGCCCAAGCCATCGACGCCAGGCTTGCGCTGTTGCCCAATCACGACCCCTACCGCTACATCGAGATGGGCGGCACGGCCATCGCCGAGGGCAAGCCGCGGTTGGCACTTTCCTACTATGCGCAAGCGGCAGAAATGGCGCCATATCTGCACGAGGCCTATTGGCGGATGGCGGTTGCGTACGACGCCCTGGGACAGCCGGCGAATGCGGCCAGCCTGCTGCAACAAGCACAGGACAACGCGCCACGCGACCGCGACCAACACCTGTATCAGGCCAAGCTGCGTTCGTTGGAAAGTTCGCAGCCACCGCGCTGAGCATCGGCAGCGGATCAGTCCCTCTGTCCTGCTAGACCGCGCTCCGATATCTCAGCGCGATCGACCCACGCCAAAACGGCGGGCCAGAGGCTGACAGATGCGCTTTGGCGACTTGCTGCGCGACTACCGACGGTGCGGTCCCGTCCGCGCCATCCAGTCCATTGTCGTTTTCACCGCGATCACTCCGAGCAGAAGTACCAGCGGGTTGTTCCAGACGTTGGCCAGCATCGGCGTGGTCATCACGATGACGATGCAGCCGACAACGATCATGTAGCGGCGCATCGCGGCATCCTGCATCAGCGAGAAGCTGTCGCCGCGCGTCTGACGCAGGACAACGGGCACTTCGATCAGGCTGCAGACGGTGGCAACGGCGGCACCCAGCGCGACATCGTCCCATTGCGGCAGCATGGGTGCCGCCATCAGCGGGTGTTTGGCGACGTAGAGGTAGGGCACCATTACGCAGATCAGGACCAGACCCAGCCCGGCAACCAGAGACTGCACCCCATAGTCGAGCAGAAAGCGGCCGCGTGGCGACGGCATCGTCCATTTGCCGAAGCGGGAATAGATCTCGGGCCGGTGGTGCAGGGGATCACTGGTCAGTTGCTCGTGGCGGCGAATGCGCAGACCCATCAGGCCCAGCGCGAGCCAGTTCTCGACCGCCAGCACGGCCACCAGCGTGCCAACGCTCCAGCCCAGCCAGATCACGCCACACAGCGGCATCACCACGCCCAGCATCACGAAAATCAGTGGCATCAGCGTTCTCCCCGGAGCCTCGCCTGTGGCAAAGCATCGCATGGGAAAAATGCAGTCGTCGGTCAAAGGTGTTTGCGTGCGTGGGTTCGGACCGCGCGGGGCGGACCGCGGCCCGCCCCATGCGGCGGCGGAATGTGCCGGGCCAATGCCGAAAGATTTCCCCGCGCGACCGACATCCAGAGGGACAGACGTCACTACGGCGCTGGGGTATCGCGCCCTTCGGCTTCCAACGCCGTGATCAGCCCGGTGACCTCGGTGTCGATGGCAAAAGTGCCGCTGGTGATCCATTCGAGCAGCAGGTAGCGGGTACCCGCGGGGCGCTGCTGATAGGCGTCGGCGAGGCTCACCGTATACAGCCTGCCGCGCGCCACGGCCTCGAACAGGTAGAAAAATCCCGCGCGCAAGCCGGCATCCAAGTAGCTGTCGCCAAAAGCGAGCATGGGCTGCAACAACGGGCCCTGGCCGGGCTCGGCCGTGCTTGACCAGTCGACGCCGGTTGCATGGGTCTGTGTCACGTAGCGGGTGAGCGGCGCTAGTGGCGTCACTCCTATCGATTGCTCAGGCGGTGATTCGAACAGCGGTATGGCGCGTCTTTCGCCGCCCGGCATCGGCTGATCAACGATCTCATAGCGCCAGCTGTCGGCAAATTCCTTGAGTCCTTCGCTTGCGGCAAGTTGCTGCAACAGGCTGCGAAATACGAGTGCGCCGGCCGGATCGGTCCAGTGGAAATCGGTCTGATGGAAAATCTTCATTCCATCGCGCTTGGCATTCGCCAGCGGATCTCGACTGTCGATCACGCGCAACCGACCGTTGGCGACCAGCGCATCCATGAATTGGTCATAGAAACGGAATTGGCGCGCGTGGCTGGCGGAGGACGGGAGGAACTCGGGGTAGTAGCGGTCCTTGAGCGCCAGCGGCATGACGTAGAGCTGGATGCCGCGTTGGTCGAGCAGCGCCGACAGGCGTTCGATCTTGGCCACCAGCGCCTGCCGGCTTTCGGGCGTGATGCGCTCGATCGACGGCGTTTCGAAGTCGATCACGCTGCGATAGAACATCCAGTTGTCCGGACCCACATGCACTTGGTCGGATTCATTGAACAGGGTGAACAGCGTTTGCGTACGCAGCCGCACCCAGAACGCGCGGGTGGTGAAGTTGTCCAGATGCCAGCGGTTGAGCTTGGCGGTGTAGCCGAGGAAATCGGCCTTCTCATCGGTTAGGTAGGCGTCTTGGTCGGGCCACTCGGCGAGCTTGCGGTATTCCTCAAGCGGCGGCACCTGCGGCATTCCGGTCATCTGCGCGAACAGGGGCAGCAGCAAGACGGCCATGAACAGCAAAGCGGGCAATAAGCGCATCCACATGGTGGCAGGGTCGGCCCTAGCCCGGACCATGCATGAAGGCGCTCGCGCCCTTGCTTGTTCCTTGTTCGCACCAGGAATTCCCCTCCCTCGGGTACACACGGAGTATGCCGCTTGGGTCGGAGAATCCCTGGTGCGAACAAATACCTGCGCAATCATCACGGCGGTTCATGAATAGTCCGGTCTAGAACTGGAAATAGATGAAGGGATTGAAGCCGCTGGCAGCCAACTCGGCGATCGATGCGGTGAGCAACAGCACACCGAACACCGCTGCCAGCGCGGCGCGGTTGCCGAGCAAGCGTGAGCGCAGGTTCCAGCGATCAACTGGCAGCCACGCCAGCAGCAACCCGGTCGCAAACAAGGTAATGGTGTACGGTCTGAGGTAGTAGCTGACTTCGAACACCGACACACCGGTGCGATCGATGAAGGCGAGCTTGGCCAACATGGTTTGCACCTGGGCAAAATCCTGCGAGCGGAACAGCACCCAGCCCACCAGCACCAGCAGCGTCGTGATCACGATGCCGATCAGGCCGCGCGGTGCGATGTTGAAGCGGTCGCGGGCGAAGCGTTCGATGATCAGCAGCATGCCGTGATACGCGCCCCAGGCGACAAAGGTCAGTGCGGCGCCGTGCCACAGGCCGCACAGCAGGAAAACCAGCCACAGATTGAATGCAGTGCGCGCGGCGCCATGGCGGTTGCCACCCAGCGGGATGTAGAGATAGTCGCGAAACCAGCGCGACAGGGTCATGTGCCAGCGGCGCCAGAATTCGGTGATCGACTGCGCGCGATACGGCTGCTGGAAGTTGTCTGGAAAGGACAGCCCCATCATCAGGCCGAGGCCAATCGCCATTGACGAGTAGCCGGAGAAATCGAAAAAGATCTGCAGGAAATAACCGACGTTGGCGACCCACGCCATCAGGTTGGTGACCTGATCGGCCGGCAAGGCATAGATCTGATCGACCACGCGGCCAATCGGATCCGCGATCAGCATCTTCTTGGCAAGGCCCGCGCCGAAGAAAAAGATGCCGGCGTTGAAGAGATCCACCGACATGCGTGCCGCGTGCAGGCCTTCGCGCACTTCCACGTAACGCACGATGGGGCCTGCAACCAGCTGCGGGAACAGCAGCTTGTAGGCTGAGAACACCAGCAGCGAGCGCTCCGCTGGTGTCTCGCGACGATGCACATCGATCAGATAGGACATCGCCTGAAACGTATAGAAGGAGATGCCGGCCGGCAGGAACAGGTCCAGCGCCGGCAAGTCCAGCGAGAGGAACGGACGAAACAGGTACTGCGTCGTCAGCGCGAACAGGAAGTCGAGGTACTTGAATGCCAGCAATGGCAGCAGATTGACCGCGATTCCCACCGCCAGGGCCGTGCGCGATTGCGTCCGAGTTCTCGTCAGCGTCAGGACATAGCGCGCCCAAGCCCAGTTGAACAGGATCGAGCCGATCAGGATCGCGGTGTAAATGCCACCACCGAACACATAGAAGGCGAGGCTGAAGACGACGATGTTGAGATTGCGGGCGCGCGCGCCAAAGTGCGAAGCCAGCACCGAGCCAAGCAGAAACGCCGGCAGGAACACGAACAGGAAAATGGTCGAACTGAATACTATGCGGCTTGCGATTCTCGGCGGGGGGCGCACGGTTTGGCGCGCAGCGGCAAGGCTGCCTGCACACCAGTCACTGACGAAGATTGCGGCCAGGCGTCCGGGTTGATCGGATTCGCCGGGCGGTCCGGAGCGGGGCGGCATTATCGCCCGTGAATGGCGGTTTGTCCGTCACGCCTGTGGGCCGCGAATACCGAGCCGCCGTGGCGGGTCAATGTCCGCACCCGACGGCTTACACTTTGTCCGCGAGCAGTGGCAACCACCACGCAGTCAGAAAGAGCGAGAGAACACGGACGATGGCCCGAAGACGAGCGATGCCTGGTGGTGCCATGGGCTCAGGCAGTCTGGAAGAGCAGCGACTCAAGAACGGTGGTTACACCGACGCCGAGATCGACGCTGCCCTACTGGTTTCGCAGCGCTCTGATCCGATCAGCGTCGCCGTCAAGCTGGGGACGCTGGCGCTGGTTTATGCGTTGCTGGCGTGCGCGATCATGGGCGGCATGACAGCGCCCTATCTGGTGCTGCCGCTGATCGTGGAATTCCTGGCGATGTTCTGGATTGGCTGGATCATGGTGCGGACGGTAGTGCCGTGCCCGGCGTTTCGGCGCAGCGCGGGCGGGCTGCTGACGGTGATCATCTGGACCGCGGTGGTGGGTGGAGCCATCGTCGGCTGGTTGATCCATGACGCCCGCGCGGGGCTTCCGCCGGACGCGAGCGGGGAACTGATTCGCGCGACGATGCTGAGCAAACTGCTCGGACACAGCCTGCATTGGGCCATCGTCGCTGCATTGATCGGGTTGTTGGTGTCGACGGCGCTTGAGATTTCCGCCTGGCGTCGACGCGGCAGCGGCGTATTCGTGTGGACCGCCATTGCGCACACCGGCGTGCGCATCGGGCTGGTGTTCGTCGGTGGGCTGTTCGTCGTGCTGGTGGGCGCCATCTTCAAAAAGCCGCTGGTCGCGCTGTTGGCGGACAGCGACTGGGGCCCTCTGCTCTCGCAAGGCAACTTCGCCTGGCCGATCTGGGCTTTGCTGCTGTTGCTGGATCTGGGTGCGGTTGCCGTGCTGGCGCTGATGCATCGGGACCTCAAGCGCAAAGCGGCTGTTGCGAGGTAGTTCACTGGCGCAGTAGCGTTCCGATCAAACAGCCGGGCTAGAATCGCGCCATCCCCTTTGGAGCTTCGCCATGGCCGGTGCCAGCTTGCTTGCGCTTCTTGACGACATTGCGGTCATCCTCGATGACGTTGCCATCCTGACCAAGGTTGCCGCCAAAAAGACCGCAGGCGTGCTCGGCGACGATCTGGCGTTGAGCGCCGAACAGGTTGCAGGCGTGCGAGCCGAGCGCGAGTTGCCGGTGGTATGGGCGGTGGCGAAAGGGTCGGCGATCAACAAGGCGATCCTCGTACCGGCGGCACTCTTGATCAGCGCGTTCGCGCCCTGGGCCATCGTCCCGTTGTTGATGATTGGTGGTGCGTTCTTGTGTTTTGAGGGTGCGGAAAAAGTGCTGCACAAGCTGCTGCACAGCAAGGCCGAGGTGCAGAAGGAAGAAGACGAGCTGACCAAGGCGCTGCTCAACCCGGAAGCGGACCTGCTGGCGGTGGAGTCCAGCAAGATCAAGGGCGCCATCCGCACCGATTTCATACTTTCAGCCGAAATCATCGTGATTGCGCTCGGCAGTGTGGCGGCCGCCACGTTCACGTTGCAGGTCGCCACCTTGGTCACCATCGCCGTATTGATGACGATTGGCGTGTACGGTCTGGTCGCAGGCATCGTCAAGCTGGACGATGCGGGGCTCGCGCTGACCAAGACCATTGGTGAAGGTGCTGCGGCCAAGTCGCGTCGTGCATTTGGCCGTGGCATCTTGCTGGCCGCGCCCAAGTTGATGAAGACCTTGTCCATCGTGGGTACGGCGGCGATGTTTTTGGTCGGTGGCAGCATCCTGATTCACGGTCTGCCGGCGCTGCACCATCTGATCGCGCCCCTGACTGCCGGTGGTGGCTTCGTGGCCACGCTGATCAGTTTGGCTGCCGATGGCCTGGTCGGTGTGGTTGCCGGCGTGCTGATCGTTGGCGTGGTGACCGTGATCGGCAAGCTGCGCGGCAAGAAGGCTGCGCACGCTTGACCCCATCGGTGCGCTCGCAAGTGGGCGTGATCGAACTGGTCGGTTTCGACGCGGACGACACGCTCTGGCATAGCGAAGGATATTTTCAGGACGCGCACGCCGAGTTCGAACAGATCGTCGGCGGTTACGTCGATCTCGCCGATGTAGGCCTGCACCAGCAACTGCTGGCCACCGAGCAGCGCAATATCGGCCTGTTCGGCTACGGCGCCAAGGGCATGACACTGTCGATGATCGAGACCGCGATCGCCTTGACGGATGCCCGCATCAGCGCCGCCGACATTCATCGTCTGGTTGACCTGGGCAAGTCGATCTTGACCCATCCGGTTGAGTTGCTGGAGGGCATTCCAGAGGCCGTGGCAGCGGTTGCCGCGCGCTGGCCGATCGTGCTGATCACCAAGGGCGACCTGTTCCATCAAGAAGCCAAGGTGCGCCAATGTGGCTTGGCCGATGTCTTCCAGCGGATTGAAATCGTTTCCGAAAAAGATTCGGCCACGTATGCGCGGGTGCAGCGTGAATGCGGTGTGGCACCAACGAGGTTTGCGATGGTCGGCAACTCGTTGCGCTCGGACATCGCACCGGTATTGAACGCCGGCGGCTTTGGTGTGCATCTGCCGTATCGCGTGACCTGGAGTCATGAGCTGCAGGCCCACGTGGCCGCCGATCATCCGCGCTTGCGCACCATCGGCCAAGCGTCCGAAATTCCAGCCGCCCTCGCAGAACTGGCTGAAGTTGCAACGCCGGGTTGAATGACCGCGTAGACTTCGCGCCGGCGGAGTCGGCCAGACAGTCGCGGCATTCGCGTTCACGCAAGTGGGCAAGGGTGGCGAGGAAAGTCCGGGCTCCTCAGGGCACGGTGCCAGGTAACGCCTGGGCGGCGCGAGCCGACGGAAAGTGCAACAGAAAGATACCGCCGAACGGCATCGCAAGGTGTGCGTGGCAAGGGTGAAATGGTGCGGTAAGAGCGCACCGCGAGTCCGGTAACGGACCGGCACGGCAAACCCCACCGGGAGCAAGACCAAATAGGGAGACGTTGCCGCGGCCCGCGGTGTCTCCGGGTAGGTTGCTTGAGCCCTGCGGCGACGCAGGGCCTAGAGGAATGACTGTCCTAGACAGAACCCGGCTTATCGGCCGGCTCCGCCACTTGTTTCTTCTTGACTGACAGCTCGGCTGCCAGTCAAGAAAAAGCAGGTGGAGCTTGTGCTTCCTAAGATCCTCCCCGACCCGTCCGGCGCGTTGCGCGCTCAGTCCTGCGCGGGCCTTCGGCCCGAAGCCGCAGGGCATCGCCCCCGAACATCGGGGAGGGAGAACAGCGGAGCTAGGTCGTGCGCTGCGCGCGTACGCCTTCCCTTCACTCGGTCCGCTCTACCAGAGCACAAGCTTGTCCGCGTGTCGCACCGGGTAAAGTCATGAGCTTTTGTAGAGCTTGCTCCGCCGCTTTTCCAAAAGGCAGGGGAGCCAGCTCCGCTACAACGATTTCGCCCGTTTTCTCCGACCCAAGGTGCGATCAATCACGGCGGCGGTGGCGATGGCCGTCAGTGCAGCGGCGGCTTGCAGCCATGGCAGGCCGGTGAAGTCGAACGCGACCTGACCGAGTGCGCCCAACACCTGCGGTCCGGCGGTCAAGCCACCTCCGATCCCGAACGTGGTGAACAGCATCGGCACCAGTCGGCGTTCGACCGGGCTCAGCTCCTCTTCGACGATACCGACGCGGGCCAGCACGCGAGCGGTGAAGTCGCTGGCCAAGGCCGGCATCGGTGCCCAGCGTATGCCGGCGTAGATCTGCCGATAGGTCTCCACGCTGGCCGGCTCATCACTGCTCGCCGGCAGCAGCGCCAAGCCTTGCAGACGTGCCTCACGATCCAACAATGGTGTGTTCATGCGGCCACTCCTACGTGGTCTTCCAACGCCGCCCGCAAGCGTGCACGGGCGCGAAACAAGTAACTTTTCACGGTTCCGATCGGCAGGCCGGTGATCAGCGCCGCGTCTTCGACAGTCTGTTCTTCCAGATGAAACAAGGTGAGCAAGGTGCGCTGAATGGCGGGCAGTTTTTCCATTGCCGCAGCGACATGGCCGAACAGTTCGGCGTCGGCGATGCTGCCGGCAAGATCGGTATCGTCGCTGACCCGCTCCATCACGTCGTCGTCGGCATCGGTGGGTTCGAGCAACGGAATCTTCTTGCGTTGCAAGAACCGCGTCGCCAACGAAAACGCGATCTGTCCTATCCAGGTCGACAACGAGCTCTCGGCGCGAAACTGCGCAAGCTTGCGATGCACCATCAGGAAGGTCTCCTGCGCCAACTCGTCCGCATCCGCCGGATTCTTGACCATGCGCACGATCAGATGCCACACCAGTCGCTGATGGCGCTGCACCAAACGCGCAAAGGCACCCGGCTGATTGCCGAGGACAGCGGAAATGAGGGCTTGATCGTCGTTCACGGAGAGTTGGAGACGGTGAAGCGTATTTGGGTTGCAGTTGTGTTTTGGAGAAGCGGGGCTGGGGGCTGGGGACCAGGGGCTGGGGTGCAGTTTGAAGGTAAACGCTGCGCCCCAGGCCAGACCGAGCGAGCTACTTCCGATTTGTCCGTTACAGTCCGCTAGTCCCCAGCCCCGTTCCTTTCCACAACGCTGCAACCAATCCGCAACCCACCGTCTCTCACCCAGCAAGCAGACATCCCGTTTGCGCCCCCGGAGAGACCACCATGGATTTCGCATTGCTCATCCCCATCACCTTGTTCATCTGCATCGTGATGGCCATCAAGATCGTAGTCGAGTCGCGTTTCAAGCGCCGTTTGGCCGAGACCAACACCAGCGAAGATCTGATTCGCGCCATGCTCGCCGCCGACGAACAATCACGCCGCGTGGCGGCCTTGAAGTGGGGCATCGTGCTGACCTTGGTCGGTGTGGCCTTCGGCGTGATCGACCTGTTGAACCTGAGCCCCGATGCACCTGCGACCTGGGGCCTGCTGATCACCGCCGCCGGCGTCGGCATGCTCGGCTTCCATGCGATCAGCATTCGCAAGAGCTGATGTGAACAGATGACCTTAGCAGTGCGCGCCGCTTGGCGCGCACTGTCGCAGCAAACAGGTAGGAGTGTGCGCTCTCGCCCCGCCTGGTAGCCGATTGCGTCGCATCGTCAGCGCTCCATCACAGTCGCGCTCGCATCCCAGCGCATCCCAGCGTGCTCTTTCGCAAGTACGCAAACGCCGGTCTCCGACCGCGCCGGATCCGCCCGGCTAGCCCTGCTGAGCCGCTGCTCAGCATGGGGCCTCCCGTCGCCATGCCGCTCAACCCAACACATGCCAATCTTGGGGTCTGGGAAGCCAGTCGGCATTCCCATTGCTGCGCCGCAGCAATTTCAGTCCGGGTAATGGGGCCGCGATGCAATCGCGCCGGTATTCTTAGAAAATTGTTAGCAATGTCTCCTAAGTAAATGTATTTCCAGAAGATTAAATTTCCGCTAACGTCCGCGGCATAAAACCTAACGCTGGCGGGAGTTTAGCTGTGGTTTACAAAGTTTCGCTTTTCCTTGACAGGCCTCGGAACGCTGCCTAATGTGGGCGGACGTAGGAAATTAGGGGAAATAGTGGTTCCCCGTGGTCATGAACTTCCAAGGCGAGACAGCAATCACGATTGACGACAAGGGCCGGTTGGCGGTGCCCACCGCTCACCGCGACGCCGTCGTGCGCGAATGTGCGAGTCGTCTGGTGGTGGCATACAACCCCTACGAACAAGGTTGTTTGTGGCTGTACCCGGTGGCTGAGTGGGAACGTGTGCGCGACGAGGTCAACAAGTTGCCGAACTCCAAGCGCGTGCATCGCGCCCTGCAATTGAAGTTGGTGGGTGCGGCGACCTTTGTCGAGCTGGATGGCAGCGGGCGCTTGTTGTTGCCGGCCAGCCACCGCAACGCGACGGGTATCGACAAGAAAGCGGTGTTGTTGGGGATGGGTAGCAAATTCGAACTGTGGAGCGAGCAAGCGCACTTGGCTCAGATTCGCCAGACCATCGGCGAAGACGAAGTCAGCGACGACATGCTCGATCTCCGGCTTTGAAGTGAAAGGGACTGAAACGCCGTGGCTTTCTCCCTCCCCGATGTCCGGGGAGGGGTGGGGAGGGGTCAGGGAGCACATCCCGGTGCTGTTTGCGCAGGTCATGGATGGGCTGCGGGTGAAGGCGGATGGAAAGTATCTGGATGGCACGTTCGGTCGCGGCGGACACGCGCGTGGCGTGCTTGCTCAGCTTGGCCCGGCGGGTCGGCTGTTGGTGATGGACAAGGACCCCGAGGCGATGGCGCAGGCACAGCAACTGCAAGCGGAGGATGCGCGCGTGAGCGTGCGCCGCAGCAGCTTCGCCGAGCTGGGGCAGTGGGATGCGGTGGGCGATGGACTGGACGGCGTGCTGCTGGACCTGGGCGTGTCGTCACCGCAGCTCGATCAACCCGCACGCGGTTTCAGTTTTCAAGCCGATGGTCCGCTCGACATGCGCATGGACCCCGACAGTGGCGAATCGGTGGCCGAGTGGCTGGCGCACGCCGATGAAGCCGCCATTGCCGATGTGCTGTGGAAATACGGCGAGGAAAAACTCAGCCGCCGGATTGCCCGCGCCATCGTGACGCGGCGCGCCGAAGCGCCGGTGCAGCGCACCTCTGAACTGGCGGCATTGATCGAAGGGACGATTGGCCGCCGCGAACCGGGCAAGAATCCGGCCACGCGCAGTTTTCAGGCGTTACGCATCTTCATCAACCGCGAGCTTGACGACCTGGATGCCGGGCTGTTGGCGGCGCATTCGGCGCTGAAGCCGGGCGGGCGTTTGGCGGTGATCAGCTTTCACAGCCTGGAAGACCGCGCGGTCAAGCGTTTCATCAATTCTCGCTCACGACCGGCGCCAGGCAATCGGCGTTTGCCGGCCTTGCCTGGTGAGGCTCCCAGTCTGCGCGAGATCGGCGCTGCAATGAAGGCTGATTCGGCCGAGTTGGTGCGCAATCCACGCGCGCGCAGCGCTGTGCTGCGGGTGGCGGAGCGGCTGCCATGAAGCTGCACGTGCTTGCCTTTCTTCTATTGGTGTTGGCTGTGGTTGGCAGTGGTGTCGGCGTGGTCTACGCGCGTCACGAGCACCGCCAGCAATTCGTTGCGCTCACCGGTCTGGAGCGTGAGCGTGACGAACTCAACATCGAGTTTGGCCGCCTGCAGCTGGAACAAGCCACCTGGGCGGCGACCAGTCGGATCGAGCAAGTCGCGCGCACCACGCTGGGCATGAAGTATCCCGAAGCCAGCGAACTGCAGGTGCTGCAGCAATGAGGCACTCCGCGTTGAGACCATCAGCAGCAGGCAAGCGCAGCAGCGCGCGCCATCGCTCGCCGTGGCTGGACACCCGCCGCCGGCTGCTGGTTGTCGCTGGTGTGTTGTGTTTGTCGACGGTCGCGCTGGTGGTGCGCGCGGTCGATTTGCAGCTGATCGACAAGGACTTCTATCAGCAGCAAGGCGATGCGCGTTTCTTGCGCGAAATGCCCATCGCCACTTCGCGTGGAATGATCACCGATCGCCTGGGTGAGCCGCTGGCGGTTTCCACGCCGGTGGTCTCGATCTGGGCCAATCCGCAGGAACTGCTGCTGCATCCAGAGAAGCTGCCCGAACTTGCTGAAGCATTGGGCACGGGTATCGAGCTGCTGTCGCAGCGGCTGGCGCAGCGCGCCGACAAGGAATTTGTCTACCTGCGTCGTCATCTGAATCCGGATGAGGCCGATGTGATCATGGCGTTGGGCGTGCCAGGCGTTGCCGCGCAGCGTGAATACCGGCGCTTCTATCCCACCGGCGATGTGATGTCGCATGTGCTCGGCTTCACCAATATCGATGATCGTGGTCAGGAAGGACTGGAGCTTGCATTTGACGAGTGGTTGACCGGCAAGCCGGGTGCGAAAAAGGTCATTCGGGATCGCCGCGGTCGCATCGTCGAGAACGTGGATCTGATTCGCGCCGCCGAGCCGGGTCGCAATCTGACGCTGTCGATTGACCGCCGTGTGCAGTACCTCGCTTATCGCGAGTTGAAGACTGCCCTGTTGGAACACGGTGCGACCAGCGGCTCGGTGGTGGTGTTGGAAGTGGATACCAGCGAAGTGTTGGCGATGGTCAACCAGCCGTCCTACAACCCGAATGCGCGTGATGAGGAATTGGAGCCGGGTGCGTTCCGCAACCGCGCGGTCACCGACGTGCTTGAGCCGGGTTCGGTGATCAAGGCGTTCACCGTCGCCGCCGCGTTGGAAACGGGCAAGTTCCTGCCGGAAACGATCATCGACACTACGCCCGGCACGATGCCGCTGGCCGGCCACACGATTCGGGATATCCACAATTACGGAAAGATCGATCTCACCAAGCTGTTGACGAAATCGTCCAACGTGGGTGCGACCAAGCTCGCTTTGGAAATGTCGAACGAGCATTTCCATGACGTGTTGCGGCGGTTCGGCTTCGGCGAAGCTACCGGCATTGGTTTTCCGGGTGAGTCACCGGGCGTGCTGCCTGGGCCGCGCAGCTGGGGCATCTTGCACAAGGCGACCATTTCATATGGTTACGGCCTGTCGACCACGCCTCTGCAATTGGCGCAGGCGTACGCGGCGATTGGCAATGGCGGCGTGCTGGTGCCGCCGACCTTCATTCACGGCGCGCGCAATCCAGGCCGACAGGTGATCGATCCGCAACTCGCCTCGACCTTGGTCGCCATGCTGGAAACCGTGACTGGCTCCGAAGGCACCGCCAAGCTGGCGCGAGTCGCCGGCTTCCGCGCGGCTGGCAAGACCGGCACCTCACGCATGGCCAGCGTCGGTGGTTATCAGAAGCGCTACATCAGTCTGTTTGCCGGGCTCATTCCGGCCAGCAACCCGAAATTCTCGGTGGTCGTGGTGATCAACGATCCCAGCGGCAAGGACTACTACGGTGGCTTGGTCGCGGCACCGGTCTTCGGGCGGATGATGGAAGGCGCACTGCGGGTCATGAATGTTCCGCCGGATGACGTGCCCGGCTTGCTTGCCGCGGTGCCGCCGCGCACCGCCACCGCGCTCGCCCCGCCGGGTGTGGACGATGGACTGTTGCCGGCGGAAGCCGAGTCCGTACCGGACAACGTGGGTCTGCTGCCATGAGTGCATCGATGCCACTGCGGCAATTGTTGGACGGCGTCTGCGAGATCGCGTCGGCCTTGGCCGAAGTCGAGGTCGTTGCAATGACCCTGGATAGCCGCAAGGTAACTCCGGGTAGCGCGTTCGTTGCATTGGCTGGCGCTACCACCCATGGCTTGCAGCATGCAGACGAAGCACTGTCACGCGGCGCTGCCTGTGTACTGGTGGAAGCGCCGGTCGGCACCGAACTGGACTTGCCACGCTTGGCCGTCGAGGTGCCTGCGCTGCGCGGCCAGTTGGGCATGATCGCCGACCGCTTCTACGCCCAACCATCGGCGCGGCTGACCGTGATCGGGGTGACCGGCACCAACGGCAAGACGTCCACCGTGCAGTTGCTCGCACAGGCTTTGCAGTCGAGTCAGCATGGCCCGGCTGGCAGTCTTGGCACCTTGGGTATGGACTTCGGCGGTGAACGGCGCGGCGGCGAGCGGACCACGCCCGACGTCATCAGTGTGCATGCGGCGCTGGCCGAGTTGGGCGAGATGGGTGCGCGCGCCGTTGCGATGGAAGTGTCCTCACATGCGCTGGAGCAAGGACGCGTCGACGCCGTCGCTTTTGATATCGCAGTGTTCAGCAATCTCACTCGTGACCACCTCGACTATCACGGCGACATGGCCAGTTATGGCGCCGCCAAGGCCAAGCTGTTTGCCTGGTCGACCCTGCGTGCGGCCGTCATCAATGTCGACGATCCGTTTGGGCATGATTTGAGTCAGCGGCTGCCGCTGGACCTCGACATTTGGACCTTCAGCGCGGCCGGCAATACCAGTGCGCGTTTGTATGCAGAACACGTGCGCTGCGACGCCCAGGGCTTGAGCTTTGAACTGATTGAAGCGGGCGCACGCCACTTTGTGCGCAGTAGCTTGCTGGGCCGCTTCAACGTTGAAAACCTGCTTGCTGTCGCCGGTTGCCTGCGTGCGCTGGACTACCCGCTGTCACAGGTGGTTGAGCGCTTGTCCGCGCTGGCGCCGGTCAGCGGACGCATGAATCGCATCGAGGCCGCCGAGACCGCGCCACTGGTGGTGGTGGATTACGCGCATACACCCGACGCACTGAGCCAGGCGCTGGCGAGCCTGCGCGCACATACCGCAGGTCAACTCCTGTGTGTATTCGGCTGTGGGGGTGAGCGTGATCGCGGCAAGCGCCCGCAGATGGCGCAGGCGGTCGAACAAGGCGCCGATATGGCGATCCTCACCGATGACAACCCGCGTGGTGAGGACGGCGAGCAAATCATCCGCGACACCCTGGCTGGATTCGCCAAGCGCGACGTCGTACAGGTCGAACGGGATCGCGCGCGGGCCATCGGTTTGGCCTTGGCCAAGGCCAAGCGTGGCGACACCGTGCTGATCGCCGGAAAAGGTCACGAGTCCTACCAGGAGATCAACGGCGAAAAACGCTCGTTTGATGACGCTGACTGCGCGCGCCGCTGGCTGGAGACGCACGCATGAGGGCGCTCGAACTTTCCACGCTGGCGCAGTGGGTCAAGGGTCAGCTGATCGGCCAAGACAGCATCATCAGCGCAGTCTCCACGGACTCACGCCAATTGCTTCCGGCCAGCGCCTTCGTGGCGCTGCGCGGAGAGCGTTTTGATGGCCACGACTACGTCGCCCAAGCCGGCGCAAATGGCGCGGTCGCCGTGCTGGTGGAGCGTCAGATCTCTGATTGCCACCTATCGCAAGTCATCGTTGACGATAGCGTGTTGGCGCTGGGTCGGCTTGCCGCCGGGCTGCGCGCAGAGCGCAGTTCGACGGTACTTGCACTGACCGGCAGCAATGGCAAGACCACGGTGAAGTCGCTTCTGCACGGCATTCTGCAGGCTGTTGCACCCACATATGCCAATGAAGGCAATCGCAACAACGAGATCGGCATGCCGCTGGCGCTGATCGATGAGCCAGCGGGCACGCGTTACGCGATCTATGAAATGGGCGCCGGCCAACCCGGTGATATCGCCCACCTGGCCAACATCGCGATGCCTCAGGTGGCGCTGGTCAACAACATCGGCCCGGCGCATCTGCAACGCATGGGTTCGCTGCTGGGCATCGCCGAGACCAAGGGAGCCATCTACGATGCCCTGCCAGCCAACGGTATCGCGGTCATCAATGCCGACGACGCCTTCGGCGAGTGGTTTTCCCAGCGCGCCGGTGCACGTCAACAATTGCGTTTCGGACTGGAGGCCGACGCCGACCTGCGCGCGACCGCCATCCGCAGCAATGCTGCCGGCAGCCAGTTTCGCCTGCACGCCGATGGCGTCAGCGCGATGATTGAGTTGCCCTTGCCAGGCCGCCACAACCTGCGCAATGCGCTCGCCGCCGCAGCGATGGCATGGGCGATGGGTGCGCGCATTGACACCATCGCGGCTGGATTGTCGCGGGCGCAAGCGGTGGTCGGTCGGCAGACCCGCTACCGGCTAGGCAACGGGGTGGAGCTGATCGATGACAGCTACAACGCCAACCCGGCGTCGGTGGCCGCGGCGATTGCCACCCTGGCGCAAGGCGGCGGTGAAGCGTGGCTGGTACTGGGCGACATGCTCGAGCTGGGTCCGCAGGCCGCTGAGTTGCACGCCGAAATTGGTCTGCAGGCAAGGGCGGCGAAATTGGCCGGCCTGTTCACCGTGGGCGACCTGGCACTGCACGCCAGCCATGCCTTTGGCGACAAAGGCGAGCACTTCGAGAATCAGCGAGCCTTGATCGATGGCCTCAGCGGGCGCCTGCGCGCTGGTGTCGTTTGCCTGGTGAAGGGTTCGCGCGGCAGCCGCATGGATCGCGTGGTGACTGCTCTGCGTGGTAGCGAAACGCAGGAGAACAGTCATGCTGCTTGAGCTGTTCAACTGGCTGACCGGCTTGGAGCGTGCGTTCGCGCTGTTTGGTTACATTACTTTCCGGGCGATCTTGAGTGCACTGACGGCGCTGATGCTGTCGTTGTTACTGGGTCCGTGGGTGATCCGCCGGCTGGCGCGCTTGAAGGGTGGTCAGCCGATCCGCAGCGATGGGCCGCAGACACACCTGGTCAAGGCCGGCACGCCGACCATGGGTGGCGCCCTGATCCTGATTGCGATCACCCTGTCGACTTTGTTGTGGGCCGATCTCAGCAATCGCTACGTATGGATCGTGCTCGGCGTGTTGGTGGCGTTTGGCGGAATCGGTTGGTGGGATGATTGGCGCAAGGTGGTGCGCCGCGACCCCAAGGGATTGCCGGCCAAGCAGAAGTATTTGCTGCAGTCGATCTTCGGACTGGCGGCGGCGTTGGCCTTGTACTGGACCGCCGACGTCAGCGCGGCGACCGCATTTCACGTGCCCTTTTTCAAGAGCGTCGCGATTCCGCTGGGCGGCATGTTTGTGGTGATCGCCTATTTCTGGATTGTCGGTTTCTCCAACGCGGTGAACCTGACCGACGGACTGGATGGCCTGGCCATCATGCCGGCCGTGCTTGTAGCGGGTGCGCTCGGCATCTTTGCGTACGCATCCGGCCATGCGGTGTTTGCCACATATCTGCAGATGCCCTCCATTCCCGGTGCTGGCGAATTGACCATCATCTGCGCGGCAATTGCAGGAGCGGGTCTCGGTTTCCTCTGGTTCAACACCTATCCCGCGCAAGTGTTCATGGGCGACATCGGCGCATTGGCGCTGGGGGCCGCCATCGGCGCGATCGCTGTCATCGTCCGCCAGGAACTGGTGTTGGTGGTGATGGGCGGTATTTTTGTGGTCGAGACGCTCTCGGTGATGGTGCAGGTGGCGAGCTTCAAGTTGACCGGCCGGCGTGTATTCCGGATGGCGCCGATCCATCACCACTTCGAACTCAAGGGTTGGCCGGAGCCGCGGGTCATCGTCCGTTTCTGGATCATCACCGTGGTGTTGGTGTTGATCGGTCTTGCCACGTTGAAGGTGCGCTGATGCGGATCAGAGCAGTTTCCGTTTCCAGTTCCAGCTCCAGAAGAGCCGCGCCGAGCAAACCTCGCGGCGAGCCTTCGCTCGTCTGGACCTGGAAATGGAACTTGATTGTGGACCTGCTGCCATGATCGTCGAGCGCATCCAACAGGCCTTGCACCTGGATGAAATCGAAGGCCGCTACGACCGCGTGCTGTTTTATTGCGCCGTGGTGTTGGCTGGCTTTGGCTTGCTGATGGTGGCCTCCAGCTCGATTGCGGTGGCCGAAGGGCAAGGCTTGGGTCCGTTTTATTACCTGATCCGCCACGCGATTTTCTTGATCGCAGGCACCGGCTTGGCATTCGCGCTGGCGCGTACCGAGCTGAAGTGGCTGGAACGGCATAGCCGCACGCTGTTGGTCGTTGGCTTCTCATTGCTGGCGCTGGTATTCGTTCCCGGCTTGGGCAAGGAAGTCAACGGCGCGCGGCGTTGGATCACCTTGGGCGTGTCCAATTTTCAGGTGGTCGAAGCGGCCAAGCTGATCATGATCCTGTGGCTGGCAAGTTACCTCGCTCGCCATCGGGAGCAGGTGCAAACGCGCTGGTTCGGTGCGCTCAAACCCTTCCTGGTGGCCGGTTTGATGGTCGTGGCCCTGTTGGCGCAGCCCGACTTCGGCTCAGCCATGCTGATCTGCGCCATCACTGCCGGCATGATCTGGCTGGGCGGCGTGCGCATCGCACATGCGGCGGTGCCGATGCTGGCGGCCGCGCCCTTGGTGGCCTGGGCAGCGATGAGCGAGTCCTACCGCGTGCGCCGGCTGACCTCGTTCATGAATCCGTGGGAAGACCCGTTCAAGGACGGTTTCCAATTGACCCAGGCGTTGATCGCGATTGGTCGCGGCGAGTGGCTGGGCGTCGGCATCGGCGGCAGCATCCAGAAGTTGTACTACCTGCCGGAAGCGCATACCGATTTCATTTTTGCGGTGATCGCGGAAGAGACCGGACTGCTCGGTATCCTGTTGTTGATCGCGGTGTTCCTGACCTTGTGCGGGCGAGCGTTCTGGTTGGGATTGCGCGGCGTCGAGATGGGCCGTGCGTTTGCAGGTTACTGCGCCTTTGGCGTCGGCTTGTGGCTCAGCCTGCAAGCCTTGGTCTCGGTAGGCGTCAACCTCGGTCTGCTGCCGACCAAGGGGCTCACCCTGCCACTCATTTCGTCGGGCGGTTCCAGCGTATTGATGACCTGCGCGGCCATCGGCGTGCTGCTGCGGGTCAGCTACGAGTTGGATCGAACCCAGAAAGTGGTGGCGCGCTTGCGTCAGGAGCAAGGCCGTAGCGAACCCGAATTGGACCCGCTTGGCATTACCCGGGAGCCCATGTTCGGTCAGTCGCTGGTGACAGGTCGGCAGCGCATCGAGCCCAGTCTGGGGACGATTCGATGAGCGCTGCAGTGAACGATTCGATGCTCCAGGCGCCGGTGTTGATCATGGCGGGTGGAACCGGTGGCCACATTTTCCCTGGGCTTGCGGTCGCCGCTGCGCTGCGCGCCCGCAATGTGCCGGTGACGTGGTTGGGATCCCAGCGCGGTTTGGAGACGCGACTCGTTCCCGGTGCCGGCATCACCCTGTCGACCATCGCGGTGTCTGGTCTGCGCGGTCGCGGCTGGCTGACCTTGCTGGCGGCTCCGCTGACCATTCTGCGAGCGTTGTTGCAGGCGATCGCGGTGCTGCGCGCCATCAAGCCTCGTGCCGCGATCAGCTTTGGCGGTTATGCGGCCGGACCCGGTGGCCTTGCGGCGTGGCTGTTGCGTTGCCCGTTGCTGGTGCACGAGCAGAATCGCATCCCCGGTCTCACCAATCGCGTGCTCGCCCGCATCGCCAAGCGCGTCTTGCTTGGTTTTCCCGATGCCATGGCAGGGGCGCAATGGGTGGGCAATCCGGTTCGCAATCAGATCGCCCAGCTGCCGTCACCCAGTTCGCGCCTGGCAGGTCGCTCGGGGCCGTTGTGCGTGCTGGTGATGGGCGGAAGTCAGGGCGCGCGAGCGCTCAACGCAGCCGTGCCGGCAGCCTTGAGTGGATTGAACGGATTCACGATTCGCCACCAGTGCGGCGAACGTTTGGCTGATTCCGCACGCAGTGCTTATGCGCAAGCCAACGTCGAAGTCCGTCTGGAGCCCTTCATTGAACGTATGGACGAAGCCTATGGCTGGGCCGATCTGGTGATTTGTCGCTCCGGCGCCTTGACCGTCGCCGAACTTGCCGCCGCAGGCGTTGCCGCGTTGTTGGTGCCATTTCCGCATGCCGTTGACGATCACCAGACGCACAACGCGCAGTGGCTGGTTGACGCGGGTGCCGCCGAACGAATTGCCGAAGGTCCCGACCTTGCCATGCAGCTCAAGCAGCGCCTGCTGGCGTTGGCCTCGGACCGACCCACCCTGTTGCGGATGGCCGAAGCGGCGCGTGCCTGCGCCAAGACCGATGCCGCAGAGCAAGTGGCCTTGGCCTGCCTCGCGGAGGCTCGCGCATGAAGCGATTGATGCAAGAAGGCGATATTGCTTCGGCTTTCCGTCGGGTCCATTTCATTGGCATCGGTGGCGTCGGCATGAGCGGCATTGCGGAGGTCCTGTGTACCCTCGGCTACACCGTTTCGGGATCTGACATCGGTGCTTCGGCATCGACCCAACGGCTTGCTGACGCCGGAGCGACCATCTTCATTGGCCATGCGGCCGAGCACGTCGTCGACGTCGACGTGGTGGTCGTTTCCAGCGCCATTCGCGGCGACAACCCGGAGCTTGGCGCCGCGCGAGCGCGCCGGATTCCCGTCGTGCCACGTGCTGAAATGCTCGCCGAGTTGATGCGCTTTCGACGTGGTATCGCCATCGCCGGTACCCACGGCAAGACCACCACCACCAGCCTGGTTGCCAGCGTCTTGAGCGAGGGTGGGCTGGATCCGACCTTTGTGATCGGCGGCCAGCTGATCGCGGCGGGCCGCAATGCTGGCTTGGGACAGGGTGACTGGCTGGTGGCCGAGGCCGACGAGAGCGACGGCAGTTTCCTGCGTTTGACGCCGTTGATCGCGGTGGTCACCAACATCGATGCGGACCACCTGGAAAACTACGGCGGCGACTTCGCGCAAGTGCAGGCGGCGTTCTCCGAATTCCTGCATCGCCTGCCGTTTTACGGCCTCGCTGTGCTGTGCATCGACGATCCCGAAGTGGCCGCGCTGGCAGCCGAAATGCCGCGCCACGTGCTCACCTACGGCTTCTCTGCCAACGCCGAAGTGCGTGCGGTGGCGGTCAGTCAGACCGGCGCGCAAACGCACTTTCGCTTGTTGTTGCCGGATGAGCCTGCGCTCGACGTGGTGCTGAATCTGCCCGGTCGGCACAACGTGCAGAACGCGCTGGCGGCGGCGGCGATCGGCTATCAGCTTGGCGTCACGCCGGCACACATCGGCCGCGCATTGGCAACTTTCCAAGGCGTTGGCCGGCGCTTCAATTTGCTCGGTGACATCGATTTTGGCCGCGGTAAAGTCTTGCTCGTGGACGATTATGGCCACCACCCGGTCGAGCTGGACGCGGTGTTCGCCGCCGCCCGCGCAGGTTGGCCTGCACGGCGACTGGTTGTCGCCTTTCAGCCGCATCGCTACAGCCGCACGCGCGACTTGCTGGACGATTTCGCCCGCGTGCTCGCAAGCGTGGATGCTTTGGTCCTGACCGAGGTCTATCCCGCCGGTGAAGCGCCGATTCCTGGTGCCGATGGCCGCGCCCTGGCGCGTGCGGTGCGCTCGCGCGGTCGCGTCGACCCGGTATTGATCAGCCACCCGCGCGAATTGGCGCGGGTATTGCCCGACCTGCTGCACGACAATGATCTGTTGATCCTGCTCGGCGCCGGTGATATCGGCCGTACTGCTCAGCAACTTGGCAAACACGGCCTGCTTGAGGTCAAGGCATGAGCTTGAGTATCGATCCAGCGCATTTTGGCCGTGTCGCCGTGCTGATGGGCGGAACGTCAAGCGAGCGCGCCGTGTCGTTGGACTCCGGCAGCAACGTGCTGGCTGCGCTCTGCGAAGCAGGCGTGGACGCGTTCGCTGTGGATGGCGTGCCAGCCTTGATCGCGTTGATCTCGACGCAGCGTGTCGACCGCGTATTCAACATTCTGCACGGCAGCCACGGCGGCGGCGAAGACGGCGTGTTGCAAGGTCTGCTCGAAGCGCATGGCGTGCCCTACACCGGCTCGGGCGTGCTCGGCTCCGCTTTGTCGATGGACAAGATCCGCAGCAAGCAGGTGTGGCTGGCCTTGGGCTTGCCCACCCCGCGTTATGTGCGCTTGGCACCGGGGGCGGATGTGCTGGCCGCCGCTGAATCACTCGGCCTGCCGATCATCGTCAAGCCCTCGTGCGAAGGTTCAAGTGTCGGCGTGAGTCGGGTCTATTCCGCTGCCGACCTGCCGGCCGCCATTGAACTTGCCGCGCGTTATCCGGGCGAGTTGCTGATGGAACAGTTGATCGAGTCCGACGGCCCCGATGCTGGCGAATACACGGTCGGTGTGCTCGGCGATCTTGCCTTGCCGAGCATCCGCATCGTGCCAGCGGGTGCCTACTACGATTACCACGCGAAGTACGTCGCCGATGATACCCAGTACCACTGTCCCGGCTTGTCGGGAGCTGCCGAAGCAGAGATGCGTCAACTTGCCCTGCAGGCATTCCGGGCCCTGGATTGCGCTGGCTGGGGGCGGGTCGATGTGATGCGTGATCGACACGGCGGCAACTGGCTGCTGGAAGTGAACACAGCACCAGGCATGACCAGTCACTCACTGGTGCCAAAAGCAGCGAGGGCCATGGGCATCGACTTCAATGCGCTTTGCTTGCGCATCCTGGCCGCCAGCTTGGCCGAGGTGAGCGCATGAACGCCTTGGTTCGCGTGCTTGCCTGGAGCATCGCCGTCGCCCTGGTCGGCCTGCCCCTGGTAGCGGTGCTGAACGGTTGGCTGGCGGCGGATCGGTGGCCGATCCAGCGTTTGCAAGTCACCGCCGAATTTGCGCGGGTGAGCGCCGAACAAGTCAGTAGCGCGGTTGCTGGGCAAACCCAGGTGGGGTTCTTTGCACTCGATACCGACGCGGTGCATCGCGCGGTGATGAGTCTGCCATGGGTCGCAGAAGTCGAAGTTCGCAAACAATGGCCGGACGTGCTGCAACTGCGCATCGTCGAACATCACGCCGTCGCCCGCTGGGGGGCGTCGCGGCTGCTGTCAGATCGTGGCGAGCTGTTCGCGGCACCCGGCTCAACCTTGGTGCAAGGGCTGCCCGAACTCAGTGGCCCCGACGGTCGGCTGCAGGATGTTGTTGCCTTCGACAGTCAGGTGCGTGCTGCACTCGCGGGCACCGGAATCCAGTTGCGCGGCGTCCGCCTTTCGCCGCGCGGCAGCTGGAGCTTGACCTTGGCGGATGGCGCCAAAGTCCTGCTCGGCCGAACCGATTCGGCCCAGCGCCTGACCCGCCTCGGCCAATACCTTCCCAACCTGCTGGCCAGTGACGGACGCGTGCTGGAGCGCGCCGATCTGCGCTACGGCAACGGCTTCGCATTGCGCTGGCAGCCCACTGCAAGCGTTCATGGCGCCGAGTCTCTGCAAGCGGTGCAAGCCGGGGCCGCCATGACCGCCAGCAAAGCCATGTACTCCCTAGCCCCTCCCCAACCCTCCCCGAACATCGGGGAGGGGGTCAAGCGCCGAACTGAAGTCTAGATCCAACGCATGAATCGCAAAGGTGACAAATCGCTCATCGTCGGCCTCGACGTGGGCACTTCCAAGATCGTCGCGTTGGTCGGCGAGTACAGCCCTGGCCAACCGATCGAAGTGATCGGCATTGGCTCGCACGCCTCGCATGGCCTCAAGCGTGGTGTTGTGGTCGACATCGAATCGACGGTGGCATCCATTCAGCGCGCCATCGAAGAAGCCGAGCAAATGGCCGGCTGCGAAATCCGCTCGGTCTACGCCTCCATCTCTGGCAGCCACACCCAGTGCAAGAACTCGCCCGGCATCGTGCCGATTCGGGATGGTGAGGTGACCTATCAGGACATGGAGCGTGTACTGGAGGCTGCCAAAGCCGTTGCCATTCCATCGGACCAGAAGATCCTGCATGCGATCCCGCAGGAATACATCGTGGACAACTCGCAAGAAGGCATCCGCCATCCGGTAGGCATGTCTGGCGTGCGTCTTGAAGTGCGCGCGCATCTGGTGGTGGGCGCGCAATCGGCGGCCGCCAATATTGCCAAGTGCGTCAATCGCTGCGCACTGCAGGTCGATGACTTGATCCTTTCCGCGCTGGCCTCTTCCACGGCCGTGCTTACGGCGGATGAAAAGGAGCTGGGCGTGATGCTGGTCGACATCGGTGCCGGCACCACCGACATCGCTGTTTACGTGCAAGGAGCGATCCGCCACACCGCCTCGTTGCCGATTGCGGGAGATCAGGTCACCAACGACATCGCACACCTGCTGCGTACGCCCACGCCGCATGCTGAAGAGATCAAGGTTCGTTATGCCTGCGCGCTGGCGCAGTTGGCCACCGCCGAGGAGTCGATCCAGGTGCCGTCGGTAGGTGATCGACCACCGCGCCGGCTTGCCCGCCAGGCATTGGCCGAAGCGGTGCAAAACCGATACGAAGAAATCTTCGAGATGGTGCAGGCCGAGCTGCGCCGTTCGGGCTTTGAGGAACTGGTGCGAGCGGGTCTGGTGTTGACGGGCGGCGCCGCGCGCATGGAAGGCGTGGTCGAACTGGCCGAAGAAATGCTGCACATGCCCGTGCGCATTGGTATTCCGCAATACGTCACCGGTTTGGGCGAAGTGGTCGGCAATCCGCTGCACGCCACAGGCGTTGGCTTGCTGTTGTGGGGTGCGCAGGTCGAGAACCCGCGCCGACCCACATTACCGCCTGGGCGGGTCGGCACCCTGCTGTCACGGGTCAAGAATTGGTATCGAGGTGAGTTTTAGGTAGAGGCGCGCGTCACGTTGGCTGGCGAAGCAGCAAGGGCGCTGCGATGGCCGGAAGCGAATTCAGGGCAAGTTGCACACACACATTGTTTACACAGGCAAGTCGGCAACCCCGACACCACGCAGACGGAGAGTACGGACATGTTTGAGCTGATCGAGAAACTGGCACCCAACGCGGTCATCAAGGTTATTGGCGTCGGCGGCGGTGGCGGCAATGCCGTTGCCCACATGGTCAACTCGAATGTCGAGGGCGTGGAATTCATCTGTGCCAACACGGATGCTCAGGCCATCAAGACCGTTGGCGCCAAGTTCACCCTGCAATTGGGCAGCAATGTCACCAAGGGCCTGGGCGCAGGTGCCAATCCTGAAGTCGGTCGGCAAGCGGCGCTGGAAGATCGTGAGCGCATCGTCGAAGCGCTGAGCGGCGCCGACATGGTGTTCATTACCGCAGGCATGGGTGGCGGCACCGGCACCGGCGCTGCACCGGTGGTGGCTCAGTTGGCCAAGGAAATGGGCATCCTGACCGTCGCCGTGGTGACCAAGCCATTCAAGTTTGAAGGCCAACGTCGCACCCAGGTCGCACTGAAGGGCATCGAAGAGCTGAGCCAACACTGCGACTCGTTGATCACCATCCCCAACGAAAAGCTGATCACCGTGCTTGGCCGCGAGGCGACCATGGTGCAAGCCTTCAAAAGCGCCAACGACGTGCTGCTCGGTGCGGTCAAGGGTATCGCTGACCTGATCGTGCGCCCCGGCCTGATCAACGTCGACTTTGCCGACGTGCGCACGGTGATGTCGGAAATGGGCATGGCGATGATGGGCAGCGGCACCGCGCGTGGCGAAGATCGGGCAATGGCGGCTGCTGAGGCGGCGATCAGCAATCCGTTGCTGGAAGACATCAACCTGGCGGGCGCCTGCGGCATCCTGGTCAACATCACCGCCGGTCCCGACTTCACCATGCGCGAGTTCGACGAAGTGGGTCGCACCATCGAGGAGTTTGCGTCTGAAGACGCCACCGTCGTATTGGGTACCGTGCTCGACCACGACATGAAGGACGAAGTGCGGGTTACCGTGGTCGCCACGGGATTGAATCGGGTAGCGAATCGGCAGCCGGTACGGGGAGACTCCAGCCAGCGTGCCGAAACGCACCTGCGGCCGCAGGTCAAGCTGGTCCGCAATGGCAGCACCGGCTTGCCGGACTACGCGGCGATGACGAGCGAACCGACCGCTGTTGTGGCCAACGCACGGCCCGCCAAGGGCAGCGACGGGGCCATGGACTATCTCGACATCCCGGCATTCTTGCGTCGCCAGGCCGACTGAGTTGCTCGTAGGAAACCGCTGCCTGCACGTGCGGGCAGCGTTGCCACAGGCGGGCGTACGTGCAGGAGAATTTGCAAACTACCGGCCAGATTAAGTCGATTGTGTTGCATAAAAACGACAAAACGGTGCGTTTGCAGCTAAAATCCCTTCCGCAGCAGAAAAATCGTGTGGTATTCTCCGGACGCTTTTGACGCGCTCCCGCTCGGAGACCGCACGATCAATGATTAGACAAAGAACTCTCAAAAACGCCATTCGCGCCACCGGTGTCGGTCTCCACTCGGGCAACAAGGTCTACATGACCTTGCGACCAGCGGCGGCGGATACCGGCATCGTGTTTCGCCGCATCGACCTGAAAGTACCGGTCGAACTGCGCGCGTGCGCCGAGCGTGTAGGTGATACCAGCCTGTCAACCACCTTGGTCGAGAACGGTGTTCGAGTCTCGACCATCGAACATCTGCTGTCCGCGATGGCGGGTCTCGGTATCGACAACGCCTACATTGACCTGTCGGCCGCCGAAGTGCCCATCATGGATGGTTCCGCAGGGCCGTTCGTGTTCCTGATTCAGTCGGCGGGTGTGGAAGAGCAGAACGCGCCCAAGCGCTTCATCCGCATCAAGGAATCGGTGATGGTGAGCGATGGCGACAAATGGGCGCGATTTGACCCATTTGATGGTTTCAAAGTCGGCTTTTCCATCGACTTCAACCATCCGCTTTTCAGCAAAGCGACCTCCAGCGCAGAAATCGACTTCTCAACCACGTCATTCGTGAAAGAGGTCAGTCGCGCGCGTACGTTTGGATTCATGAAAGACATCGAGTATCTGCGGGAGCGCAATCTGGCGCTTGGCGGCTCGATGGATAACGCGATCGTGCTCGACGATTATCGCGTGCTCAACGAAGACGGCCTTCGTTACGAAGACGAGTTCGTGAAGCACAAGATTCTTGACGCGATTGGCGACCTGTACTTGTTGGGTCACAGCCTGATCGGCGCTTTCTACGGTCACAAGTCGGGTCACCAGCTCAACAATTTGCTGCTTCGCACCTTGCGCGCCAAGCGTGAAGCGTGGGAAGAAGTCACCTTTGACGACCCCAGCACCGCGCCGATCTCCTACGCCCATCCGGCGCAGGCGTCGATTTAAACCGAACGGCCCGGATACAAGACTCGATAACTACTGAATTGGCTGCCCGCTTGGGCGGCCGGGGGATGTGTCCCCGTTGCATTGTTGCTATTGGAATCGACGGAACTATTTTTTGGCCATGGAGGCCAGCGCGAGAAGACGCTCACGCAATTGTGGGTCGTCGGTCGCAGAAGCTGCTGCTCGCAGGGCATCGCAGGCAGCAGGGGAAAGGGGTTTGTGCGGTGGTGCTCCCGGGGGAACGGGGCCCGCCGTCGCCACTTTGACGGTCAGGCTCCGCACTTGCAGGCCAGCCGCGGCAGCTGCACCCAACAGGGTGTCGGCGTGAAGCCGCAGCTTGGCTTTCCAGATCGGGGTTTGCACAAGAAAGACAAGCCTGTCTTCGCGCACGTTGGCCAGTCGGCACTGTTGGTTGAGGGGCGCGGGCAGGGACTGACGCAGTAGCCGGTCAAGCGAATCCAGCCACTGGGCGCGCTTGACCAGCTGACCAAGTCCGCTGGTGGCAGCTACCTTGAGTGGCGCTTGAATCGGCGGATCACGATCAAACTGCATGGGCGAACGAATTCGTATCGAGGTGGCATGAACATCATAGTCGTAGCCAAGTTCCTCAAATCACCAAAGAAGCTGTCGCTTCGCGATCCTTTGGTGATGGCTAGTGTGGCATCGGCGGTCGTGCTGATCGCCGGATTCGGAGTCGCATTGGGCTGCTTCATCAGCAGTTCCGAGAACGCCGCGCTGGCGGAGGCGAAAGCGCTGCGGGGCGAAGTTCGCGAGCAACAGCAGCAGTTGGACGGCGCCCGCGCCGCCACCGAGCGTGACGTCAACGCCATTGCCGCGCGGGTGGGTGAGTTGCAGGCCCAGGCCACGCGCCTGAACGCACTCGGCGCCCGATTGACCCAGGTTGCGCACCTTGACCCGGGTGAGTTCGACTTCAGTGACAGCCCGGCATTGGGCGGTCCCGATTCTGCCGACGAAGCGGGCCTGATCAGCGAGCCCAGCTTGCAGGTTTCGTTGGATGCAATGGCACAACGGCTGGCGCGACAAGCGCAGCAGCTCAGTGTCTTGGAGAGTCTGCTGCTCGATAGCGACGTCGATACCGATCTGCTGCCCGCCGGATTGCCTGTGCGCAGTGGTTACGCGTCTTCGCCATTCGGAATGCGCATTGACCCGATCACCGGTCGTCGCGAGTTTCACAGCGGCGTCGATTTCAATGGTCAACGCGGCACCGACATTCTTGCCGTGGCCGACGGCGTGGTGGCGTTCTCGGGGCGCCACAACTCCTACGGCAATATGGTCGATATTGATCACGGCAACGGCTACGTCACCCGTTATGCCCACAATCACCTCAACATGGTGAAGCCGGGTGAGCGTGTGCGTGCGGGCGAAGTGATCGCCAAAATGGGTTCCACCGGGCGGGTGACTGGCACCCACGTTCACTTTGAAGTGTGGAACAACGACCGCGCGGTCAATCCGCACCAGTTCCTCACGGGCCAGCGCGGCTAGTCGCTGGCCGGCCGATTACTCACGGTCACGGACCCCGACGCGCCGCCGCGTCGACGCGGCTGCCGACGCCCGTCGTTTGAAAGTTTGGCTTCGGCCGCTTGAATCGCCGCCGGGCCGTCCCCACGCTAGAATGCCGCGTTTGGCCACCGCGCTTTTGGG
>JBQTGY010000109.1:0-1887 GCA_052390415.1 Pseudomarimonas sp. | reverse complement strand
TTTTTGCGTTGTACGACTCGATTTTCCACCGTCCAGCCACGTTCGCCCGTGGACAACTTGCGCCGCCCAAATGCATGCCATGACTTGCCGAGTGCAAGCGCCGTCACGGTGGAAAAAACCACCCAATCAAGCGTCCCTCCCAACCGAAAAACCACTGCGGCTGACGCCCGGACTTCAATCGTCCTGCCCAGGCCTCCGCTGGCGTGCATCCATCCAAATGCTGATGCGGCCGCGCATGGTTGTACCAGCAACGGAACTCGATGAGTTTGGTGTGCAAGTCGTCTCCATCCATGATCGCGATGCGATCCAGCTTGGTTTTGAGCGTTCCGAAGAATCGTTCGATGCGACCGTTCTGCCACGGGCAATGCAATTCAGTCCGCTGATGCCCAATGCCGATCAAGGTCAAGGCAAACCGCATCGTCCGCGACACCAAGCATGCTTCGTTGTCGGTGCGCAGCGCGCCCGGCACGCCGTACTGTCGAAACGCGCCAATCAACTCGCGCACGATAGTCAGCGACGATTTGTCCGGCAACTCGCACAAACGCAAACAGGCGCGCGAGCCTTGATCGAGCAGGCCCAGCATCACGCGCTGACGTCCCGTCAGATCAGCCTTGCCAGTCAGATCAAGCGCCCAAATGCGATTGCGCGGGATGGGTCTTGGCACCCGATGCTTGAGCGTCTGTCGCAGCCGCAAAATCTCGACGCGTCGCTTTCTCAGCAACGTGGCGACATACGACTTGCCGACACTCACCCGCCGATCCGCAAACTGCCGATTGAAGACCTCGGCAATCATGCGGCAACCCAACTCGGGCGACCACACCCGAATGCGCATGACCTCGCGCGCGACCCAATCTGGCTTGGCTTGAGAGCGGCTCGCTTTGCGTGAGGTCCGACCAGAAATCGCGCCGGGGCGCTTGAACTCGAAGCGCCGAAATCGCCGTCGAGCCAAGCTGACAACCCGGCAAACCCACAGCCAGACATAGAACATCAACGCCATCCGAGGCGTCTCCAATCAATGGGGCGGCGGAGTCTACGTGGGCACGCGTCGACTGGCGAGGCACCTCGCGGTGATGTCTAGATGTTGTGTTTGCCTTGAGTCGTCGGCGATTTCAGCCTTTATAGCCACGCCACACTCCGGCTGTGGTGACAACAGCAAGTGCGCACGAGACTGTGTTTTGGATTGTTGAGCTTCGCCGAAGCAGCAGCAGACCCGAGCCCCACGTCGAGGAAGATAGAATGCGAGAAGGTGTTGATAGGAGTCGTGCCATGGCGGCCGTGTTCAAACAAGAAGCTCACAAACTCATCGATCAATTGCCTGACACGGCGAGCTGGGATGAGTTGGCGGAACGAGCACGGTTTTTGGCGGGTGTGGAGCGCGGCATCGTGGCCGCTGACCGTGGTGATCTAGCAAGCCCCGAGCGCATGCGCGCGATGTTCGCGCAATGGGGCGTGGATGTTGAGGCTTGATTGGTCGACCCCGGCCGCCGACGAATTTGAGGCAGCGCAAGCTTATTACCTGAGTGTCAATCCGATTGCGGCGCGCATGCTGGCCCAGCGCGTCGATGCTGCTACCCGAATGTTGCGTGAGCGGCCTTGGATAGGTCGAGTGGGACTGCGCGCAGGTACCCGGGAGTGGGTGGTGCAGCGATCACCCTACCTGCTTGCCTATCGCGTGACGGAAAACGCTGTGCAGATTTTGCATGTGTGGTGCGCCGGCCAGGATTGGACCCATCGCGAGGATTGAGTCGGCCGCACCCACTCGTGCGGCACGTGGCACGCCTTATCACTACGCGCTGCTGGCGGTGGACCCCGATGGCGACCCGCTTCAGTACGCGTTGGAAGCCGCACCCGTCGGCATGCAGATATCTGCGGCCGGCGTGGTGACGT
>JBQTGY010000108.1:0-36535 GCA_052390415.1 Pseudomarimonas sp. | reverse complement strand
TTCGAGACCCGTCCGGAGCCGGCTCAATGCCGGCGGAACGGTGGCCGTCAGGACGCCAGGGTGGCTCCTTTATGCCGATCCTCAAGTGGCTCGTTTAAGGCGATCCTGGAGTGGCTCCATTACGCCGGTCATCGACTGGCGCCATTACGCCGATCCTGGAATGTCTCTATTGGGGCGGTCGGTGACAGCGTCCTCGTGGAAAGACGCGCAGCATAGCCAACGAAGGTGCCGCTTACTGCGCCGCGCGCACCTCGACCGGCAAGCCGAGCTTGTCCAGCCGCGACTTTCACGCTCGCCGCATCGCCCACCACGACACACGCGAACTGCGCGCCGCCGACGATGCAGCCGAACTCAGCGTCCATCTGCGCGGCGCTCGGCGCCTGATATTGCGACCCGAGCGTGTCCCAGTAATCGTCGGGGCGCTCGAATCGGCGTGGTGGTGCGTAGCACGCCGAGCCGCCGCCTCGAACTAACCCGGCAGCTGGCGCACGTTGCCGTTGAGCGTGTGCTCGCGCTCGGTGGGCGATGGGCGCAACCCGACCCGCTGCAATCACTCAAATTCACGTTGGGACAGCGCAGAACGGTCGTTCACACATGCTCATTGGCGCGCGAGCTTAAGGTGGCTGCGACCACTGCTGGAGCAGCGTCTTCCATTGATTCGCCCTTGGTTGACTTTGGCAGAAAGCAAGATCGGGAGCAGTTCTTCTACGACTTCGTTAGGCTTCATCTATGAAGAACTTCAACACCATGAAGGATGCGCGCCGCGTAGCTCGCGAGGTTCTGGCAGGATCCATGGACCCGCATCTGGGATGTGGTCTCATCGGGGGCATCGGCGAGAAGCTGAACCACCATCCGATGCTCAGCGAGTTCATCCATATCGCACATCTGTTCGAGGGACCGGGGCACGTGGGATTCACCAGGGAATCTTTGTTGCCCGACATCATGGCCGCATGCCGCGAACTCGCGGCGGTGCAGGCCTAACGGCTACCGTGCTGGCTGCTGGCCGCTGCGCCAGCAACAGGGCGAAAGCATCACGACCGAGCTCGTGGCGTCGCGCGACGCGACCGGCGCTGTCGAGTTCGCAGGTGGCAAAAACGGATTTCGCCAGCTCGATCTCGATGGTTGTAGTGTGCATGGGAGAAGTCCCCTTCAAATATCCCGATGATCGAAACACCATCATGGCCTTCGAGGCCGAGCGGTTGTCCGCACAAGCGGGGGTTTCTTTTTACGCGTTCAAGCGGATTGCGCGGGGGCAACTCGATGTTTCCTATGATATTTGGGCGCGGCGCAGCCGCTCATAACGTCGCTAGGGCGCTCCCCATGCTTGCTCGTATTCGTAGCGTCCTTTGCTTGGGCCTCCTGTTTCTAGCCTCACACGCGGGGGCTCAGGTTGCCGAGTTCACGATTGGTCCGTGGCGACTCGGGATGACCCCATTTGAGGTGGAGAGCTTCAAGTCTCACGGACCATACCTGCCAGTTCCAATTACCGGCGGATTGGAGACGCACCGAGCCAAGCTCGACCGCGGAAGAACGAACGTGTCCTTTGTTTTTGACGGTGATCGTCTGGACTATATTCAGGTGTGGTATTTCGAGGGCAGGCAGTACAGAAGAGCACGCGCCGCAACCTTAGAAATCTTCGATCTATTTGCCGGGCGTTTCGGCGGGGCGTCAATTCCAGGAATTAAAGTCAACGGCACTGATCAGCTCCAACGAGATGATCTAGAGGTCATGCTCGATCGTGTGTTGGGCACGTCAGCAGAACTCGGAAGCCGTATGGCAAAAGAGGGAAAGGGCTACGGTATCTTTCAGTTCAACATCGTTCCAGCAACGCAACCTTCAGCCAGCAAGCTAACTGGTCAGTTCGGGTACTCGACTCGCCATGACACGTACTACGTGTTCCTCTTTCAGGATGACAAAAGCAAGCCGGACAGGCGAGTCCAGGCAAATATCCAAGTTGAAGCGCCCTAAATAAAGTCAAACGGGGGGATGGTTCGCGGCGCGGATTGATTCGGGCGTTAGGCCGCTTCGGAGAATCACTTGCTAGCGCCCAAACCGGCCCTGTGCGCCCGACGCCTACCCGGCAGGCTGCCCGGAAAGGGCGTTTGAACTTCCTGTACCTTCGCGGTAGTGTCGGTAGAGCAAGACGATCCTTCGCCTCATTCCGGAGACTCCCATGCTCAAGCGGTCCGTCTTCATCACTTTGCTGGCGGGTGCGTTGCTGGCGCCAGTGGCCCATGCTGAGGAGGACGACTTCTTTGAGGAAGACGAGTCCACCATCGGTAGCGAAGAGGAAGAGCCGGAAGCCGCTGAAGAACCGGCGGACGCGGGCGACACCGAATCGCCCACGGACGCCGCTGAGCCGGTGGCCTCGACGGCCGACGAGCCGGCGGCTGCGGCTGCGGCTGCGGAGGATCCGCCGGCAGTTGCCGAGGACATTGCAGCGGCAGACCCTGCGACAGGAAACACCAGCGCCCCGGAGGACCCCGAGCAGGCTGCCGAGCAGGTTGCGGCGGCGGGTAGCGGCGATCCGAATGCCAGCCCCTCGGGTGAGGGCAATCCACAGGGGGCGCAGCCCGCCGATCCGGCCGCGGCTCCGGCGGAGCGCTCAGCTGCTGAATTGATCGCGGAATATCATGCGAACAAGCGGACTTCGACGGGTGGTGGGGCCGCCGGTTCGTTGATCGGCGCCCCCGGTACCCAAGGGGACTAGCCAGTGGCTTCCCGCCGGAAAGGCCCTCGTTCAGCGGCCCGGGCCGAACGGCAACTTTGGGTCGATGACTGCCCGCTGGTTTGCGGTGCGGCTGCCGCGCGGCACCATTCCGAGATCGGCACGGGCTGGTGGTAGACCGTTGCCTTACAACGTTGCAGCCGCCTTATGCGACCGACACCGCCTCCCTTTCTGACAGGTTCCGCGACCTGATCTTGATGTGGGTGTCATGACATTGTCTGGCAAGACTGGTAGACTGCGGCACAAAAGGATCGCCACCATGCCCGCCGCCAACTCCCGTTCCGAGAAACTCGACCTGCGCCTGACATCGGCCGCAAAGCAAGCCTTGCAGGCCGCTGCCGCTGCCGAGCGCCGCTCGGTATCCGAATTCGTCCTCGATAGCGCACTCAGTCGCGCAGAGGAAATGATGGCGACGCGTCGGCATTTCGGTCTGACGGTCGAGAAGTGGCAAGCGTTTCAGGCCGCGTTGGATGCCGAGCCCCGCAAGCTGCCGCGTCTTAAGAAGCTCTTCAAAGAGCGTGGAGTGTTTGAGGGCGGATCGACAAAGTGACGGTGCTTCGCATCGAGAAGCTTACACGCGGCCATGCGGTGGAAACGTTCGATTGCGGCGAGCCAGTACTGAATCGTTTCCTGACACGTTTCGCACTAGCCACTCAGCAGTCCGAAGCCGCAACCACCTACGTGGGCTTGGCAGATGAAACTGTCGTCGGCTTCTATTCGCTTGTGGTTGGAGAGGTCGGCGTTGATCAAGCTCCAGCGCGATTGACCAAGGGGTTGGCCCGCCATCCCGTGCCGCTGATGCTGTTGGCGCGCTTGGCTGTGCACAACGATTGGCAGGGTCGCGGCTTGGGGGCGGGCCTGCTCAAGGACGCGCTCCGCCGAACGGCCCAAGCCGCCGACATTGCCGGAATCAGGGCACTGGCCGTGCACGCCAAGGACGAGAAGGCGCGCGCCTTTTACCGGCACTTCGATTTCATCGATTCGCCGACCGACCCGCTGCATTTGTTCCTGCTGTTGAAGGACCTCCGTCGCTACGTCTTCCAGTGAAGATTGCGCCATGACTCGCCCTGAAGGTCCTGAGATCGTTTGCGCCCCTCCTCCACAAAGCCTGTCCTGAGCGCAGTCGAAGGGCCGAGGGCGAAAACGGGAAGACGACACGATGCGGCCGCGCGCCGCATGGCTGCGCTCGGCCCAACGCCTGTCCTGTGCCTGTCGAAGGGTCGGGACACGCCGCGCGCCTCCGCAAAGCCGAAACCGACGCGCAGACGTCCGAATCCGCGCCCAAGCAGCGGCACCCCCTGGGCGAACGACCGCTCTGCGCTCGCCGGATCTGACTTCGAGTGACTGAAACGGGTCGAAGCGCGCCCAGGCGAACGCCGAGAACGGGGTCCGAGAACGGGGTCAGGTTCACTTCTCAACGTCCGCTTGTGGCCGAACTCAGCCAATCAATACCCAAGCTGTTGCAGGCAACATCACTGCGGTAGGTGGCGGTTCTGCTCGACGAGACCTGTCGATCACCCGTCGATTGCACAACCCCTATGCAACGCCTCCGTAGTGGTTCCTGACTGCGGTTCTGCGCCGCAGCCTGTCGGAGCCTTGGGACTCGGCTTGGCTCCTGGCTTTGTCGATGTAATGAGCTGAATCCGGCGTCTCGCAGTCAAGTCGCCGTGGCCGATCTCGACCTTGTCGCCGGCATGCGAGCCCGCGCTGCGTTCGCGCAGTCGGTCTTCCGTGTCTACTCATCCTCCGGCATGCAACGCCACGACCAGCCGTGCGGTGCCGGTACGCCCGCAGCGCGCGACAGGGTGTAGCCGTCGCCGTTGGGGTGCACCACAGCCAGGCCGAGCGACTGCAGGTGATCGATCAGCGGCCAGTAGTGCACCTGGCGCGGCGGGTGGATCAGGCCGGGGTAGGCCGCTGGGATCGTCTGCCGCCAGCGTTCGAAACCGCTGTGGTCGCCGCGCAGCAGCAAGTCCATCGCGACATCGTGGCGGATTCGTAGCGCTGGCGGTGAGAGCATGGCGTCGAGTTGGCTGTTGTCGCCGGCGTCAGTACTGGGCGCGGACGCGGATGATCACGCCTCATGCCGGCTTTTGGCACAGGCATCCACAACACCTTGGCTGGATCTGAGTGAAGAAGTGAATCTGACCGCGTTCCTGCGATTACGAAGCACCACACTAGCGTGTAGGATTTTCCTGAGCGGTGGGTGTCCACGTTGACTGAGGCTTCCAGTTTGAAAGCGTTGCCACCTGGTCGCGACTGTGGGCGCCATGCGGACGGGTCGCGCGGATGATTGATCCGGCTTTCATTCAAATCGAACACGCACGCCTGCTCGCGATGAAGCCGGCCGAGCGTCTTCAAGCGCTTGCTGCCATCGACGACGATGCGTTGCGCGAAGCACTGGCTGCGTTGCTTGCCGGCAAAGCCGGGTCGATAGTCACCACGAATCGCGACGCCATGCGTGAAGCGGGCCCCGCGGTGACCAGCGTGAACCCCGACCATCCGGTAGTTTCCGTCCCGCGCCTGCCAGTGCACTCCAACGGTTTGCAGGGCACGCAAATCGGGCCGTATACGCTCGACGCGTGGATTGGCGATGGCGGTTCGGCATCGGTCTATCGCGCGCATCGACTGCTCGAGGGCGTGCGGCAGACGGTGGCGATCAAGATTCTGCATCGCGGCTTGCAGGCACCCGAGGCGCGCCAGCAGTTCGATCGCGAGCGGCGGGTGCTGTCGGTGCTGGAACATGCGTCGATTGCGCGCTGGATCGATGGTGGAGTGACGCTCGATGGCGTGGCCTATCTGGTGCTGGAGTTCGTCGATGGGCAAACCATCACCAGCTTTGCGCGCGCCAGAAAGCTGTCGCTGCGCGCACGTATCCAGTTGATGATCGAGGTCGCCAACGCCGTCGACGCGGCGCATCGCGCGCTGATCGTGCATCGCGATCTCAAGCCCGGCAATCTGCTGGTCAACGAGTCGGGGCAGGTCAAGCTGCTCGACTTCGGTATCGCCAAGTTGCTGGAGAGCGATGGCGAACAGCAAACGCAAGTCCACATGTACACGCCAGCCTACGCCGCGCCCGAACAGCGCGCTGGCGGGGCGATCACCACCGCGACCGACGTGTATGCGATGGGCGTCATCCTCGGCGAACTGCTGACCGGCAAACGCTTCAACAGCGACATCACCACCACGCCTTCGCTGCAGATCAGTAACGACCCCACCGAAGAGGGCGAGCTGCCGGCACCACCGGCCAAGTTGCGCCATCTGATCAAGGGCGATCTCGACAATATTCTGCTCAAGGCGCTCGCCGCCGATCCGAACACTCGCTACCGGTCAGCCGCTGCTTTCGCCGACGATCTGCTGCGTGCGCTGGATGGGCGACCGGTGGCTGCGCATCCGCCGTCGCGTTGGTATCGCGCCAGCAAGTTCGTGTCCCGACACAAACTCAGCGTCGCATTGGTGACCGCGCTGAGCCTCGGCATCGTCGCGTCCAGCATCGTCTCGGTGTTGTTTGCGATCAGTGCCGAGCGTGCGCGCGAGCGCGCTGAGCTCAGTTTTAGCGCGTCGGTACAGGCGGTGAATGACTTGACACAGGATCTTGCAAGGAATCTGCGTGAGGCGCGCGGTGTGCGCGCCGAAACGGTCGCCAGCGTGCTGCAGAAAGCACAAAAGCTGGTCAGCGATATCGAGCGCACCGATCCCGGCAACACCGCGCTGGAACAGGCGCGCATCGGCATGTTGATCGGCTTTTCGGGCACCTATCGCAGCGTCGCCCGCTCCGCCGAGGCCAATGTCGCGTTGGTGGATGGGTGGGGACGCATCGAGTTGCTGGAAGCACGCGGCGTCAAGATGCCGACGTCGCTCCTCATCGATGCGCTGCTCGCGCGTTCGGAAGCCAGCTACTACGCGATGGACTGGCAAGCCTGCGCAAGTGACGCGCGCGAGGCGCTGGCCTTGAGTGAAGGTGATCAGACGCGCACCTGGCGCGCGCGCAAACAGCTCGCCATCGCCTTGTTTTTTGCCAATGATCTGAAGGCCGTGCAGGCGCTCAAGACCGATGCGCTGGCGATCGAGAGAACGCTGGCAGCGCGTGACCTCGACGCCGACGGTCTTGCGCATGCGCTGGACTTCTACACGACGCTCGCATCGGCGCTGGCTCGACTCGGCGAACACCAGAGCGCGGAGACGTTGCGCGTCCACGCCCTCGCCGCAACGCGCGAAGCGCTTCGGGATCATCCCAATTCCGTCGACCTGTCATTGACGGCCTTGCGTCTGGCCAATCTCGAAGGCAATCACCTGGTGCGCCTGCAGCGATTCGACGACGCGATGATCGTGGCAGACGCGGGTTTGACGCAGGCGATCGAGGCGATTGCCGCGAATCCGAATTCAACGGCGTTCCGACTGGTTGCGATGTCGCTCTACAACATCCGCGCGCGCTTGTTTCGTTTGCGCAGCGAACCCGAGCGGGAGCTGGATGACCTGCGTGCGAGCCGAGACCTGATCGGGGAGTTGTCCGACCGCGACCCCGGCAACGGGTTTCTGCGCGGAGAATTTTCATTCACCCATCGGCGTCTGGCGGATGCGCTGTTGCAGCGCAGCAAAGCGCAGCCGCAGACCCTTGCGTCGAAGCAAACTCTTGCGGAGTCAGAAACCGCGACCTTGAGTGCATTGCGGATTGATCGCGAGTTGTTGCAGCAGGCGCCGACCCGGCCATTCGCGCGACGCTATCTGGCCGCTTCGCTGGAGCTGCTCGGCGACCTGCGCAAAGCGCAGCAGCGTTTCGATGATGCCGATGCCGCCTACCGGGAAAGCTTGCAGGTACGTCTGGCTTTGGCGCGCGAGTTTCCAACCGAGGCAGATTGGCGGCGCTTTCTGATCTTGAGCTATGCAGCGATCAAGGACCTTGCAGCCGCGCGCGGGGACATGCGTGGCGCAACACTGGCGCAACGGGAAGTCGCCCGCCTATGGGAGGGTTTGCGCGTCGATGCGCCGGGGCCCGCCACCGAGATCGCCTGGTTCGATAGCCAGCTACTGCTGATCGAGGTATTGCTGATTCAGAGTGATGAGCCCACGCTCGCGGCAGAAGCGACCGAGCTGCTGCAAATCTTGCGCGACTATGCGCAGCAGCACGCACAAACGCTGCAAGCTCGACCCGATCTCATCCTCGAACTCGACCGACTGCAAAGTCGCGCGTCAATCAAGGAAAAACGCTGATGTCGACTTTCCAACCGGTCACACTATCGCGCCTCTGGCGCGCTTCGCTGCTGTTGCTCATGTGGCTCGCGAGCGCAGTGGCATGCGCGCAGACGATTGGACTGAACCAGACTGTCGTCGCTGACTTCAACAGCGCCGCAGAGTTCCAGGCGCTGTCCAATGCCGGCTGGATCTTCCGCGCGGGCAATGGCACTGGCACGCAGAGCTGCGCCACGCCGGGCAACATCACCGCCTGCGGCTTCGGTTTTTTTGCCGACGGCGCGCAAGGTGCCGCGCGCGGTTTGGCGGCGGGCAATACTCAGGGGCGCTGGATCATCACCCCACCGATCAATTTCGGAATTAGCGGCAGCGTTCGCGTGGTACTGCGCAAGGTGTCCTCAGGCACAGGGGGACTGGATGTGCGCGAGAGCGGCGGTGATTCGGATACGGGAGAAATGGCCGACAACGAAATCGAGAAAGAGGTCGGCCTGGGAGCGGCAAAGGGCAGTGGCGCTTGCCCGCCGGGCAACAGCTTCTGTGCGCTGCGCAACCTGCGCAGCTCCGGTAGCGCAACCTCCGGCGGCGAGCCGAGCTGCGCCAGTCTATTCACCGCTGCCAATCCCGGCATTGGTCTGAGCTACTGTTCGGTGCAGATCAACGCTTCCGAGTTGCAGAACTTTGGCACCGGCGTGCGTCGACTCGCCATAAAGCTGCGCTCATCGGGCGCAACTGCCGGCAGTAACGTGGACGTGTTGGTTGATCGCATCGAGATCAACACGGGCAACAACAATCGGCTGCCTGCCCAGGCTTTCATCAGTCAAGGTTCCAGCGTCAGCAACCCCAGCCTTGGCCTGTATCGCCATCCGATTGCAGGCCACACGGCAGCCAATCTGTCGCTGGTGACGGCGCTTGCGAGCAACGATTTTGCCGCGCTTGATTTCACCCCCGATGGCAACACGCTGTACGGCATCGTCCAGGACGTCGGCGCAGGCACACGGACGCTGGTTCGAGTCGATAACATTACTGGCGCAAGAACGATGATCGGCCCGGTCGACGGACTTTTGTCGAGCCAGGAGTTCATCCGTGGCTTGATGATCGATCCACGCAGCGGCCAGAGTTATCTGATGACGCGCAGCTTTGCCGATACGCAGTCGCGGCTGTACCTGTTCGATCTGAGCAACGCGCAGGCCACCTTGCAGGCAGGCCTCAACAGCGGCGGCGCATTTCGCGCCTCGGCCAGCGCGATTGATTGCCAGGGCCGCCTGTACAGCGTCGACACCACCAACCCACCGGGCGGCCGCCTGTACCGCGTCGACCGCGTCAATGGCTCGATCACGCTGGTGGGAAATGCCGGCTACGTGTCGAGCTTGTTTCATGGCCCCATCGATTTCGACAATTCGAGCGGCAGACTCATGGGGTGGGTGCAGGCCCAATCAGGCGCCTACATCGGCTACGGCAGCTACAACCTCGGCACCGGCCTGTTCAGCGTGATTTCGAGCACGCCGCAATTACAGATGGGTGCCGGTGCCTTGAACAGCCGCTGCTACGAGACCTTCGCCAATGGCTTCGAGTAGGCGGTGAGAGTGTGGTCGCTGATTCGGGCGGGAATGCCGCGCGTTTGTCGTCGCGTTGATGGATCCCGCCACCAAGCACCGCCAAACCGATTGTTTCGAGCGCGGCAGTAGCCAGAGTCGATGCGGCCGGCCACGGCATGCTTGCCGCTAAAACCCCCGATCCCCCGACAGAATATTCCCCAGCCCGCCCAATACCGAACCTTCGTCGCGACCACCGCCACGTTGCGGCGCAGCGGCATGAATGCGGCCGGCCATGCGTGAAAACGGCAGGCTTTGCAGCCAGATATGGCCGGGGCCAGTGAGGGTGGCGAGGAACACGCCTTCGCCGCCGAACAGCATCGACTTCACGCCGCCGACGGGTTTCACATCCATGTCGACCGTTTGCGTGTGCGCCACCACGCAGCCGGTGTCGACATCAATGCGCTCGCCGGAGGCGAGTTCGCGCTCAACAATCGTGCCGCCGGCGTGCACGAACACGAGGCCGTCGCCTTCGAGTTTTTGCATGATGAAACCTTCGCCGCCGAACAACGCCGTCATCACTTTTTTCTGGAAGTGAATGCCGATGGAAACGCCGCGCGCGGCGCACAGAAAGCTGTCCTTCTGCGCGATGATGCGGCCGCCAAAGTTGGCCAAGGTCAGCGGGATGATGGTGCCGGGGTAAGGCGCAGCGAAGGCGACCCGCGCCTTGCCACTGCTGCCGCTATGCGAAAACACGGTGGTGAACAGGCTTTCGCCGGTGATCACGCGTTTGCCGGCACCGACCAACTTGTCGAAAAAGCTGCCGCCTTGGCCGCTGTGCGAGCCATCACCAAACATTGTCTCCATCTGGATGACCGCGTCCTTGAACATCATCGCGCCGGCCTCGGCAACCGCACTCTCACCGGGGTCGAGTTCAATCTCGACGAACTGCATGTCTTCCCCGTAGATGCGGTAGTCGATCTCATCGGCCGTGCGCATCGACGATGGCGGTGGCACCGTGGGCTGCATCTGGGTGCCGGTGCCGCCGCCGACCAGTTCATTGCAGCTGCCGATCGGCATCCATTCGGCAAAGCCGGCGCGCCAGCAATGGCCGTAGGGATTGGCGATGGCCTGCGCCTGCGCGGTGGCGTGATCGAAGGGGCCGGATTGTTGGCCGCTGTAGCTCAGAAACCACTGGGACATGAGAATGCTCCTAAGGAAAAGCCGGAATTGGGAAGGTGATCAGGCGCCGATTTCGGAGTGCAAGCGGGCGCGCGTTTCCGCATTGATACCCAGGCCTGCCGCCAAGTCATCCAGATAGCCACGTTCGGCAACACTATCGACGGCGATCGCCAACACGCTGGCGACATAAACCGGATGTGCCAATGATCGTGGTGTCTGCGCGATCAGTTGCTCGCGTGTGGCGGGGTTTGCCAACTCGGTTTCCAGATAGGCCAACGTGTCGGGATCATCGCCGGCGTCGCGCGCACGCTCCACGATGCGTTGCCGTTCGCTGGCGTCGATCAAGCCATCGGCTGCCGCGGCCGCAATCATCGCCCGCACCATCAGCGCGGCCTCCTGTTTGTGCAGGTCCAGCATCGGCTGCGCGCGGGTGGGCGCGCTCATGCCGGGTGGGGGAGGTGGCGGAGCGACGGAAGATGATGGTGGCTTCGGCGGCGCGGCGGCTGGGTTGCTCGAAGCGCCCGTCGCGGCCTTGTCAGTGTGCCTGGAATAATGGTCATAGGCGGCCATGGCCACACCCAACAATCCGAGGCCCATCTGCGCCTTGTTGATGCCGAGCGCCGAGCCGATTCCACCGGCTTTGCGACGACCTCCACCAAAGGAACCGCCCAATGCGCCACCGACCATTTGTTTCAGCAATCGTTCTGGATCGAACACGTCAACGACTCCCGTGCTGTGCTTGATGCAATGCAGCCCCAATCGGGGCCGAGGAACTGGCGAATATGTTACCCGCCGCCACGCGCAGCGCTGTGTATGATCCGCCTAGCTGGATGGGGCTGATGGGTTGGATTGGATTGGATCGGCCGGCTCGAACCGACCAACCGGCGGGCTACGGGGGGTGACTGATGCGGGATGCAAAGCGGAACGTGCTGCGCGGCTTGTTGCTGGGGTTGCTCGCAGGAGCCGGACCCGGATTCGCCGCCGATGTGACGGGCACGATTGAATTGGTTTCAGGCGGCAAGCCGCTGCGCGCCAATGAGGCCGAAGATGCCGTGGTTTACTTTCGGCCCAAGGGCATGACCACGTTTCAACCCCCTGCCGAGCGCGCGGTGATGACCACGCGCCGCAAACAGTTCTGGCCCCGCATTCTGCCTATCGCGATGGGTAGCACGGTGCAGTTTCCGAACGAAGATGTGATTCTGCACAACGCGTTTTCCGCATCGACCGGGAACGTATTTGATACCGGGGTCTATGGTGCTGGTGAGGGCGCCACCCACACCTTTACCCGCCCGGGCTTGGTCAAGGTGTACTGCAATGTGCACCACTCGATGTTCGCCCACATTCTGGTGCTCGACACGCCTTACTTTGCGCGTCCTGACGCGCAAGGGCGATTCACCTTGCGCAACTTGCCGGCAGGCGAGGGCAGTTTGGTCGTGTTTCATGATCGCAGTACGCCCACCCGACAAATGCTGGATCCGGCGCTGCAATCCGAAGTCACCATTCGCATCGAGCTGACCACCCGCAAGGTGCCCCCGCATGCAAACAAATTCGGCAAACCCTACGGGAGACCGCTCGATGGCAAGCGCTACTGAAATGCCGGCTCCGCGTAGGCGGTTGCCGCTGGCCATCCGGATTTTCCTGCTGCTGGCGCTGCTACTTGCTGCTGCGGTCGGAACAGCGGTGTTTTTCAGTCAGCAGCAAGGGGCGCGGATCGCCGCGGCATCGGTGCAGAAAGCGCTGACCGCCAGCGGCGAGTTGCAGCTTGAGTTTGCGACGCGGCAGCAGGAAGAAGTGCAGCTGAAGCTCCAGCTGATTGCGGCCGACGCCGCCTTCGTCAAATACATTGCCGATGCGCAGGGTGATCGGCTAGGGTTTGACGCCGATGCCGACGCTCGCTCTATTCAAGACCTGCTGACCGAGCGTAAAGAGCAGTTCGGCTTTGATATTGGCATCGTGCTGGATCCCGAAGCCGAAGTGCTAGCGCGTACGGATCAATACGAAGCGATTGCGCAGAACTTTGCCGACGATCCCTTTGTGCGCTCGGCCATCGACCCGCCGGCACTGATAGGCGGTTATTGGCGATTGGAAGGCAAGCTTTACCAGGCCGCCAGTTGGCCGTTGGCACAAGGCACCGACCTGATCGGCTTTCTTATCATCGCCAATCAGGTAGATGATCGATTGGGGCAACGAGTGGGGCGCGTCAGCGCCGCCGACATCGCCTTTCTGCTGCCTAACGACGAGGGCGTCGAAATCATTGGCAGCTCGCTAGAAGGCGAAAGCCTAGAGGCGCTGCGCGCAGCGATGGCCAGTGACATGTCGGGGCTCAGCAGTGCGGTACGCGATGGTCGCGTGGTGCCCCGAGTGGAGCTGCCTTTGGGAGGATCGAGTTGGGTTGGCCAATTGCAACCGTTGGACCCGGAAGGCGGTCCGGAAATCGGCACGGCATTGCAGCTGACCTCGGTCGAACAGGCATCGGCAGGGTATCGCGCCATCGTCAATTCGGTCGCGCTCACGGGTTTGGTCACCCTGATCATCGCGTTGCCACTTTCCCTGTTATTGGCCAAGGCCAGCTTGCGCCCACTCACTGAAATGGCCACGGCCGCCAAGGCGGCAGTCGCCGGTGATTATCAGGCGCGGCTGAACGTCGGCGGCAAGGATGAATTGGCTGATCTGGCGCAGGCCTTCGACTCCTTGTTGTCCGACCTGCGCGGTGAGCGCGATATCGAGTCCTACGTCACCCAGCTCTCACGCTTGATGCCGGACCCGGCGGAGGAAGCCGTGCAAGGCGCAGTCAGCGTTTCGGTACCGTCGGAATTGGTCGAGCCCGAGCGCAATCAACGCTTGTTGATTGCCGTGGAGCTGCGCACATTGGGCAGTGCCATCGACCTGCAGACGCCGGCCGAAGCGGTGGCGGAGATCGATGCCTGGAGTCACCGACTTGCCCAACGCGCGGCCTACTACGGCGGCCGCGTGATATTCGCCAACGGTTCGCGGCTGCTCACCGCATTCAATGACGGTGATGATGCAGCATCGCTGGATGCCCTGCGTTGGCTCAACTCCGTGTGGCAGACCTCACCGGAAGCGGCGGCGGCGATGGCGGCCGGAGACGTCCTGACCGGCAACAGCGGTGCCGGAGACAGCAGTTTTCCGCTGGCCATGGGCTTGCCCGTGCGTCAGATTGAAGCCCTGTTGGCGGATTGTCCGCCGGGTCATGTGCTGCTGACGCGGGGGCTGGGCGAAGCACTTCCAAATCTGTCAACGCCGCAGGCAGTGGAACGCATCAAGGGCGCGCGCAGCGGCAGCGTTTTCTACGGCATCAGCGCCGACAAGCTGGCCGGCAACATGCCCACCGATCCGCACGCCTTGGCCATGCCCGCCGGGTCGATGCCGACCCTGATGATGAAAGTAAGCGGCACGCCGCTTGCGCAAGCCGGCGGCGACAGCAAGCGCCAACTTGACCTGCGCCCCGGTGCCACCTTCGACAAACGCTATCGGATCATCTCCGTACTGGGCAGCGGCGGTATGGGCGTGGTCTACAAGGCGCGCGATCTCGATCTGGACGATGTGGTGGCGATCAAGACTTTGCGGCCGAGTGCATTGCTGGATGGCGAACAGTTGGAACGCTTGAAGAGCGAACTCAAGCTGGCACGTCGCATCACCCATCCCAATGTGTTGCGCACGTTTGATTTCGGTGAGTTCCAGGGCTCGCCCTATATCTCGATGGAATACGTACGCGGCATGACCCTGCGGCAACTGATCTCGCAAGCGGGGCGAGTGCCCTACAGCGCGGCTCTGCGAATTGCTCGGCAACTGTGCGCGGGTCTGCGTGCGGCGCACGAAGTGGGCGTGCTGCATCGCGATATCAAGCCGGAGAATCTGATTCTGGAGGCCACTGGCAACGCCAAGCTGATGGACTTTGGTATCGCCAGGCCGATTCGACGTACCGAACCGGGTCAAACCGAAGCGGGAATGTATGTCGGTACGCCGCACTACTCGGCACCGGAACAACTGGCGGGCGAAGAAGTCGATCACCGCGCCGACATCTACGCCTGTGGCGTGTTGATGTGCGAAATGTTCTCGGGGACGTTGCCTTACAAGGGCTCGACGACCGTCGAGCTTTACGTCGCGCAATTGCAAGGGCCGCCGACGCCACCCTCGGCAAGCTGGCCAGAGATTCCGCGTGTACTGGAAGCCATCATCCTGCGCTGCATTGCGCGTGACCGCGAGCAGCGCTACGCCAGTCTGGACGCGCTCATCAGTGAGCTGGAGGCGCTGCGTGCTTAGTGGGAGGGACCATGGGTTGGCGTTCGCCTGCATCTGCGCGTTGGGCACCGGCGCGGCGATGGCGCAGACGGGCGGTGCGGAAGACGATCCCTTGTTGGCCGGTTGGGACGAGGAAGAGTCGGCAATCGCAACTACCCACGGCCTGTTTGGTGACGTCGCCCTGCGCGGCGATCGCGTCACCGGATTTTCGGCCCGCGACGACGTTGAGCGCCTGCGCGGACGCCTGCGGATAGGTTGGCGCGGTGCCGGTGACAACTGGGAATATGCGCTGGCTGCCAAGGTCAATCTGGCGAGCGGCAGCAATGTCGACAACCGCCGCAACAATGACAACGAACGCAGCGATGCGGTCGGTCTGGATCAAGCTTTTGTGCGCTGGCTGCCGTCGGAAAACACAGCGTTGACCGTGGGCAAGTCTTCCATGCCACTCAGCTTGACGCCCTTGGTCTGGGACGCGGACTTGCGACCGCTGGGTTTCAGCGTCAATCACCTGTGGTCGCTGCGCGGTGCGGATGGTCTGCGGCTGACCGCAGGCTATTTCGCGGGCGATCATCTGTACGGAGACGACTCGCGGATTGCTGCCGCACAACTGGCGTGGACCTACAACGAAGGCGCCCCTTTTTCCGCCGATGTACAGTTGGCCTATCTGGATTTTTCGGATCTGCGTCAGGCCACGGCGCAGGGGCTGACGCGCACCAATCTTCGGTTTGGTAACCAATTGGCCAGCGACTATCGATTGCTGGATCTGCAGTTCGGCGGACGCTGGCAGGTCGGGGAAAAAGCGGTGGTCGCGCGTCTGGATCTGCTGCGCAATCTCGGCGCCGATGATGAGCGGAATGGCGCGCGTGGCAGCGTGGTCTATGGAGATGCCGACAGTCTGCCCGGTTGGGAGCTGGGCTTTGCTTACGAGCGCATTCAGCGCGATGCCGCGCAAGCAGCCTTCAATGAAGACGACTGGTGGTTCCACAGCTTCGCCCGCGGCGCCATGCCTTGGGTGGGCTACGGTTTGCACAATGGCTGGAGTTTGCGCAGCACCCTGTTCGTTGAGCGCCGAGACGCCTCCTCCGAAACCTTGCGGCGACTGCTTTTGGAAGTGAGGCGGGCATTTTAGGCGGACTTGCGCTCGGCCCGAGACCCGCCTTTGATCGGGTTGTCAGCGGGGTTGATCGCCCGCACGCTTGTTCCAAGGCGCCGTCAACGTCATCATGACGCCCGCCGATTCCGGCACCCTGAGAATTTCGCTGCGCAATGCGCGTTCTGCTACTTCTGAATGTGTCGCTCTCTGTTGGCGCTTGCTCAGGCCAGGCAACGTGCTGTGGCCGATAGCGCGGGCAGTATGATTCCGCGCGGGCCGCGCGGTGTCATCAACGCCACCATCTGGTCGCTCAAGGGGCTGCGGGCCTGCTGGTATCACGAGGCGTCGTTTCGCCTTGAGGTATATCTCTTGCTCGTTCTGGCGCCAGCCGGGCTTTGGCTGGGGCAGACGAGCGTTGAGCAAGTGTTGCTGGTGGGCTCGCTGTTGTTGGTATTGAGTGCTGAGCTGCTGAACTCAGCAGTGGAAGCTCTCATCGAACGCTACGGCGCAGAGCACCATGAGTTGGCCGGACGCGCCAAGGACATGGGTTCAGCCGCGGTTTTTGTTTTGATGCTCAACGTGCTGCTGGTGTGGGGCCTGTTGCTCGCACCTCGTTATTTGCTGCCCGCATTGGTCAACGGCTGAGGCTGACTTTGGAATTGCTCTTTAACCCGGAGGCTTGGGTCGCCCTGTTCACCCTCACCGTGCTCGAAATCGTGCTCGGCGTGGACAATCTCGTCTTCATCTCGATTGCGGTCAGCAAGTTGCCGCCGGATCGTCGGCCATCCGCGCGCAAGTTTGGCCTCGCTCTGGCATGTGTTTCGCGAATCTTGTTGCTGTTGTCGCTGGCGTTTTTGGCGAGCATGCAGCGCGACTTGTTCAGTCTGTTTGGCAATCCCATGTCCATCCGCGATCTGGTGTTGATCGGCGGCGGATTGTTCTTGCTCATCAAGGGAGGTCTGGAAGTCCGCGAGACGATCCAAGGCTATCCCGACGAAGCCGAAATCGGCACACGACCGTCGGCGGTATTCATGCACGTGATCCTGCAGATCGCGGTCATCGATATCGTCTTTTCGCTGGACTCGGTGATTACCGCGGTCGGCATGGTGCAGTGGATTCCAGTGATGGTGGCGGCGATCATCATCGCGGTCGGCGTGATGATTGCCTTCTCCAATGTGATCGGTGATTTCATTGATCGGCATGCCACGGTAAAAATGCTCGCGCTGGCGTTCATCATCCTGGTGGGTGTCGCCCTGATTACCGATGGTTTCGGCTTTCACATTCCGCGCGGCTACCTCTACTTTGCGATGGCGTTTTCAGTCGGGGTTGAAGTCCTCAACATGCTCTCGCGTCGACCGCGTCTTTACTGAACATTCGGATCTGTTCCCGTTGGCGGCCTTCGCGCGATTCCAGTTCCATTGTTGAAGAGTTGCCGTCGCTACAACCGTCAGCATCACTCTTTGCCCTTCCCCCGCCCTCTCCCAACCTCGGGGGAGGAAGCAAGAGCCTGATCGGCTCGATTTTTGGATCAACAATCTCATGACCATTTCCCTGCCGGACTATCCGCCGTTGTTCTTGCGTCGCGGTGAAGACAAACGTCTGCGCGCCGGCCACCTTTGGGTGTTCAGCAACGAAGTCGATACCAAGCGCTCACCGCTGGACAAGTTTGCCGCTGGTGATCCGGTCAATATTCTTGATGCCGGTGGCCATGCCGTGGGCAGTGGCTACATCAATCCGGCAAGTCTCATCTGCGCGCGATTGATGGATCGCGGCTGCCATGTGCTGGATCGCTCGCTGCTGGTGCACCGGCTGAACGTTGCCTTGTCGCTGCGCGAGCGCCTCTATGGCGAGCCCTACTATCGATTGCTGTTTGGCGAGAGCGATGGCGTTCCCGGATTGACCGTCGACAGATTTGGTGATGTGTTGGTGGCGCAAGCCACCAGCGCCGGCATGGAGCGCTTGAAGGGCGTCGTGATTGACGCGCTGATCGCGGCGCTGAAGCCTGCTGCCATCGTATGGAAGAACGACAGCAGCGCGCGAGAGATCGAGGGTTTGACGAGCTACGTCGAAATTGCCGCCGGCGAGTTGCCACAGCGCGTCATGGTGCGTGAAGCCGGCTTGCAGTTCGCCATCGACATCATCGGTGGGCAAAAGACGGGTTGGTTTTACGATCAGCGCAGCAATCGCGAGGCAATGACGCCATGGGTGAAGGGCGCGCGAGTGCTTGATCTGTTTTCGTATGTGGGTGCCTGGGGCTTGCGAGCCGCGCAAGCTGGTGCCAGCGAAGTGACCTGTGTCGACTCGTCGGCTGATGCGATCGCGGCGGTGCTCAGCAATGCGGCCGACAATGGTCTCGCCGCCAAGGTGCGCGGCGAGCGCGGCGATGTGTTTGAGTATTTGAAGGCCGCGCGCGCGCAACGTGAGCGTTGGGATGTGGTCATTGTCGATCCTCCCGCTTTCGTGAAGAAGCGCAAGGACTTCAAGCAAGGTTCGCTGGGCTATCGCCGTCTCAACGAAGCGGCGATGCAGGTGCTGGCAAAGGATGGTTTGCTGGTAACCGCATCCTGCAGCTATCACATGGGTCGGCCGGCGCTGCTGGAGGCGATCAACGCCGGCGGGCGGCATCTGGATCGGCAAGTGCAGGTGTTGAGTCAGTTGCAACAGTCGCCCGATCATCCGATCCAGGCCGCCATTCCGGAGACCGACTATCTGAAGGGTTACATTTGCCGCGTGCTGCCCGTTTAGGAGTCCAGTTCCAGTTCCAGTGTAGTTTCTAGTCGCGGGTCCCGATTCCCTTCCCCGGCCTTCGCGCTTAGCGCTCAGGCGTTCAGCGGCGCGCAAACCTGTGGTTTGCAAGCGCGCCGCTTCACCCCCAGTCCCCAGTCCCGTCTTCCGCCATGCCCTGGATTCACTCGATAGACCCGATTGCCGTGCATCTGCCGTTCTGGCCACACGGCATTCATTGGTATGGCGTGATGTATCTGTTGGCATTCGTGCTGGCATGGTGGGTCGGGCGCCAGCGCATTCGGGCGGGTTTTTTTCCGGGTGTGAGCGAAGACGCTTACAGCGACCTCATGTTCTACGGAATGTTGGGGGTGGTGCTGGGCGGTCGCATAGGCTACGTCCTGTTCTATGCGTTTGCCGACCTCTTGCGTGACCCGATGATGCTGCTGCGGATCAAGGATGGCGGCATGAGCTTCCATGGCGGCTTGCTCGGCGTCATGGTTGCGCTGCTGTGGTGGTCGCGCGTGCATGCTCGCCACCTCTTCGATACCTTGGATTTTGTGGCGCCCCTGATTCCGATTGGGCTGGGCTTGGGCCGCATCGGCAATTTCATCGGCGGTGAACTCTGGGGACGCACAACCGACGTCTCCTGGGGGATGATTTTTCCGGCCTCGTTGCCGGCCGAGTTCCATGGCATGAGCGTGGAGTCCCTGCGTGCCGCTGCAGCCAGTGGTGCCTTGGACGGGCTCGCGCGACATCCTTCGCAACTCTACCAAGCGGCGTTGGAAGGGCTGCTCATGGGAACTATCCTGTTGTTGTACTCCCGCAAGCCAAGGCAACGATTCGCGGTGGCGGGCTGGTTTGCAGTGCTATATGGCGTTCAACGCATCGCGGTGGAGTTTGTTCGTCAGCCGGATTCTCAGCTTGGTTTTCTCGCGTTTGGTTGGCTGACCATGGGGCAGTTGCTTTGTCTGCCCTTGCTTGCTGTTGGCGTGTGGCTGTTGTGGTTATCTTGGCGCGCACCTTGCTTGCGCACAGTGTCGTGAGAGTGGGTGCTTGCGCCGCTGATTTCCGAGAATATGAGGCAACTGTTTGAGTGTCACCGGCGAAGCGAGTAATCTTAGCTAACTCGACTAAGTGAGCCTGACCATGTCCGCCACCGTCAATGTCCATGAGGCAAAAACCCAGCTCTCGCAGCTGCTTGCACGCGTTGAGCGTGGTGAAGAAGTCACCATCGCCCGTGCGGGCAAGCCGGTGGCACGTCTGGTGGGCGTCAAGCCAATGGAGAAACGTCGACTGGGCGCAATGGCTGGACAATGGGTTTTGCCTGACTGGTTGGAGGAACCGACGTCCGAGGAAATCATTGATCTCTTTGAAAAGGGCGACATTTTCCCCAAATGAACCTTTTGCTCGATACCCAGGTGCTGCTGTGGGCGCTGTTGGATCCTGCCCGTCTTTCAGAGCAAGCCAAGCAGCAAATCGAAGACGCAAGCCATAGTGTGTATTTCAGCGTGGCCAGCATTTGGGAGATCGCGATCAAATCTTCGACCGGTCGGTCCGACATGCCGCCCCCGCCAAAAGCGATCGTGGTCGGTGCAAGGCAAGCGGGATTCTTGCAGCTGGACATCACCTCGCAGCACGCCGTCGCAGTGCTGGAATTGCCCCCCATCCACCGCGACCCGTTTGGCCGCATGCTGGTCGCTCAAGCGCGCTCAGAGCCAATGACATTGCTGACTCGCGATACCACCCTCGCCAAATACGGCGATCATGTCCGCTTGATCTGATGCGCGCGTACCTCGACTTGCTCCGCCATGTGCTCGATCACGGTACCGAGAAAGCAGATCGCACCGGCACCGGTACCCGCTCGGTGTTCGGTTGGCAAATGCGCTTCGATCTGGCGGCGGGTTTTCCCTTGGTCACCACCAAAAAGCTGCATCTACGCTCGATCATCCACGAGTTGCTGTGGTTCCTGCGCGGCGACACCAACACCGCCTACTTGCATCAACACGGTGTCAGCATCTGGGACGAGTGGGCTGATGAGAACGGTGAGCTGGGCCCGGTTTACGGTCGCCAATGGCGCTCCTGGGGCACAGCGGATGGTCGCGAGATCGATCAGATCCGCTGGCTGCTGGACGAGATCAAGCGCAATCCTGACTCGCGTCGACTGCTGATCTCGGCCTGGAACGTGGGCGAGCTGGAGCGCATGGCCCTGATGCCTTGCCACGCGCTGTTCCAGTTCTACGTCGCCAACGGCAAGCTCAGTTGCCAGCTGTATCAGCGCTCGGCGGACATTTTTCTTGGTGTGCCCTTCAATATCGCGAGTTACGCCTTGCTTACGCACATGGTCGCGCAGGTATCGAACCTGGCGGTCGGCGATTTTGTGCACACCTTGGGTGATGCGCACCTGTATTCGAATCACTTCGAACAGGCGCGCACACAATTGCAGCGTGAGCCGCGCGCGCTGCCGAAGCTCGTTCTCAATCCAGAAGTCAGCGACTTGTTCGCCTTCCGCATTGAGGACATCGAGGTGCAGGACTACCTACCGCATCCGCCAATCAAAGCGCCGGTGGCCGTTTGAAGTGACGGCCATCGTCCTCATCGCTGCCTTGGATTGTCACCGCGCCATTGGGCGGGATAACTCGATGCCGTGGCATTTGCCCGATGACCTCAAGCGATTCAAGGCGCTCACCCTGGGCCACCCGATCTTGATGGGGCGCAAGACCGCGCAGTCGCTCGGTCGTGTTTTGCCTGGCCGACTCAATCTTGTGTTGACCAGGCAAGCAATCACTCCCGTGTCCGGCATGCAGGTCGTCGGCAGCTTGGACGAAGCACGGTCTGCATGCGGCGATGCACAGACCTTGTTCGTGATCGGTGGTGGCGAGATCTATACGGTGTGTCTTCAATACGCCGAGCACATGTATCTCACCCACGTTGACACCATGGTGGAAGGGGCAGACGCATTTTTTCCGGACTTCGAGGCTTCGCAGTGGCAAATCGAGGCAAGCGTCGAGCATCCCGCCGATAGCCGTCATCCGCACGCATTTCGCTTTGTCGATTACCGACGGACAAACCGGTAGTGCCTGGTTTGATCGACTAGAATCCAGCCATGAGACTGGCTGGTTACACCATCAAGGAAGTGATCTATGCGGTCGATGAGACCGTCGTGGCGCGTGCCGAATCCGATCTTGGCGAGCGCGTCGTCCTCAAGTACCAGAACAGTCGCCATCCTTCGCTGGATCTGTGCGCGCGCTGGCAGCACGAACATGCGGTGTTGCAGTCCATTCAATCCGAGTGGGTGATCCAATCGCTGGCGCTGGCCCAGGTGGATCATGGGCTGGTGCTGGTGCTGGAAGACTTTGGCTCGGCCAATCTGTCGCAGCTGGCTGATCGCCAGCAGTTCGAGTTGGCGGATCGCTTGCAGCTGGCGATGCAGCTGACCTCGGCGATCAGTGCGGTGCATCAGCACCAATTGATACACGGCGACATCTCGTCCAAGAACGTACTGGTCGACGTCGCCGGGCTCAAGCTCAAGCTCTGCGACTTTGGCCTTTCGACACGCCTGAGCCACGCCCAACGACCCGGCCAGGAGCACCTGCTGCGCGGGACGCTGGAGTACATGTCGCCGGAACAAACCGGGCGCACCAATCTTGAGGTCGACTACCGCAGCGATCTGTATTCGCTGGGGGTGACCTTGTACGAGTTGTTCTGTGGACGCACGCCGTTCCAGTCCGACGACCCGATGACCTTGTTGCACGCGCAGATCGCGATCATGCCGTCGCCCCTGCATTTCGTGAATCCGGCGATTCCGGAGCCGATCTCGAACATCGTGCAGAAGCTGCTGGCGAAGTCGCCGGATGATCGCTACCAGAGCAGTTTCGGGCTGCACACCGATCTGGGCAATTGCCTGCAGCAATGGAACCGTTATCGCCGTATCGAGCCTATTCAACTGGCGACCACGGACATTCCGGAGCGCTTCTGCATCGCCAATCGGCTGTATGGCCGTGAAGCAGAGATCGACGCGATTGGGGCCGCATTTGAGCGGGTCAGCAATGGGCGAGCCGAGCTGCTGCTGATCAGTGGTTATTCGGGCATCGGCAAGACGGCACTGGTCAATGAGCTGCATCGGCCCATCGTCGCCAAACGCGGCTATTTCTTGCGCGGCAAGTGCGACCAGTACAGCCGCAATCAACCCTACTCGGCGCTGACTCAGGCCTTTTCCCAACTGTTGCGCCAGTTGGCGGTGGAAGGCGAGCAGCGGCGCCAGTATTGGAAGGCGCAGTTGCTGGGTGCGTTGGGCGCAAACGCGGCGGTCATCAGCGATCTGATCCCCAACCTGACCCTGTTGATCGGAGCGCCGCCCCCATTGCCGGTGTTGCCACCCGCCGAAAACGAGAACCGTTTCCAGATCGCATTCACCCAGTTTGTGCGTGCGCTGTCATCCAGCGCGCACCCTCTCGTGCTGTTTCTGGATGATTTGCAGTGGGCTGATGCGCCGACCCTGAAGCTGATCGAGCATTTGCTGAGCGAAGACACCGGCTTGTGCACCTTGATCATCGGCGCCTATCGCGACAACGAAGTCGACGATGCACATCCCTTGAGCCTGATGGTCAAGGCGCTGGAGCGAGTTCAGGGGCCGGTGGAGCATGTGTGGTTGCGCAACCTGGAAATCGCGCACGTCAGTCAGTTGGTCGCCGACACCCTGCACAGCAACACCAGCGAGGTCGCGCCACTGGCCAATCTGTGTCTGGAAAAGACCCAAGGCAATCCGTTTTTCCTTGGCCAATTTCTAAGCACCCTGCAACAGAGTGGCGAGATCCATTACGTCCGCAGCGAAGGCGCCTGGCGCTGGAACATCATCCAGATTCGCCAACGCGGGATGACCGATAACGTCGTCGAGTTGATGTTGGAAAAGCTGCGCACGCTGCATGCTGACACCCAGCGCCTGATCAGCCTGGCCGCGCATTTGGGCGATAGTTTCGACATGCGGCAGTTGATGGCGGTCGGTGGCAACGATGCTGGCCAGACCGCCGCGATGTTGTGGCCAGCGTTGGAAGCCGGCATGTTGTTGCCGCTTTCCGAAGACTACAAATTCACCCAGAACGAAGAAAAACTGCAAGCCTCTCGATATCGCTTTCTGCATGATCGGGTGCAACAAGCCGCATATGGTCTGATCGCCGACGGCGAGCGCGCCGTCATGCAGTTGCGCAGCGGACGCCTGTTGTTGGCCAGCAGCTCGGCGGCTGAACTCGACGAGCGACTGTTCACCATTCTTGATCATCTCAATCCGGCGGTGGCGTTGATCACCGATGCGACTGAGCGCGCGCGCTTGCTGGAGCTGAACATTCGCGGTGGCATGCGCGCCAAGGGCGCTTCGGCATTGCCGGCTGCGGTCAGTTTGTTGCGGCAGGCGAAGGCGCTGCTCCCGCCGGATGCATGGCTGACGCAAACCGCGCAGACCTTGCTGATCTACCGTGAACTCGCCGAAGCCGAATATCTGGCAGGCAATTTCGAGCAGGCCGAGCGGTTGTATCCCGAAGGCATTGCCGCTTCCAGCGATGTCATCGCGAAGGTCACTCTGTGTCTGGTTCAGGTCGACCAGTTCCATATTCAAGGTCGGTTTACTGAGTCCTATGCGGTGTTGTTATTCGCATTGGACTTGTTGGGCGGCGCATTTCCGGCCACCGAAGCCGAGGCGGGCGAACAGTTTCCGCTTGAGTTTGAACGTACCGAGCAGATGTTGGCGCAGGTCGAACACGCCCAATTGCTGCGGGCAGAGGAAATGACCTCGCCCGAGGTATTGCTGGAAATGCGCATCTACTTCGCGCTGAGCTATTCCACCTATCAGACGGGACGTTTTTCGGCGTTTGTGGTGGATGCATGCCGTATGGTCCAGCGTAGTTTGGCCCACGGCCAGTGCGACCTCAGCTGTGTCGGTTACATCGCCTACATGACTGCAATGTCGGTGACGGGCAAGCCCTATCCCGCCTGTTACCGCATGGGCCAGCTAGCCATGAGCATGGCCGAACAGCGCAACAACACCTATTTCCGCCTGACCGTCTATCAGTACTACCCGGCGTTCTACCAACATTGGGGCGAGCCGCTCAGCAATACCTTCGGCTATCTGCAAGCAGGCCTTGAACTGGGTCACGCAGGGATCAATCCGCTGTCGGCGGGTTTTTGCGCGCTGCTGCGTTCGGTCAACAAGTTCGTGCAAGGCGTTGCCTTGGAGGAACTGGAGAGCGAATGCGAACGCGGCTTGAAGTTTTTGCAACGCAGTCGCCAACCGAACACCGAAGCCATGCTCCGTTACGGTGTCTTGCTGCCGGCACAAGCCTTGGCCGGAAAGTCGCTGCATCCGCTGAGCTTTGATACGCCTGAGTGCAGCGCCAGCGCCTATTTCGATGGCGATTACGCAACCCCGAGTATTCCGCTGGCGCTGTACACCAGCGCGATGATTCGTCACGCCTATCTGCTGGGGGACCGAGAGCTGTGGCAGCAGTTTTCGGCCAAACTCGCCATCGTCGGACAGTGTTTGCCCGATGGTCCGTCTTGGGTTGAAGCAAACTTCTACACCGCCTTGGGATTGTTACGGCCGGAGTTTGCCGATGCAGACGCCTTTGCCCAGCAGCAGGCGGCGGCGCAGCCGTATCTCGCCCGCTTCGAGCAGTGGTCGCAGGGCTGCAAAGAGAATTTTCGCCATCGCTATTTGTTGCTGGCAGCCGAGGACGCGCGCGCGCGCGGCGATGGGCGGGCGGCAATGGACTTGTATGCGCAAGCCCTGGATGAAGCCAAGGAAGCCAATTACCCGGCCTCCGAAGCGCTGGCGAGTGAACTCTATGCCGGCTTCTGGCTGGACCAGAACCAGCGTCAGTTGGCCAATCATTTCATCCGCGACGCCTACTTCCACTACCAGCGCTGGGGCGCTGTGGCCAAGTGCAGGCGGCTGGAAGCGCAATGGCAGGACACCACGTTCCGCTTGCTGGAATATCGGCAGCCGGCAGCGGCAAAGACCTCCACCTTTCGCAACGTGTCGGAGCAAACGGGTCTGCTTGATCTGCATTCCCTGCTGAAAGCGAGTCAATTGCTGGCCAAGGAAATCCAGCTCGACTCGCTGTTGCAAAAAATGTTGGCGGTGTTGTTGGAGAACGCCGGCGCTGAACGCGGTGCCATCGTCTTGCACGATGACGAACAGTTGATCGTCGAGGCCGAAGGTGGTTTGGTCGATGGCCGTCGGGTAGACAGCCAACGCATCAGCAAGCGCTTGTCCGAGTATTCGGCCGATGCAAAACCGCGCTTGCCGAACGCTCTGATCGAATACGTGCGGCTCACTCGCACCACGCTGGTGTTGAACGATCCCGCCGCCGACGAGCGCTTTTCCAACAGCCAATATCTGCAGGCACGGCAGCCGAAGTCGGTGATCTGTCTGCCGGTGGTCACCCAGGGCAAGCTCGTCGCCCTCATCTATCTGGAAAACAGCCTGCTGGAAAACGCGTTTACCGCGCGGCAACAACAAACCCTGGAATTGCTCAGTGCCCAGGCGGCCATCTCGCTGGTCAACGCCAGGTTATATGAAAGCCTGGAAGAGAAAGTCTCGCAGCGCACCGAAGAGCTGCGTCAGATGAGCCTGAAGGACGGCCTCACCGGCATCGCCAATCGACGTTTCTTCGATGAACGATTGACGGCGGAATGGCGGCGCGGATTGCGCAGCGGCCAGCCGATGTCGCTGCTGATGCTCGATATCGATCATTTCAAGCAATACAACGATCACTACGGCCATCTGCAGGGTGACGGCTGCATCACCACCGTGGCGCAATCGTTGCAACAGGTCGCGAGTCGGGCGACTGACGTGGTGGCGCGCTATGGTGGCGAGGAATTCGCCATTCTTTTGCCCGATACCGAAGCCGATGCGGCAGAACGCGTGGCGGAGTCTTGCCTGCGCAATCTGGCTGCCAAGCGCATACCGCACGCGAATTCACCGGTGGGCGACACGATCAGCTTGAGTATCGGGATTTGCACCATGCCGATCACTGACGACAACTCGATCACCGACCTGATTTCGCAAGCCGACCAAGCCCTGTACCGCGCCAAGAGGCAGGGACGCGCCCAATATTGCCATTACGAAACGCAACAATAGAAACCCTGCAGTAGTCGTATCATCGGCGGATGAAACGCCGAAAAAATAGCGAAAAGTTAATAAACACCGCTCGACTGCGACGGCCTTGCTGGCTTGCCTTGCTGGCAACTCTGCTGCCCGCGGTGGGCGCTTGCGACGAAATCGCGTCGCCCGCCGATGCCGAAACCATCAAGCGTTTCGATGTCGTTGAAGTCACCGCGCAGAAGCGCGTGCAGGCGCCTGCCGAGGTGCCGGTGTCCCTGCACATCGTGGAAGGTGACGCGCTGGAGCAGCAGGGCATCAAGGACACCAGCGAGCTGAACGGTCAAGCGGCCAACGTCACCATCACCAAGAACACCGCCGACGGCACGACGCCGGCGATCAATATTCGCGGTGTCGGCAACGTCGACTACAACACCTCCACCACGTCGCCGATTGGCGTCTATGTCGACAACGTCGGTGGTGGCACGGCCAATTTCCACCTGACCAATCTTTACGATATCGATACCGTCGAAGTCTTGCGTGGCCCTCAAGGGACCTTGTTCGGTCGCAATACCACCGGCGGCGCATTGTTGATCAACACGCGCCGGCCCGAGCAGCAATTTGGCGGTTATGTCAGTGCCGGCATCGGCGAGCACGCGCAGAGGACGTTCGGCGGTGCTTTCAATTTGCCGGTCAATGAAGCGGTGGCGATGCGCTTGGCCGTGGACGATCAACGTTACGATTACGACCTCAACAACCTGCATGCGCCAGCGCCGCGCCCCGGTCTGCGACAGACCGAAGCGCGTTTGTCGTTACTCGCCGATTGGGAGCCAGTGGAAGTTTTCGCAAAACTGCACGTCGAAGACTGGAGCGGTGTGTCCAAGCCGGTTCGCCATATTGGCGTCTTCAGCCAGTTGGCCGATCCTTCCAGCGGCCGACCGGCCGTGTTGTGCGCGCCGCGTGATGCAGGTAGCACTCTGTGCACCGACATTTTCGGTTTCAACGTCGGCAGCAATGACCTCGATGACGTGGCGGTCAATAGTGAGACCAACGGTGGCAGTCCGCATCGCACCAAGAGTTGGGGCGCGGATCTCAATCTGATCTACCGCTTGGACGAGCACAGCTATCTGGCCGCCGTCAGTAGCGTGAACCAGCTGGAACGCCTGCATTTCTACAATGCGGATGCGAGTCCGTCCCGATTTGCCGAAGGCTCGTTGCAGGTCGACACCGAGTTGTTCACCCAGGAGATTCGTTATCACCGCGAGTTTGATCGCGGTTATTTCATCGGCGGTGTCTACGCGTCCGATGAATCGCTGACGCAGGATTTTTTCATCGACTTGTTCCGCGATTTTCGTGCGTCGCCCGCGTTGTTCAGCAACGCGGTCAAGATTCTTTACGACAACACCATAGACCCGGAATCGCAGGCGGCATTTGCCAACCTCGACCTTTCCCTGGGCGCCGATACCGTGCTCACCACGGGCTTGCGTTACACCCGCGAGCAGACCGAGTATCGCGCCTTGGGCGCCGTCAATGTGCCCACTGCCGTCGGCGATGACATTGGCGCTGAATTTCCGGCATGGAACGTGGGCGGGCGCCTGAAGGATGACAACGTCTCCGGCAAGGTCGCCTTGAATCACCGCTGGTCAAAGGATTTCAACACCTGGATCAGCGTCGCCCGCGGCTTCAAGAGCGGTGGCTACAACGGCGCCATTGCCTTCAGTGCCGAAGAAGCACAGCGCAACGAATACGGCAGCGAAACGCTGGATGCCTTCGAGGCCGGCGGCAATATCTATTGGAACGCCCACAATGCCGGCCTGCAGTTCTCGATTTTCTACTATGACTATCAGGACCAGCAGGTGTTCATGAACACGCCTTCCAGCGTGCCCAATGCGCCGCCTCTGCAACTGCTCGACAATGTTGGTGAGTCGACCCTGTATGGCAGCGAGTTGGAGCTGACCTGGCGGCCGACGCAGGCGCTGGAGACCCGGTTTGGCATCGGCTGGATGCCGAAGGCCGAACTGGCAGAATTCGTGATTGCCGGTGGCGAAGTAGTACGCGGCAACCGCCTGCCGTTTACGCCGAAATGGAACCTCAACAGCTTCGTCGACTATCGGCTGTCAGTTGCAGATGGCGATCTGCTGATGCAGTTGAACGGCAATTATCAGTCCGAGTATTTTTTCGACCAGAACCAGAATCCGTACACCAAACAAGCCGGCTACACCCTGTGGAACGGTCGCCTCGCCTACCAGACCGGCCCCTGGGTCGCTGCGATCTGGGGCAAGAACCTCACCGACCGCGGCTACAGCAACACGCGTTTCGACCTGATCAATTTTCTCGGGCTGGTGCAGGACAATCGCGGTGAAGGCAGGCAATTGGGCGTCGAGCTGACCTATCGGTTTTGAACTTCGACAAGCTTGTCGGGCTTCCCGAGTTTGGTTCCCAGCAAGACGGCTGCAAGCGTCAGGACTGTGAGTCCAACCATGTACGACGGGGAATGCGAGGGGTCCGACAGCAGCAGGCCCGAAATCGCTGAAAGCGTGCCGAGGACGAACCCGAGCTGGTAGTCGGAGCGGCGCGAAATGCGCGCACACACGTAGCCACCGAGTACAGAAAAGCCCACGCCCACGAGCAAGCCAATGACCGAAAGCCAAGTGTGCGATGGCAAGTCGGAAAATGCCTGCTCGATTTCTGTGTCCGTCTTTCCCGTTCCGACCACGTAAATGCCGTAGCCAATCCCAATTACGATGCTGAACACCAACGTGCCACCGATGTCGGCTCCGAGGCCAAACAGCACTGCTTTTGCTGACGATCCCGGCGCCGTGGGTGGGTCGGCCAACGCAGAAGTGGGTGGCGCGAACGGGTTGTCCTGCATGGCTTGGTCTGCTCAGATCGAATTGTGACTGTTGAAGCGCAGCCGAAGGCAGCGGAAGTTCGCCGTTTGCATGGCTTGGACACTGGAGGCCGGGAATTTCTCCGGCCACCAGCACGCCCAATTCAAATACTGATGCTGTTCGGAATCTGCGACGGCAATTGATACGGGTAGGGAATGGGCCGTGTCTGATTGCGTTTGCGGATCTCGATTTCGATCAATGCCAAGGCATCGCGGAAGTCCGCAGCCAGCGACTGAATGTGTGGCTCGGTGAAGTAGGGCGTGCGTGGATCGGCGTCGTAGTGGCCGAAGGTGTCGAACTGCACGCTGCTCAACAGGTACTCGAACGAGAACGTGTACAGCGCCACATCCAGCGGCGGATACCAGGCCAGACAGTCGTCGATCGATTTCAGCTGCGTGCTGCGCGTCGGCATCGCGTGATAGATGGTGCCCGCGACGGAGGGCATGTAGGACATCAACGGGTACTGCGCGTAGTTGACCGATGCATGCTGCGGGCCGGCGAGGTAAATGATGTGGGCGACGATCTCGACCAGATAATCGAGGCTGTCGATCTGCACCTTGCCGTGTTCCTCGTCGACTGATTTCAGGCCATTCAGGCCCTTGAATCCGGCGTAAAGCGGCGATACCAATTCGTTGATGAAGCCCTGCAACTCGTCGTCCTCGCGTACGTCCTGATCGTTGCCGTAATAGCTGCGCAGGTAGGCACTGACAAAGTCACGGGTCGCTTGCCACAGCAGCAGGGTGTCATCGCGGAATGGGAAAGCGGGCAGCGCATCCACGCCACGCAGATGGAAAACTCGATCAGGATTGTTGTCATCCCAGCGCCAGGCCCGATGCGCGCTGGCGATCAGGGCACGGGTGGATTCGATGGACGGACCGACATTGGTCGCGACCACGCCGCCGGGCACGATCAAGCTGTGGATCGCGTCGTCGTTGATGTTGATGGTGAAGCGGAAATGCGGGATCAGCAGCTTGAGCAAAGGATGCTGCTCGGACAGCTGCCGATGCGCAGCGACCACCATCGGTTCGACAATCAAATGGCAGTCGCCCAGATGCGCCACGGCCTCGTGCTGGATCGCGGTGATGACGTTGACGATGTACTTGGCGATTCGCCACTTCAAACGATTGGGATCGTTGGCGTGCGCGCAGTCGTTGGGAGTGAAGATTGGCGCGGCTTCGGCATCAAACGCCTGCGCCAACTGGATGCAGATCGGCTGCAAGACGCCTTTCGTTGACGGCGGATAACCGGGCGGCGGGGTCGGATTCCAATAGAACAGTGCGATCGGCGCGGTGATGTAGCGTTGTTCACCGTGCAGGATGTCGGCGGTCGCACCCGCGAACTGAGCGAAGTCGCAGACATACAGGCGTTGCGCGCTGATCGCTTCCTGCAAGGTGATGCTGACGTCGTTCAGCACGTTTTGCAGGATGGCGTCGGTGATCGGCATCTTGGCTTGCAGGGCGCTCAAGGCGACCGCCTGGCTGCCGGATGGCACGGAAGCGACGACGCCACGCAGGTTGGTGGTATTGAAACCACCGGTCTGCAGCCAACCGAAAAACCAGTCCTGCAAACACGGCTTCTCGCCATTGACCGCATCGAGCGGGGGCATCCAGCTTTGCTGTTGCAGACGCAGCATGGTCGGTTGCGGCAACAGATCGAACTGCGCTTCGTAATCGGCAATGCTCTGCGCTTGCAGATAGTCGCGGCCCGGATCGTGAGTCAGCATGTCGAACAGGGATGACTTCAGGAACGCAGTAGGTCCGGTGCGGATGAACTCCGCAAAGACTTCGCGCAGGCCAACCGCCATCTGCTCCAGATCTTTAGGCAAATTGGCCAGATTCTCCAGCGCCTTGGGCAGCGCTGCCAAGGCGTCGAGAACGGCCTGCAGTTCGGCCATATCGCGGCGCGGATGCAGCAGGCTGAAGTCCTTCATCAAGGTCTCGAACGCCTGCAACAGATTCTGAAAGGCCACGGTCGGCAGGTCGCTTTGCAGTTCGCGTTCGAGCAGACTGAGGACGACTTTGGTGAAGTTTTCAGTCATCGGACCGAACACCTTCAACACCTGCGCTTCGAATGCCAGACTGAAGCCTTCGCCCTTCGGCAAGTCCGCCGACATCGGCACACCTTCGAGATAGGAGCGCATGTAGTTGTAGGAGGTGCGTGCCAACGAGAGCTGAAACTGGCGCTCCTCACGCTGCGCGGGTGTGGCCTTTTGCGGCAGGCAGACAAGGGCTTCAAGGCGCGACGATTTGATCGGCATGGTGAGTCCTGCGGTCGGGTTTCAAAGGAGTGCTGGCGGCTTGAATCCCCCTTCGCCAGCGTGCGGTCGAGTATAGCCAGCTGACGGTATCGCAAGCATGGCAATCCGAATGGCAAACGGATGTTTGAGACTTATGGCTGACGCTTAGGCGATCATCCGCGCCGCAGTCACGGTCGACTGAGTCACCCGAAGGAAGCGCAACACGCATGATTCCCGCCATCGAAGCCCTGCAACGACTCCGCGAAGGCAACCTGCGCTTCGTCGACGATCTGCGCAGCGATCAAAATCCGATGGATCGCGCACGCCGTCGCCAATTGGCCGCCGGGCAAGAACCTTTTGCCATCGTGCTGGGTTGCTCGGATTCGCGAGTGCCGGCCGAGTTCGTGTTCGATCAGGGTTTGGGCGATCTGTTCGTGATTCGAATCGCCGGCAACATCGTAGCGCCGTCGCAGATCGGCAGTGTCGAGTTTGCGGTCGAACGCTTCGGCACGCGATTGGTGGTGGTGCTCGGGCATTCACGCTGCGGCGCGGTGATCGCCACACTCGAGGGAATCCTCAAACCCACCGTGCACCAGTGGCGTCACGTCGGCTCGATCGTTGAGCGCATTCGACCTGCGGTTGAACCGCTATTGGCAACCGAGCTTCGGCACGATCCCGAACGCCTATTGCATCAGGCCGTGCGGGCGAATGTGCGTATCGCCGCCAATCAGTTGCGGCGCGGATCGGATTTTCTGGAGGGCTTGATCGAGCGCGGTGATCTGCTGGTGGTGGGTGCCGAGTATTCGTTGGATACAGGTGTGGTCGATTTTTTTGACGGTACGCCAGCCGATCCCCAGCACGTAGCCCGGATGTAGGCCGAAGGCCGCCACTCGGGGAGGGCGGCAAAAAATCTCATCTTCCCGAAGGCCCCGGATTCCGCTGACGCTGCATTCGGGCTACTTGCTTTGTCGCGCCACGGCCGACGAACCGGCGTTGCTCAAATCGCGTTCATGAATCCCAGATTCGGCCCAGCCACCGACAACAGCGGCCCATTCATGTGCACCAAATTGGGAAAAATCTCGTCGCGATCCGCTGGCGCCAGGCCAAACCACGTGGCCAGGGTGGCGGCGTACTGATCGACTGACAGGGTCGGAATGATCTGCCCCCAGCCGGCGTTATCAGGATTGCTTTCGCTGGCCGATAGATTGGGCATGCGTCCATAAATGCGCGCGCCGCGTACCGAGTTTCCGATCACCCAATGATGGCCGCCCCAGCCGTGGTCGGTGCCGTCGCCGTTGTTGGTGAGGGTGCGACCGAACTCCGAGGCGGTGAAGGTGGTGACCTGAGTGCCCAGATTGAAGGCGGGGTTGTCCAGCACTTGGTAGAACGCCAGCAGCGACTGCGACAGGTCGGCCATCAGGGGCGCTTGGTCGGTCAACTGGTTGTCATGGGTGTCGAAGCCGCCGACCCCGGCAAAAAACAACTGCCGACTCATTTGCAGCATCGAGCGCACCCGCATGACGCGGGCAATCATCAACAACTGCGCGGCAAGTCGCGGCAGTTCGACGAGGTTGGCGGGATTCCAAGCCAAGCCGTGCGCATCCCAGAACGGTCGATACACCACGTCGTTGTCAGGCTGCGTCGCCAAGGCTTCCTGCAGCATCGACGACACCGCCAGCGTGGACTTCACCTTGTCGGCATAAGCGCGCTGGAAGGGATGCGCGTACTGACGATTCATCATCGCGTTGAAAGTCACACATCGACGGCGATTCCATTCGTTGCTGCCGGCGCAATTGGCCGCACCGGTGTCGATGGAGCCGATGCTCTCGACGCCTTGGGAGGACATGAAGTAGGGCGACACATCGATGCCGGCCTGGAACACATTGTCGCCATCCAGCGACACGTTCATCGACAGCGTGGGGTTGCCGTTGTCGCCGGCAAAAATGTCCGCCAGACGGCCGCCCCAGCCCGTGCGCGCGCTGGTATCGGCACGCGGGGTTTGCCACTGCACGGTTTGATCGGAATGCGAGAACAGCTGCGCCGGTAGCAAGGTGCCGGGCGTTTCATACAGCGCCTTGTTGACCGGCCGCACCAGCGGTCCGGTATTGGCGATCACTGCCGCGCGGCCGGCATTGAACAGGGTGCGCAAGCCGGTCATCGAGGGATGCAGGCCGAATTGCCCGCCGCCTAACGGCGCTTCGGCGGTGGTCAACGGCAATAGCGACGACTGTGGCAAGGCAATGCTGCCGCGAGTAGCGGCGTAGGTCGCATATCCGCTGTCACGCGGCACCACCATGTTGAAACAGTCGTTGCCGCCGTACAGGTAGATGCACACCAAGGCGCGATAGTCGCTGCCGGCACCCAACAAGGTGCCACGCACGGAGGACTGAGCTTGCGCCATTTCCAGCTTGCCCAGCATGGACATGAAGGCCGCGCTGCCGGCGGTGGCGCACAGGCTGCGGCGGATGAAGTCGCGACGATTCAAGGAAGTCATGGGCCTATTGCTCCACCACATATTCGGGCGAGGTTGTTATCAACCACAACGCGTCTTGCACACGTTCACGACGACCATTGAGCCCTCCTACATCCCATGGCACATCGGCAATGCTGATCTCGTTCAAATGACTGCGCAGCAACAGGTACATCGGCAACGACATGCGCCGGCCCATCAGCAGCAAGTCGAAGGTGTCGATCAGGCGGTCGACCTGATGGGCGCTGGCGACATAGGGCGCAATGTCGATCTGCACCGGGTCGTAGTCACCCAGGCCCGGATTGCCGCGCCAGAACCAGAAAATCTTGCCGCCCAACTCATTGCTCAGGCGGGTGATGTACGTGTCAGTGGTGATCTGGAATTCCGGCGAACTCAGACCCAGGGTGGCGATCTCGCCAGGCAGGCTGTAGTTGGGCAGGAAAAAGTTGAACACCGTCGGCGAGCGCTGCACCGCTTGCGCGCCGTAATAATCTGGCCAACCTTCGTTAACCGCGCCATTGTTGGAGCGCGCGTCCAAGGCCCGCCAGAGTTGGGTGACCCGCAACAGCGGCTCGCGCAGTTTGCCGAAGTGAGCCGGGGCGGCGGCCGGATTGCGCGCTTCCGGGTCCAGCAGAATTGCGCGCACCGTGGCACCGAGGTCGCCGCGTACTCCCTGTCCATTATTGTTGAACACGGTGGCGACCCGGCCGATGTAGGCGGGCGAGGGGTTGCTCGTGGTCAAGCGCTGAATCAACAAGCGACCGATGAACGGCCCCACATTCGGATGATTGAAGACGTTGTTGAGCGCCGCCTGCATGTTGTTGCGCGCCGTTCCGCCGGCCGGTAACACGCCGCTTGGCAAGCTGACGCCCGGATAATTCAGCAGTTGTTTGGTGCCGACGCTGGCGTGATAGAGCACACCGAGGCCAGTGTTCTCGCCCCAGGGAAACATCGGTGTGCGCCAGCCGGGATGCAGCCGCCAATCCTGGGCCTCGGGACCAGTCGGGCAATATTCCCAATGCCACCAGCTGAAGCCTTGTTCGTTTTGCTCGGGCGTCGGTGGTGTGCAGGTCGAGTAGTTCCAGCCCGTAAACACATGCGCCAGACCTCGAATCGTGTCCTGTGAGTAGGTCGGAATCGTTTGCACGCCCGCCGTGCCGACGTCACCGTCCAACGGCTGACCCTGATTGTTGAGGCGCACCAGACCTACCGAGAACAGTTGCATGATCTCGCGCGCGTAGTTTTCGTCCGGCCGGATGTTCAGCGCTTCGTCGGGCTTGCGATTCTTGATCATCGACAGATAACTGCCCATCGACGGATTCAGCGTCACGTCCTCCAGCAGCTGCCGGTAGTTGCCGAAAGCACGGTTGGCGAGGATGTCGTAGAAGTGCGCAATCGCGGTGGGATTGCCTTCCAGCGAGCCGTTCTGATCGGAGATCACGAAGATCTGCGACAGCGCAAACGCCACGCGTTGGCGCAGCTGGTCGTTGCCGAACAAGACATTCCTGAACCAGATGTCTTGCCGACTGTCCTGCCAGACCTGGATCGGCTGGCCGGCGTTGATGTACTCCATGATCCGTTGATCGAGAAACGGCAACTGCAAGGAAGCCGGGCGCGCCAGTTGCTCGGTCAGCCACGCGTTGTAGCCCATCGTCGCCAGCCGGTCGATCTCGGCAGCCGTTGGCCCGAACGTTGCTTGGGTCAGAAAGCGCGAGGCTTCGGCACGGCTGTGGGGGCCTTCGGCTGGGCTACTGAAACTGCCGCTGAAGATGTGGGTTGCGGCATGCGTCGGACTCGCCAGTGCAAGCGTTGCCGCGCAGGCAAGCCCAACCAGTCGATGAGCAAACTTGAATGTGAAGACCGTCATGTGATGATTGCTCCCAAGCGCCGTTTTGTGCCAGCAGACCGATCCGCGATTCCCTTGACGCAAGGCCACATGACGAACTCGCACAAACATGTCATAGGGTGCGTCTTGACGCACCAGCACGTGGCTTGAACCGAAGCCGGTGCGTCAAGACGCACCCTACCTCGCTCACCAGGCCCTTGTAGGGGCGGGGGGAGCCCCGCATGGCGGCCCTGCCCCCAACAATAGCCGCGTACGCCGCCACGAAAAAAACGGAGAAGCCCAGCC
>JBQTGY010000107.1:0-29759 GCA_052390415.1 Pseudomarimonas sp. | reverse complement strand
GGACATTTCATGAGGTCGCGTGAAAATGCCCGGAAACCTTTGCTGCAAGAGGGGTTCTGCCACATCACGCGGCGAACAGTCTGTCCGCCTGCATTTTCCCGCTGGCGCGGCCCTCGCTTGTTCTTTGCGGCAATCGCCGCGTTGTTCGCTCGCTGCGCGAGCCGCCTTCGCATTCGCTCGGTCGTCGCCACAATGGGCCACCATTCCGGCTCGTCGCGCCTTGCGCTTGCCGCAAAGCCCTGCGCGATCATCCACGCCCCCTCATGAAATGTCCGGGCTAGCCGGCGAGTCAGAACTCGAGTTCGCTGGCGGTACGCCGCTGCCGAGGCGCCGATGACTTCCATGCGGCAAATGCTTGGTGGATTGGGCGCAGAGCACCTTGCTGACCAGTGCTTGTGCGTGTCTCAGTCGTCGGAGGACACCTGCGGACCGCGGAAGCTGCCTCTCTACTTGCCGATGCAGAAGCTCGAAAAGATCTCGCCAAGCAGGTCGTCGCTGCGCACGCTGCCAGTGATTTCGCCCAAGGCTTCGTGAGCACTTCGCAGTTCTTCGGCCACCAATTCGCCAGCGCCGTTCTGCAGTTGCTGATGCGCCAGTTCGAGCCAGTCTCCTGCGCGCTCCAGGGCCGCAACGTGGCGTGCCCGCGCGCTGAAAGTGCCTTCGCCTGCATCGCCGGTCGCCGCGACCTTTAGCAGTTGGCGCAGTGTGTCCATGCCGTCGCCGCTGATTGCCGATAGCCAGAGGTGCGTTCCGTCGCTGGAGTTTTCGCGGCGAGCTCGGCCGCGAGTTTGGTCAATCTTGTTGTGTATCCAGACGACCTTGCTTCCCGTCAAGCCGTCAACGCCAGCGGGAGCAGCATCCGCCAGTGCCTGCCGGAGTTCACGTTCGGCCGTTTCGTCGCCGTCTTCAACCACGGCCAGCAGCAGATCGGCGTGTTGGCGCTCAGCATGGGCACGGCGCATGCCTTCGCGCTCGATGGGATCATCGCTGTGTCGGCGCAACCCGGCGGTGTCGACCAGGGAGATCTCCACGCCATCCATGCGCAGCGCCTCGCGTAGCAGATCGCGGGTGGTGCCGGCGATGGCGGTGACGATGGCGCGTTCGCTGCCGGCGAGTGCATTCAGCAACGAGCTTTTGCCTGCGTTCGGCGGACCGACGATGACCACGTGCAAGCCGTCGCGCAGGCGTTGGCCGCGCTGGGATTCGGTCAGCAACGCGGCGTGTTCGGCGCGGACGCCAACGAGTGCTGCGGCAATCTGACCGTCGCCCAGAAAGTCGATTTCTTCTTCGGGAAAATCAATGGCCGCCTCCACATGCACACGCAAGCGCAGCAAGCCCTGTCGCAACGCCTCAACGCGTCGGGAAAACTCACCGTCGAGCGAGCGCAGGGCGGCGCGCGCGGCAGCTTGGGATCCCGCGGCAATCAGGTCGGCAACCGCCTCGGCCTGAGCCAGGTCAAGCTTGCCGTTGAGAAATGCCGACTGGGTGAATTCACCGGGCCGGGCAATGCGCGCACCGAGGCCACAGACTCGACGCAGCAGCGCGTCCAACACTGGCGCACTGCCGTGCACCTGCAGCTCCAGCACGTGTTCGCCGGTGTAGGAATGCGGCGCCGGAAAATGCAGCAACAGGCCTCGGTCGATCAGACCGCCGTCGGCATCCAAAAAACGCGCGAAGTGCGCGTGGCGTGCTTGCGGCGTCCGACCCAGCAAGGCCTCCGCAATCTGTGTCGCCAGCGGTCCACTCACTCTCACCACGCCGATACCACCGACGCCGGCCGCAGTGGCGATGGCAGCGATGGTGTCGGTGTTGGAGCCGGGATTCGGGGTTGGGGATTGGGGATTCGTCACGACACACTTCGTTACTGACCGCGGTTGGGTTCCGCCTTCACTTCAATGGGCGTGAGGCTATTCCAGCTTTATCGAATCTCTATTTCCTGATCCCGTTCCCCGGCCTTGGCGCATGGCGCCAAGGCTGTCGGCCGCTTCGCAGCCGCCTTCGCTTCGCTCGGTCAGCGGCGCGCAAACCTGCGGTTTGCAATCGCGCCGCGTCACCCCGAATCCCTGCCGCTTCGAGCGGCCTCAGGCGGCCTTGGCTACCGGCCCGCCATGGCGCTTGTTGATGTACCACTGCTGCAACAAGCCAAGCCCGCCGTTGACAGTCCAGTACAACACCAGTCCCGCCGGGAAGAACGCGAACATGACGCCAAACACCAGCGGCATGTAGGTCATGATCTTCTTCTGCATCGGATCCATGCCCGGCGACGGCGACAGCTTTTGGGTGAACCACATGGTGAGCAGGTTGAGCACCGGCAACACGAAATACGGGTCAGGCGCCGACAGGTTGCTTAGCCACAAGATCCAAGGTGCGTGGCGCAACTCCACCGATTCCAGCAACACCCAATACAGCGATATGAACACGGGAATCTGCACCAAGATCGGCAAACATCCCCCCATCGGGTTGATCTTTTCCTTCTTGTACAGCTCCATCATCGCCATGTTGAACTTTTGCTTGTCCTCGCCGTAACGCTCTTTCAGCGCTTCGATGCGCGGCTGCACGGCGCGCATCTTGGCGAAGCTCTTGTACTGCGCTTCCGACAATTTGAAAAAGGCCGCTTTGATGACCAGCACCAGCAGGATGATGGCCCAGCCCCAGTTGCCGGTAAGCGTGTGGAAGAACGACAGCAGCCAGAACATCGGTTCGGCCAACGTGGTCAAAATGCCGTAATCGATGGTGAGCTCAAGGCCCGGTGCCACACCGGCCAGATGTTCTTGCAGCTTCGGGCCTACGTACAGCCGAGTCGTGCTTTCTTGAGTCTCGCCGCTGGCGATTTCAATCACCGGCGCAGCGGTGCGAATGAAATAGCGGCCCTGCACCACCGCCGTGCCGAAGCGGCTCGCCTCACTGGGATCGGGTATCCAGGCGGCAAAAAAGTAGTGCTGCAACATCGCTATCCAACCGCCCTGGCCGGCGGCATCCAGTGGTTCCTTAGGATCTATGTCATCAAATGTGAGCTTGTTGAACTTCTCACTTGGCGAGTACCAAGCTGCACCCACAAAGCTATATGCCTCCGGGTTGGTCATCCCGCCACCTTTGCTGGGTGGCGGCTGCCGCATCATTTGCCGATACGCATAGCCGCGCCATGATTGTCCACTGCCATTGCGCAAGGCCTCTTGCATCGCAATGACATAACTGCCGCGCTCAAAAACAAACGTCTTGGTTAGCTCAAGGCCGGTTTCATCGCGCCAGGAAAATGGTACCTCGATGCGCGCCTCACCAGCATCCAAGGTGTAGCTTTCGGCTGGGCTGCTAAACAGCTGCTGATGGCTGGGTGAAATACCTTTGCTGCTTCTCCAGCCTGCCTGGGCGGAGAACTCATGGCCCGCCAACTGACTGAACAACTCGACCGACGGCGCGCCACGCTTGGTGGTCTCGGGATAGTTCAATAGCTCCGCGCGGACGATGCTGGCGCCGCGTGGATCGATCGTCAGCCGCAGCACATCGGTCGTGACGATGACCGGCGCTTGCGGCGGCGAAGCCTCCTCCAGACTTGCGGATAGTTCCGGATCCGTACCTGCGGCGGCGGTGCTCGGGGCGTCAGGCGCTGCTTCCGGCAAGCTTGCGTCGTCCGCAAACTCGGGCAGTTCAGAGTTGCCAGGCTCATTGGCGGACGGGGCCGTCGGCGCTTGGTCAACGGTTGGAGTGTGGTAATCCACCTGCCAAGCCTGCCAAATCAGGAAGCCAACCAACGCCCACGCAAAGAGAAGAAACGTTCGTGTCTGATTCATGCGCTCGGAGTCGACGGCGCGTCGGGCGGCAAGCGCTCGACGTCGCGGGAGGGAAGGATGGCAGGTGAGATGGACTCACATGGCTGGTTTGAGCCAGCGACTAGCGGACCGATTGTGCCCTGCGTATGTGACGTCGGCAACGCAGCGATCTTGCGCCAGATGCGGCTGAGCTCGTCGCGTAGTGTTTGACTGTCGGCCGCTACCGCCTCGCGAAAGGCGACCAGAACAGCGTCGCCACACGGCAGGTTGGCACGGTTGAGACGGAAGCTCTCGCGCGCGCAGCGTTTGATCCGATTGCGATCAACCGCTCGCTTGGACACCTTGCGGGACACCGCCAGACCCAGCCGGGCTTCGTTTGCCGAAGGACACCAGTGAACGCGAAAGTAGCGGCAGGAAAGTCGCTTTCCGTCAGCAAAGTTGCGGTTGAAATCGGCACTCACGAGTACTCGCCGCTCGCGCGGGAAGGACGTGCCGGAGAGTTCGTTGACTGGCGGAGTCATGGCAGCCAACGTCGTCGTAGCTCCCGGGCTGCCTATGCGAACCGCAGGCAACTGGACTAGAGCTCAGAGTGGGGCGAGCAGGATCGGGGGGAGCAGGATCGGCAGCTATTTGAAGGCGGATCGCGCGAAGCGACCCGACCCACGCCGCGATGCTACGGGATCAGACGCTTGCGACCCTTGGCGCGACGCGCGTTAAGGATCTTGCGACCATCAGCGGTGGCCATGCGTGCGCGAAACCCGTGGGTGCGAGCGCGTTTGAGATTGCTGGGTTGGAAAGTGCGCTTCATGGCGGCAACCGTTGATGAGTTTTGGCGGAAAAGACTGCCGAGAATAGCCTGTCTTGAACGGCGGCGTCAATTATCACTGGCTTGGCATCCTCGCGATACGCGGCGTAGACTCAGCAACCACCCATCCTCCGGCCTTCGCCATGCGCGCTAAGCGCCGAGATGGCGTCTTTCGACTTGGCCTGCAGATTGCCCCGATGAGCGTTTGGATTTCTTGCCTCGAGCGACTCCAGGGCGAACTCGCCGTCGACGAGTTCATGACGTGGTTGAAACCATTGCAGGCAGAAATGCGCGATGGTGGACTCGTCGTGTTGGCTCCCAACGCCTTCGTCATCGATACCGTTCGCGAGCGCTATCTGCCGCGGATCGCTGAGTTGGCGCGTCATTATGCTGCCGACACAGGACTGCTGGTGCGTTTGGAGGTGGGCAGTTTTGCGCGCGCCGAGGTCGTCGCCAGCAAGCGCGCGCCCCCTTTGCCCGGTCGCGGCCTGGGTGAACCATCCAGCAATCTTGAACCGGCCTATCGCTTCGACACCTTTGTCGAGGGCAAGTCCAACCAACTCGGCCGCGCCGCCGCGATGCAGGTTGCGGCGAGTCCGGGTCGTGCGTACAACCCGCTGCTGTTGTACGGGGGAACCGGCCTCGGCAAGACCCATCTGATGCACGCCGCCGGCAACGCGATGCGCTTGCAGAATCCCGCGACGCGTGTGCTGTATTTGCGCTCAGAACAATTTTTCGCCGGCATGATGAAGGCGCTCGCCGAAAAGTCCATGGATCAATTCAAGCGACAGTTTCAGCAGGTGGATGCTTTATTGATCGATGACATCCAGTTTTTTGCTGGCAAGGATCGCACCCAGGAAGAGTTCTTTCATACCTTCAACGCACTGTTTGATGGCAAGCAACAGATCATCCTGACCTGTGATCGTTACCCGAAGGAGGTCGAGAATCTTGAGCCTAGACTGAAGTCGCGTCTGGGCTGGGGATTATCGGTGGCCATCGAGCCGCCCGATTTCGAAACCCGCGCCGCCATTTTGTTGACAAAGTCCCGCGAGCGCGGGGTGGATTTGCCCGACGACGTGGCCTTTTTGATCGCCAAGCGCATGCGTTCCAACGTGCGCGACTTGGAAGGCGCACTAAATACGCTCGCCGCTCGCGCCAATTTCATGGGCCGCGGCATCAGCGTGGAGTTTGCCCAGGAAACCTTGCGTGACCTGCTGCGCGCGCAACAGCAGGCAATCAGCATCCCCAACATCCAAAAGACCGTGGCAGACTACTACGGGCTGCAGATCAAGGACTTGTTGTCGAAGCGGAGAACTCGCTCATTGGCTCGCCCCAGGCAAACGGCAATGGCGCTGACCAAGGAGTTGACCGAGCACAGCCTGCCCGAAATTGGTGATGCATTTGGTGGTCGTGACCACACCACCGTTCTGCACGCCTGCCGGCAAATGCGTTTGTTGATGGAGACTGACGGCAAACTGCGTGAGGACTGGGACAAATTGGTTCGCAAGCTGACCGAATAACGCGTTGGATGTTGAGGGGAAGGGTCAATCCAGGCATCGGTGGGGAAAGCCTGTGGATAAGCTGGTGACGAGACTGGGCAGCAAAGGTTATCCACAGGAAGTACACTGCTGACCTGGCTTTGGCAAACACCGTTTGGTGCCAAAAATAGTGTTTCAATTCAAACGCTTTGTCGGGTTTTCCCGGATTTGTCGCTACACCACCACCACTATCTTTTTATATTTACTAACTGCTTGAAGCTAGCTTCGAGCTCGCCAACGGGGACCCGGGATGCGATTCAGTCTGCAACGAGAAGCCTTGCTGCGACCCCTGCAGCATGTCGTCAATGTCGTCGAACGGCGGCAGACTTTGCCGGTACTTGCGAATTTGCTGGTCGTTGTTGCCGACGGTCGTCTGGCGTTGACCGGCACTGATCTGGAGGTCGAAATGGTCGCCAGTGTGTCCGTCGAGGACAGCATCACCGGTGAGATCACGGTTCCGGCACGCAAGCTGTTTGACATTGTTCGTGCACTGCCAGACGGCAGCCGCGTGCAGTTGGTTGGCAATGCGGACAAGGTTGTAGTCAGTGCGGGGCGCAGCCGATTTACGTTGGCGACGTTGCCGGCCAATGAATTCCCATCAATTGAAGACGTTGAACTGGTTGAGCGAGTGCGTGTGGGTGAGGGTGTTCTGAAGGAGCTGATCGAGCGCACTGCGTTTGCGATGGCTCAGCAAGACGTGCGTTTCTACTTGAACGGTCTCTTGTTTGATTTGCGCGAGAACAGCTTGCGTTGTGTGGCAACTGACGGACATCGACTGGCCTTGTGCGAAGCGACGTTGCCTGGTGCTGCACAGACGCGGAAACAGATCATCCTGCCGCGCAAGGGCGTGCTCGAATTGCAACGCTTGCTGGAAGGTGGCGACAACGAGGTCGAGTTGGAGATTGGGCGCAGCCATGTTCGTGTTCGGCGCAGCGATTTGACCTTTACGTCGAAATTGATCGACGGAAAGTTTCCCGACTACGAAGCTGTTATTCCCATCGGTGCCGATAAATTGGTCACGGTAGATCGCGAGGTGTTGCGCGCAGCCCTGCAACGAGCGGCCATTCTTTCCAACGAGAAGTTCCGGGGTGTCAAACTCGAAGTGGAGCCGGGTCAGTTACGCATTGTTGCGCACAACCCTGAGAACGAGGAAGCGGTGGAGGAAGTTGAAGCGCAAACCTCGGTGCAGGGACTGGGCATCGGTTTCAACGTGACTTACTTGCTGGAAGCCTTGGCCTCGTTGCGTGGCGAAAGCATCGTCATCCAGTTGCGTGACTCAAACTCCTCGGCGCTGGTGCGCGAGTCGGCTGACGAGCGTTGTCGCAATGTGGTGATGCCACTACGCCTGTAGTCGCGTCGCGAGACGCCACGTGCGGGTTGAACGATTGCGGGTAGAGCGGTTACGGATCATCGAATCGGTCGAGATTGAACCCGGTCCAGGTATCGCGTTGCTAATCGGACCCAATGGGTCGGGCAAGACCAGCGTGCTGGAAGCTCTGCATGTACTTGCTTACGGAAGGTCGTTTCGTTCCCCCTCGCGCGAAGTACTCATTCGGCGAGACTGTGATGACTTCTCCATTTTTGCCGAAGTGCAGCTGGAGGCGGATGCGGCGAGGCGCCGAATCGGGTTCGCTTGTAGTGCGCGCGCCTGGCAAGCCCGAGTAGACGGTAATTCAGTCAGCACATTGAGCGAGTTGCTTCGGTTGTGTCCGATGGTGTGCTTCGAACCAGGCTCGCACGCTCTGATTGCAGGTTCGTCCGAGCTTCGGCGGCGGTTTCTCGATTGGGGCTTGTTTCACGTGGAACCGACATTCACGGGCGTTTGGCGGCGTTACCAACGCTCTTTGAAGCAGCGCAACGCGTTGCTCAAGTGTGGGCAAGGGCGCGAAGGTTTGGATGCCTGGGACGCGGAAATTGCCGACTCTGGCGAGCAGTTGCACGCGCTGAGGCAAGGCTATGCGAGTGCACTGTTGGACCATGTGGCGGCAGCTGGCGCAGACCTGATGCCCGAAGTCGGGCGACCCGTTCTTCGTTACACGGCTGGCTGGCGGAACGATCGCGATTCGTTGGCGCAGGCATTGAGTCATTCGCGTGACCGCGACATGGCGACCGGCCACACGAATGTAGGACCTCACCGCGCGAATTGGGACCTGACGTACCCGGGTCTGCCGCAGCGAGAATCGTTCTCTCGCGGCCAAGAAAAGCTGACCGCGCTGATATGTGTGATTGCCCAGGCTCAGCATTTTGCGAAGTTGTGCGGGCACTGGCCGCTCATCGCGCTGGACGACCTGGCCTCGGAAATTGACCAGGAGCATCAACGTCGTGCCATCGCGGCTGTCGCCAACGTTGCCGCACAGGTGTGGATCACGGGAACCGCCGAGCCGGCCGGCCTCGAACCTTACCGAGACAGCCTGACATCGTTCCACGTGGAACAGGGTCGGGTTCGTCGGGCGGTATAATCAGGCTCATCCCCAATAATCAGCGGCCGTTTGACGCCCGCTCCAGGTCAACTGTTCATGACAGATATGCAAGACGAAGCGCCGTTGTACGATTCCAGCCGAATCACAGTTCTGCGTGGCCTAGACGCGGTACGCAAACGCCCCGGCATGTACATCGGTGACGTGCACGATGGTACTGGCCTCCACCACATGGTTTTCGAAGTCGTCGACAACGCCGTGGATGAGGCCTTGGCCGGATACTGCGATCAGATCCAAGTGGTCATTCATATCGATGGCTCGGTCAGCGTGACCGACAACGGACGCGGAATTCCGGTCGATATCCATAAAGAAGAAGGGCGCTCGGCAGCCGAAGTCATCATGACCGTGCTGCACGCCGGCGGAAAGTTTGACGACAACAGCTACAAAGTCTCAGGCGGCCTGCATGGGGTCGGTGTGTCTGTCGTCAACGCACTCTCCGAGCACTTGCGCCTGGATATCTGGCGTGATGGCTTTCATCACGAGCAGGAATACGCGCTGGGTGAGCCTGTCTATCCCTTGCGTGCGGTCGCTCCGTCGAGCAAGCGTGGCAGCCGTATTCTATTTCGGCCTGCGGTCGCGATCTTTACCGATACCGAGTTCCACTACGACATCCTCGCCAAGCGCCTGCGTGAACTGAGCTTTCTGAACTCCGGCGTGCGCATCGAGTTGGTCGACGAACGTGCTGAAGGCAAAACTGACCTGTTTGCCTATGAGGGCGGCATCGGATCGTTCGTCGAGCATCTCGCGGCGCTGAAGACCCCGTTGCATGCCTCGGTCATTTCATTGCAAGGCCAGGAGCTGAACGGAATCAGCGTAGACGTTGCCCTGCAATGGACAGACTCATATCAGGAAACGATGTTCTGTTTCACCAACAATATTCCGCAAAAGGATGGTGGTACGCATCTCGCCGGTTTCCGAGCGGCATTGACGCGTACCTTGGGCGGTTACATTGAGAAATCCGGACTGCTCAAGCAGGCCAAGGTAACCATGGCCGGCGACGACATGCGCGAAGGCATGATCGCCGTGCTGTCGGTCAAGGTGCCAGATCCAAGCTTCTCGTCGCAAACCAAGGAAAAGCTGGTCAGCTCGGAAGTGAAGCCGGCGGTTGAGAGTATCGTCAGCCGCAAGCTGGAAGATTTCCTCCAAGAGCATCCCAACGAGGCCCGCGCGATCACCGGCAAGGTGGTCGATGCGGCGCGGGCGCGCGAAGCCGCGCGCAAGGCGCGTGAGATGACCCGGCGCAAAGGTGCTTTGGATATCGCCGGTCTACCCGGCAAGCTGGCCGATTGCCAGGAGAAGGATCCAGCGCTGTCCGAGTTGTTCATCGTCGAGGGCGACTCCGCCGGTGGCTCGGCCAAACAAGGGCGCAATCGCAAGACCCAAGCCATCCTGCCGCTGAAAGGCAAGATCTTGAACGTCGAGCGCGCACGCTTTGATCGCATGCTGGCATCCGCGGAAGTGGGCACCTTGATCACTGCACTCGGTTGTGGCATCGGCAAAGATGAGTACAACCCGGACAAGCTGCGTTACCACCGCATCATCATCATGACCGACGCCGACGTCGACGGCTCGCACATTCGTACCTTGCTGTTGACGTTTTTCTATCGGCAGATGCCTGAGCTCATCGAACGCGGTCACATCTATATTGGTTTGCCGCCGCTGTACAAGATCAAGCAAGGCAAGAATGAACAATATATCAAGGACGATCAAGCACTTAGCGCATACTTGATCAATCACGCGGTGGATGGGGCGGCACTACACTACGCGCCGGAGACGCCACCGATCAGCGGCCCGGCACTCGAAGCGCTGATGAACGAATTCAGTGCGGCCGGTGACGCTGTTCGTCGCTTGGGTCATCGTTTCGATGCCCGTGTGTTGGAAGCCCTGATCGACCTGCCGCCGTTGACCTTGGCCCATTTCAACGACATCGATGCGTTGCTGCCTTGGGTGGCGCGTTTGGAGCAGAAACTACGTGCGGCCGGTCTGGGCGCACCACGCTATCGGGTGCACGCGCAGGCCAGCGCCGATGAACACCCCGGTGGGCTGGTAATTGAGCGTCAACACCACGGACTGACCTCCAACCAGACCTTGCCGGCCACCTTGTTTGCGGCTGGCGAATGGCGCCCGATTCATGAGGCCGCAACCCGCATTGCTGACTTGATTCAGCCGGGTGCGCGCATCGAGCGAGGGGGTCGCAGTCAAGCGGTAGGCCGATTCGAGCAAGCGCATGCCTGGTTGATGGAAGAGGCAAAACGCGGACGTACCATTCAGCGCTTCAAAGGCTTGGGCGAAATGAATCCGGAGCAGTTGTGGGAAACCACGGTCAATCCGGAAACACGGCGCATGTTGAAAGTTCGGATTGAAGATGCGGTGGCCGCCGATGAAATTTTCTCCACGCTGATGGGTGATGTGGTGGAACCGCGGCGAAATTTCATCGATACAAACGCCTTGAAAGTCGCCAACCTCGACGTTTAGTGCGCCTCGCCAACAGCATGCAGATCGTGTTGGTTTGCGGCCTGCGTGGCGTGGCAAAACGCGCGCAACTGGATCGCTTCGACCTAAGTGCTGGCAACGTGATGAGGCCGTTGCGGCGGCCACTGCGCGTCGCAACGAATCGATATACTTTGAGCATTCGCGACCTTTCGTCGCACGCGGAAGGGGAGCCGCGTAAACGCCGCCGTCTATGAAGAAAACCCATCTTGTCGTGCTCGCATTGCTGCTCGCGTTGGGTGGCGCGTCGGCCATTTTCTACAAATGGAAGGTGCTGCAATTCCCGCTGGAGGCAGTATCCGAGGTCGACGTCTGGACGGTGCAGGCGCGCGTCGAGTATCAGCCACGTCGCGGTCCCAACACAGTCACCTTGCAATTGCCCTCGAAAACCCCTGGTTTTTCGTTGCTCGATGAACGTTTCGTCGCCCGCAACTACTCGCGACTCGAGGAAACCCGGCGCGGCAATCGCGAAGTGCAGTGGGCGATCCGTCGGGCCACGGGTGTGCAGGCGCTTTATTACCGGGCCACAGTGGTGCGCAGCACCGACGCGCCGACCTTCGACGAAAAGGCCAAGGTCGGCGAGCCGCCGGTGCTGGAAGAACCCTATGCCAGCGCCACTCAAGTGCTGCTGGAAGAGGTGCGGTCAGGGTCGGCAGACATCGGTACTTTTGCTCGCGAACTGGTTAGGCAATTCAATGCCAACCCGGTTGGTGAAGAAGTTGCGTTGCTGCTCGAAACGCTGCCCACTCCCGAAGACCGCGCTCAATTCATCGCCGCTTTGTTGGCCACACGCAATATCCCTGCCCATGTCGTGCATGGCTTCGAGCTCGGGGAAACCCAAGGGCAAGCTGAACTCCTGCCATGGCTGCAAGTTCACAATGGCACCGAGTGGTTGACCATCGATCTGCGCACGGCAGCCGAGGGCTGGCCAGAGAATCTTTTCCTGTGGACCGCCAGCCGCGCACCCGCGCTGGTCGTGGACGAAACTCCGCGCGCGTCAGTCACGTTCTCAGTCAGCCGCAACCTGGCCGATGCCATGGCGATCGCCGAGCAACGGTTGGAAGTGCAAGATGCCAATCTGGTTCGTTATTCCTTGCTCAGCTTGCCTTTGCAGAGCCAAGAGGTCTACCGGGTGCTGCTGATGGTGCCACTCGGTGCTTTCATGATGCTGCTGTTGCGCAACCTGGTTGGCGTCAAGACCTACGGGACATTCATGCCCGTGCTAGTCGCTTTGGCGTTTCGTGACACGGGTGTCGTTGCAGGTATCGCCTTGTTTGCCTTGGTCGTCGGCTCGGGCTTGCTGGTACGTTTTTATCTCGAGCGATTGCGGCTACTGCTGGTGCCACGATTGGCCGCTGTGCTGACTATCGTGGTCTTGCTCATGGCCTTGGTCTCGGTGCTCTCCAATCAGCTCAATATCGAGGTTGGTCTGTCGGTGGCACTGTTTCCCATGGTCATCATGGCGATGACCATCGAGCGCATGTCCATCGCGTGGGAAGAGCGTGGTGCAGGTCACGCCATCAAGGAAGGCATCGGTACCTTGCTGGTAGCCGCATTGGCCAGCGTGGTCATGAGCTGGGACCGACTGGAACACATTGTCTTTGTGTTCCCCGAAGTGCTGCTGATCCTGTTGGCTTTGATCCTGCTGCTAGGCCGCTACTCTGGCTATCGGCTGACCGAACTGTTCCGCTTTCGGGCCTTGGCGCGCGAAGTCGCCGCAGGCAACAGCGCACCGCTATCGGTAGCGGCCACCGAGTCCCCCGCGGCCAGACCAGCTGCAGCGGCGAACAGTGATGGGCATTCCAACAGCCCCACTGATCGTTGATCCACATGCTCAATCCCTTCAGCATTGCTCGCAACTTGCGCAAGATCGGACTGATCGGAATTGGTCAGCGCAATGCCGACTACGTACTCATGCATAACCCGCGCAAGTTTTATCCGCGGGTCGACGACAAGTGGATAACCAAACAACTGGCGATCAAGGCGGGCTTACCCGTGCCAGAGCTGTACGCACTGGTCCGCGAGGAGCATGAAATCGCCGAGCTGCATGCCAAACTCGCTCCGCATGAGCAGTTTGTGGTCAAGCCCGCGCATGGCTCGGGAGGCGACGGGATCCTGGTGATTTCCGGCCGTCGCGGCGACAAATACCGCCGTTCCAATGGCCACCTGATGGGTCGTGGCGAGTTCGAACATCACCTGTCCAACGCGCTGTCGGGATTGTTCTCGTTAGGCGGCCATCCCGACCATTTGCTGGTCGAGTACTGCGTGCAGTTTGATCCGGTTTTTGATCAGGTCAGCTACAAGGGCGTGCCCGACGTCCGCATCATCGTGTTCCTCGGCTACCCGGTAATGGCGATGGTGCGGCTACCGACACGCCTGTCAGACGGCAAGGCCAATCTGCACCAAGGAGCGATCGGCGTCGGCATCGACATTCCCACTGGCCTGACTCGCCGCGGCGTCTGGGGTAACGAGATTGTCCGCGAGCACCCGGATACCGAGCGCAGCATCGTTGGCTTGGAGATCCCCAAGTGGGCCGATCTGCTGGATATGGCTTCGCGCTGCTACGAGCTCTCGGAACTCGGTTATGTCGGCGTTGATTTTGTTCTCGATCACGTCAAGGGACCGATGATCCTGGAACTCAATGCAAGACCTGGCTTGGCGATACAAATAGCCAACGGCAATGGTCTGGAGCACCGCCTGAGAAAAGTCGAACAGCTGCACAAGGCCGGCAGTTTGTCCAAGGATCCAGCCGAACGAGTGGCCTATGCGCGCGCCGAGTTTCCCACGCTTTGACACCTGCAGAGGCGCTCCGAAGCCGCGTTTGCCTCACGAACTCGGGACTTTGTATTCAAGTTTGGGTGTCACCGCGATGGCACCGAAATCAAACCGGGTCAATCAGCACCCTTGAGTATTCGCTCTAAAAAGCCCTAGACTCCCGCCCCCGGCCGGCTTTCCAGCGGACGGCAACGAACCGGCAGCGAACACGCGCCTCGGTAAGCCAAGGACAACAGATGACCTATTCAACCCGCTTCCTTCAAGCGCTGCTGTTGCTGGCAGGCGCGATGCTGATTGCACCCAGCATGGTTGAACACGTGCATGCGGCGCGCCGACAGGCCGCGCAAGAAAAGCCCGAGCCTATGTTCCCGTTGGCCACGCGCGAAGACCGTGCCCCCAAGATTCAGGCGCGCTTCAATAAGCAAGTTCAAGCGTTGTCAAAGTTTTCGGCGGAAGACAAATTCCAGGAGCTGATCGATGCTTCCGTGGCGCTGGCCAATGATCCCAAAGCCAAGCCCAGTGACGTGGCAATCGCATATCAAAATGCCGCCTATGGTGCCTTGCAGCTGGATGACCTTCCGGCGGCATTGGGTTACCTGCAAAAGGCGATAGACGCCGATGCATTGAGCAACGACACCCACTACCAACTGATGTTGCAGGTGGCGCAGATTGAAATGGGCGATGAGCGCTACACCGAGGCCTTGACCGCGCTCGATCGTTTCCTCACCGAGACCAAATCGGTGAAGCCGGAGTATCTGGCGCTCAAAGGCAACGCACTGTATCGCTTGGATCGCTTTGCCGAAGCCGCGGAAGCGCTTAAGCAGGCCATCGAGACCAGCGAAAAGCCACAGGACGCCTGGCAACAATTGTTGATGGCTGCCTACTTCGACCAGGAAAAGCCCGAGGAAGCCGCGCGAGTGGCTGAGGCTTTGTTGGCGCGCAATCCCGATGACAAGCGTGCCGCCATGAATCTGGCCTCCATTTACGCGCAAGGCGACCAGTTCGACAAGGCGAGCGCCACCTTGGAAGGGCTGCGAGCGAAGGGATTGTTCTCCGAAGAGCGGGATTACCGGCAGCTCTACAGCATGTACCTCAATATGGACGGCAGGGAGGCCGAGGCCATCAGTGTCATCAACGAGGGACTAAGCAAGGGGCTTTTGAAGGAGTCCGGCGAGGTCTACACCGCGCTCGCGCAGGCCTACTACTTCACCGACAAATTTGATGAGTCAATCGTCGCGTACCAGAAAGCCGCGCCGCTGGCGAGCGATGGCGAAGCGGGACTCAATCTTGCTCGTGTACTTTCCAATGAAGAGCGTTTTGCCGAGTCCAAAGCTGCTGCTCAGGCCGCACTTGCGAAGGGTTTGAAAAAGCCAGGGGAAGCGTGGATGACCATTGCTCGCTCGGAACTCGGACTCAACAACAAAACGGCAGCGGTCGCTGCCTACAAAGAAGCGGCAAAGTTCCCCGAGACAAAGCAGCAAGCAGAAGAAGGCTTGCGTCAAAGCAGCAAATGACAGATTTTGTTGCTTGGTGCGTGTGCAGCCCGTGCTGCTTGAGTTAAGCTAGACCTCCAGTTTTTATACGTTGATGCGCCTGCCTTCGCGGCAAGCGCGCTGCCCCGACCTCGCCTTACTTATTACTGCTGGTGCGCATGACGGAATCGACCAACAATCGCTACGACACGCCAGACAAGTTCCACTGGGGACGGGTCACAGGCTTGGCGTTTGCGTTCGCCCTGCACGTTGCCGGGTTCATGGTGCTGATGGCTCCCATCGCCGCACCATCCACCGGCGAAGAAGAAGCGGAGATCGTCGAGGTCACCTTCATTGAGCCGCCGCCGCCGCCGCCGCCGCCACCGCCGCCGCCACCCGACCCTCCCAAGCGTCCACCGCCGAAGGAGATCGAGCGTCCGAAGACACCGCCACCGCCGCAAGAAACGCCGCCGCCGGTTGTGCTTGATGATCCGACGCCGGTTTCTGTCGCTGCCCCGCCGCCAGCGCCACCGGCGCCGCCACAGCCGCCTCAAGACTACCTGCCAACCCAGGATCAGTCTTACAACAAGATTCGGCAACCGCGCTACCCGCCGCAAGCGATTCGTCGACGCGAAGAAGGAGAAGTAGTCCTTCGCGTGTTGGTGGGTCTCGATGGCAGGCCTGTGCAAATCGAGGTCGAGCGGTCCAGTCGTTCTCGATTGCTGGATCGCGCAGCTATCGACGCCGTGCAAAAGTGGTTGTTCAACCCGGGCTTGAAAGACGGTAAGCCGATCCAGGGCTGGGTGCTTGTGCCAATCTCGTTCAAACTCTCCGACGCCTAAGCAAAAGGGTAAGCGTTATGCTCCAAGACTCCGCAACTCCGCTCGACCCGTCCGGCTTGCCGGCCATTGGTGGCGCCGCTTCTGACGCCGCTGCGCTCAAGCAAATGGGCTTTTCCCATTTGATCCATCAGCTCGACGCCGTCGGTTGGATGGTGCTGGTGACGTTGGTACTGTTCTCGATCGCTGCGTGGTATTTCACGGTCATCAATACGCTGAAAAACGTGATGATCCGCAGCCGCGCTGAACGCGTGGTCGGTGGATTCTGGGAGACCACCAACGCCGCCGATGCGATTCGCTTGATGGAAGAGCAGCCGCCTGCCGAGCCGTTCTCGAAGATCGCGTTGGATTGTGCACAGGCAGCCGCTCATCATCAAAAGCATGAAGGCAGCCGCTTGGTCGAAGCGCTGAATCGGTCTGAGTTCATTGATCGAGCGCTGCGTCAAGCCGTGACCCGTGAAAGCGCGAAGCTGGAAGATGGCCTGACCCTGCTAGCAACAGTCGGCTCCACTGCACCGTTTGTCGGCTTGCTGGGTACGGTCTGGGGCATCTACAACGCCCTGCTCGGAATTGGTGCCAGCGGCAACGCCGGTATCGAAGCGGTTGCCGGTCCTGTCGGTGAAGCACTGATCATGACTGCCCTCGGTCTGGCCGTGGCCATTCCAGCGGTGGTCGCGTACAACGCTTTCAGCCGCCAGAACCGCAACACCAATGCCAAGTTCGACACCTTTGCCCACGATCTGCACGACTTCTTCGCCACTGGCGCGCGCGTCGGCGACGTGCCGAACAAGCGCTGATCCAATCAGCGCTGACAGCAGCAGAATTCGGGGAGTATAGGAATGGCATTCAGCGCTAACGAAGGCGGGCAGGGCTTCACCGAGCCCAATGTCGTGCCTTTGGTCGACGTCATGCTGGTCATGCTGATCATCTTCATGGTCACCACGCCGCTGATGTCGCACAAAGTCAAGGTCGAACTGCCCGAGGCCACCCTGGACTCAACCGAAAAGTTCAAAGGTGAACCGATCACTTTGGCGGTGAAGACGAACGGCAAGATCTACTGGAACGACGAAGCCGTCACCATGCAGATCCTTGAGTCGCGTCTCGCGGTTGAGGCGCAACAGAAGCCGCAGCCGCAGGTCAACATTCGCGGCGACAAGGACACCAAGTACCGCGTGTTGGCTGAAGTCGTGCAAACCGCCAAGCTGGTCGGCATCGCCAAGGTGGGTTTCATCACTCACCCCGACAAGAAGTAGGACCGAGCCATGGCATTTAGTGCAGTCTCTTCCGCCGGCGCCAAGTGCGACATGAATGTCGTGCCTCTGATCGACGTGCTGTTGGTGTTGTTGATCATTTTCATGGTGACCGCACCCCTGCTGTCGTTTGAAGTACAAATTGACTTGCCGCAACCTAGTCGGAATCAGCCAGAGAACCCGAAAGAGCCGCCGAAACCGATTCGCTTGCGGATTGACGCTGGCGGCGCGTTGTATTGGGACAACCTGCCGCTTCCGAAAGCGGCCCTGGAGCCGTCGCTTCAAATCGAAACCATTGGCAAGATCGCGGAAGACCAGCCGATGCTGGAAATTGAGGCCAGCCCGGACGCGGAGTATCAGGTGCTAGCCGAAGTCTTGGCGACGGCGAAAAACGTTGGGGTGGCCAAGATTGGGTTCGTCGACACGTTGTAGCGACAAGCGCCAAGCCGGCAATTCACCCTGTGCCGCCTTCGGGCGGCACAGTCGTTTCTGGCGCTCGTCGACATCAGGTCTTAGTCACTTTCAATAGCTGGCCATCCACAGCCTCAAAAAGCCGCCATCTCCAGGCGCAGGCTCGCTCGGCAGCGTGCTCAGCTCAACTAGATCTTCACCAACAACCCGGCGCCCGATCGCAATCGAGTCGCTAGGCAGACCGAGCGCAACCAGAGCAAGACCTTCAGGCGACGAAGCCAACTGCTCTGGTAAGGACATAGATTGCCCAAGCCACAGACAGAAATCGCCATTCAGCGGCCACGGTTCGCGGACCCAATAATCTCCAGATACCGACGCACTGTCGCTTCCAATCCGGCGTAAATCGATTCGGCAATCAGTGCATGGCCAATGGATACCTCCAGCACGCCAGGCACTGCGGTCAAAAAGTCCTCCAAGTTGGATTGACTCAGGTCGTGACCGGCGTTGACACCGAGGCCGATCCGCATGGCCGCCAGTGCGGTGGCTGCGCACTCATGTGCAGCAGGCCGCCCCATACCCTCAGCGTGAGCATGTGCATAGGGGCCGGTGTACAGCTCGATGCGATCCGCGCCCAGTTGCTTGAGTTGCTCAAGTCCTGCGGCACCCGCATCCATGAAAATACTGACCCGACAATCAAGCTCTCTGAGCTGGGCAATCAGAGGTGCCAAACGGTGCCCGCTGGACGCAACGTCAAAGCCGTGATCGGAGGTTAGCTGACCATCTCCGTCGGGAACCAAGGTGCATTGCTCGGGTCGGGTCAGGCGGACCAACTCGATCAAGCCGAGATAGCCTTCCCGTGCCGGTGCAAACGGATTGCCTTCGATGTTGAATTCGACTCGGCCCCGACACAGCTGTCGAAGAGCGAGAACATCTGCATGCCGTATATGTCGCCCATCCGGTCGCGGATGCACGGTGATGCCACCGCAACCGGCAGCAATACACGCATGGGCTGCCGCGACTGGGTCAGGCTCGCTGCCACCGCGCGAGTTTCGCAATACCGCAATCTTGTTGACATTGACACTCAGGACGGTCATCACCGCAGCCTAACCGAGGCGACCGCCATAAAAAAGTCTCGAACAGCGAGTCGCCTTCGGTAGCAAACACCACACAGTCCCGACGCTACCGCGAAGCGAAGTACAAACGATGTGATGGTCCACCCGAAGCATGGACTTTGATTTGTCGCAGAATGGCGGAATGAGGTTATTGGCTCTACTGTTCCTATTCTTCTTGCTCCCTGATCTGGCGCAAGCAGGGTCGCTGCAAGGCTTGCCCTTGTTACAGCGGTTCACCTCGCGTGATCACCACGGAAGCGCGACCAGCGTCGCCGTGTTACAGGCGCCCGATGGCTTGATTTTTGTCGGCAACGAGCGCGGGTTGTTGAGGTTCGACGGCAGCCATTGGGATCGACTCGACCTTCCCGGTCGCGTAAGTGCGCGTGCCTTGGGTCTGGGTGCTGACGGCCACGTCTATGTAGGCGGTTATGACCGCTTTGGTCGTGCTGAAGTGGATGCCACTGGTGCGCTGAAGTTCATCGACCTCTCTTCAGAACTCAAGGCGAGTGGTGATGCTCCAGCGGTAGGTCAAATCTGGGTGATTTGCTCCACCGCTGAAGGGATGTACGTTTACAGCGACACCGTACTTGCCTTTCGCGGCAACGATGGCAGTCGCACACATTGGCCGATCACTGCCGACGTGCGCGGACCTTTCTGCACCGAGGCGGGTGTGTACGCGCGCGTGCAGGGTCTCGGATTGGCCAAACTCGAGACTGCCGGATTCGTGGCCGTTGACGACGCAGCAATCTTCGCGGACAGCCCGCTGTATCACGTGTTTGATACCGACACCGGCATGCTGGCGGTGGGTGATCAAGGATTCTATCGCCTGGATGAAACGGGCTTGCGCTTGTTGCCGAACACGGACGGACATCGGTTCGCCGAGTATCCACCCTACGCGGGAATCAAGCTCAAGGACGGCAGCTTTGCTTTTGGAACCTACGCCGGCGAACTCCTGCATTTTTCGTCGGAACTGAAGCTGATTACGGCACACAGCATCTCCCCGAACACGATCTACGAGCTCAGTCTCGACACCGAGGGTGGCCTGTGGGCAGCCACCGAGGGCGACCTGCTGCGACTTCGGTTTCCCTCGGCGTGGAGCGTGTACCCCGCCGAACTTGGCCTGATTGGGCAGGCATACGACACCGCGCATTACCAAGGTGATCTCTACCTGGCCACATCGGTGGGTGTGCTGCGCGCTCAACCAACCGACGGTACGGGTCGCTTGCAACCAGCGGTCACTACCACGCTCGAGGCGAATGCCTTGGAAGTGGATCCCGCAGGCCTGCTGATTGCAGATCGTGTTGGCGTGATGGTGATGACCGACCCCGGGCAAGCGGCCACGCCGCTGGTGTTGAGCGATGCACCCAGCACGCTGCTGCGCTCGCGGAAATTCCCGCAGCGGGTTTACGCACCGGCTACAAGTGCCCTGGATCTCCTGGAAACCCGTGACGGCCGTTGGTTACACCACGCCAGCATCCCACTCGGCGAACTCTCGCTATCAGGCATCCACGAAGCCGTCGACGGTTCGCTGTGGCTGGGTGACTCACGCGGCGGCCCACTGCGTCTGCAAATCGATGCCAAGGGTGAGGTCGTTGAGAGGACGACCTTTGGCGCCAAGGAAGGTCTGCAATTGAATTCGGACTTCGGAAGCTACGTCGTCGCCCTGGACGAGAATATCTACGTCATCTCCGGAAAAACGGTGCAGCGTTACAACGGCGAGCGCTTTGAGCAGGTGAGCATCCTGCCGTTCAGCCTGTTTGCGGACCCTTCAGAGATGAGCATCAGCGAAACACCCGTCGGCGCGTTCGCTTACAGCAACAACCGCTTGATGTGCCGACCGAAGGCAACGGACGAGTGGCTGCCGATGCTGAGCGGTAGCGCCCTGGCCGGTGGTTTTGCCAACCTGCGGCTGGATGAGGACGGCTTGGTTCGGCTGGGCTCGTGGGACGGAGTGCTGCAATACGATCCCAGCCAACCCGAACCGGCAATGCCGCCGTTGGCGGTGCGCATGCGCAGCATCTCGCTACGTGTTGGCGACAGTGAGAATGTCAGTCAGCCGCTCACCACCCAGCAGGGAGCGGCAACTTTTCCGGCCGGATCAGTGGCTCAGTTTGATTTCAACCTTCCCACCACCGAACCGGCCGCCCAGTTCAGATTGCGTATTCACGGCATGTTCGACGAATTCAGCGAGTGGGGACCGGTGGTATCGCCCGCTCTGAACTTGCGCATCCCGGGGCCCGGCAAATATCAGCTGGAAGTGGAGGGACGCACGCCCAGCGGCCGAGTTGCCAAACCGCTGCGCTACCGCTTCGAAGTGCAACCATTATGGTGGCAACAACCGCTGGCGCAGTTGGTTGCGGCTCTGCTCGTCGTGATTGGTTTGGTAGCCATGGCAATTCTTGGTTTGCGCTGGCGTGATCGGCGCCACGTGCAGATCAATCAGGCGCTGGAAATGCGGATCACCGAACGTACCGCCGAGCTGGAAGCCGCCAACGCCAAGCTGGCCGAACTTGCTACCGAGGACGAGCTGACCGGCATCGCCAACCGGCGCGCGCTGGAACAGGCCTTGAAGCGCGAATGGGATCGTTGTCGCGAACTGGAACAGCCGTTGGCGGTGGTGATGATCGACGTCGATCACTTCAAGCGCTTCAACGATCGCTACGGGCATTTGGCAGGCGATCAACACCTGGTGCAAGTCGCGGTGGTGCTGCGCCGCCATTCGCGCCCGGTGCGTGAGCTGTTGGCTCGTTTTGGCGGTGAAGAATTCGTATTGGTGCTGCCGGGCGTCACCTGTACTGCCGCCGCCGAACGTGCCGAAGCAATTCGGATGGATGTCGAGCGAACGCTTGCCGGCACCACCATCAGTCTGGGTGTTGCCGCCGAGATACCGCGCGAGGGTGGCAGCGGCCCCAATGCCATCGTGCAGCGCGCGGACGCCGCCCTTTACCGAGCGAAGAACAGCGGCCGGAACAAGGTCGAAGTGGATGACTGACGGCCGATCAGGCTAACAGTCTCGGCAACAGCAACGCCCACCGCGGACGACCCTTTTCAGCCATGACCTGTGGCCGATCCGCGCCCTATTGAGGCGCGCTACGCTCTGGTGGCGACGCGCTTGACCGGCACGCGCACGACCAGCAAGGGAAACGCCATGCCGACCACGCGACGCGATCTACTCAAGTTGGCCGCCATTGGCGCGACAGTGCCACTCATGGCCGGCCTTGTCGCGTCCGCATCGGCGGCCCCAGGGGTGAGTCGTGCCAGCAAGCCGCTGCGAATCTTGATCCTCGGCGGAACCGGCTTCACCGGGCCTTTTCAAGTCGAATACGCGCTCGCACGCGGGCATCAGATCACCCTGTTCAACCGCGGCAAGCGCCCGGCACCGGAGTGGTCAGCCGATGTCGAGCAGTTGCTTGGTGATCGTGACAGCGGCAATCTGCGCGCATTGGAGGGTAGAAAGTGGGACGTCTGCATCGACAATCCCACCAGCGTGCCAGCGTGGGTTCGCGACGCCGGCAAGGTGTTGGCTGGCAATGTCGACCACTACATCTTCATTTCAACGATCTCGGTGTACGCGTCGCTGGATAAGCCCGGATTGGACGAAACAGCAGTGCTTGCCGCTTACCAAGGCAAGGACGCCTACGCGGAAACAACACATACGCTGATGGCGGATGTCGAAAACCTGTACGGGCCGCTCAAAGCCGCCAGCGAAGCCGAGGCAGAGCGGCAGTTCGCAGGCATCTCGACGATCATCCGTCCTGGCTTCATCGTCGGACCACGCGACCAAAGTGACCGCTTCACCTATTGGCCGCGGCGCATCGCGGCAGGTGGCGACATGTTGGTTCCGGGTGATGGCCACGATCCCGTGCAATTCATCGACGCCCGCGACCTCGCGGAATGGACCATCCGCATGGCCGAGGCAAAACAGACCGGCATTTTCAACGCCACCGGTCCGGATTTCTCGCTTTCCACCGCCGCCATGGTGCACGGCATCCATGCGGCGCTGGGCGGACCCCTGCAACTGCACTTCGTGCCCACGCCGTTCCTGCGCGAGCAGAACGTCAGTTTTGGGGGCGATCTGCCGATCTGGTTGCCCGCCGAGGGCGAGACCGCCGGCTTTGCCGGAGTCAGCGTCCGCCGTGCACGCGATGCCGGGCTAAGCTTCAGACCCCTGGCGCAAACGGTTTCCGATTTGATGGAATGGTTGCGTACTCTCCCAGCCGAACGCCAAGCGGAGTCGCGAGCCGGCTGGACCCGCGAGCGTGAAGCCCAGGTGCTGGCCGCTTGGGCGAAAAAGCGAGCAAAGCCCTGACTACCAGGGATCGGGCTAAGCGGGTCCTACGGAAGTGGACCAACGGCCATGACGCCATTCCCATTGTTTGCTTATCCGATCCAGTCGCCGCAGATGCCGCTCGATCGCGCGTACGGTGACCACCGGATAGCGACCACCCAGCCGCGTCGCCAGCGAATGGTCGCTGAAGGCGGCATTTGCCGCGAATAGACCACCCAACACCCGCTTGGCATAGGGGATCGTTATTTCGTCGGCAATAAAACCTTCGCCAACAAGCTGCCTCTGCACGTCGGCTCGCGTTGAAGTTGATGGTGCGAGTGCGGCGGCGATGATTTCCAGTACCCACGACGTGGAATTCTGGAATCGTTGACTGTCAGGTCGCGCGATGACGCTGTAGTGGGACTGATGCAGCACGTGAATCCTGCGCGACTTGAGCAACATCGCCACCTGCTCGGCCGCGGGAGAAGAGAGCAGCGTCACGCGCGCGTCAAAACGTAGCAGGTCATCGGCGAAGAAGTTGACCAGGCCTTGCGCAAACAGACCCGAGCGATCACTGCCGCAGGTGTTCAGCAGGTGCACCACGGTCCAGCGCCCGGCCACGTGGTCACGCACCGCAAAGCCAACGTGGCTGTAAACCAGACCGTGTTGCGACAGGTCGGAGCCTACGCGCGCGACCAAGGCCGCCGCGGGTGCGGTCTGTTCGAGCAGGTCTCGCACAGCCAACGCTGTTTCCACCGCGAGCGCTTGATCCTGCGGACTCGGCTGCCGTTGCTCACAGTCAGTACCAGCGTGGGTGTTGGCACTGGTTGCGAGCATCAGAACCGCGAGACCCAAAAGTCTGCGCAGCTTCATGGCAACAGTGCTTGCTGATGCGTCAACGCCGCGGAGGCGGCGCTAGGCACAAATGCGATGACTTCGCTGCCTACACTCAGAATGCACCCCGCCGCCGTCGCAGTGACGATGACCACACTCCCCACGCTGAGACCAGCCATCACAATGCTGTGAGCTGAAAGCAGCAAGACGAAGGTGCTGCCTTCGACGGCGGACGCGAGCACCAGTTCGACCGACTCACCGAGTGGACGCAATGCGGTGACACTGAACGTGCCGCCTGCTGCCAGCCCCTCAAGCATCGCCACCGGCACTTCGATGGATGCCTGCACGCTGATCTCCGAGGCCTCACTGGCGCGGTCCCGCGCCGCCGCGGGGCGCATCAGCAGCAGGGTCAACCCCAGTGCCACCATCGAATGCTTGGTAATTGATTGCATGGCCGCTCTCCTTGAAGTGGAGTCGACCTTGATTGTCATCGCGCACCTGCTGCAACAATCATCAACGAAGTACAGTTCGCCTACCCATCAAGTATCGAATACCTAGACCCATGGCCCTTGCCACCGAGCTGATCGGCGCCCTCAAGCGCTTGCTGAAGGCCAATGGCGTGACCTACGCGGAGCTTGCCCGTCGTCTCAGCCTGAGCGAGGCGACGGTCAAGCGGATGTTTTCGCGACAAGCGATCACCTTGCAGCGTCTGGATTCCATCTGCCGGGCGCTCGACATCGGTTTGAGCGAGCTCAGCACCGAGGCGCAACGCAGACGCGACCCGCTGGCCGAACTCGATATCCAGCAGGAGCAGGCCCTGGTGGAGGATCCTAGTTTGTTGTTGGCCCTGTATCTGGTGCTCAACCGCTGGCAGCAGTCAGAAGTGTTGGCGCGCTATCGCTGGACAGCGGTCGAATGGACCGTTCTGTTGGCACGCCTGGATCGGCTCGGCATCATCGAATTGCTGCCGGGCAACCGCACACGAGTGCTGACCGCGCGCAACTTTCGCTGGCGTCAGGAAGGGCCGATGCAACAGTATTTTCAGCGCCAGCTGCTGCCGGAATACTTCCGCTCGGCGTTTGCCGGACCGGAGGATCGTTTGTTGCTGCTGAGTGGCATGCTCGCCCCGGCGTCGGCTGCCTTGATTGATCGACGCATGGCCGAAGCCGCCGAAGAGTTTGATCGCCTGATGGCGCAAGATGCCGCCCTGCCAGCCAGCGCGCGGATCGGCGTCAGCCTGGTCCTGGCCAAGCGACCGTGGTCGCTGCGCATGTTCGCCAATCTGCGTAACTCGCCACAGACCTGAAGTAGCCCGGATGCAGCGCCGCGGAATCCGGGGCGGGCGGGTTGGTTGGCCCCGGATTTCGCGGCGCTGCATCCAAGCTGCGTGTCCAGCTTCAACGCGGATTTGGCTCGGCGTCGGCCATTTGCGCGGGGTGGCCAGCGTCCGCATTTTCCGCAGAGTTTGTCGCAGATTCGGCCTCTGCCTTGTCGGCGGCAGCGCGCTTGCGAATGGCATCCAGCGCCTTGGCGTCCAACATGCGTGCAGGATTCTGCGATTGATCGGAGATGCGCGCCGACGCCAGGTTGAGCGCACCCGCGATGCTCAACCCCAACGCCGCCAGCAAGCACACCGCCGCCAAGCCAATCGAAAACGTCTTGAACGCGACGAGGATCGCGCCGAGGGCAAGAGCGAAAAAAAGCCAAGGCATGGGTGTCTCCTCTCAAGGGCAAGCGCAGGCAGTCTAGCCGACGCTACAGCAGCGGCGAGAGCAGTCGGGCAAAGGCTTCCGCCAAGCGGCGCAGCGGATCGACCGAGCGGGGCCTGGTTACCCGTCTCGCCCGACTGAAGCCTCGCTCGAACTCCTCGGCGAGCTGGCTGGCGATATCAACGTCGTAGAGCGCTGCGCAGACCTCGAAGTTCAAGCGAAAACTGCGCTGATCGAAATTGGCGCTGCCTATCACCGCGCAATCCGCGTCCACCAACAATGTCTTGCTGTGCAACATGCGCGGCTGATACTCGTAAATGCGCACACCCGCCTCCATCAGCTCGTCAAAATATGAGCGCGCCGCAAACGTCACCACCAACGAGTCGGTGCGCCGCGGCACCATCACCCGCACATCCACGCCGCGCAAGGCAGCGTTCGAAAGCGCAAACAAGGCGGCTTCGCTGGGCACGAAGTAGGGCGTCGCCAACCACACGCGCTCACGTGCGTCGCCAATCGCCTGCAAATGCAACCGATGGATGGGTTCCCACAGACCCTCTGGCCCGCTGCCCACGATCTGCGCGGCGATGGTGCCCGCCGGCAGCGACGGATACAGCTCGCTGTCAGCCAGCGGGCGTTGGCTGGCATAGGTCCAGTCTTCGGCAAACAGCGTCTGCAACCAGCCCACCACGACGCCGTCGATGCGCAGGTGCAGATCGTGAAAGGCGTGCGGATTGAGCCCTTCGTGCTCGTCCTCGGTGATGTTGACGCCGCCGGTAAATCCGGTGACGCCATCGATCACCACGATCTTGCGATGCAGACGCAGATTCAGCAGTGGCTTCAATGTCGCCAGCCGAAACGGATGGAACACCGCCACCTCACCGCCGGCTTTGCGCAGGGCGCGATGGTGACGCCGATGCAACTTCGGCGAGCCCACCGAATCCACCAGCAAACGCACCCGCACACCGCGCTTCGCCGCCGCTTCCAAGGCAGTCAGCATCGGCAAGCCGACCCGATCCGGATCAAACGTGTAATAGGCCACATGCACGTGCTTTTGCGCGGCCTCGATCGCCCGCAGCAACGCCGCGAACGTGGCTTCACCGCCGATCAGCAACTCGACCGCGCTGGCCGTCGACACCGGCATGCCGGTGGTCGCACGCAACATCCGCCCCAGTGACTGCTTGCGCCGCGGCAGGTCGGACTGCGGATCTTCCTCTCCGTCCGGCGCATGCGCCTTCTGCAGCGTGCGCATGCGTTGCCGACGCATGCGCTGCCGCTTGATCTTTTGCGGCCCCAGATAGAAATAGATCAGAAAACCCAGCACCGGCAGCGCCGCCAGCGACAGGATCCAGGCCAAGGTCGAAAGCGGTGAGCGCTTCTGCAGCACGATCCACACGCCCAGCGCGAGGATGTACAGCAACCAGGCGATCGACAGCGTCACGCCCCAGGGTTCCGGCAACGTGGGCCAGGTCATCGACGAAAGAAGCACACGACGTTACTCATCTGCACGAGTATAGGCAGCGGAACGATTGCAGCGCCGCGCATTTGGAGGGCCGCACCCCCGCGCGGCTGCTCTCACTGCCCTCACCCCCCGAACAACGTCTCAGCACGCTGAAACAACACCCAGCTGGTAGCGATGTATTTGTCACCGCCACTGAGCCTATTGCCGCGCCTGGGCATGTTGCCGCGATGCGTGTGGGTGAATGCCGTTGGCGCGATCAACAGACTGCCCGTTTGCGGCACGATCTTGCGGTCCTGATACAAAAACTCCGTCTCGCCTTCATCGAAGTCGTCATTGAGGTAGATCGTCCACAGCAAATGCCGATGCAGCGGCTCGCAGTTGGGATCCTTCGGGTACAACTCGCAATGCCAATACGGATAGCCGCCCTGATTGGCCGTGTAGCGCTGCAGGTTGATCAACCCCGGCCGCAACACCGCCATCAACACCTGCCCCAACGCCGCATCGTCCATCGCCGCGACATCGCTCTCCCGCAAACGCCGCCGCTCGGAACTGCCCGCCGGCTGATGCTCCAGCATCAACGGCGCGATCACCGCGTACGGATACGCCCGCACGTACTCCAGCAACCGCGCAAACACCGCCTGGTTGAGCTGATTGACCGCATCCTCCCACCCCGCCGCCCCATTGATGGTGATGTCCCGACTGTCCTTCAACTCCGGCATCACCCCACCACCCACCGTCCCCGGCACCGCCTGCCCACTCGCCTCGAAGCGCTTGACCAAAGCGGCACACGCATCGGCGCTGAGCGCGTTGGGGTAGAGGGCAATGAAGTCGGGGGTGGGCATGGGTGTATAGCGTTGCTAAATGAGGGTTCGAGCTGACCGACGAGGAGATACAGTGTCTTATTTCTCAGCTGCCTGTGCGGCAGCGAACACGTTGACGCGATCCGAGGCGTTGCGATTGTCTTTCTGAGCTGCCTGTGCGGCAGCGAACCAATCAGAAGGCCGGCTCATCCGCAAGGAATGTTTCTGAGCTGCCTGTGCGGCAGCGAACTTACGGCCTTTGTCGTCGCACGGAAGTTCGTATTTCTGAGCTGCCTGTGCGGCAGCGAACTTGCCAACGACCGATGTGCTGATGAACTGGTTTTTCTGAGCTGCCTGTGCGGCAGCGAACGGGCTGGTCATCGGCACCGACGCGGCCAAGCATTTCTGAGCTGCCTGTGCGGCAGCGAACGGCTTTCCGTTGTTCTGGGAGGGCGCACACTGTTTCTGAGCTGCCTGTGCGGCAGCGAACTCATGCTGGTCACGTCGGCCTATTCGCCAGATTTTCTGAGCTGCCTGTGCGGCAGCGAACATTGCCGCGCTGCAAGCCCAAACGAATGACGCTTTCTGAGCTGCCTGTGCGGCAGCGAACCTGCTGGCTGGTCCGTTGGGTGGCATCAAGAATTTCTGAGCTGCCTGTGCGGCGGCGAACACGATCACAGCGTTCCAAACGTCCGCCCAGCCGTTTCTGAGCTGCCTGTGCGGCAGCGAACGGTACTACCGGGCAAACGCTGGCGATCACCGTTTTCTGAGCTGCCTGTGCGGCAGCGAACGTCCAGCCACGATGTCAGCGGCAGTTTCCGGTTTTCTGAGCTGCCTGTGCGGCAGCGAACCGATCCAAGCACCTGTTTGGCGGTCATCGCGTTTTCTGAGCTGCCTGTGCGGCAGCGAACCTGGACACCAGCTGCTGCTGGGAGCCGGTTGCTTTCTGAGCTGCCTGTGCGGCAGCGAACCTGATAACTGATCTGCGCGGTCGCGCCTGGCTTTTCTGAGCTGCCTGTGCGGCAGCGAACCAGCGCGTGGGCGAAGGCCTCGGCGAAACTTTTTTCTGAGCTGCCTGTGCGGCAGCGAACGTCATCACCGGCAGCGACCCGACGCAGCTTGCTTTCTGAGCTGCCTGTGCGGCAGCGAACCGTGATGGGTAGCTCGGCGACGATTGCCGGCATTTCTGAGCTGCCTGTGCGGCAGCGAACGGACTGGGTGGCGTGCTCGAGCAGCTGTATCTTTTCTGAGCTGCCTGTGCGGCAGCGAACCATGGTCTCGCGCCGATGGGGACGTACAAAAATTTCTGAGCTGCCTGTGCGGCAGCGAACAACCTGCGCGGCATCCAGAGTGTGCTGTTCAATTTCTGAGCTGCCTGTGCGGCAGCGAACTGGTTGTCGATGTCCTCGCCCACGTCTGCCCTTTTCTGAGCTGCCTGTGCGGCAGCGAACACCGCAACAGCGTCACCCACGCGCAAATGCTTTTTCTGAGCTGCCTGTGCGGCAGCGAACATTACGCCTTCCGTCATGACACTCTCCACGTGTTTCTGAGCTGCCTGTGCGGCAGCGAACTCGCTTGCCGGTCTAGCTGGGGCGCGGCGGGTTTTCTGAGCTGCCTGTGCGGCAGCGAACCACGGCGAACGCGTAGAGCCGCGCGCCGGTCTTTTCTGAGCTGCCTGTGCGGCAGCGAACCGGGCAGTGCATGGGAAAGCATGGCGGCGGCTTTTCTGAGCTGCCTGTGCGGCAGCGAACCGC
>JBQTGY010000106.1:0-32713 GCA_052390415.1 Pseudomarimonas sp. | reverse complement strand
GGCGCTGAGGCGCCTCCCGCGAAATCCCGGCTCGCCCACTGCTCTAACCATTGAGCTATAGGCCCGTGTTTTGACTTGTTTTGGATAACCCCAAAAGTAAAGTTTGTTGCAAGCAGCCGTCCGTGGAACTTGACGCCAGCCCGGCCATCCTTGGCCGCGCGGAAGCGAGCGGCTGCCGGGGCCGGAATTCTAGCCGTTCAACGTGCCCGGTGCGCTTGCGTCGGAAGATGTTGATGATGCTCGCGGCAAGGTCATCCACTCTCCCGACTGCATGCAATATGTCTCGGTGGCATTCTTATCCAACTCTGCGAGGTCCTGTTGTGTTCGCGGACCTCAGCCAGCACGGGAGGAATTCATGACTGCTCATCCTGAAACCGCCGGCGAATTGCGAGGCAAACGCGCCAGCCTGCTGCTTTGGGTCGGCGCCGGGTTGTTGTTGTTGGTGCCACTGCTTGCGACGCAGTTCAGTGCCGAGATGCAATGGGATGCAGCGGACTTTCTGGTGTTCGGGACCATGCTGGCAGTCGCCTGCGGCAGCCTGCAATTGGCCCTGCGCAAGTCGCGCAACCTCGCCTATCTGAGCGCGGTCGGCTTGGTGGTGGCGACGGTTTTTGCTCTTGTGTGGATCACTCTTGCGGTCGGCATCATTGGCGACGAGAGCAACCGCGCCAATCTGCTGTTCGTCGGCGTGCTCGTGATCGGCGCGAGCCTTGCGATTACCGCGCGATTTCAGCCCCGTGGGATGGTGCGCGCGTTGCTGGTGATGGCGTGTGCGCAAGCTTTGGTCGCCTTCGTGGCGATTGGCTTCGGCTGGGGCTTCAAGGCAGCGCTGGTGACAGCCTGCCTGACGGTTCCGATGTTGCTGTCAGCTGCTTTGTTTTGCAGTGCGGCGCGACAGCAGGGACTTGCTAGCGGGTCACACTAGCGGCTGATCGCATCCGCTACCATCGGGCTTCGCGGTCGCGGCCACCGGGGGATGCGTTATGCGTTGCGGGCTGCTTGCTGCACTGTTCTGTTTGGCGGCAGTAGTCGATGTGGCGGCGTTCGAGTACACGCCTTCGCTGACCCGCTTTCGCCGCATTGGCACCGAGCAGGGGCTCTCGCAGGCAAGTGCGTGGTCGATGGTGCAGGATCGTCGGGGCTTCATCTGGATTGCCACCCAGGACGGTCTCAACCGCTTCGATGGCCACGAGTTTCGCGTCTATCGGCATCATCCCGAACGAGCGGACTCGTTGCCGGGCGATCTGCTGCAGTCGCTGGTCATCGATCACGCTGGCGTGCTGTGGGTGGGCGGCAGCGGTGGCTTGAGTCGTTATCTCGAAGAGCGTGACCGCTTCGAATCCGTGCCGATTGATGGCGAAGCCGGTGCGCAGGCCGGTGTTCGCGGCTTGCACGTCGACGGCAAGGGTGCGCTGTGGGTCGTCGGTTACGCGGGCCTGAGTCGCTACGACCCGGCCACCGGCAAGCGTAGCGCTTGGCAGTTCTCGGACGACAACTCGCCGAGTGACACGCGCTTCGAGAGTGTTCACAGCGATGCACAAGGGCGCATCTGGCTGGGCAGTCTGGCCGGCCTGTCGCGACTGGATCCGGTCAGCGGGGTAGTCGATTGGCCGTTCGTGGGAATCGCCGAAGCGGCGCCGTTGAAGACCTCGCGCATCGATGCCTTGCTCCGCGACCGCAACGGCGTGTTATGGATCGGCGCGGTGGCGGCAGGTCTGTTTCGTTATGACGTTGTCGCCAATCAGTTGCGCGTATTTCGCCATCGTGCCGATGACCCGGACACTCTGAACAGCGACATCGTTCGGTCGCTGCTGCAGGATCGCGATGGTCGCCTGTGGATTGGCACGCGCGAGGGCTTGAATCTGATGCCTGATCCCAAGACAGCCGACCCTACATTTTTGCGCTTCGCGCATTACCGCCATGACTCACATTCGTTGGGGCCAGGGCGGGTCACCAGCTTGCTCGAAGCCGCCGACGGCAGCCTGCTGGCTGGTACCTATACAGGCGGGGTCAGCGTGCTCAATCCACGCGGCAACCGTTTCACCAGCTTCACGCCGGACAGCGCGGCCACGGCGGGTCTGCGCGATCCAGTGATCTACTCGCTGCTCCCGGCCGGGCCTGACGCGGTTTGGCTTGGCGGCCGCAACGGTTTGTATCGGTTCGAGCCCGGCAGAGGCCACTTGCTGGACTTTCCCGCCACCGCTCGGCTGGGTGTCAGCGCACTGGCGATGCAAGGCTCGCAGTTATGGCTGGGTGTGCTCAGTGGTGTGGTGGAGGTAGACAGCGCCAGTGGCGAGGCGCAAGTCCCCGCACTGCCACCACCGCTCGGCGAGTTGCATGTCACCCGACTCTTGCTGGATGCGGAGCGCTTGATCATCGGCACCTATGACCGCGGCGTGTATGTATTGCAGCGCAGCGACATGCACCAACTCGCGCACTATCCGATTGCGTCCTGGGTCAGCCACTTCGCTGAGTTCGATCAACAGACGTTGCTGGTCTGCTCCAGCGATGGCCTGCATTGGCTGAGTCGCGATGGCAGCCAGGAACGCCATATTCACCGTGCAACCAGCGATGCCGACTCGCCGCTGCCCGTCGGTGGTGTGACCCACTTCCTGCGCGCACGCGATGGCCGCATGTGGTTGTCCACGACCAGTGGCGGCCTGCTGCGAATGCATCTGCAGGATTCCGCCGACCCGGCGTCGGCGCGTTTTGAATCGTTTCCACAATTCCGCCGACTTGGCAGCATCGTGGTGCAGGCGATCGCTGAGGATCACGCTGGTCTGCTGTGGCTGGCGTCATCCAAGGGCATCCTGCGCTTTGACCCGAACTCGGGCGAGATCGCACAGTTCGGCGCCGCCGACGGTGCTTTCGACAGCGACTACCAGTCGGCGGCGACCGTCACCCTGGCGGATGGCCGCATCATGTTCGCCGCAACGCGCGGACTCACCGTGTTCGATCCCGCCCGCATCCAGCCCACATCGCCGCCTCCGGCCCCCCTGCTCACTGAGCTGAGGCTGTGGAACCGACGCATCGAGTCGCGCGCCTTGGACGCGGCATCACCGTTGCCGTCGCCGCTGCACTATGCCGACAGCCTCGCCATTCCCGCGGCCGACGCACGCATGCTGAGTCTGCGATTTGCCGCCTTGGAACTGCTGGCGCCGGAACGTCTGCATTACGCCTACCAGCTGGACGGATTTGATCCGGACTGGATCGAAACCACCGCCAGCGAGCGCGGTGCCACCTACACCAATCTGGCGCCGGGAACGTATCGCTTCGTGGTCAAAGCGGGCGAGCCGGAGGCGCTGGCTGAGGCTGCCGTCACCACACTCATGATCGACATCCTGCCGCCGTGGTGGAAGACGCCGTGGGCACAGGCGTTGATGGCGCTGGCCGTGCTGGCGTTGTTGTACGGCGGCTACGCCTGGCGCATCCATGGCATCCAGAGCAACCGCCGCCTGTTGCAGCGCCAGGTCGCCGAGCGCACGGCCGAGCTCTCGGAGGCCAAACAACGCGCCGAGCAGACACTGATCGATCTGCGCGACACCCAATTTGATCTGATTCAGGCCGAGAAGATTGCCTCCCTGGGCAGTCTCGTGGTCGGCGTGGCACACGAGCTCAATACGCCTCTCGGCGTGGCCATCACCGCGTCCAGCATGCTCACCGACCGCACCGCATGGGTGCAGAAACACTTCGAATCAGGCGACCTCAAACGTGGTGAGCTGGCCTCGTTCCTTGGCACGGCCACGGAGGCAAATCTACTGGTTGATCGGAATTTGGGGCGCGCCGCGCAGTTGATCGACAGCTTCAAGCAGATCTCGGTCGATAACAGTTCGGATCAACGGCGTCGCTTCGTGCTGGGCGACTATCTGCGCAGCGTGCTGCCTAGCCTCGAGCAATTGTGGAAAAACAGGCCGATCACCTATGAGTTGTCAGTGGAGGATGGTCTTGCCATGGAGAGCTATCCAGGCGCGCTGGCTCAGATCGTCAGCAATCTCATCCAGAACGCGCTGATGCATGGATTTTCCGAAGACGAGCCCGGAAGCCTGCGGGTGGCGGCGCGTGCGATCGATGGTGATCGCGTCGAGATCAGCGTCAACGACAGCGGCCGCGGCATCTCGGCCGACGCCCTGCCGCACGTATTCGAACCGTTCTACACCACCCGCCGTGGCCGTGGTGGCACCGGGCTGGGTCTACCCATCGTCTACAACCTGGTCAACGTGCGTTTGGGCGGTCAGATCGAGGTGCAAAGCACCGCCAGTGGCACCTTGGTGATCATGCGTATTCCGCGGGTGGCGAAGTAGTCCATACCGTCCGACCAGCGATTAATGGGTCCGGACTTGCCTTCTGAGCATCTGAAACCTTGACGACCCCATGCGCTGGCAATGGCTGAAGTCATCTGCTTCAGGGTAGCTGCGTATCACTAATTAATACCAGCGGACGATTCCATCCATACTTGGTTGATTCATCTTGCACCTCGCTTCGGCTGGCCAGAATCTCGGTCCACCCCAACTGCCGCGAGGAACAGCATGCACACCACTACGAGCCAGCCGACTCAGTTGCAGCCGCCGCAGATTCTGGCGCCGCTCGACACGCCCGCCGCGCGCGCAGCGGTGCCGCTGAAGGCCGAGACCCAGGCCGCGGTCGAGGCTCAAGTTGATCGCTTCATTGCTGGGCTGCTGACCGAAGAACTGCAAAGCGACGGCTTTCGCGCACGTCTGGATGGCGCATTTGCACTGGGCCGCGAGGAAATCTCGCTGGCCGCGGGCCTGATGCAAGGCCGCCTGTTGCAACAGAACTTTGTCGGTAACAACGACAGCGCCGCCTTCAATGCGATCCAGGACATGCGTAACCAGCTGGATCGTCTTAATCCGGGCAGCCACGGCAATTTGTTGCAGCCACGCCGACTGCTTGGCCTGATCCCGTTCGGCAGCCGCCTGCAACACTACTTTCGTCGCTTCCAAGGCGCGTCTGCGCAATTGAATCGAACCATGCAGCAGCTGTATGCCGCGCGCGATGACATGCAGCGCGACCTGGTCGATATCGATGCCTGTCGCAGCAAGTTGTGGGAGGCGATGCAGAAACTCAAGGCCGCCATCCACTTCGCCGAAACACTCGATTCACGCCTGGCGCAGCGCGTCGAGGCCCTGAAAGCCAGCGACGCCGAACGCGCCCGTGCGCTGGAGCTGGAGGTGCTGTTTGCCGCCCGTCAAAACCTGCAGGACATGCTGACCCAGCAGGCCGTGTGCGGTAACGGCTACCTCGCCCTGGAACTGCTCAAGCAGACCGCCCGCGAAACCATCAATGGCTGTACGCGCGTGGCCACCACCGGCATGAGCGCGCTAGCCGTGGCGCAAACCGTGGCGCGTGCCACCGGCAATCAGGTGCGGGTGATGGACATGCTCAGCGGCGTCAACGGCAGCATCGAGGCCTTGATCGCCGATAGCGGCCGCCAGTTGGGTGCGCACGTCGAACGCACATCGCAATTCGCCGAAAACCCGCTGATCGGCATCGACAGCATGAAGGCCATGTTCGAACAAACCTTCGCGGCGATGGATGCCTTCGACACCTTCCGCGGCCGCGCGCTGCAAGTCATGCAACAGAACAACGTGGTGATCAGCGAGCAACTGGCGCGCGCCGATCAATACGTCGAACGCAAGCAGCGACTGCAAGCGAATGAATCGGCGCGATTGGAATTCGCAGGACCGGTTGCGCTGTAGTCGTCAACCACTCGATCCACCATCCAAGGAGCCTTGCTCATGAACACCCAATACATCGTCCAACGCGATACCGCTTCCTGGCGCATCCAGGTCTGGCTGTCGTTCGCCATCGCGGTCTTGGCCGCCGGAGTCGGCGTCTTGCAGCTACCCAGCGACCAGCTCGACCGCGCCTTCCTCGCCATCGCCTTTTTCTTCTGTCTGTTCACCAGCTTCTCGGTCGCCAAGACCATTCGCGACAACCGTGATGGTCAAGTCGATACGCCGGCTTGGGTAATGCTGGTCTGGATCGCCTTCGCCGCCGCCGTCGCGCTGACCTCATGGGGCTTGTGGCGCATGAACATCAGCAGCTGGCAGAAGAGCTACATGGTGGTCAGTTGGCTGTTTCTGGTCAGCAATACCTTCACCTTGGCCAAGTCGATCCGCGACGACCATGAGGCAGGGTTGGCCGAGCGCGGCGGCGTCTCGCCGCAGCCAAGCGCGGTCTGAACATTTGGTTGGGGATCATCGAGACTTGCATGTCGCTTCCACCGCCACGCTTTATCACTGCCGCCGGTCCGGTGAACCGGCGTACCGCCCGCCGCTCGTCTATCCCTGCGACGCCGAGTCCGGTGGAGCAGATCCGAATCGAGGCAGCAAGAACCCGCATTCAGCTCGGCGCGCCGCTGTCACAGCAAGTGCGGCGGCGGCCTGGTCATGCACGCTTCGAGCGCAAGCACGTCCTCGCCTTGCTGCTGACAGCGGCGGTCCTCGCCCTGCTGTTTCTTGCTGGCGTGCAGAAAAGTTGGCCATCGCTCGCGTTCGGCGTTGCGATGCTGGCCCTGGCGGGATTGGTGCTGCGCTCGCGCCGCGAAGCAGAGTTCGCAGCGGTGCCGACCGCCTGGCTACCCGAATCAGCATTGCTCGCGTTCGATAACGTGTTGACGACCCTGGCGGGCGAGATCGATCCGCCGCATCGCGAATTGCTGTGCGAGATCAAGAGCGCCGTCATCGGCATCGCCAATACTGCAACCAGCCACATAAGCGATGAGCATTTCAACGCCGACGACCGCCACTACGTCATCGAGTGCATGCGCCGCTACGTACCGGATTCGCTGACCGCCTACCTCGCCATTCCAAAAGCGCAGCGCGAAGTTCCCCTGGCAACACCCAAGACCAGCGCCGTCGACATGCTCAGGCTGCAACTGACTCAGTTGCGCGACGAGCTGCGTCTGCGCGAAGCGCAAGCCGCCCGCAGCGCGACCACCAATCTGCTGCGGCAGCAACGATTTCTGGACAGCAAGCGGAGCATTAGCTGATCGTCTTGCATTGAGTGGCGGCAATGTGAGCCAGTCCGTGAATCGCGCCCACCTCCATCATCGCCCCCCGTCCACATCAAGGAACAACGCCACCAACGCGGTGTTGATGTAGTAGTTGCTGCGCCCCGCCTGTTGCTTACGGACAAGTCCACCCTCGGCCAGTGCATCCAAGTACTTTGCAGCGGTTTGTCGGGTCACGCCCAAGTCAGTCACCAGGAATTCGATCCGGGTATAGGGGTGGCGGAACAAGTTATTGAGCAGGTCCTGTGAGTAGAGCTTGGGCTGGTGTTCTCGCAGTTGTTTCTTCACGGTCGCGATTTGCCCACGGATGCCCTCGACCAGTCGCAGCGTGGTTTGCGCGGTTTCGGCCACGGCCCGCAGCATGTAGAGCACCCAGTCCTGCCAGGCGCCGTTGTCGCGCACGGCCTGAAGTAGCCGGTAGTAGTCACCTTTGCTGCGGGTGATATGACGGCTGAGGTAGAGGATGGGGATATCGAGCAGGCCCGTGCGGGTGAGGTAGAGCACGTTGAGAATGCGGCCGATGCGGCCGTTGCCATCCGGGAAGGGGTGAATACTCTCGAACTGATGGTGGATGAGCGCCATCTTGATCAGGGGGTCGAGCGCGCAGGCCTCGTCGTCGTTGATGAAGCGCTCCAGTGCACCCATTTGCGCCACGATCTCGTTGGCGTCCTGCGGGGGGACGAACGCTGTCTCGCCGGCCTGGTCATTGCGCAGCAGCGTGCCCGGCGTGCAGCGGAAGCCCCCGTCGTGGCGCTTGAGCAGGCGGAACATGTCGATCAATGTGTTGTTGGTGATCAGCCCGCCGGTCGTTGTCAGCCGGCTGTACCCCAACCGCAACGCATCGCGATACAGCGCAACTTCTTTCGCTGCCGCAGACTCCAGGCCTTCAGGGAACAGCGCTGCCTGGAACAGCTCGTCCTGTGTGGTGACGATGTTCTCGATCTCGGAGCTGGCCTTGGCTTCCTGCAAGGTCAGCGTGTCGATCAGGATGCCCTGGTTGGGGATGGTTGCTGCCCGGCCCTTCAGCTCTGCCAGCGCGCGATTGGCTGCCGCCAGCGCTTTCAGTATCGGCACGGTTTCCAACACCAGCGACGGCGGCAGCGGAGGAATTGTGTAGGTCGGCTTTAACATGAGCGCGCCGATAAGTTAAGAAAATGCCATTTATTTAACACGTCGCGCCGACATGTCAACGGAATCGACCCTTTGTTGACGGCTCATCGCCGCACCACCGCCCCAAAGCTCACGGATCGCAGCGGACAGCCAATCTGCCTGCGCAATCCGTCGAGCCCGGGAAGGCATGCGACCATGCTAACGGCGGTCTCGGACGAATCCGGTCTGGCACGAATGCTGAAAACCTTGCAAAACGGTAAGTTGCCCGCGAAAAACAAAAACCCCCGCTTGCGCGAGGGTCGTTGTGTGGCTGGGGGACTAGGATTCGAACCTAGATAGGCAGCGTCAGAGGCTGCAGTCCTACCGTTGGACGATCCCCCAAGACCGGATCGCCAGCTTCGCAAGCGAGCACAGCGCCGCGTGGCGTGCGCCCAAAGCGGCTGCGGCTTAGCGCTTGGAGAACTGGGTCGCGCGGCGGGCTTTGTGCAGGCCGACCTTCTTGCGCTCAACTTCGCGTGCGTCGCGGGTCATGAAACCAGCGCGGCGCAACGAAGGACGCAGGCTTTCGTCGAACTCGACCAGCGCGCGCGAGATGCCGAGGCGGATCGCGCCGGCTTGGCCGGTGGTGCCGCCGCCGTCTGCCGTCACCAGGATGTCGAACTTCTCGGTCAACTGGGTCAGGATCAACGGCTGACGCACGATCATGCGCGCGGTCTGGCGACCGAAGTACTGATCGAGCGGCTTGTCGTTGACGACGATGTTGCCGGTGCCCTTGCGCAGGAACACGCGGGCGGTGGAGGACTTGCGACGGCCAGTGCCGTAGTTCTGAGAAATCGCCATGTTCTACGGGCCTTAGATATCGAGTACTTGCGGCTGTTGCGCGGTGTGCGGGTGATCGGCGCCGGCGTAAACCTTGAGCTTGCGATACATCGCACGGCCCAGAGGATTCTTCGGCAGCATGCCCTTGACGCTGATCTCGATCACGCGCTCAGGGTGTGCACCCGACAACATCTGACCCAAGCTCTGCGTCTTCAGGTTACCGATGTGGCCGGTGAACCGGTGATACAGCTTGTCTTGCAGCTTGTTGCCGGTGGTGTGGATCTTCTCGGCATTGATGACGACCAGGTAGTCGCCGGTATCAACGTGCGGGGTGTAGATGGGCTTGTGCTTGCCGCGCAGGCGGCGGGCGAGCTCAGAGCACAGACGACCGAGCGTCTTGCCGGTAGCGTCGACGACGTACCAGTCGCGCTTCACGGTCTCCGGCTTGGCGCTAATGGTCTTCATAAAGCTCCAAAGGGCAAACGGAAAAGAAAGGAGCGGAATAGTAGTCGGGATATGGGTTTTGCGCAAGCCCGAAAGCGGCGCATCGATCCGTGCGTGTTAGTCTGCGCGGCTAATCGCAAGCTTTATCAGGGTCTGTTGGCCATCAGGTGGACCACTTGAGCAACGTTGAATTGCCACGTCGCGATGAAGCCCGACCAGATCACTCGCGGCCTGATGACGGCCCACATGATGAGATTTCTCGGCGACTATTGCGGCAGACCCAAGCCTGCGTGCGTTGCGGCTTGTGCCAGCCGCACTGCCCCACATATACGATCAGTCAGACCGAAACAGAATCGCCACGCGGGCGGATCAGCTTGGCGGCGGCCTTGGCGCAAGATCGCTTGGGCGATGCATTTGTCGACGCGGCGGACGCGCTCGACCATTGCCTCAGTTGTCGACGTTGCGAAAGCGTGTGTCCCGCGGGCGTCACCTTCGATGCCTTGATGGCGGACGCCCGTGCAATGGTCAGAGCGAAGCGCGCTCCCAATTGGCGGCAGCGCGGATTGGAATGGGCGATAAGCAAACGCTGGCTGCTTGCATTAGGTTGGCCATTGCTGCGGCTGGCGCGAGCGCTGCTGCCATTGCGTTGGATTCCGTATGTGCCGCCGATACCAGCGGCACCTCCGCGCGCTGGAGTCCACTCTGCGCAAGGCATATCGCGCGGCCGCCTGGCGTTGTTCACAGGCTGCGTCGCGCAGCGTCTCGATGCCGATGTGCACCGCGCCGCGATCACGGTACTCACGCGTTTGGGCTGGGACGTGTGGTTACCCTCGGGTCCGTTGTGTTGTGGTGCCTTGCATCGACACGCTGGCGCGCTCGTTGGCGCGGCCGAACAAGCGGAGTCCACGCGTCAAACTATGCTGACCGAGGTCGCCGGGTGTGCGGCCGTGCTGATTGCGGTCAGTGGTTGTTATGCCGATCTGCACGCAGCGTTGGCAGGCACCGGCGTGCCCGTCCACGAATTGCTGGCGTTCGTCGCCGATGACCAGGCTTTGCCGACGCTGCCACTGCGCACATCCAGCGAGGGCGTGATCGTGCACACGCCTTGCACCCAGGCCACTGCCGTGGGTCAATCCGACGCTGCGGCAAAAGTGCTTGCGACGATTCCAGGTCTTCGCATCCACTCGCTTGCCGATCGCGGTTGCTGCGGGGCTGCTGGCAGCAATGCACTGACCGATCCACAACGCGCCAATGTGCTGCGGGCAACTCTGCTGGATTCCATCAGCAACCACACAGCAACCACGCTGTGCTCGGCCAATGTCGGCTGTCGAATTCACTTGGCGAGCGGCCTCAATGAGCGACACTCGACGCTGCGGACGCAACATCCCATTCAGCGCCTCGCCGAACATTTGTTATGAACTCACCACTCACCAAACATCCGCCGAGCGACTTACCGTGACCAACAGCGCACGCAACTTCTCCTTCATCGACCGGCTGCTGATCGAAGCCGAGCGCGCGCTCGCGACTTCAATGGGCGCAGCCCAAGTCGCGCATCGATCCAATCCTGCACAGTCGCCGAGCGACCATCTGGACGACGCACAACGCAAACATTCGGCCGGACTGATGCGGGTCAACCACACCGGCGAGGTGTGCGCGCAGGCGCTGTACTTCGGCCAGGCGGCGGTAGCGCGTGATTCCGTCACCAAGGCCGCGTTGCTGCATGCCGCGTCCGAAGAAGGCGACCATCTTGCGTGGTGTGCCGAGCGCTTGAGTGAACTCGAAAGCCGCGCCAGCTTGCTCAATCCCCTTTGGTATGCCGGCAGCTACGCGATGGGTCTGGCAGCGGGCATGGCCGGCGATGGCTACAACCTGGGTTTCGTGGTCGAGACCGAGCGCCAGGTGGAAGCGCATCTGGGCGAACATCTGCATTCTTTGCCCATTGCAGACCAACGCAGTCGCGAGATCGTCAGCCAGATGCAAGCCGATGAAGCGGCGCATGGACAAGCGGCGCTAGTCGCTGGTGCCCGCGAATTGCCCGCGCCGGTGCCGAGCCTGATGCGGCTGGCCAGTGCGGTGATGAAGGCGGTGGCGTACCGGGTCTAGCTTGGCCATTTCAGGGCCTGTGGCAGGCACCGAGCGGACTACGACGACGCGGGAAATACCGCCGCGAGGTAGGCCTCAACCGCCGGCGGCAGGCTGCCGTGGCGCTCGCGAAGGGCGCGAAGATCGTTGAGCAAGACGCTGAGCAAGGAGCCGGAGTGCGGCCCGACTTCATCCTGCAGGCGCCGCATAGGCAGCAGAAATGTCTCGTCCAGATTCGCCGGGCCATGTTCCCAGGCGTGAACCAGCGCGCGCTGCGCGATCAGCTGATCGCCTAACCATTTGGCGCCGCGCAACTGGTCCTCGCTCAAGCCCTCCAGCAGCTCGCTTGCGCGGCGAAGGGTACTTTCGGCGCCGCGAAAATTGTCCGCCCTCGCCTGCAGGACGGCCGCCTGCATCAACGACATGACAAACAACGTGCTGCTTTCGCCGAAGATCTTCTGCCGCTCGGCGAGAACGAAGTCCAGGCGTTCGGCGGCGGGCGGGTGTCTGCCGGCAAGACTCAGCGCCGTGGCCAAGTTCATCTGCGCCATCAGCACGTTCGGACTGGTCGGCCCAAGCACGGGCGAACCCAGATCGATCGCCAACTCAAACGCCGCAATGGCGGCATCGAGGTCGCCCATTGCCATCAGCACCAGACCTTGACGGTTGTGGCCATTGACCAGGTTTGCACTGCGTGGCCCCGACTGCTCGACCGTCAGGGCCTGCAACCGCTGGTGCAGGGCAAGCGATTCGCGCCAGCGACCGAGGCCGTCCAGCGACATCGCGACCATATTCAACACACTCATGGTGGTCGGATGGGTCGGACCGAGCGCCGCTTCGGCGCGTTGGTGCACCCGCAATCCACGCACGCGCGCTTCCTCGTAGCGTCGATCAACGTAGAGGAACTGAACTTCGTAGCGGGCCACCTCGAGCGCACGCGGGTCGTCCGCACCCAGCACCTCGGCCAGTGCCGTCGCCGCAGCGCTCATTTCCTCCCAGGCGAGCGCTCGCTGGTCAAGGAAAAAGCGTGACGCGCCCTTGTCGAACAGGGCAGTCAGGGTTGCCGCATCGCGCTCGCCGCGGCTGCGCAGCAGGCGCTCGTGGCGGCGTGTGTTGAGTTCGAGCTTTAGCGCGTAGTCGCCAAGGTAATCTGCTGCTGTGGCACGCGAGTTGACGAGATCCAGCACGCGCTGATCATCCTCACCCACGGCGATTTCCAGCGCCGGCAGCACACCGTCGAGAAGCCCACCTGCTTCCTTGTACTGCCCCAGTGACAGCCGCACCTTTGCCAGCGCGGCGACCAGCGCGAGCGCGGCATCCGGCTCGGTCTCAATGCGTCCGCTGATCTTGGACTCGGCAGCGTCCAGCACGTCCACTACACGCAGCTCGCGGCCTTTGCCGCTGGCCTGCGCACCGCTGAACATGTCAATCAGAAACCCTTGCACCGACTCCGCGCGCGACAGGGCTCGATCGCGGTCTTCCAGCGAGCGTTCTGCCTCGGCCCGCGCAAGGTCGGCGGCAGCGCGCAAATGGCGTTCGTGCAGGCCGAAAGCCAGCAGCGCGAGCGCCGCCATCAACCCGACCGTCGTCGCCAGCACATTGCGCTCGACGAAGCGGCGCATACGATCAAAGGCACTGATCGGTCGCGCCAGAATCGGTTGCCTGGCGCGCATCCGGCGCAGGTCCTCGGCCAGCGCCTCGACGCTGGCATAACGCCGTTCTGGCTCCTTGCGCAGCGCCTTCATGACGATGGTGTCGAGGTCAGCTGCGTAGCGCCCCGACGACCGCACGGCGTGCTCACCGGGCGCACAGCGCGACGGCGGTACCGGTTCATTGACGCACACGAAGCGCTCGATCTCGCTGGGACGTGTGGTGCGCGACAGCGGCTGCGCCTGTGTTCCGGTGAGCAGCCAGTACAGCACCAGCCCCAACTGGTAGACATCCGTGGCCGTGGTGATGAGCTTGCCCTGGACCTGCTCCGGCGCCGCGTAGGACGCCGTCATCGGCGCCAGACCGGCCACTGTCAGCGTGGGATCGGAGGTATCGGGGACAAGCAGCTTGGCGATGCCGAAGTCGAGCAACCGCGCCTTGCCGGTTTCGTCGACCAGAATGTTTCCAGGTTTGATGTCGCGGTGAATGATCAGCCGCTGGTGCGCGTAGGAGACCACGGCGCACAGCTCCAGAAACCGGTCCAGCCGATCCTCGATGGCGGGTGTCTGGCTGATGAGCCAATCGACCAGAGTCAGGCCGCGGACATACTCCATGGCCAGGAACGGTGTGCCGTCAGGGGCGATTCCGCCGTCCAGCAGACGCGCCAGATTGGGGTGCTCAAGCTGCGCCAGTATCTGCCGCTCGCGGCGCAGACGTGCAGCGCGCTCGCTGTCTGCAAGCGCAAACGGCACCATCTTCAGCGCCACTTCCTGGCGGAACGCGCCGTCAATGCGCTCGGCGAGATAAACCTCGCCCATCCCGCCAGAACCCAGCGAACGCAACAGGCGATAGGGGCCAACCCGCTCGAACGGTAGCCGCCCTGCGAGCTGCGGAATCAGACTCTCTTCGATGCCCTCGGTAGCAGCTTGATCGTCGGGTTCCGCCATTTCTGCCCCGTCTGAGTCAATCCAGATTGCGCCCGTGAAACAGCTCTTCGATCTCGCGCTTCAACTGCGCCTCGATGCGCAGGCGCTCCTTGAAGCTGAGGTTCTTGGCCTTCTCTTCAAACAAGTACGTGTCCAGATCGAACTCTTTCACATGCATCTTGGTGTGGAAGATGTTCTCTTGATAGACGTTGACGTCGAACATCTCGTATTTGTTGCGGATGTGCTTGGCCAGATAATCCTGGATCGAATTTATCTTGTGGTCGATGTAGTGCTTCTTGCCACGCACGTCGCGGGTAAATCCGCGCACGCGGTAATCCATGATCACGATGTCGGATTCGAGACTCTCGATCAGATAGTTGAGCGCTTTCAGCGGTGAGATCACCCCGCAGGTAGCGACATCGATGTCCGCGCGAAACGTCGCAATGCCGTTTTGCGGATGGGTTTCCGGATAGGTGTGGACGGTGATGTGGCTCTTGTCCAGATGCGCCACCACCGACGCTTCGGTCGGATGCTCGCGCACCGCGCCGGAGAGCACTTCCTTGCCGGCGGCCTTCTTGTCGATCACCGGTTGTTCGGAGATCAGGATTGTCACCGACGCACCCTGCGGGTCGTAATCCTGGCGGGCGACGTTGAGCACGTTGGCGCCAATGATGTGGGCGACCTCGGTCAAAATCTGTGTCAGTCGATCCGCGTTGTAGGCTTCGTCGATGTACTCGATATAGCGCTGCCGCTGCTCTTCGCTGACCGCGTAGCAGACGTCATAAATGTTGAAACTCAGCGCTTTGGTGAGGTTGTTGAAGCCTTGAAGCTTCAGACGAGGCAATGGTTTGACCACGGTCGTTTCAGTCCGGTCCAAGCAGAATAGCCGGCGATTATCGGCCAAATTCAAGACAGGCACTATCGCGTTCTTTGTGCTCGTGCATGGTCATCGTGAAAGTGTGACGCATTGCCGCGTAAGCGAGGCGCGTTTACTCTTGGCAAAGGCGTCACTACGGCGCGGGGGAAATCATCAATGACCACTTTGGCCACAGCGCTCTGGCGGCCTATCCAACCTGCGTCGTTGGCGCCCAATCCATTCTCTCTGGATCGGTTTTTGGCGCACTGCCATCGTCGCCGTTATCCCAGTCGCGCCGACGTGTTCCGGCCGGGTGATCCCGCTGGCACCATCTACTACGTCATCAGCGGCACCTTGAGCGTGATGCTGGAGGAAGACGACGGCCGCGAGCTGGTGCTGAGTTACATCAACGCTGGCGATTTCGTCGGTGAAACCGGCATCTTCGTCAACACGCCACAACGTGAAGTGTTGTTGCGCACGCGCAGCGCCTGCGAGCTGGCCGAAATCGGCGTCGAGCGCCTGCATGCCCTGTTCGCCGGCCCCCTGGCCGACGAGTGTCCGCGCATCCTGTTTGCGATCGGCGCGCAGTTGACCAAGCGCCTGCTGCATACCAGCCGCAAGGCGAGTCGACTGGCATTCCTGGATGTTTCCAATCGCATCAGCCGCACCTTGGTCGACCTCTGCGAGGAGCCCGACGCCATGAGCCATCCACAGGGCACGCAGATTCGGGTCAGCCGACAGGAGCTGGCACGCATCGTCGGCTGCTCGCGCGAGATGGCGGGACGGGTGTTGAAGCAACTGGAAGAACAAGGTGCCCTGCACGCACGCGGCAAGACGGTGGTGGTGTACCGCACCGAGACCTGAAAGAGCGCTGCTGCGGGCGAACCTTGGCGGCCACTCGAACCTCAGTATCGGGTTGATGCTGTGGGACCGAGCGCAGCGAAGGCGTGGCTGCAAAGCAGCCCATCGCCAGAAGGCGCGATACGTTGACCACGGCGGCTTTTTCGCACCGCAGGTCTTCAACGCGCAGGCGCAAAGTAGGCACAGGCGCGTAGAGGAAACCGGATGGTCGAGTGTCAGGCATCCGTCCATCCATTGGTTGAATCCTGCGAACCTCTGCGTTCTCCGCGCCTCCGCGTTGAAGATGTTTGCTGCGCGTGATGTGAGGCAAGCGTCCACGCAGCCTTGTGATATTTCCATCACTTGCGGCGAATAACTGATCGTCGGACGAAAAGCGTCCGCGTCGGTTCATCGCCCGCAAGGATCTTGCTCATGTCACTCGCTACGGTTACCACCCCGCTTCCCGTTCAACGCCTGCACGGACTCGACGCCCTGCGCGGCTTCGCTTTGCTGCTCGGTGTCGCCCTGCATGCCAGCATGTCGTACCTGCCCGGCTCGCAGTATTTCTGGATCGTCAGCGAGACTGAGTCCAGCGTCGCACTAGCTGTCTGGTTTTACTGGATCCACCTGTTTCGGATGACCACGTTCTTTTTGCTCGCCGGATTCTTCGGTCGGTTGGCGCTCAATCAATTGGGCCTGATGGCCTTCATCAGGGATCGTTGCAAGCGCATCCTGTTGCCACTGCTGCTGGCGTGGCCGCTGGTGATGACAGCCATCGTGATGGTCGTGGTGTGGAGTGCCTGGATCAAGTTCGATGGTGTGTTGCCCGCCGAATCGCCGCCCGGCCCGGCATTCACCGCTGCTGACTTTCCGCTGACGCATCTGTGGTTTCTGTACGTGCTGTCCCTGCTCTATCCGGCGATGCTCGCCCTGCGCGCGGCGCTGGCGATGCTTGATCGTGGCGGTCGAGCGCAGGCCGCATTGGATCGTGTGGTGCAACGGATTCTTGGACTCGCAGCGCCGCTGCTGCTGGCCGTGCCGGTTGGCCTGGCCCTGTTTTCGCTGCCTATCTGGCACGCTTGGTTCGGCGTGCCCACACCCGATCATTCGCTGTATCCGAATCTGGCTGCGACAGTGAGTTTTTCGCTGGCATTCGCGGTGGGATGGGCGCTTGAGCGGCAACGCCACCTGCTAGCTCAGATTGAAAGTCGCTGGCCCCTCAATCTGGCACTCGCGGTCGTCGCTACGGCCGGCTGCTTGGCCACCATCGGACTCTCCCCCGGTTCTGACCCTGCCAGCGGCGATCTCCAAACGTTGGCTTACGCATTGGCTTACGCCACCGCCGCGTGGAGCTGGACGCTGGCGCTGGTCGGCATGAGCCTGCGCTTCTGCAGCGCTGCCAGCCCGCTGCGTCGCTATCTGGCCGATGCTTCGTACTGGATTTATCTGATCCATATTCCGCTGGTGATGGCGCTGCAAGTGGTGGCCGTGCAGATGGATTGGCCCTGGTGGATCGAGTATCCACTGGCGTTGTCGGTTGCTATGGGTTTGATGCTGGTCAGCTATCACTACGGGGTGCGCAATCACGCTATCGGTCGACTGCTGAACGGCAAATCGCGCGCGAATTCGAACGCCAACGTCAATGTGGCTGCGGCGCTGTGATAAATCGCTGCCAGTTGGCGAATCACTCAAGCGAGCCCAGACCGGGCTCGCCAACAGCCAAGCCCACATGAGTGTCAGGTCCTCCCAATCCGCCTTCATCGATGCCTTGGAGCCACATCGCGGGATCCTTTACAAGGTGGCGAATGCCTATTGCGCACGGCGCGAGGATCGCGGCGACCTGATCCAGGAGATCGTGGTCGAGCTATGGCGAGCCTGGCCACGCTTTGACGGTCGTGCCACCTTCTCCACCTGGATGCATCAGATCGCCATGAACGTGGCGATCTCCTGTTATCGCGGCGACAGCCGCCGCATTCGCGACACCTTGCCCATCGATGAGTTCGGCATGGATCTCGCCGCCGCCGATCAGGCGATGGCCGCGCAAAGCGACGACTTGCTCGCCCTGCACCACCTCATTGGCCAACTCGACGCCATCAATCGCGCCCTGATCCTGCTTTATCTCGAAGGTTACGGGCAGGAAGAAATCGCCTCGATGATCGGCCTCACCGGAACCAACGTCGCGACCCGCATCGGCCGCATCAAACACAAGTTGCAACGGCTCAATGCCGGCAACGGAGAAAACGCATGAATGGCATGGATGACAATGGTCTGGATCTGGAGGCCCTGCGCGGGCGCTGGAAGGAGTCGCAGCAACCTGTGACTGCTGCTCTCACGCTGGACCGCGCCGCAGTGGCAAAGGCGCTTGCAGGCCGCACGACGCGTGCGTTTCGGCGCCACTCGTTTTGGCTGCTGCCACAGATCGTGATGGCTGCGGCGGCGCTGGCTGGCTTGCTGTGGTTCACCCTCAATCATTGGCAGGATTCGATCTATCTGCTCGCCGGCGCTGCATTCACCGTGATCGCGGCGGCCGAGTTGATCGTTGATGCCTGGCAGTGGCGGGTGCTGTCGACGCTGGATTTTTCGAAGCCGACGCTGATGGTGCAAGACACGCTTGCGCGGCTGCGTGCACGTCGCCTGGCGGTGACCAAGTGGATCATGCTGAGCAGCGTGCTGCTGTGGCTGCCAGCCATTGCGGTGCTGCTGAAGGCGCTGACCGGTGTTGACTTGCTGCGCCGGCTGGACAGCAGCGTAGTGTTGATCAATCTGCTGATCGGGGTGTTGTTCATTCCGCTGGCCATTTTGATATGGCGCTTCGCCATGCGTCGCTTCGTCGGCGACACCGGCATGCAGCGGTTTCTGGATGAAGCCGTCGGCATGAGCTGGACGCGGGCGCAACGTGAGTGGCAACGCCAGCAGCGCAGCGAGCAAACACTCGACGATGGTATTGATCCCTTGGCACCGTTGCCGGCGCCGTTGGCTGCCGCGTTGCGCGGGTTGCGTCTGCGCTTGCTGCTTGGTTGCCTGGTGTGTGCCGCGCTGATCCTCTCCATCGGCTTGTTCAACGCCTCGCACGGCGGTCAATGGCAGTTCCTCGTCCCAGGCATCTGCTTGAACTTGGCGTGCGTGTCGCAGTTGGTGCTGCGCATCCTGCAACGCCTGCACCTCACGCGCATCGACGGCGGCATGAGTACCCAAGTCCGCCAGCAGTATCTGGAAGACGCAGCCGCCATGGGCGACAAGGTCGCCAAGGTGACCTCGATCATGTCGCCCATGTTGCTGGTGCTGTTCGCGCAGGTGGTGGCCAAGGTCAGCTTGGGAACCGACTTGATCATGCGGGTGGGTCTGCCAATCAGCGCCTTGATTGGCATCGCTGCCGCCATCCTCAGTGCTCAGCTTTGGCGCGCAGCGAGTCGCGATCCAGACGGATTCGTCTCGCCCTTGATCGGCCGTCTGCTGGGTGGCGCTACGTTCTCGATTCGCAAGATACGCAGCGAGTTGGGGTAACGGTCTACCGTCGTGGTGGCAATCCCAAGCCCTTGCGTGCCAAGGGCTCCGGGTCGAACGGCGTGTCCAGCCCCTTGCGCGAAGTCAGGTAGCCTTCGTGGCGCTCGCCCGAACTCGACAACACGCCTTTGCCATCGCGAAAGAAGAAGTCGTCGCCGTGGTCGGCAGCGAGCGGCGCGCAATCGGTGATGACCACGGTATGCACACCCAACGGTGTAGTCGACTGGCCTGCTTCGACAGTCCGGATAAGCAAGACCTGAAGTCGATTCAAGACGTACTCATCGACCAACCCGGAAGCAATGAGATCGGTGTCGCAGTCGACACCGCAGCCTTTGTAATTGACGATGACCAAGGTTGCCGGTGCCGCGCTCGATTGGCCGCCGATCGTTTGCAACGCGCGGTTGACACAGGAGTTGGCAAGGGCGCGCCGGGCTTGCAATTGAGCGTCCAGGTTGATGGCTTCTTGGCGCTGATTCTCAGCATCGATGGCAGCCAAACGTTGCTCGCGCTCGCGCTCTTCCAGGACGCCGTCGGCCACTTTGGCAAGGTGCGTATTCAATTTCAGCGCGAGGTAAATCAAAAGCCCCGGCAACAGCAACAACCAGAACACCACGCGCGTGACTTTCATGAGATTCCTGTCGAGGCCCAAGTAGCGCCGCTACCTCAAATCGTCATTCCCGCGCAGGCGGGAATCCAGTGGTATCCCGAAGGCGTCAGCGCGTTGCTAGCCACTGGACCCCCCGCGTGCGCGGGGGTGACGGCAATCACGAACAGGGCACGGCATCCGAGACGCGATGATCGTCTGCGGATTCAGCGTAGCGCTCGCCTTCGCGTTGTCGCATTCGCAAACACTCGAATCAACCCCACCAAAGCCAAACCAGCATCAATGTGCCGGCGCGTCCGGCTGCTTCTCGGGTCGCGCCGCATCGAAGGCATCCATCGCCAGACATTCGGCGGTGATACGTCGGATGGTGGGATACGGCGCCAACTCAACGCCGAAGCGCTGCGCGTTGTAGACCTGCGGCACCAACATGCAGTCAGCCAATCCCGGCGTATCACCCTCGCAAAAGGTGCCGGTCGACGGCGTTTCCGCCAACATTTTTTCAAATGCCTGCAAGCCCAAACGCACCCAGTGCCGAACCCACACTTCGCGCTCGGGGGTTGGCACGTTCATCTCGCGCTCCAGATACTGCAACACGCGCAGGTTGGCCAAGGGATGCACGTCACAGGCCACCAACTGCGCCAGCGCGCGTACCCGCGCTCGTTCACGCGGCGTTGGTGGCAGCAATGGCGGCGTTTCCCAGGTCTCGTCGATGTATTCAATGATCGCCATCGACTGCCGAATCGTGCGATGGCCATCGCGTAACACCGGTATCAACTCCTGCGGATTGATTTCGGCAAACGCAGGCGAATGCTGCATCCCACCATCGTCAACCAGCGAGACCGGAATTACTTCGTACGGCAAGCGCTTCAGATTGAGCGCGATGCGAACGCGGTACGCGGCGCTTGAGCGCCAGTAGCTGTAGAGCTTCAGATTGCCGGTCACGCGACGCCTCCCGCCGATGCCAATGGTCAGACTAACGCGCCCGGAGGCCGCTGGGAAGCAAACCGCGATCAGACCTTCGCAGCGCTCACGATTTGGTCGATGGCGCCGAAAATCGACCCCCCCTGGCGATCCAGCATTTCGATGCGCACACGGTCGCCAAAGGCCATGAATGGCGTCTGGGCGGCGCCCAAGGTCAGGGTTTCCACCGTCCGCTTTTCAGCGAAGCAGGAAGCGCCCAATGAAGTGTCCTCATTGGCTACCGTGCCCGAGCCGACCAGTGTGCCGGCCGACAATGGCCGTGTGCGCGCCGCATGCGCAATCAGTTGGGCAAAGTTGAACTGCATGTCGACACCTGCTTCCGGCGCGCCAAACCAGACGCCATTGATGTGGGTAAGCAGAGGCAGATGCGCTTTGTTGTCACGCCAGGCATCACCCAATTCATCCGGTGTCACGAACACCGGCGAAAGCGCCGAGCGCGGTTTGGATTGCAGGAAGCCAAAGCCCTTGGCCAACTCGTTCGGAATGAGCCCACGCAAGGACACGTCATTGACCAGTCCGACCAGTTGGATATGGTGGGCGGCATCGGCTGCGGACACGCCCATCGGCACATCGTCGGTGACCACCAGCACCTCAGCTTCCAGGTCAATGCCGAACGCTTCATCGGCCACCAGGATCGGATCGTTGGGTCCGTAAAACCCAGCGCTGACCGCTTGGTACATCAGTGGATCGGTATAAAAACTCTCCGGCACTTCGGCTCCACGCGCTCGGCGCACCCGCGCCACATGCGGCAAGTAGGCCGAACCATCGACGAACTCGTAGGCGCGCGGCAAGGGAGCCGCCAACGCGGTGGTGTCGAGGTTGAATACGAATTCGCCGTTGATCGTTTCAGCCGGGCTCGCATTCAACACTTCGTAGATGCCGTTGAGCCGCGGAGCCAGATTGCTCCAGTCTTCCAGCGCACGTTGCAGTGTTGGTGCCACGTCGGTGGCAACCACGGCGCGCTTCAGGTCGCGCGAGACCACGATCAGGGTGCCATCGCGGCCACCGGTTTTGAGTGATGCGAGTTTCATGGAGTGACATCCGAGGAATGGGTGAAATTTTTGGCCAGGCCGGCCCAGCATTGGGCGTAGTCGCGCTGACGCTGCGGTGATTGCATGGCTTGCGGGGTGGGCCGCAACACTGCGCGCGTTTCGAACATGAAAGCCATGGTGTTGCTGATGAAGTCCGCTTGGGTGACGTCGGCGTTGGATGCCTTCTCGAAGGTCGCCGCGTCTGGGCCATGGCCGCTGAAGCTGTTGTGCAAGGAACCACCACCGGGCGCAAAGCCGTGTGCCTTGGCGTCATAAGCGCCATGAATCAAACCCATGTACTCGCTGGCGACATTGCGATGAAACCACGGCGGCCGAAACGTGTCCTGCGCCACCAGAATGCGCGGCGGAAAGATCACGAAATCCAGATTGCTGGTACCGGGTGTGTCGCTGGCCGAATGCAGGACCAGGAAGATCGAAGGATCAGGATGGTCATAGCTGATCGAGCCAATCGTGTTGAAGCGACGCAGGTCATACTTGTAAGGCGCGTAGTTGCCGTGCCACGCGACCACGTCCAGCGGCGAATGATGAATCGGTGCGCGCCAGCAGTGACCTTGGAAACGTGCGATCAATTCGAACTCGCCGGAGATGTCTTCGAACGCGGCCACCGGAGTCAGAAAGTCGCGCGGATTGGCCAAGCCGTTGCTTCCGATCGGCCCCAGGTCTGGCAAGCGCAGCGGTGCACCGAAGTTTTCGCAGACATAACCACGCGCTTGTCCATCAGGCAGGCCGATTGAAAAACGCACGCCGCGCGGAATCACCGCAATCTCCTGCGGCTCAACCTCGATGTTTCCGAACTCGGTGTTGATGGCCAAGCGACCTTGCTGCGGCACGATCAACATCTCGCCATCGGCGTTGTAGCAATACCGGCCCGTCATCGAGGACGTGGCCGCGTATAAATGGATGGCGATTCCAGTTTGCGCGGCGGGTGAGCCGTTGCCGGCGACGGTGAACAAGCTGTCGATGAAATCGGTTGCGCAGTCCGGAATGGGTCGCGGGTCCCAGCGCAATTGCTCGGGCGTGACGGGCGCGGATTCGCTCTCACTGATCCAGGTTGTCTGCGCCATCGCCTCGAATGCGCCATGCAACGCTGCAGGTCGGATTCGGTACAACCAACTGCGCCGATTGAGATGGCGCGGCGCGGTGAATGCGGTGCCGGAGAGCTGCTCGGCATAGAGGCCTAGCGGCGCTTTTTGTGGCGAGTTGCGGCCAATTGGCAAGGCGCCGGGGATCGCTTCAGAGGCAAATTCGTTGGCGAAGCCGGAGAGGTAGTTTGGATGAGCCATCTGATTGATTCCTGGCGCGATCTAAAGCCTCTCTCCCACCGGGAGAGGGGTTGGGGTGAGGGTACGCTCCCGCGCGGTCTCGACAATTCGCGCCAAGACATCGTCACGACACGACAAGACATCACTGTTTCAAAAGCGCAGCACCTCAAAGCCGCGAGCCTGCAAAGCCTGGGTACGTTCCAGATCGACGTCCTCCGCGTGCTGCGAACCATCCAGATCGACAACCAAGCGCGCCTCCAAGCAGCAAAAATCTGCGACGTAAGGCGGCACTGGATGTTGTCGGCGAAACTTGAGGCCCAACATCCGCCCGCCTCGCAGGTGATACCACAGCTCAACTTCAGCAGCGGTCGAGGCTTGGCGCAACTGACGTGCTGTTCTCAGCGCTTGGCTGGGCAGTGGCGGATTGACGCGTTCTCGCAAGGTCGTACCCTCACCCCAACCCCTCTCCCGGAGGGAGAAGGGCTTCAAGCGGATGACTTGAGGCGGTCTTCGATTACAACACCCCACGCCGCATCTGATCCCGCTCGATGCTCTCGAACAAGGCCTGGAAATTGCCCTCACCAAAGCCCTGATTGCCCTTGCGCTGAATGATCTCGAAGAAGATCGGGCCGACCGCATTCAAGGTGAAAATCTGCAGCAGCTTCTGCTGCTTGGTCTCGGGATCGGCGTCGATCAGGATCTTGTTGGCGCGCAGGCGTGCCACGTCTTCGCCATGTGCAGGGATGCGTTCGTCGATGACGTCGAAATAGGTGTTCGGCGTGTCCAGAAATTCCACGCCCTGGGCGCGCATGGTCTCGACGGTCTTGTAGATGTCGTCGGTGAAACAGGCGATGTGCTGGATGCCTTCGCCCTTGTACTGATTCAGGTATTCGTTGATCTGCGATTTCGGATCGTTGGACTCGTTCAAGGGAATGCGGACCATGCCATCCGGTGCGGTCATCGCTTTTGAAACCAGGCCGGTCTTGGCGCCCTTGATGTCGAAATACCGAATTTCGCGAAAGTTGAACAGACGCTCGTAGTAGTCCGCCCACTTCGCCATGTTGCCGTGGAACAGGTTATGGGTCAGATGATCGATGAAGGTCAGGCCAAAGCCCTTCGGCATGCGCTCGACACCCGGCAGCCATTCGTAGTCGGGATCGTGGATGGTGCCGACCTCGTCATAGCGATCGACGATGTACAACATGCAGCCGCCGATACCCTTGATGACCGGCGCCGCGACCGCCTTGGTCAACTCGCGCTCGCCGATTTGTTCGGCACCATTCTTCAGCGCCTGCACCCGCGCCCACTCGGCCAGCTTGTTGACGCGGATGGCGAATCCACAGGCGCTGGGGCCGTGCTCGGCGGCGAAGTCGGCGGCAAACGAGTCCGGATCCTCGTTGATCAGAAAGGTGCAGTCGCCTTGCCGATAGGTGTGAATCGGCCGGGTCTTGTGGCGCGCGACCTGGGTGAATCCAAGCTTCTTGAAAAAGTCGTGCAGCTTGGCCGGCTGGGGCGAAGCAAACTCGACAAACTCAAAGCCGTCGATGCCCATCGGATTGTCGTACGTGATGCGGCTGTTGCCGGTGTCGACCGTTGCGTTCATGGAAAGTCCTCCCAGACCAAGCCGGTGGCGTTTGCGCCGAGTGCGGCTACAATAGTTTCATATGAAACTAAATGCAAGGTGGTCCGCAGTGGATGAGTCCAGGCCTGATCCCGCTCAGTCGGACCGGATTGTGCTCGATCTGGACCGCTTCCTGCCGTATCGATTGAGCGTGCTGTCCAATCGCATCAGCAGCGAAATTGCTGCGCTTTACGAAGCCCGGTTTGGAGTCAGCGTGACCGAATGGCGAGTCATGGCGGTGCTGGGTCGCTACCCGCAGGTGTCGGCGATGGAAGTCGCCGAACACACGGCGATGGACAAGGTCGCAGTCAGTCGCACGGTGAATGCACTGATCGAACGGGGCCTGCTGCAACGCGACATTCACAGCGATGACCGCCGCCGTTCGGTATTGGCGCTGTCGGAGGCGGGCTTCGCCATCTACGACCAGATCGTGCCGCTGGCGCTCGGTTACGAACGCCAGCTGCTGGATTCCCTCAGCCAAACCGATATCAAACGGTTTGACGCACTGCTGGAAACGCTGTTGCACCGATGAAGGTGCAAAAGCGCCAATCCTGAAGGCTACTTGACGCCGTGCATCAGCTTGTTGATGAGCGGAGAGAGCAAAAAGAACAGCACGGCGATGACGATGCCGAGCCAGAACATCTGGTTGAACACCTCGCCGTACTGCAGCAGCGAGCCTGCACCGCCCTCCCCACCGCTGCCGGAGGCAATCGCCGCGATGCGGCCAGCAACAAAGTTTGCCATCGCGATCGACAGAAACCAGCCGCCCATGGCCAGACCGGTTTCCTTGGGCAGGGCGAGCTTGGTGACCATGGCAAGGCCAATCGGCGACAGACACAGCTCGCCCATGGTGTGAATCAGGTAGGTCAGGGTCAGCCAGGTCCAGCTGATCTTGCCGTCGGCGCCGACGAAGTGGTTGATCGCGAACACCAGCACGTAGAAACCGATGGCCGCACCCGACAAGCCATAGGCGAACTTGCGCGGGATCGACGGATTCCAATCGGCGCGATCAAGCTTGACCCACATCGCGGCAAAGAACGGTGCCAACAGGACGATGAAAATCGGGTTGATCGACTGGAAAATCTCGAAGGTCGGCGTCCAGCCAAACAGCGATACGTCCGGCATGCGCACGTAGTCCTGAGCGAGGAAATTGAGCGAGGAGCCCGCCTGCTCAAACAGCGACCAGAACAGTACGTTGGCGGCGAACAGGATCAGCATGGCGATGTAGCGATGCAGCTGGACCTTGTCGCCACTGCGGATGCCGCTGTATACGAAATAGGCCGCGAGGCCAAGCATCATCACGATCAGAATGCCGCCGAGCAGATCGCTCTTGCTGAGCAGGTAGTACACCGGCACCACCAGCACGGCGGCGGCGACGAGCACCAGCAGAATCGGCTTGATGCCCTCCTTGCCCTCCGGCACTTCGCCCACGCGACCAAGCCAAGCCTTGAAGGCCTGGAACATCATCAGACCAAGAATCATGCCGATGCCGGCGGCAAAAAAGCCCCAGCGATAGCCAAACTTTTGCCCGATCAGCGAGGCGCAGACGATGGGCGCGACCAGCGCGCCGGCATTGATGCCCATGTAGAAGATGGTGAAGCCGGCATCGCGGCGGGCATCGCCCGGCGCATAAAGTTTGCCGACCATGGTCGAGATGTTCGGCTTGAACATGCCGTTGCCAACTACGATCACGGCGAGACCCATCACGAAGGTGGTGAGGTCGGGTGCCATCAGCATGAAGCTGCCGATCGCCATCAGCACGCCGCCCAACATGATCGAGCGCTGATAACCGAGGATACGGTCGGCGACAAAGCCGCCGAGGATGCCGGTCATGTAGACCAGCGAAGTAAAGCCACCGTAGGTCAGGCTGGCCTGCTCGCGCGCCTCGGCCCCGGAGAGATGAGCGAAGAATGCTGACGCCACGTGCACCGCAAGCATGGCGCGCATGCCGTAATACATCAGGCGCTCGAAAAACTCGGTTCCGAACAGGTTCCAGAGGGCTTTCGGATGACCAAGGACTTCACCTGGCGGCGGTGGCACAAAAACGTGGCTCATGAGTGATCCTGTTGAGGTGGCAAGAACCGGCATGCCGGCAAGGAATGACTGCCGGAAGGCGAGCGGCGAGCGGACAAAAAAGTGCGCAAGGATTACTCCCAGCGAAGCGGGGAGTCAAACTGAGAGGCTGCGCGCCGCGAGATCGACCAACGCGAGACCGGCATTTCAGGCTAGCCCGGATGCAGCGCAGCGCAATCCGGGGCTCCGCAACATCCCCGGATTGTGCTGCGCTGCATCCGGGCTACATTCGCAATTGGATCACTTCAACCCAGCAGCGTCCGCACGTCCAACAACTCGGGAAAGAACGTCAGCTCCAGCGCCTTGCTCAGAAAGCCGACACCACTCGATCCGCCGGTGCCACGTTTGTAACCGATGATGCGCTCCACCGTCTTCATGTGGCGGAAGCGCCAGAGCTGAAAACTGGCTTCCACATCCACCAACTGCTCGCACAAGGCATAGGCCGCCCAGTGCGTTTGCGGATCGCGATAAATGGCTTCGAACACCGGCAGCAGTTCGGGTGTGCGCACGTGTGGCTGGGTGAAATCGCGATCCAGACACTTCGAAGGAACCGCATGGCCGGCACGCGCCAGGTAACGCAGAAATTCGTCGTACAGCGCTGGCGCATGCAGCACGCGATCCAGCTCCGCTTGCTGCTCTGGCGCGTAAGAGAACACCGCCAGCATTTCGGCATTCTTGTTGCCAAGCAGGAACTCGACCGTCCGGTATTGCAATGACTGGAAGCCCGACGCCGGACCCAGCACATGGCGAAACTGCGCGTACTCGGTCGGTGTGAGCGTTTCCAATACGGCCCATTGTTCGAACAGTTGCCGCTGCACCTGTTTCACCCGCGCCAGAATTTTCTGCACCGGGCCGATGTCATCGCGCTGCAGGTGCAACAAGGCCGCGCCAAGCTCATGCACCAACAGCTTCAACCACAGCTCGGCGGTCTGGTGCTGAATGATGAACAGCAGTTCATCGTGATGTTCGGGCTGCGACAGCGGCTGCTGCGCCGACAACAAGGCGTCGAGGCGCAGGTAGCCGTCATAGGTGAGACGGCCGCGCAGATCGGTGGTGATGCCGACTTCTACCGCGCGCAAGTTTTCCGGAGCAGTCACAGCGAGACCTTTCACATCAGACAGTCGCGAAAGAGTACCGTCCTGTGGTGCAGCGCGTCATGCGCATGCTGCAGGCGGCCTTCATTCTGCTGACCATCATGGCGACTAACCACTTCGCATTCTGGAAGGCACTCGCCGCCATGATCGTCAGCAGAGTAGATGTACCTCCTAACCCCTCCCCAACCCTCCCCGAACATCGGGGAGGGAGTTAGCATCCAAATTCGCACTAGCTCTTTTGTTCACACGGATGGATCGCACGATGAGCGTGGTGGCTACTTTCGATATCGACTACCTGCAATACCTCGACGTCGATGGCAAGGCGACGACTGAGCCGTTGCCGGAATTCGCGCGCGACCCTCACGCGCTGGTCGAGCCTTACAAGTTGATGGTGTTCACCCGTGCCTTCGATGCCAAGGCAGTGGCCTTGCAGCGCACCGGCAAACTCGGCACCTACGCCAGTTGTCTGGGCCACGAAGCCGTGCACATCGCGGTGGGTCAATCACTGCAATACGACGACGTGCTGGGAATTTCCTATCGTGAGTACGGCGCCATGTTTGCGCGCGGGGTCAAACCACGCGAGGTGTTGCTGTACTGGGGCGGCGATGAACGTGGCAGCGATTTTTCCGGCCCCGCGCACGACTACCCGTTCTGCGTTCCGATCGCGACGCAGTGTCTGCACGCCGCCGGCGCAGCGCTGGCATTCAAGCTGCGTGGCGAGCCACGCTGCGCGCTGGCGATGTGCGGCGATGGTGGCACGTCAAAGACCGATTTCTACGCCGCGCTCAACTCGGCAGGCGCCTTCACCCTGCCGCTGGTGCTGGTGATCGTGAATAACCAGTGGGCAATTTCGGTGCCGCGCAAGTCGCAAACCGGCGCCAAGACCTTGGCGCAGAAAGGCATCGCTGGCGGCTTGGAAAGTGTGCAGGTGGATGGCAATGACTATCTGGCAGTGCGCGCCGCCTGCGATCACGCGCTCAAGCGTGCGCGCAACGGTCACGGCGGTTCGGTGATCGAAGCGGTGACCTATCGTTTGAGCGACCACACCACGGCTGACGATGCCCGCCGTTATCGCAACGAAGACGAGGTCAAGGATGCGTGGCAGCGCGAGCCATTATTGCGATTGCGCGCGTGGCTGATCGCACAGGGCGTGTGGAGTCTCGAACAAGAAGCCGAGTGGAAGCTCGAGTGTGGCAAGCGAGTCGATGCGGAAGTCGACGCCTATCTCGCCGTGCCGCCGCCGCCGGTGGAAGCGATGTTCGATCATCTGTATGCCGACATGCCGCTGGACGTGCTGACACAACGCACTGAAGCCATGGCCAGGGAGGCTCGCTGATGGCCGCCGTTGCCTTGATCGAAGCGATCACCATGGCGCTTGCGCATGAGCTTGAGCGCGATCCCGCCGTTGTTGTATTGGGCGAAGACGTCGGCATCAACGGCGGCGTGTTTCGCGCAACCGCCGGCCTCGCGCAGCGTTTTGGCGAACAACGCGTGATCGATACGCCGCTGGATGAAACCACCATTGCCGGCTTGGCCGTCGGCCTGGCGACCCAAGGCATGCGACCGGTGGCTGAAGCGCAGTTCGATGGCTTCATGTATCCCATGCTCGATCACCTGATCTGCCACGCGGCGCGCATGCGTACCCGCACCCGCGGTCGCCTGACCTGCCCGCTGGTGCTGCGGGTGCCCTGGGGCGGCGGCATTCGAGCGCCCGAACATCACTCCGAAGCCAACGAATCGATGTTCACCAACGTACCGGGTTTGCGGGTGGTGATGCCGTCATCACCGCATCGCGCTTACGGCCTGTTGCTGGCGGCGATTCGCGAGCCTGATCCGGTCATCTTCTTCGAGCCAAAACGCATCTATCGGCAATACAAGGAAGACGTTGCCGATGACGGCGAAGCCCTGCCTCTGGATGTGTGTTACGTGTTGCGCGAGGGCAGCGATGTGACCTTGGTGACCTGGGGCTCACAGGTAAAGGAAACCCTGGAGGCCGCCGATGAACTGGCCAAACAAGGCGTGCAGGCGGAAGTCATCGACGTGGCGACGCTGCGCCCGCTCGACTTCGACACCATTCGCGATTCGGTGCAGAAAACCGGCCGCTGCGTAATCGTCCACGAAGCCGTTCGCAGCGGTGGCTTTGGTGCCGAGATCGCAGCCAGGCTGGCGGAAGAATCGATGTTCGATCTGCGTGCGCCGGTGCTGCGCGTGACCGGCTATGACACCCACATTCCGTTGTTCCGGCTGGAGATGAAATTCATGCCGGATGTGGCGCGCATTCTGGCCGCCGCGCAGCGCGTGATGACGTTCGCCTGATGGCATTCGAGCGATGTCATTCGCTCACCGCATCAAATCGAGGTAACTGAGCATCCATGGCTACTCTGAAAACTTTCTTCCTCCCGGATCTGGGCGAAGGCCTGCCCGACGCGACCGTGGTCGAATGGCTGGTCGCAGTCGGTCAAGTCGCGCGTCTGGATGAGCCGTTGGTGGCGATGGAAACGGCCAAAGCCGTCGTCGAAGTGCCCTCGCCGTGTTCGGGCATCGTCCGTCGCATTGGTGGACCCGCGGGCTCGGTGATCGTCACTGGCACGCTACTGGCCGAGTTCGAACTGGACCCCAATTTGCCGCAACGTGCGGAGGGGCATGACACGGGGCATCACGGGGCCTCTGGCAAGTCCGAACCCTCACCCCCAAGCTCCCCGGCCGATGCGCTTGCAGGCGCATCGGCGTTCGCGGGCTCGTCGCTTCGCGACTCGAAGGCCCCGCTCACCCCGCCGCCGTCCGCAGCCGCCGCTCCCACTGCCGTCGATCCCGATGCCGGTACGGTCGTCGGCGCCATGCAAGCCAGCAGTGAAGTCCGTGCCGAGTCCTCCATTGCGACCGGAGGCGTCAAGGCAATGCCCGCAGTACGCGCATTGGCACGCAAGCTCGGGGTGGATTTGAGTCGTATTGTGGCTAGTGGCGCGGAGGGGTCGGTGACGCTGGCGGATGTGAAAGCCGCCGCTTTGCTCCCCTCTTCCCTTGGGGTGAGCGGGGCTTTCGAGTCGCGAAGCGACGAGCCCGCGAACGCCGGTGCGCCTGCATGCGCATCGGCCGGGGTGCGGGCCGGGGGAGAGGGTACGGGTCTTGCGCAGAATCTCAACGGAGCTGAGCGTCCAAGCCCACAAGCCAGCAGCTCGGAAAACATCCAGCCTGCCGCTCCGAACGTACCTTCACCCCAACCCACGCCCCAGCCCGGAGGCCTGCAGGCCTCCGGGCGTTCGGAGGCTCGCGGCGTCGCCGCTCGAGAGCCCTCCTCACCCCAAGGGGAGAGGGGCTTAGAACCCGCTCGCACCGCGGTGTCCGCCTCAGGCCGCCCCCTCCGAACCCAACCCCCCAACGTCTCCATCTCCGGCCAACCCGAGCCACTCACCGGCGTGCGGCGCAACATGGCGCGGGTGATGGCGGATGCGCATTCCAAAGTCGTGCCCACCACGTTGTGTGATGACGCCGACGTCGACGCATGGACACCTGGCAACGACATCACCGTGCGCTTGCTGCGCGGCATCGTGATTGCCTGCCGCGCCGAGCCGGCGCTGAACGCATGGTTCGACGGCAGCACGCTGATCCGCACCCTGCATCCGCAGGTCGACATCGGCCTGGCGGTGGATACGCCTGAAGGCCTGTTCGTGCCCAACCTGCGCAATGCCGACATCCTCGACGCTGCAGGCCTGCGCGCCGCAGTCAATCGACTGAGCACGCAAGTGCAAGCGCGCAGCCTCGCCGCCAGCGAGTTGTCCGGCTACACCATCAGCCTGTCCAACTTCGGCAAATACGCCGGACGCTACGCCACCCCCGTGGTGGTGCCGCCCTGCGTGGCCATCGTCGCTGCCGGTCGTGGTCGCCATCAGGTTGTGCCGACCATGGGCGGCATCGCGACCCACAAGATCATTCCGCTGTCGCTGACCTTCGATCACCGCGCCTGCACCGGCGGCGAGGCGGCGCGTTTCCTGCGTGCGCTGCTCGACGACCTGGCCTTGCCGACATGAGTCACCGCTCGCGCCTCGCCGGCTTCATCATCGATTGCGAAAACGCCGAGCTTGCGCCGGCCGCGCGGTTCTGGAGCGAGGCGCTGGGTTTGGCCGTGCTCGATCGCGATGAAGGCGGCGAAGGCAAATATGCGCGACTGGATGGCTCGCGGCATGGTCTGGCCATCGAAGTGCAACGCGTCGAACACGCCTCGCGTGTGCATCTGGATATCGAAACCGACGATATCGAGGCCGAAGTGGCGCGGCTGATAACGCTCGGAGCCAGTGAGCACAGCCGTCCACCGCATCGGCGCTGGGTGGTGATGCAAGCGCCGACGGGTCAGCGGTTTTGTGTGGTGCGGGCGAAAGGCGGGACGCTGGAGCAAGGGTCGACGCGTTGGTCTGAGTGACCAGGAACGATGGGGGCCGGATGCCTCTCAGCCACCTCCGAGGTCTCGACACAACAGAGTTCGATGCAACGCCGCGCCCTTGGAGGGCGTCGCTCCTGCGACGCCGCTTTTTACACTAGCCCGGACATTTCATGAGGTCGCGTGAAAATGCCCGGAAACCTTTGCTGCAAGAGGGGTTCTGCCACATCACGCGGCGAACAGTCTGTCCGCCTGCATTGTCCCGCTGGCGCGGCCCTCGCTTGTTCTTTGCGGCAATCGCTGCGTTGCTTCTCGCCGCAATGGGCCCACCATTCCGGCTCGTCGCGCCTTGCGCTTGCCGCAAAGCCCTGCGCGATCATCCACGCC
>JBQTGY010000105.1:0-27621 GCA_052390415.1 Pseudomarimonas sp. | reverse complement strand
GGTACTGAGCCAGCGAGCAACTTCGCACGTTTGAGGGCGCGCGTCTGCGCACTGCTCCGGCGAGACGCACAATTAGATCAATAGAAGATCAATAGGGTCAGATCAATAGGGTCAAAGATCAATAGGGTCAGAGCCATTTGATTTCGCGCAAGTTTCAGTTGCGCTTGTTCGCCTGCCCAAACGCCCGGCTTCGCGCCGGGCGTTTTACTTGGTGGCTTCGATCAAGTCGATGTCGCGTTTGAGCAGATCGTTGACCAGCCGGCCGAGTTCGATGCCTTTGGCCTTGGCGCGCTCGGCCAAGTACTCGCGCACGTCGGAATCGAGGTACACGGTGTTGCGCACCCAATTCCAACCGTACAGCTTGCCGAATCATTCATCGTCCGATTTTTCAGCTTTAGGCTTGAATTGCCACAGTGCAGTCATACGCTGAAAAATGTGAGCCACGCTGTTATCGAACGCTGTGCCGAGTTGCTGTCGTCTTTTGGCGTGAGCGGACGAGTCGATTCGATTTGATTCGATTGAACAGACTGTTCGGCGCGTGTTGTTCTCGGCGCCCTAGGTTTCGCAGCTAATCATTCTGTCGGGCAGTCGGTGGAACGCATCGTGAGAGTTCCGTACGCTGCGTCGTCCAGACCGAACCCCGCCACCCGGCAGTGAACGATCCGAGCGTACTGTCGGGTCGAGAGATGAGCGGAGTCGTGAAGGCGACTGGGGAACAGGGCATCGCCCGCCTGGATTTTCGCCTCGCGACCCATGCTCGAATCACCACTCTCGTCGGTTCCCTGATCTCGAGCTGGATCGGCCGCTTGGTCTTCTGCTGCCTGACAATCGCCCGGCTTCCGCCGATCTGGGTGCGATGCGCGATGTCGCGCAACGAGAGCTTTACGAGATTGCAGGCGCGAAGCTTCGAATCACTGGCAAGGTTGAACGAGGCCAGGCCCCGTGCAACTGATCGTCCGATTCGATGCGCTCATGCCTCGTGGCCTCGCTGCCGGGCTTTGGCCAGGAGGTCTACTGCGCGTGGGCAGAGCGCTCACGGATCTTCGCCCGTCTCGCCAGCCTCGAATCCGCTGCGCAGCACCTTCAGCGTGGGCAGATGTTCAAAGCGCTCGCGGACGGCGGAAATGCTTTGGCCCACCAGCTCGCGTGGCTCCAGCAGGCGGTATTCGCGCTCGATGACGGCCGCAAACGTCGGATCGGCGTTGAGGATGAAGTGCTGCGCCATCAGATCGAGGCGATCCACCATCGCCTGCGAGATCAGCACGCTGCCATTGCTCTCGACCAGCGAGCGGATGGCCGGCATCCACGCGGTTTGTGCGGCCACCACATCAAGCAAGCCGCTCGGCGAGGTAACGATGGCCCGATAGGCCTCGTTGCTGTGGCGCTGATATTGCGCGGTGTACTCGCGGCCCTTGGCCGATTGCGACAGCACCTCGTCGCGGAAGCGGGTCAGGGTGGCGAGATCGTCTGCACCGGCGGTCGCTTTACTCACCAGTGACGCAGGTGGACTGGCCTGATCCAGACATACGGCCAAGCAGCCCAAGGTGCATTCCGCGGATATTCGGTAGGCAGCCCGTGCGCGCGGTTCGCGAACGGTCAAGTCGACCGAGGTCAATTGCAGAAAGAATGCGTCGGGGATCGACGCCGGTATGACGTGCGACGCCAGTGTGTGGCGGTTGGTGTGCGCGGTGAGGCGGTGCTCGGCAGACACGCTCCCACCACCACCCGTTGCTTGCAGCGTGGCGATGGTATTGACCCGCCGTAGGGCGGCGAGCGGGCGTTCCGATATCACGTCAGCAAGACCAAGACCCCCGCTGCCGCTTGTCACCAGCGGCAAGGGCGCAAAGTCGGCCCAGCCCACCGAATTGCCTGCGTCGCTGCCATTGGTGTCGCCGCCTTGCAGCACCAATACACCGGGGGACTGCTGGCCCAGAAAAACCTCGGTTGAACCAATGTCGCCAGCGATCGAGCGGGCGTTGGGAAGCAGCTGCCAGATGCTCCGAAAGGGTCGGCCCGGCAGGGTCGCGTCGGTGACATACAGCCTGGAGTTGGTCTCGAACCCCAGACCGTCGGCGGCGATGAGGGCTGCCGATATTCGCCCCTGCGTCGTGTCGACGGCGATCTCCACCATGTCCTCAACCTGCAGGTCGGAAGCCACGGTCTGCGCGCTGCCCCAGCCAATCGGGGAGCCTGATTGACCGTTCCAGCGCAGCACCCGCCCATCGGCAAGCGCGAGTACCAGCTCAGGAAAGGCATCATCCGTGATGTACGGCGCGATGCCCTCGACCACCCGATCAGCGGCGACCAGCCCGTTCAGCACCACGGCCTGCGAACTGTAGGTGCCACCGGCGTCGCGCTGCCACAGGAGTGCCGGCGGGGCACCGAGGGTCAGCACCATCGGATGCAGGCTGCCGGGTGGATCCAGCACCAGCGCATGGGTTGCGCCGCCGGGGTGAGTCAGCGCCTGCGGCAGCACGCTGCCGTTGTCCTCAATGCGGACGATCCAGAAACTCTCGCCGCCGGTGGTAGCGACCAGCGGATAGGCACGATAACCCGGCACACCCGGCGGAATCGGCGCCAGCGGGAAATAGTGCAGCCGCGTGGCACCAGCAACGCTCACCGCCGTGAGCGGCTCGAAGCGCGGCTCGGCGCTTGCGCCACGATTGCGGAAGAAGCGCAGATTGTTGGTCGCTCCCGCTCCCAGCACGGCGACATCGCGGCTGCCGCCAACAACGCCGCCGGGAACATACAGGCCCCACACATCGAGCGCGCTGGGCGGCAGCGGAGAATCCGTTGCGCGCACGAAGTCATCCGATCCATCCAGATCGCGCCGCTCCCAGATTTCCAGCAGAGAGTGCCCGTTGGCATCCGGACGCACGATCAGCAGATCGGCTCCCGCATCCCCTGCGACGTTCTGCACGCGGAGGGTGGTGGCATTACGAGTCGTTTGTTCGAGACTCAAGCTACGCAGGTTGGACTGCACCAGACCGGGTTCAGCGAAAGTGCTGGCCGACGAAAACGCGACTGCAATCCACAACGCACAGCTCACCAGCCGCTTTTGCTGGTGCCCGATCCGCTCGCGCATAACAGCCCTCGTTCGCCCTGTTCGCCCCGCCGCTTCGAGGCAATCCGACTGCGGACTATAAGCGAGCCAATCGTTATCGCGATGTCATCGATCAGGGCGTGGGCGCTGTCTTGCGCGAATGATCCGACCCACTGCGGAGGACGGCCCTTTGATCAAGAAACTCCAGCGGTAATCAGGCCGCTCCGGTCCAGTTGATCAACTTCACCAGTGTGCACAGTCGGAGCCCTCTGCGGACGGTGGTCAGCCCCAGAAGCTTCGAAGGAGCCACATCGATTCTGAAGGGGCGGACTTCAAAGGATCCTCAAATGTCACTAGTCAGTACAAATCGCCAATTCCATCGCGACATGCGATGGTGGATGACGCTGGCGGTGGCCCCTGGCGACATCCCGAGTTCGCTCAGTTGGAGTGCAAGCGGATCGTTTATGGGCAGGCAAAACATGTGTACGTGACCATCGACAGGCTCGGCGATGGTTGCAGAGGAACCGGCCAGCTCGGGCCCGTGCTGGAGGTGCAACAAGGGCATCGGTGCGCCTGAACTTTGTAGAACGATGTCTTTCACTTTGGCCAGACTCAAGTAGCCAATCGGGCCGAGATGGCGGCGCAAGATACCCTCGGTAGCGCGCATTTCCTGTGCAGACAATGAGTAAATTCCCAAGGTCGCTGCCAAACAGATCGGAGCGAGCGAAAAGCGCGTCGCCATTCGTACCACTCGATTGGGACGACCATCTCCGGGATTCATGCTGATCGCATAGCCGCGCTGGCAGCGCGCGTATTTGCCAGGAAAACCGTGCAGAAAAATCTGCCATGGAATCCGCTGCTCGCGGTAATCCGGATGGACCTTCAAATCGCACACATACCAGGCTTTTTCCGCGATGGCACCGGCCACTGGCGGCAGTCTTCGCATCACGGCTGCGCACACTGCCACCACGTGTTGACCGTCAAGCGCGACGAAATAGGCGAGATCGCCCAAACGGCGGAAGAAGGCGAAATAATCCTCACCGTGGTCGATCGCGAATCGATCATTCCCGAGCGGGTAGCTCATGCCCCGCTCCAACAAGCGAATCGAATCCTGATACTTCAGGAATTCGTCGCTACTCAGCTCGCGAACGTGGATGCCCAAGGGTGTCGGCCCGGTCAACGGTCGCTGGCGAGGGACAGTCCTTCCACCAACATGCGTCGCTTGCGGGCGCGAAACAGGTCCTCGTAAAAACGATTGAATCCGAACGCGCCGAGACGCAGTCCTTGGGCAATCAAGTAGCGGCTGTCGGCATTGCGTTCAAAGGGTTGCGCCAGCACTTCGAAAAAGTCCTCCGCGTGACGAACGTCCAGCGCTTGATGCAGGTTGTAGTGAATCATCCGCTCAGGTCGTAGCCAGCCATTTTCGACAATTCCCGCACCTATCCAGGCGGAGATTTCGGAAAACATCCGTTCAATCATGCCCATCACGCCAACACCGACCAAGTAGTCGTCGATCACGCAAGCGCCGGTGAGCATCGTGTTGAACTGCCGCACTTCGGGCCAAAGAACACGTCGGTCGACGTCGGCTTGGGTGATCCCGTCGATTCGATTGAGCAGGGTGAGGAACGTGGAGCCGTGGGTAATGCCTGTGTCGCCTTCGCCATGCTCCTCCCAGACGTTGCGCAAGATCTCGACGCGCAACTTGGCACTGGGAATTTTTGCTGCCACGGCGGCCATCGGTCGACCAAAAAAGGCCACGGCGAAGTAAAACTGGATTTGCGTTTCAACAAAGTCTTCGCGAGCAAATGTTCCGCTGCGAAGCGCCGCGAAGTAGGCGTTGTCGCGGAATGGCGTTTCGGCGAGAACCTCATCAATCAACGCATTCAATGCGTGGGGAATCACTGGCGCACTCCAATGTGAATGCTTGAATAGAACAGGCTTTGGTCCCTTGCCTGCAACGCCTGCCCGAATGCCGCGTCGAAGGTGAAACTGCCATTGAAATTTGCCTCTATGTCCCGCCAGTTATTGAGTTGACGCCACAGGACGACGGCACCGGGGCGCAGCACTTCTGCCAGGTGCGCGCACAAACCTGCGACGTCCTCGGGTTTGCTCCAATCGAGAATGTTGGAGAGATCGACAAAATCATGCTCGCCCAGATCGGCGACCTCTTCGAGCAGGCCATGGACGTAGTTGAATTCAACTTCGCCAGGCGATGACGGCAGATTCTGGAGAAAGACTGGCAAACAGTCGTTGCGATCCACATAGTGGCCCAAAAAGATGTGGTGCAGAAACGGATTGTTGTGCGCGTCATCGCGCTGCAAGCCGCGCTCGATCAGCGCCTGGAAGTAGCTGGGGTAGCTGCCCGGCGTGGCATGCTGTGTCGCATCGACTCCGAACATGGTGTTGAGCAAAGTGTCGGAAAAATACAGTTGAAACGCGACTGGCCAATAGGGATTGCACAATGCCTTGCTCACTATTTCCGGCGCTTGATCCGGATCGCTGAAAACCCGCGACCACGTGTCGTAGGGCGCTACGAAGTCGTGGAGAAAGCGCCGCAAGCCCCGAAAAAGTGCCTCGAAGTTGCCGCTTTCGGAGAGGCCGTTCGAGTCCGAACACCCAATATTGAAGGCCTGCTTCAAGGCGTCGCCCCTGAGTTCACCCAGCGCCCGACGCTTTCGATCAAGGTGCGAAAACTGCTCGGCGTTGGGGTCTACCAAGGTGATCCCCACCCGCGGATAAGCGGCACGCAGCGCAAGCGCCGTACAGCCTCCGGACGTTACCAACAACAGGCGTTGGCATGGGAATCGGGCGAGCACTTCCAGCTCGATCCTGGGGTCTTCGCGGACTACCGCAAACTGCAAGGCCCTGCGAGCGTCAATCAATAGTCTTCGTCCCTGTGGATGCGTCGATTGGCGGGTTTCCGATAAGCACCTGTCGCTCGTGAATGATCCTTGAGCACGTGCGTTCGCAGCAACACAGGCCGGCAACCTCGGTCAGCTGGCGTTGGCAACTTGCTTCGGCAGACACACATTCGGCGTCGTCCCGAAAGCGGTTGTCGCAGCGGACAACCGCGATCGAGCGCCGCTGGCGAGAGCCTTTCGTTGCGTTGCGGCCGGCGGCGATCCAGCGCTTGCAAAACCGCTGGCCCCGAAGAGGTGATTCTTCCGTTAACCAGAAGTGCCTCTCGCCTACCCGCCCCTGCCGCTGGCCCCATTCGCAGCCGTTGTTTCGACGGCCTCGGCTAGACTCGCGCGTTGGGAATTGGCGGGAGCGTGGAATGGGAGAAGTGACCGAGCTGATCGCGCTTGCCCGCGATGGCGATCGTGCTGCTTCCGAGCGCTTGTTTGCGCAGGTGTACCGTGATTTGCACCGACTCGCCGCGCGCCAGTTGGGGCCTGCGCAGCACGCCATGCAGACCACGTCGCTGGTGCACGAGGCGTACTTCCGGCTGGCCAAACCGGATGCGCTGGTCTTGAGCGACCGCGTTCATTTTTTTGCAGTGGCAGCCAGAGCGATGCGTCAGCTGGTGATTGATCGCGCGCGTGCGCGGTTGGCCGAAAAGCGTGGAAGCGGGCGCGCCGTGTCTCTCGATGACGTACGTCCGGAGGTGCTCGGGATCGAAAGCAATGGTGATGTGTTCGCGTTGGCACAGGCGCTGGATCACCTCGCCGCGCTCGATCCGCAGCTAGCCCAACTCGTCGACTTGCGCTTCTTTGCGGGGCTGGACTTGACCGAGATCGCCGAAATCACCCAGCGCAGCGAGCGTTCTCTGAAACGCGATTGGCGCAAGGCACGAGCATTTCTGCATGCGCAGATGGGTGACCCAACCAGCGTTGATCGGCCCGGCATTGCCGTGCCTGATGGCAACCCGATCACACCAGTCATCGATCCAGCAGACACCGAATGAACACGCCCAATTCCGCGCTGTTGGCGCGCTCGCTGGCACTGTTTGATGAGCTGATCGAGCTGTCAACAAGCGAACGCAACGCGCGCCTGGCCGCGCTTGAAGCGAACGAGCCAGCACTCGCAGATGCCGTCGCCAAACTCTTGACCGCCGACGCCGAACACAGCGGCCTGCTTGATCGCGGTGTCGATGGCATCGCCCATACCCTGCTCAGCGAGTTGAGCGAGCACACGTTGTCGCTTCAGCGGGTCGAGAGTGGCATGCAGATCGCTGCATTTACGCTGCAACGTCAGCTGGGTGTCGGCGGCATGGGCGAAGTGTGGTTGGCGCAGCGTAGCTCCGGCGACTTCGTGCAAGACGTTGCTCTCAAGCTGCTCAAGCGTGGCATGGATTCCGACGAAATCTCACGCCGCTTTGTGCGTGAACGACGCATTCTGGCCGACCTCAATCATCCGCACATTGCGGGCTTCATCGATGGCGGTGTGAGCGCCGATGGTCGTCTGTACTTCGCAATGGAATATGTCGATGGTGTGCCCATCACCACCTTCGCGCGCGAACAGGCGCTGTCGGTGCGCGCGAGCATGCAATTGCTGGTGGCTGTGTGCGAGGCGGTTGCCTATGCGCAGTCGCATCTCGTGGTGCATCGCGATCTCAAGCCGTCCAACATTCTGATCGACACAAGTGGCCAGCCACGCGTACTCGATTTCGGCATTGCCAAGTTGATCGGCGAGTCCGTCGCCGACACCGTGCTGACCGCAAGCGGCATGCGCATGTTGTCGCCGGCTTACGCGGCTCCCGAGCAGGTGTTGGACGAGCCGATCAGCACCGCCACCGATGTCTACTCCTTGGGTGTGCTGGCGTTCGAATTGCTGACCAACCAGTTGCCGCACTCACGCTCGGGCAACATGGTGGCATTGGCTGACCAGGTCCGCGACGAAACCACCCATTCACCCAGCGCTGCCATCCGCCACCGCGCGGGCCAACCGGCTGCAGCGACCGCAGGAGTCAGCCAACCGCGTGCTGCCCGCGAAGTCGCTGGCGACCTTGATGTCATCGTATTGACCGCGCTGAGGCGCGAGCCCGCGCGTCGCTACGCCAACGCCGCGGCGCTGGCCGATGATCTCAAACGCTGGTTGGATGGCAGACCCATCGCCGCTCAAGCCGATACAGCCGGCTATCGGATGCGCAAGTTCGTCGCCCGCAACCGTTTGGCCGTGGGCAGTGCAAGCGCGGTGCTACTGGCGCTGATTGCGGGATTCGGGGTCGCACTCTGGCAGGCCAGCGTGGCTCGCGAGCACGCGCGCAGCGCGCAAATGCAGCTGCGTCGAGCTGAGACCATCAACGCATTCACCCAGTCGCTGTTTCGCGAGCAGGATCCCTTTGCTCGCACCAGCGCCGTCGCGCGCACGCCGAGCGAACTGATCGCGACCGGCATCAACCGCGCAAAGGTCCAGTTCGCCGACGATGATGCGCTGCGTATCGGCTTGCTCGAAGATCTTGCCGGGATACAAGTCGCTCTGGGTGAGTTTGCGACCGCCGAGACTCATCTTCGCGAAGCGCTGCAGGCGCGTTCCAACGACGGAAGTGCGGCGGCTGTCGGTGCCCGAACCCGCTCAATGCTCGCGCTCGCGCTGGCCGGCAACGGCCAGATCGACGCCGGCCTCGCCGAGGCAAAGGCCGCGGCAGTGGTTTTGCGCGAGCAGCTCGGAGCGGATGACCCCGAGACGATTCGCGCGGACGCCCGTTGGCTTCGCCTTTGGCTGCCCACCGGCACCTTCGATGAGTTGGCTTCGCTGGGGAGCGACGTATCGGATCGCGCCACACGTGTGTTCGGCGAAGCCGCACCCGAGACGCTGGCGATTGCCGCCGATCAAACCTCGATACTCGAACGGTTCGACAAGTACACGGACATGCAGACGACCCTGCTCGACGTTGTCGCCCGCATCGAGCGTCATCTTGGCAATGATCACGGTCTGTTGGTGCGGCCGCTGGCACGGTTGGGCGACTTGCAACGCATTCTCGCCAACAATGAGGCGGCGCAGCCGTTCTTTGATCGTGCCATCGCCATTGCCCGCGAGCGAGCACACGGCACGGTCACTGGCACCTTGTTGTTGCGCCGTGGGGACAATTTTCGCCGGCTCGGCAATTGGGAGGCGGCCAAGGCTGATTTCAGCGAAAGCGCGAGTTTGCTACCGCCCAATTCGGCTGAGTTGGCCCAGTTGGAGCAATTGCGCGGCGTGTTGGCCAACCGCTTGGGCGACCGCGAAGCCGCCTTGGCCCACCTGCGCGACTCCAAGATCGGCTTTGAGCGGGCGTTGGGCAAGCCCAGTATCTACTCATGGTCGTCTGCGCTGGCGATGGTCGGCATCGAGCTGGAGCACGCGATCGAAACCAGGACCAAGCCCAGCGACGAGGTGCTGCAGACGACGCTTGCTGCCGAAAAAGCCATGCGTGAACTTTCGCCGCCACCCAGCTTTGATGTGTTTCTGGCCGTCGGCACGCTGGCCCAGGTCGAGGCCGCTCGCGGTGAGATCGAGCCTGCTCTCGGCCATTTTGCCGAGGCCATCGAGATGGGCAGTACGGTTTACAGCGCCAGTCATCCGAGTGTGCTTGATCTGCGCCTGAAGCGTGCCGAGGTTCTGCCCGCCACACGCGCAGACGAAGCGCGCGCCGAACTGCAAGAGATCGCCGATCTGCCTGAGCTGGACGACGCGCTACGCGAGCGCGCCGAAGCCGGACTGGCCAAGCGATGATCCGCGTCGACTGCTCAGGGATCCGCCTGCCTCAACTCTGAAGCCCTGAATCCATTGCGCCCCGCATGTTTGGCTTCGTACAAGGCCTCATCGGCAGCGGCAAACAGGCGGGTCGGGGCGAGGCGCGGATTAGGAATGGTGGTGCCGCAACCCACGCTGACCGAAACCCTGCCCAATGGTGCATCCGGATGCGGGATAGCCAATGCTGCAATCACTTCAACGACCTGCACCGCGATGCGCTGCGCGCCGTCGCTGTCGGTCTCGGGAAGGATGATGGCGAATTCCTCGCCGCCAAAGCGTGCCACCAGATCCGCCGGCCGCCGCAGCATACCGGCCAGGGCAGCGGCCACGCGTTGCAAGCAACTGTCGCCCTCCAGGTGGCCGAGCGCATCGTTGTAGCGCTTGAAATAGTCGAGATCGACCAAGACCAGTGACAGTGTGAGTCCATTGCGTCCACCACGCCGCCACTCACGCGCCAGAACCTGATCAAAACTGCGGCGATTGGCGAGTTGGGTGAGTTGATCGATGCCGGCCAAACGACCTAGTTCGCGGTTGGCCAGTTCAAGACGATCCAGCATGTGTGCGCGCTCGATCGCGCGCCGGATGCGATGCCGCAGCACGTCCCAGTGCACCGGCTTGGTGACGAAATCCTCAGCCCCGGCGGCAAATGCCTGATCGATGGAAGCACGATCATCCAGACCGGTAATCATCAACATCGGTACGCGCTCGCCACCGGGCCGCTCGCGCATGCGCTTGCAGCACTCAAACCCATCCATGTCAGGCATCAGCCCGTCCATCAACACCAGATCGGGTCGCTGATGATCGAACTGCTCGATCGCGTGGTGTCCGGTTTCGGCCTCGATGATGTCGTAACCCTCACGCAACAGCACCTGCCGCACCTGCATGCGCATGAAGCGCTCGTCATCGACCACGAGTACGCGGATGTTTCGACCTTCAGCCATCCGTGCGCCTTGCTCCGGATGCGACCCAGGCGCTGCGCTCGGCGATGACGGGGAGAACGGACATTCGGCAATGGTAAGCGCAGAAAGTCCGCGGGTCAGCCCGGGCCATCAGCTTCAAACCGCGTCAATGCGCGTCGCCATGCAATTGCCGGTCCCCACATCCCGAGTTGGCGCAGCTTGCCAGGCATCGCCGGCAAGTCCAGGCGTTGTACCAGCACGAACATCACCCAAGCGATCAACATGGCGCGCAGCGCCACCCAGATCAGCGACTCCCGCGACTGCCCTGCCCATGCCAAGGCGGCAATTATCAGCAGTAGCGGCACCCAGAACGTGGGGCGCAGCATGTCGCGAAATCCGTGCAGCAATGCGGCGCCCCAGCGTCGGCGTTTGGGCATCGACAAAGGCACAAACCATCCGGGCAAGCCTTTGCCGGTACTGGCTTGCAGCGGTCGCCGCCACGCCAGCGCGGTTCCCGTCGCAACCACGCCACCATGCAGAGCAAGCCACGTGGCGATCACTACCCACAGCCGCGGCGTTGGCAATCCCAGCATCGTGGTGGCTTCCTGATTGACCGTTTGCAATGCGGTAGTGAGCGCATCACCGAACAACAACCACTGGGTGAGCAAACCCTGCGAGCCCGCCCACACGCCCATCAGGAAACCGCCCACCATGACCCCAGCCAAATTCCAGCCGAACACGCGCAGGGCGCGCGCGTACAGCCAGCCTTGCATGACAATGGCGAGCATGGGCCGCAGGCGCTGACCCGCAGGTGACAGTGACTTGATCGCGGCCGACAACACCGCCACCCACGCCACGCGTGAACGATCCACCATCGGCTGCGCAGCACGGGTCAGTACCGCCGCCTGCGTGGTCGCCATTCCCAATCCGCCCATCGGCAGCTTGGCGCCGTGGACCACCGAGCCGGCACCCACTTCGATCGCGCCGGCCAAGGCACCAAACCAACCGACGCGCTCAAAATCACGCCGCGCGATCAGCACGTCACGCAATCGCTGCATGGCGTCCGCTTGGGTGACATTGATCGTCACATCAAAACGCTGACCAAGTAACAACGACACCTGCTGCAGTCGACGTGTGTTGACGACCACCAACACCGCCGCCGGCTTGCAGGCCAGCAACCGTTGCAAACGTTGCAGATGGCCGCCTCCCGCGAGTTCGATGCCGCCAATCTCATCCAGCACCAGCAGGTCCATTGGACGAGCATCGGCAATCTCCGCCGCCACCCAAACGTCGATCGACGTCGCCGCACCTTCCACTTCGCGAAATGGTGGCTGACAGCGTTCATCGCGAACCAGATAGGGGATCGCCGTCGCGTCGGCCCCGATCGGCTGCCAGCCGTAAGCCGACGCGGGGCCGTTCGGTAGTCGCTCGCCCTGACCGGGTTGCAGCCAGCCAACCACCCGCAGCTCAGCGGTCAATTCGCCAACAAAATGGGCGGCCAAGCTGGACTTGCCGCTACCGGTCTCACCGTGGATGGCGATCAACAAGGGACCGCCCTGATCCACAAGGTGCTCGCCCGTCACCGACTTCTCAACTGCTTTGGCTTGATTCACGGTGTGGTGGCATCGGCGTTGTGTGGTGAATTCAGGAGGTGTGATGGGATTCGCAGCTGCGCTCGCTTGCGGCAGCGCCATCGATCAGGAAACCGCAGTCGGTGAGCCCATCAAACAATCGCTCCGCCCACGCCGATTGCTGAGCGGAAGAAGACACCAGGTCCTGCCGCACCTCAAACATCACGTGTTGGCGCTCAGCGGCAATTCCCAGGTGCTCCAGCGTGTAACCCATGGCGGTGAGACCGTCGTAGGGCAAATTGTCGCCAATCGGCTCGCCCATCGCGGCGAGGCGCGACAGCAGCTTGGTGTGCCAAGGTTGGCGGCGCTTCCACACGACACCCGCGTGCCAAGGTCGAACGTGATGGTTGAGCACCGGCGTAAACGTATGCACGGCGATCAGGCTTACGCGAATGCCGGCCTGCTCGGTCTGCCGCACATGCTCTGCAATCGCCGCGTGGTAGGGCCGGTGGTAGCGCTCGATGCGCAGCTTGCGTTCGTCAGCCGTCAGATCGGCGTTGGCGGGAACCCGGATACCATCACTCTGAGCAACGATCACATCGGCGGCATCCTCGGCCCGATTGAGATCAACCAACAGACGCGACCACACACCGTAAAAAGCGGGACACTGCAGCCGATTGGCGAGCGCTTGCGCGATGCCCTGCGCGCCCGGATCCCAGGCGATGTGGCGAGCAAGCTCATCGGGACCCAGCCCCAGACCGTTCAGTTCTGCCGGAATCCGATTGCTGGCGTGGTCACACACGACCAACAGGTCGGTGCTCGTTCCCGTCTCGAAGCGCCATGGCAATCCGTCAGTCGGCACCTTGCTCATGGCGGCGATTCAGGGCCTTTGATGTGAGCGATCGTGGGCATGGTCTGTCGCTCGTGGATTTTTATCGCGTGGGTTCGCATGGCGCTGCACTCCGACACCGCGCTTCGAGCAGACACCGGCCTGGTCTCGGTTGCCATACAGGATCCAGATCCACGCTTCATGTATGTCAACAGACCCTGGGATCAAACTGCGGCAGTCATCACCTCGCCGCAGGCATCGTTGGCAGCACCGCGATCCTGTTCGACGCGATTGCGACCACCGGCCTTGGCGAGATAGAGCGCGCGATCAGCCCGTCGCAACAGGTCATCGAGTGAACGATCCGCGGCGGTGAGTTGTGCCAGCCCCAACGACACAGTGATGTGCAGTGCCGACTGCGCGATCACGAACGGCTGTGCTTCGACAGCCCGCCGAATTCGCTCACCCGCCGCGAAGCCCGCTTCGCCATCGACGCCATCAAACACCGCCACAAACTCCTCACCGCCCTGACGGCCGCATAGGTCAGTGATACCGCACGCTGCCTCAATGCGGGCGGCGACGTGCTTGAGCGCTTCATCACCCACTTCATGACCGAAACGATCGTTGACGGCCTTGAAATGGTCGATATCGATGACCGCCACGGTCAGGTCACGCGCGGACTGCCGCGCCTTCTGCACCCGGCGCTCACCGGCGTTGGCCATGGTTCGGCGATTGGCCATACCGGTCAGGTGATCGGTGGAAGCGGCATGCTCCCACTGTCGACGGATGCGCTCGGAGCACAGCTGCAAGTATGCGGTGGTGCCGACCACAGGCAGGATCGCGGCGATCAGCGGCGCGATCAGATTGATCCAGCCGCCATTGCCAAGCAGCGCGCGGATCGCTCCGGGAAGGCCGAACACCAGTCCCGCAGCCATGATCGTGAGCGCCACCGAGATGAAGACGCCCATCAGCACCCGCCGGCTATTTGCCGAATCGCGCGCGCGCGGGGAGGCCAGCGTTGTTATGCATCCCGCCACGATCACCGACCAACAACTCGCAGCAAGCAGGATGCGCCCGCTTTGACTGGGGACAACCGCCGACAACCAGACCATGCCAAGGGTGCCGAGAACAAAGGGCAAGCCGATGGCGTAGGTATTGGCGAAACCATAAAACTGCCGCAATGCCTGCCAATAGAAGGTGATACCAAGCAGGAGCATGCCGTGCGCCAACGGCATCACCCACTCGGTCGGCAACGAACGCTGCACCGCCAGCAAGACACAGCCGCCCGCCTGCAGCAGCGTGCCTACCCGCCAGCTGAATGCGCTGGCCTGCAATGACTGCGGCAGGTCGCGGTGCATCAAACCGAGCACCGCGCCGTTCAGCATGATCATCACGGCGGAAATGAAAAACGCGGTCAGGGCATCCATCGGAGTTGGCTGAGAGGAGTTCGAGTCGGCACGCACGCAACAGATCGCTGCTGCCGTGCAATTCTCGCAAGTTTCAGCCGCTGGCGGCCCGTTCAGCGATGCGGAATCGGGAGTGTGCGAACTTCGCCGCGCAATCCGAGTCGGCGGATGTTACCCATTTGCAGGTCAGCGGTCTGGTCTGCCAGATGAACGGTGTTCCCGCGACGAACAGGCGGCGCGACACCCACGCAATTTGCCTTGATCGACCTTGCCCAGATGAAAGGTCCGATGGCGCAAAGCGTTGTGGCAGTCAGCCTTGGCTCGTGATCCCTTCGCCGAAACAGCCGCGCTAACCCGGATATTTCATGAGGGGGCATGAAATGTCCGGGCTAGAACAAATGCGCGCGCGCGATTTCGCGTCCAAGCACGGTATTACGCTCGACGACATCGCTCAAGAACTCATGCAGGCCACCGCTCATGATGTTTTCAATGCGCGCATAGCGCAGTTGCACATGCAGTTCATTGGCCAAGCGTTTGGCTTCGGCGCTGCGGTCGGCGTCCTGGCCATGAATTTGATCCAGATGACTGGCCAGGTGTTCGTAGCAGTAGCGCAGCGAGCGCGGGAACTCAGGCCGCAAGATCAACAACTCGGCGACGTGGCTGGGCGAGACCACACCCTTGAACAACACCCGATACGCACGCCGCGCGGCAACCACGCGCAGGATCGCCATCCACTGGTAGTGATCGATCACGCCGCCAACGTCGTTCAGGCTGGGCAACTGCACGTGATACTTCACGTCCAACAGGCGCGCGGTATTGTCGGCGCGTTCCAGGAATTGGCCAAGGCGGGTGAAATGAAAACCGTCCATGCGCAGCATGGTGCCGGCGTAGATGCCCTGAAACAGACCGGCGCGCTCTTTCACCCAATCGAGAAAACGAATCAGATCATCGCTGTTGCGCGCTTCATGCCGGCGCAGCGACAGCTCCAACCAGGTGCCATTGATCGCTTCCCACATTTCCGAGGTGATGGCGCTGCGCACCGCGCGTGCATTGCGCCGCGCGGTCTCGATGCAGCTGACAATGGATGAAGGATTCGCTGGATCAAAGGCCAGATAATCGATCACCGCTGCCTCGCTGAAGTCATGCTTCTCGCTGAAGGCCTCTTCCACGCCAGCAGCCACCAGAGCTGAGCGCCACTCACTACCCAACTCAGCATCGGGACGCACCGCGCTCATGTGCCCGGCCACTTGCACCAGCCGCGCCACGTAGTCAGCGCGTTCCACATAACGCGAGAGCCAGTAAAGGTTGGCGGCGATGCGAACCAGCATCAGGATTCCAAAACCCAAGTGTCTTTGGTTCCACCGCCTTGCGAAGAATTCACCACCAGCGAACCCTCACGCAATGCGACTCGACTCAAACCGCCAGGCACCACGCGGATGCGATCCCCACTGAGCACATACGGACGCAAGTCCACGTGTCGTGGCGCGATGCCCGCATCGACAAACACGGGCACGGTGGACAGCGCCAGCGTCGGCTGCGCGATGTAGTCCTGCGGGCGCGCGCGCAAGATGGTGGCGAACTCCTCGCGCTCGCGCTTGCTGGCATGCGGGCCGACCAACATGCCGTAGCCACCCGAACCGTGCACGGCTTTGACCACCAGTTGATCGAGATTGGCCAGCACGTGCGAGAGCTCCTTCGGTTGCTTGCAATCGAAGGTCGGCACATTGGCAAGCAACGGCTCCTCGCCCAGATAAAACCGAATCATCGCCGGTACGTGGATGTAAACCGCCTTGTCATCGGCGATGCCGGCACCAATCGCATTGGTCAGGGTCAAATTGCCGGCGCAACAGGCCGAGTGCAGGCCCGGAGTGCCGAGCAGCGAGTCAGGTCGAAACACCAGCGGATCAAGATAGTCATCGTCGATACGGCGATAGATCACATCGACGCGTACCAGCCCTTCCGTGTTTCGCATGTAGCAGACGCCATCGCGCACCTGCAGATCCTGACCCTCGACCAGATCGATGCCCATCTCATCGGCAAGAAAGGCATGCTCGTAATAAGCGCTGTTGTTGATGCCGGGCGTGAGCAGCACCACGGTCGGCTCGCCCTCGCAGTTCACGGGGGCAACCGAGCGCAAGGTTTGCAACAACTCGTCCGGATAGTGAGCGACCGGAGCCACCCGCGAACGCCGCAGCAAGTCAGGAAACAACCGCAGCATCACCTCGCGATTTTCCAGCATGTAGGACACGCCAGATGGCGTGCGGCAGTTGTCCTCCAGCACGTAATAGTCGTCCGGCCCGGTGCGGACCAGGTCGATGCCGGCGATATGCGAATACACCCGATGCGGCAGATCGAGGCCCAGCATCTCGTGGCGATACTGCGCGTTTTTCAGAATCAAATCTTCAGGCACCAGGCCAGCGCGCAGAATCTCGCGGTCGTGATAGACATCGTGGATGAACGCGTTCAGTGCCCGCACGCGTTGTTCGAGACCGACCCGCAGGCGCTGCCATTCAGCGTGTGCCAACACCCGCGGAATCAAGTCAAACGGAATCAGGCGCTCAGGATCGCCGCCCTCGCTGTACACCGCGAAGGTGATGCCTATCCTTCTGAACAAAACCTCGGCTTCCGCGCGCTTCAGCGCCAATTGCTGCGGCGGCAAATCGCGCAACCACGCGTCGACCAACGCGTACGGCGCGCGAATCTCACCATCCTGTCCCATCTCGTCGAAACACTTGCTCACGCACAGCGGATCCGAAGTGACTGCGCCGAGAGGCTGACCCGGATTGGTGCAGCGGTCAAGACGTACCGCGCACGCAAGCGGTGCACACAAGATCCTGCGTGGTGCAGGCAGCGACAGAGGAACTTCCTGTTGATGTCCGATTCCAGCTAGCGCGTCCTGAGGATGGCACTACGATAGGCACATGCAAACACCAACCACTGATCGCACCACTGCTTTCTCGCGCGCCCGTCTCGCGCGCGATGTTCGCTTCGATGGCCTGTTTTTCATCGCCGTGCGCAGCACGGGTATCTACTGCCGGCCAATCTGTCCCGCGCCAACCGCACACGAGCGCAACGTCAGCTATTTCGAGCATGCCGCAACGGCGGCCGCAGCAGGCTATCGGCCGTGTCTGCGTTGCCGACCCGAACTCGCACCCGGACTCGCCCCCTGCGATGCCAGCGAACGCAGCTTCGAATTGGCATGGCAACGCATTCGCGATGGTGCTTTGAACGCGGGCTCGCTGACTGAACTGGCAACGGAGATGCGGCTCAGTGAGCGCCAATTGCGACGCTTGTTCGTGCAACGCCTGGGCGTGGCGCCGCTGGCCGTGCATGCCACCCAGCGCCTGTTGCTTGCCAAACAATTGCTGACCGAAACGCAGATCCCGATCACTGATATCGCCTATGCCAGCGGGTATCGCAGTTTGCGTCGGTTCAACGATGCCTTCGGCGAAGGCTGCGGCATGCCGCCCAGCCGCCTGCGCAAGACCGCATCGCACCCGACTTCGGAGTCGTTGACCTTGAAGCTGGTCTATCGCCCACCTTTCGATTTCGCCGCCCTGCTCGAGTTTCTGGCAATCCGCGCGATCGCTGGCATCGAGCACGTGGATGCAAACAGTTATTGGCGCTTGATCGGCCCCGCCGCGACGCCGGGCTGGATCCGTGTCACGCATGAGCCCGCTGCGAACGCGCTGCGCCTGCGGATCGAGAGCCGCGCCCTCGGTCAGTTGCCCGACCTGCTGCGGCGAGTTCGCCGTCTGTTCGATCTCTACGCCCAACCTGACGCGATCCATGACGCGCTCGTCGAGCATCCGCGACTGTCTACGCTGCTTGCAAGCTCGCCGGGACGCCGCGTCGCCGGCGCATTTGACGGTTTTGAGACGGCCATCCGCGCCGTACTTGGACAGCAGGTGAGCGTCGCCGCTGCACGCACGCTGTGCAATCGATTGGTCGAGCGTTTCGGCGAACCGATGGTGTTGGCGGATTCGACTCACGCGCGACTATTTCCAACGCCTGAAGCCTTGGCCGTCGCCAATGTGCGCGCCATCGGCTTGCCCATCAGCCGCGCACGCACACTGACCAGCCTTGCCCAAGCAGTGGCAACGCGAGTAATCGATCTCGAACGCACCCAGCCCATTGCCGCCTTCATCGAGAAGTTATGCGAGTTGCCGGGCATCGGCCCATGGACCGCCCAGTACATCGCCATGCGTTGCCTGCACCATCCCGACGCCTTTCCGGCCGGCGACCTGGTCATCCGCAAACAGCTGGGAGACGGCACGCCGATCAGCACCGGCGAGGCCGAGGCCCAGTCGGAGCAGTGGCGACCCTGGCGCGCTTACGCAGTGATTCATCTGTGGGCGGCAGCGAGCGCCGTCGCGACGCCCTTGTCACGCAAGCCAGTCCCGACACCACTTTCCAGGGGCTGTCATCCCCGCGTAGGCGGGGATCCAGTGTTCCTGGAGCCAGCAATCGACTTCTCAGCAACTGGCTTCCCGCCTGCGCGGGAATGATGGTTCGAGGTAGTCGCGCTTGCCGACGAACTCCTGAACCCAGACTTCATCCCTCCCGACCTTCGAGATCGCCCATGACCCGCAACACCAACCCACCAAGCGACTTGGTTTATGACCAATTCGAGACACCGATTGGCTCGCTGATGATCGCCGGCGACGCCAGCGGTCTGCGCTACGTGGTGTTCGCACAAGCACGCTACCGACCCGAAGCGGTGGCGCAGTGGCGCCACGACGCCGAATCCCTGCGCGAGCCCAGGCAACAATTGCTCGCCTACTTCGCCGGTGAGCTCACGCAGTTTGACTTGCATTTGGCGGTGGTGGGTACCGACTTTCAACAGCGTGCTTGGGCCGCACTCCGCAAGATTCCCTTCGGCGAAACGCGCAGCTACTCCGAACAAGCCAGCGCCATCGGCTCACCCCGCGCCGTACGCGCGATTGGTTTGGCCAACGGCCGCAACCCACTGCCCATCATCGTCCCCTGCCATCGCGTCATCGGCCGCGACGGGAGCCTGACCGGCTTTGGTGGAGGCTTGGATTGCAAACGCTGGTTGTTGGCGTTCGAAGCAGGACGTCGCACTGGCAGCGGGTAATCACGGCTCAGCTTCTGAAGAAGTTGACGCGCGGCTGCCGCAAGCGTTTGTCGCGCGCCAAGCCCACTACTTCTCCATCACAACGTTCCACGGTCCGTCGGCCTGGATGAAAAATACGGCGTCTTCGTTGCCTTCGACCTTCGCTATATGCGGGGCTTTGTTGGTCAAGGCGAAATACGCCCCGGGGCCCAGTTTGTGATCCCTGCCCTCGACATTAAGCGTGATCGCGCCCGAGACCACCGTGACGTAATGATCCGCGTCGTGATGATGCATGGGGGTCACCAGGCCAACGGGGTACTTCAGGAAGAAGCGGCTCGTGCCCCTCTCCATGTCACCCGCAACCTGGGCGGCGGTGATGCCATTCCCCATGTCCTTCCAATGGAGATCAGCCTGCCCCACCACGATCGTCGAACCAGCGCCGCTGGCCACCATCGGCGCCCCTGCCATCAGCGCCACTGAAAGCGAAATCGCCACTGCATGCTTGGAATGCATGTTGTTCTCTCCTTGGATCAATGGTGAGAAGTGGTCTCGATCAACAACCAGGCAATCGTTCGATACTCGCTGCACCCATCGTGGCTGCACTCACCCTGGAAATTGCCATGTCCTCTTTGTCGAAAGTGACCGCATGAAACATTGCAAACGAGCGGCTGCTTGAACGCAAGCCCCGGCGATCAATCGATGCAGTACTGCCACCGAAGCAGAACAGAGGTAGCGGGCCAACCGCATAGGCGGGGATAGTCGCGCCGGTGGCCTCAAGAAAATCGCAAGGACCAATCCCGTCCTTATGCCTGAGTCAAGCCCCACCGAAGCCGCGCGCTTGAAAAATTTTGCCTCATGGCCTGCCTTGTGCCGCCAAACGAAATCGATTGCTAGCGATTCAGTATGACGAGGGTCAGGACGAACAGCATGCACAGGAGCAGGCACTCAAGCACGACAAAGAGTCCGGTCGCCACAATCCGCGACGTGACCGTGAGTCCTCGGCTGATGGACCAGTACGCAGCGACCGCGATGACCGCAATGACGATGTCGGCGATGCCTGCGTATACCGCAGCCCGTTCGCCGGCGGCAACCGATGGGCCGGCGGTGAACGCAAACATGAAGAGCGCGATGTCCGCAAACATGGCCGAAGCCGCGAAGAGGGCGAGTGCGACAACAAGTGCCTTGACGTTTGCGGACATGGTTTCTCTCGGTGCCGCCAAACACAGCCGCAGAAAAACGCCTGTCGATGTTGCTGTCTTGTGGCGATCAGAGCAAGGAGCGAGCCAATCCCTTCGTGACGGCTGCGCGAGTCAAACCAAGCAGCCTCCACGAAAGCCGGGGCGGTTCAGCGTGGCACACCAGCAACACCCGGAGGGATGAACCTATACTCATCATCAGAATGGTCGGACCAGTTCGCGGCCGCGCGATCTATCCTTGATCGTTAGCTGGCTCCTCCCGATCTTCCAAGTGATGCCAAATGCGCAGAATTGCCACGGCATCCGAATGCACCACGTACCGCACGATGTATTTACCGAATATTGCATCGCGGACGGCTTCCGGATCGGGAGATTCCTCGACCCTGGTTCCCATTTCTGGAAATTGACGAATAGGCCTGATGCGTTTAACCAATTGCTTGGCCATACGACCTGCAGTCGCCGGACTCCACTTGAAAATAAAAGCCCGAAGTCTGAGCAAGTCCTCGACAGCTTCAGGGGTGTATACCAGCCTCACTGACCTGGGCTCGGAGGGGCCTTTTCCACATCACCGCCCCAGGATTCGAGCCACTCGTGAACCGCAGTCTCCGAAACCAACCGCCCTTGCGCTACGGACTCCAGCGCAGACAAAGTACCCTGCCAGCGAATTGCAGCCTGCTTTTCTCGCCCAATAAACTCCCTAAGTGATTGATTTATAATCCAACCCTTGCTCCGGTGTAGCTTCTGTGCGAGGGCATCGAGGCTCTCCTCGATTTCCGGTTGCAGCCGAACTGAAGTAACACCCATGGCATGTGATCTCTCGATACACCAAAATGCAATGTAGTACATCGAATCACAAGATGCGAGAACCGAAGACAGCTAACGGGTCGCGCGGCGGACACGGACTGATCTAGCAGAGTGCACTCTCGTCTAGCTGGCACAACATAGTTCCGATCGGCGCAATGTTGCAGCGTAGAAACCTCAGCGTTCCTCTTTGGCGAGACGGTCATCACGCTCACGCAGCAGCCAGTAGACCACGCCCAGCACAAGGGTTGCTCCAGCTAGTGCCGCGATGGTGCTCGCGGGGGTGGCGCCAGAATCGAGGATGACGAACTTGCGACTCAACGCGATGAGTGCGATGAGAACCACGGCCTTAACCTGAATGATGCTCGAGCGCCGTAGCGCAACGCGAACAATCGAATGCTTGAACTCCATGGCGATGAGCAGCGTCATGATCGTGCCGAATAGCGCCTGAAATACGTCATGTTCGAGTGGATCTATTGCGCCGCTAAGCAACAGGGGCACGATGCGGATGAGGAGTTGCACGAGCGCCAACGCGATAACCATGGCGATTACGAGACCAAGAACAAGCGCGACAATCTGTTCGAAGCGCTCGTAAGCGGACATGATCGGCCAATGTGCACGTGTCTCCGCAAAGAACTTTCGCGGTGCGTTCATTTGCTGCTCCTTGCTTCTGCCGGGGTAGGCAGCATGAATGACCGGCGAAATCTAACGAGGCTGTAGAAAAACTGGTCCCGATCTTGCTTCCTGTTCTGGTTGAGAGCAAGGAGCAATTCGATGGCGTGGTACAAGCAGATCGACATGCGGGCTTGTTCAACATCGGATCAGATCGCGGCTGCGCGCGATCTATCCTTAGACGCCTAGGCCTCACTGCATCTCCAATCGGTGCAAGAATGGCGCGAACGGTGGCTTGGGAAATGTGAGCCCTAGGTAGGTTTGGCGCCAGCATTGAGAGCGACCATTATCCCGGTCAGAAAAGTAGCCGACGATCTTGCCACCAGCGTCCACCTTAAGGATTTGAACAAGCGATCCATCAGCTTTGAAGTAGCAACCATCGCGCTCATCCAGATGGTGAGCATTGTTGAACTCCGCCCATGCGGTGCCGTAAGCATCAGTTGCTTCCGTACGTGGCTGAGCATCAAACATGCGTTGCGCGTCAGAGAATGACGAGGGACCTTGCGACGTAGAGGCGCAGCCTGCCAAAAGAGACAGGCTGATTGTAAGAAGGACCGGGCGCATCAATCTCTCCTCGTGAGCCCTAACGAGGCTGTAGGAAAAGTCTGGAGCATCCGAAGCGACAGCTTTCTGCGTTCAAGGAATGGCTCTTACGTAAAAAGTGAGGGTTTGCGAACCCAAACTGCGCGAGTTTTCGCGTACGGACGCGTTGAAACGAGGCGAAAATCCTCCAGCTTGCCAATCGAAAACCCAAAACCACTTTTTCTACAGCCTTAACGGTTGAGTTGAGCGGCGCGCGCGCCGCTATACGGGCTTGGCACTTTATCCATCACGCGTCCGCTCGAACGACGGGTTAGGCCGCATAGCCCTTGCTACTTTTCTGGCCATTGCCAGTCCTGCATTCTGCCAATGAAGTCGTTAAACGCGGCACCCTCGTAACCGTCTTGAAAAGGTGCCACCTGAAACTGTCCACCAATCACCTTCAGTGCCTCGAATACACCAGTTTGGACCTCTTCCGCCAACATCTCCGCGATGATCTCTCGATCTTCCGACGGAAGACGCCCCAAGAGAAGATTGATCCTATGTTGTTCAGGAATGAAATCCGCCGTGGCGTTCGCGTTCCACAACCCTGCGCGCACGCGCCTGGCACCGATTTGGCCCTGGCCGTGCTTACACAATGCGACCAGCGCATCAATCGCGTCGCGGTATATCTGAGGTTTGATCGGCAGTGTCACGTCGAATGCGGCCTAACGAAGCTGTAGAAAAACAGGTCCCGATCTTGCTTCCTGTTCTGGTCGAGAGCAAGGAGCAATCCGATGGCGCGGTACAAGCAGATCGACATGAGTCCGCGGTTTTTGCCGGTGGTGCTTGAGCATCAGTGGGTGCCCGGGAGTTTTGCGGATGCGTTGCAACGGCTGATTGATCTGCTCGATCTTTGCGGCGGCGTAAATATCGCCACCGGTCGCTGGCGGGTGAAGAAGCGCTACCTGTTCAACACCCGCGCGCTGGCGGACGTGTTCCGCGCCGATGCGCGTGCGCGTGGTCTCGCCGGCCGAGCGCATGGCGCAGCGCGCTGTGATCGTTTCACCTGCACCCGCGTCCGGTCACCCGGCGGTGTAGAACACCGGCCCACGCTGGCGGTCACCACGTCCGGCGACGGGCGCGGCGGCGTGTGCCTCGAAAGGGGCGGCACGCAACCGACAACGGCGTACCATCATCCTCGGCGTGCGACTGAAACGCCGCACGCCGCAGCAAACGACCCACGACGGTGAACCCAACCCGTCGCCAACACCACCGGCTCCGCGCCGGGTGGGTCTCAAAAAGCTCTTTCCTTATAAAAGGTCGAACACCCGCCACCGGGCTTGTTCAACATCGGATCAGATCGCAGCTGCGCGCGATCTATCCTTAGACGTTAGACCGATGCATCGCGGAAGGCACGCAGCACCGCATTGATCCGCGTTTGATAGCCAGGGCCCTGCGCCTTGAACCACTCCAGCACGTCTTGTTCCACTCGCAGGGAGATGGCCGCCTTGGGTGGTTGCGGTTTGAGTCCGCGACGGACGACGCCGCGCATGACATGACGGATGTCAGCTTCCGGATGCTCGGGAGCAACGGACACGGCCGCTTTGGACTTGAGCCGGACCCAGTCAGTCTTTGACTGCATCGAGGAAGATTTGCTCTTCGCGGCGGGTCGCTTGGCGGAAGGAGATGATGCGGATTTCATGGGAGGTCTCCGTGTGGACGATTGAGACGGGAACACCGGCAAGTAACCCTATGGTGACAAATCGCTGTTCGTTGTAGGAGAACCGGTCGTCCTCGAAGGTGAAGGTCAAGCCACCGAAAACAGAGGCTGCATCGACGAAGTCGAGTCCGTGTTGCTTGAGGTTGAGTGAGCGCTTGCGCTCCGACCAAATGAACTCCATGCCTGAAGTGTATATACGCCATGTATGGCGCGCAACATTGCTCGGACAGCGGCCGCCCGCCGAAAATCGCGCCGAAGAAACCCCCGCCAAGACTGCGGTGAACGAGCAGTTTTCAGAGCCAAGACGCGGCAGCCCATGGGCTGTAAATCAATGACTTACAAATGTGTTTCTTGAGAGCCTTCCCTACGGCGGAATAACAACACCACCACGTATGAGGAACATGGAAAGGGAATCCCCGAGTACAAGACCATCGCCGGCACCTAGTTGAGTATGCCTTCCGATTCGCATCCCGAACTCCTGGGCGGAGCGCACGATCTCGATCTGAATGTTGAAGAACTTGGCCAGCACAAGCGCGTTACGAGTTGCACCCACTGTCGTTGCAAGTACGCAGTGAACCGAACCGACCTGTTGATGCTGGGAGATATCGGTGCCCCGCGACGCCAAGACCATCACTTCTTCTACTCCGACTTTCTTGAGCCAGCGCTTGCACTCAATCAGGTAGACAGCCGAAACATTCTTTAGGGTAACGTCGATCTGGTGCTTGTACCCAGACGCACCGACTAGCCGATTCGAGCCGCCGTAACCAAGAATGGCAGATGAATCCGACTGGCATCGGGCAATTGCCGCGACGATCTCAGAAACGACCACCTCGTACTCTTTGGGACTCATAGTCGTCTCAAGGAAGGCTAACGAGCGAAATAATCGGCCGCCCGCCGAAAATCACGCCGAAGAAACCCCCGCCAAGACTGCGGTGAACGAGCAGTTTTCAGAGCCAAGACGCGGCAGCCCATGGACTATAAATCAATGACTTACAAATGTGTTTCTTGAGAGCGAAATAATCGGCCGCCCGCCGAAAATCGCGCCGAAGAAACCCCCGCCAAGACTGCGGTTAACGAGCAGTTTTCAGAGCCAAGACGCGGCAGCCCATGGACTATAAATCAATGACCTATAAATGTGTTTCTTGAGAGCCATTGGCTGCGGCACTTGCCCACCAGGAGCTACAGCCCGAAGACATCAGTGACCTGGCCCATCCTGACACGGGACGCGATCTCTTGGCCTCTGAGGAACACACCACGATCAGTGTCACAAACGAAGCAACCCGCAAGTTGCTGGCACGCAAGAATGAACTCCAACGCCTGCTGCGCGCCAGAGCCACGGGAGGCAGAGACGGCCATCATGAAGCTCGGGGAGCAGCCCAGAAGTTGACCGAGCCTGGATCGCTCATCAGCATCGTACTCGGCACTGAATTCTTCACCGGAGTATTCATCGCAGTAGAACGTCGACTCAGACGTCATGTGCGATCGCGCGGTGGACCAAACCTCACCAGCAGTCGCTCTTGAGAAGGCCAGAATCACAGCGTCCATGTTTGATCCGATGGCTAACGAGGTTGTAGAAAAACTGGTCCCGATCTTGCTTCCTGTTCTGGTCGAGAGCAAGGAGCAATCCGATGGCGCGGTACAAGCAGATCGACATGAGTCTGCGGTTTTTGCCGGTGGTGCTTCAGCATCAGTTGGTGCCAGGCAGTTTTGCGGATGCGTTGCAACGGCTGATTGATCTGCTCGATCTTTGCGGCGGCGTGAACATCGCCACCGGCCGCTGGCGGGTGAAGAAGCGCTACCTGTTCAACACCCGCGCGCTGGCGGACGTGTTCCGCGCCAAGCTGCTCGCGCGGCTGCGCGCAGACGGCCTGCGTCTGCCGTCGAATCTGCCACCGATCTGGATCGCCCACTGCGCCTGTGTCGGCGATGGCGACCAGGCGCTCGCCTACCTCGCGCCCTACCTCTACCGCAGCGCCAACGACGGTGAGTTCACCCGTCGCCAACGCCACCGGCCACACCCGGCCACGGCCACAAATTACTCTTTCCATATATAAGCCTCCGACCACACACCGGGCTTGTTCAACATCGCATCAGATCGCGGCCGCGCGCGATCTATCCTTAGACGTTAGCGCCCATGCTGGTTATGTTGGATTTGGTTGCGACAAATGCCAATGCGAACGTCCCTTTCACGCCAGTTGCCGCCGCCAGCCTCCACCAACTCCGATACGAGCACTTCCTGGTCTGAAATGGAATCGACTCGACCGTGGTTGCGTCCGACGTAGGTGCCCACCCGGATAGTGTGAAACCGTCCGAAGTTGTCGCGAAGGGACCCCATCTGATCGTGGGCCCTAAGAATGGTCGCAGCCAAGCACAACTGGTCGAGGTGAAGCAGCTCGAGCTCTCCGCGAACTTGCTCCGCATGGGATGCGGTGCACAGTAGGACTGCCAGAAGCCCAAAGAACGCGCTGCGAAAAGTCTCAACCATGGGCGCTAACGAGGTTGTAGAAAAACCGGTCCCGATCTTGCTTCCTGTACTGGTTGAGAGCAAGGAGCAATCCGATGGCGCGGTACAAGCAGATCGACATGAGTCCGCGGCCAGGACTACTTCGAGGAGCGCTATCGTCAGCGCGTAATCCACCAACTCGCCCACCGAGCAAAACAACTCGGCAGCAACTCGTCCCCAACCCTCAACCAGAGTGAAAAATCCGCATGAGCGAATCAATCACTTAGGAGGTGTTTCTTGAGAGGCGGCACCGCGCGCAAGTTGCTCAGAAGTCGACTTGGAAGTGCCAGCGAACTCCGCGAGCTTGCAAGCCGTTGAAGACGACTTCGTATTCGGCAAGATCCACCACCACCTCTGACGAGCCCTTGATGACTGTTGGATTGGCCCTGAGGTACTCGGCGAGCTTGGTCGTCCAGTTCAGACCTTCTTCGGCCGGGAACCATTGCTCCGGCGGGAGCGAGTCCGGTTCTTCGACGTCTTCGTCTTCCAGAAAGTCACCGAGTTCGTCCGGGTCCATGCTCACGTAGTCGTAGACCGACTTCACACCCGCAGCGGAACAGACTTTCTTGAGTGCCTTGTCGTTGACCTTGGCGCGCCAGCATCGGCGTTAAGGCCTACAGCGGCGTCGGCAAGACCACCCAGGAGCAGATCGACCTGTTCGAGGCACTCAAGCTCCCAGCACCCGCGAAATCCAGCCTGTAGTGTCA
>JBQTGY010000104.1:0-17889 GCA_052390415.1 Pseudomarimonas sp. | reverse complement strand
TCAAGCGTCGCGCGAGCGAGCCGGCGCAGCGCAGCTACGCTGCGTCGATCTGTCATGCCCAAACACTCACGGCAGCGGCGGCACCGCCGCCTGACTGGCTTCGCTGCTGCTGGCGTCTGCGCTGGAAGAAGTGGTCTCTTCACTCTTTGCGGCAGGCGCTGGCTTCGGCTTGCGCGGTGGCCACACGCCGCCCGCACTGAAACTCTGCCAGCCCCAGCGCAACCAGCCGATCAGCGCATTCGCCAGCCACAGTGCCCACACCAATATCGCCAGCTTGTAGACCCACAACGGCAAGCTCAACGTCCACACTGTCGGCAAGGCACCGCTGCTGGCGTCATTGAACCAACGCAGCAAGCCGCTGGATGAGCCATTGCCGCTGATCTGCATGTCCGGCGAACCGAGCAGACCGTAAGGAATCGCCGAGAGCAGCGCCAGCATCGCGATCACGCTGGCCAGTACCAGCAGCAGTTGGACCAACGGAAACACAGGATGACCGACGATCCAGCCGGCCTTGCGCTGACGCCAGGCGAGCAGCAGCAGCCACGCCACCACCACCCCGGCAGCGATCCACGAAACCGTCGAAAAGCCAAGTCCGAGCAGCAACCAATGATGAAAACGCAGCGGCGTTCCGGTAGCGAGGCGAGCGAGTCCCGCCGCGATCAGCAGCATCACCAATAACTGCCCCCAATACAGCACGGCCGGACCAATGCCACTGCCGCCGGCAGCCAACAGCCAGCGATCATCATCACTGCTGAGCTGGGTGCGCAGATTGGCGACCGGCGCGCCAAGATCCACCGTGTCGCCGCCCAAACTGAAGCCCACCTCGATCGGCCGCCGCCAGCTCAGCACCAGCGACTGCGGACCCGGCAACACGGGCACGCGCAGCTGGCCTTTTTCCAACCGCAGCGCGCGTGTTTGGCCGTTGATGCTGACCGAAATCAGCTCGGCATCCTCTGGCAGCGTGATGGCGTGCTGCCCGCCACGGGTACTGCGCAGTTCGGCAGTGAGCGTCGTGCTGCGCGCACGGCTGCCTTGGGCCATCGCCAGGGTCACCTGATCAAACGCGAGGCTGCTCCCCGCCACCGCCGCCGGGCGACTTAGCGCAATTGTGAGCGTCTCGTCGGGCCGCGGGTCATAGCGCCACAAACCGTCGCCTGCTTCGATACTCGATTGCGGCAAGCCAGAGAAGTCGGCGTGCCAGTAGGCACCCACGCGAACTTCCCAACGCTCGCTTGAGCGCGCAAGCGAGCCCATCGAGAGTTGCAGCTGGTCGCTGATGGGCAGCCGCGAACGCCAGCTCTTGCTGTGCTCATTGGCGGCAAAGTTGAGTTTGACCTGACCGTCGGTCACTTCCAGGCTGTCGTCGAGCACGCGTTCGTCGGCGAGCAAAGGCAGGTTCAACGCAAATCCGGTCTGCATCGGCGCGACGCGTTGGACCACGGTCAGAACCGTCCAATCAAGATCCAGATCCAGCGTCCTGGTGACCTTGACGAACGGCGGAAACTCCTGCGCCGCGGCTGAGGTATCGATGGCATCGGCCGCATCCGGCGCGCGCAGCCGAATAAGCTGCAGGCTGTCGCTGAGCAAACGCAGGCCATCCAGACTGCCGGTCTCCCAGCCCTCCGCCGCCAGGCGCAGGCTGCTGGGCGGCAGCGGGAAGCGCAGGTCGATCTGGTCGACCGCAGCGATCTGCCACTCCAGCTGCACGCGCTGCACGCCGCGCGGCAAGCTGATCCAGCGCTCGCCATTACGGCGCAACACACCGACTTCGGAACCACCCACATCGGCGCGCAACAACGCCGCCGATTTGCCCGGTTCGGGCAGTGGCACCGCGACGTCGGCCTCGGCGTGCAGGATCAGAGCCACGCGCATGCGGTCGCCGGCAAGCTCCACCTCAACGGCGTCCAACGAGGCGCATTGCGGCGCGCATTTGGGCGCTTCCAGCAACCGTTCTTCCAACTCATCCAAGAGTTCGGTCGGCGGAAACCCGGCGGCGTACGCGGTATTGGTCGCGCTGCTCAATCCCACCGCCAGCAGGATCGCTGGCAACGCAGCCGCACCGCGCTTCAATCCGTTGGGCAAGGTCTTCAGCTCGCGAGCCAGACGCAACAGCACCAATACCAGCAGCGCCACGGCGATCACCCGCAGACAGCGCGTCATCCACGGCGGCGACAGCCACAGTCGCATGGTTTGATCCGCCACCACCGGCCCGGACCAGCCCAATTCAATGCGCTGCCAACGCCAATCCGGCGTGCCCGGCCCGGCTTGCAGCACGGCGTCGTCTGGATAGGCGTTGAGCTGTTTACTCTTGCTTTGCTGCGGCATGGGTGGAGCTGGTGGTGCCGGCGGCGGCGCGGGTATCGACATTGGAGTTGGCTCACCCAATATCACCGCCGGCGAGGCAGCCTCCATGTCGTTACGACGAATGCGCGTGCCGGTGACTTGAATCTCTTCGAGGGTCTCAGCCTCTTGATACTGGTCGGACTTCGCCATCACCTCTTGTGCGGCCGCCGCATAGCGATTATCAAAATACTCCCGACTACTCTCCACCTGACCGCGCTCCAACTGCGGATGCAAGGCCAATTTCAGCTGCTCAGCCACAAACGGCAGTGCGAGAAGGAAGGCCAGACTCAGCATCACGGCGCGGGCGACGCGCAGGATGGCGGACAGGCGGCCGCCGCTGAGTACCCGTAGCAGCAATGCCAGCGCAATCACCGCCAGCACGCTCCACAGCGGCGAGTCGTTCTCGTGATAGCCAAGGCCAAGGTAGGCAAGCACCAATGCAGCGAAGCCCAGGCCATGCAGTCGAAAGGCCAGCAAGCCCGCGACCGCGAGCAAGAACAGATCAAGCAGATTCCACTTGCCTATCCACGTATCCGGCGCGCGATCCACGCCGCTGACAGCAAACAAGCGCCAACCCGGCGGCAAGTTGAGCACCGCACTCATGGATTCCAGATCCACCGCCCAACCACTGGCGGGCATGCGACCGCGACCGGCGTGTTCGCCGGTGGTAACCAGGTTCAGCGCCGGGTTGCGCAGCTCGACGCCGATCTGCCCGGCATCATCCCGCGTGACCAAAAGGTCTTGCTCGCCTTCAGTGGCGCGCTGCAAGGTCCACGGCGCGGTTGCATTGAGCCGCCCGACCCGCGCCAGCTGTCCATTCAACTGATCGCGCGCCACCATGCTGCCGCCATCAAACGCCAGCCACAGCTCGCGACTCAGGCTCAGCCGATGCGGCTGCGCGTCATCCTTGCCCCGGCTGCGCTCGGCAATCGAAAGTTTCTGCGTGCGATCCAGCACGTGGGTCGACAATGGCTCACCCCACGGTGCAGCGACCTGTGCGGGATCGACCGGCGTGCCGCCCTCCACTTCCACCACGCGCAACTCGGGGGCAGCGCGCCAGCTCCAGATCTCTTCACTCGGCCACGGCACCTCAGCGGCGGGTGGGCCGGCTGAATCGATAAAGCCTTCCGCGCGCGCCTCGATGGTCAGCGGCCAGGTGCCCGGTCGCAGCTGCACGCGCAGGCTGCCATCGGCCAATACTGCCGCCGGCAAATTCGACTGCACGGCCACCGGTACAAAGCCCTCGGGCAACGCCGCCGGCAGACTGATCTCGCGAGCGCGACCAGAAATCTCCAGCATCAGCTGGGTGGTCAGGCGCAGTGGCAGACCATCGTCGAGGCGACGAAACACCTTGAGGTTCAAGGTATCGGCGCCGACTTCGGTGGTGATTCGGCCCAACCAAAGCTGATCGCCATTGCGTTCAGGCACCGTGATCAGAGTGCCATCCAGACGCAGTTTGACCAGCGCGATCTCATCCGGCACCGGCAACTGCGTTGGCCGCTTGCTCCAACTCAAACTGCCCTCCACACGGTGCACGCCAGGCGACAGCCGCAGGCTGGCTTGGTTGCCGTCGAACATCACCGTCGCACTGCGGCCGCCGACACTGACGTCTTGCGGTCGGACGCGCGCGTCGCCGGGCAGCCGCAAATTCGACTCCGCCAGCACCGTCCAGGTCATCGAAAAGCGCGCCCCATCGGCCGTGACATCCAGGTCCAGCGCACCGGGCCAGGCGCAGATGTGCGCCGACTCATCACCGCGATTTTGACCGAGCGCAAACGGGCAGCCCAGCTTGGGATAATCCTTCAGCACCCACGGCACCCACGGTGCCAGCTCAGCGGGCACCGACGGCGGTGTTTGCGCGTTCGCCAAAAGAGTAGATGCAAGCAGCGTTGTCGACAGCGCGGCAGTCGCCAACAGGCGGCCAGAATCGGCAAGCCAAGCGCGCATACACACCTCGTAACAAATTCAGGTGTGCGCAGCCTAGCCGATTTTCACGGCATGCTGACGCCGCCTTAGGGCAACAGCAAGTGCACAACCTGAATGAGAGAGGCCAGCACAAACCCGGTCAAAAAAGACACATACGACCAGCGCAGATACGGATACTTGTGCATCGCCAAGTACTGGCCCAGCGAATAGACATCGCGCACCACCGTCTCGTAGGCCTGCCCCGGCATCATCGCGGCGGCCATTTCTTCCAGATAGCGTTTTTGATCCAACGCGGTGAAGTGCGCGAAAAACAGAATGTTGAAGCCTTCGGGTATCGGTCCCTCCAAGCGCTTGGCACGGCGAAACTTGGGCAGCACTGCCAGAATGGCCAGCAACAATGCCACCAGAGAAAACAGTCCGAGCACCAACAAACCCAGGCGCAGGTCAGGATCGTTGACCCGGCCAAGGACAATTGTCAGCACGATCGACGACACCGTGATGATGATGTTGGCCTTGGTATCGGCCATCGTCGACAGTTGCACGTGATGCTGTTGCAACAGTCGCAACAAATGGTCCGAGCTGCCACGCTCGGGCACCTTGGCAAACGGGCGCGGACGCTCCTGTTCGCTGTTCGCGTCGACCGGGGCGTTCATGGCGACCACACTATCTGCATGCTCATGCGGCGATCATAAGAACATGACCACTTCCCGTACAGAATTGTTTGGTCCGCGATGGGTTGGCTGGCGCTTGCTGGGCCGCGGCGCGCTCATTGCGGCAACTGCGTTGCTGTTGGTCGGCTGCAAAGCCAGCTTCTTCGCGACCTTGAATGCCGGCAATCCATCGGTGGAAAGCGTCGTGTATCTGCCCGAGCACCGCCTCGCGTTGGATGTCTACCAACCTGCTGCGCAGAGCACGCCGACTCCAGTGGTCGTATTTGTCTACGGCGGTCGTTGGCAGAGCGGACAACGCTCCGAGTATGCGTTCGTGGGCAAGCGCCTTGCCGAAGCCGGCGTGCTCACCTTGGTGATCGACTACCGACTGTGGCCGCAAGTGCGGTTCCCCGTTTTTGTCGATGACACCGTGATGGCAATTGCCTGGGCGCGCAGCCACGCCGAGCAGTACGGAGGTGATCCCAAACGCATATTCCTGGTCGGACATTCGGCTGGCGCGCACATCGCCGCCCTGATTGGCACTGATGCGCGCCATCTCGAAGCCATTGATTGGCGGCCGCGGAATCTCGCCGGCGTGGTGGGCATCGCCGGGCCATACGATTTTCTGCCGCTGGAAGATGATGACCTGCGCGACATGTTCGGCCCGGAGGCCAACTGGCCCGAGTCACAACCAGTGAACTTCGTCGATGGCGACGAACCACCATTCCTGCTGTTGCACGGCACCACGGATCTGCTGGTCTGGCTGCGCAACAGCGAACGCCTGCAAGCTCGGTTTGCGGCCGTTGGAACACCAATCGAACTGCGTCGCTATCCCGGCGTCGGTCACATCCGAATCCTGAGCGGGTTTCGCTACCCGTGGCTGGCGAATACGGCTGAGGATGTGCTGGATTTTGTCTCCAGAAATCCGGTCACGCCAGCGACAACTCCCTGAGTCCTTCGCCTACGTTTGTGTGCTCTGCGAGGGAGAATCTTGGCGTCACCTCAGCTTGGACTTCAGCATGGTGCCAGTGCATGTGGACGCACCGCACAAACACGCCCACAGCCGCTTCATGCGCGTCGTGTGGCGTTGTTCGAGCACGATGCCGTAGTCGTAGGTCAACTCTTCGCCGGCAGCAATCGCACGGATGCTTTCGATCACCACGCGCTCGTCGCGGGGCTTGCCCGATTCACTCTCGACAACCATTGCGCGGCAGTTCGGCGCGCAGCTGTGATTGATCCAGCGCGCGTCGTTGCCATCGACGTTGGCGTCGATGATGTAGTGCTCGTTCAAGGTAAACAGAAACGTGTGACCGCTATCGGCGCTGCCCGCGTATTTACGATCTGCGGCCGCGTGCGAGATCAGCTTGCCGTGGTAATCGATCAATTCGACCTCTGCCGAGATCGCCTGCACTGCAAAAACGCCGCTGCCATGAATGGACGAGCGGCGTACTTCGAATAGACGACCTTCAATCGGGCACATCGAAGCAGTGCACTCAGTCCGCAGTTGGGGCAGCCGGCGTGAAATGCAGACTCACATCACTGCTGCCGTGTAAAATCAAATCGTTACCATGCATGGATGCGGAGACGAGCGTCGGCAACACTGCAAACAGTGCTTGCTCGATCTCGCCTGCGGGCGATTGGCAGCCGCGCTTGGTGGCCATGGCTGGCCCCACTGAGAGCCGTCCGTCGAGCATCTGGTAGCCCGCACTGAACCGGTTGCAGCTGCTGTCACCCGACAAACGATCGGCTTGGACGCTCAGCCGAATTGCGCTGGCCTCGACACGATTCAGACCCGCGGCGTTGCTTGCAACCAAGGCCCAGTGGCTACCCACTGGCAAGGCATCGAGTGGCACAGCCAAGGGCGCTGCGACCGATGTCTCGACGGCCTCGACCCGTGGTGTCGCCTCGGCCTCAACGGGCGATGTCGCAGCGGATTCGCCCGGCGGTGTCTGGCAGCCGCTCACTGCCAGCAGCCATCCGCCGAGCACCAGGCAACGCACTTCGAGTCTTGCAAACATGGTTTGAACTCCAGGTTCAGTGGTTGCCAGCACCCAGGGGCAGGCCGAGACAAGCGCATATTTCGCCGGCGGCTCAGCTCTTCTTGACCACCAGACCCCAGATCACCAGCAGGATGATCGCGCCGATCACCGACATGATGAAACCCGCCGCCTGACCCGCTTGGTACAAGCCCAAGGTTTGACCGATGTAGGTGCCCACGAAGGCGCCGGCGATACCAAGCACGGTGGTCAAGATGAAACCGCTGATCTGCCGGCCCGGCTTCAGCATGCGCGCGACAAGGCCGATGACAAATCCAATCAAGATGGTCCAAAGCAAGCTCATGGTCTTTTCCAGTGAGATAAAAAACGAAGTCAGCAACAGCCGTGGTCGTGACCGAATCGCGACTCACCCGCGGCAACACCCACACCACGGGTCAGCCCCGCTTGGCTAGCCACGAAATGATCAGCGACCACGCGGGCGACCGCCGACGTCACCCGCTTGCCGGTCGGAATATGCAGAAATTCATTCGGCCCATGGGCATTGGAGTGCGGCCCCAGCACGCCCGTAATCATGAACTGGGCACCGGGGAACTTCTCCCCCAACATGCCCATGAAGGGAATGGTGCCGCCCTCGCCCATGTGCATCGCTGGCGCGGAAAAAAACTCGCGACTGGCGCGATCAATCGCGGTATCCAGCCACGCGGCACTCGGCGGCGCGTTCCAACCGGTGGCCGACTTCTCCAACGCAAATTCGACCCGCGCCCCGTTCGGCGGATCGCGCGTCAACAGCTCGGTCAACATTGCTCCGGCAAGTTCGCCGTCCAACGTGGGTGGCAGCCGCAGGCTGAGTTTTACCGCGGTATGCGGTCGCAGCACGTTGCCCGCATCTGCCAAGCTGGGAATGCCATCCACACCGGTCACCGACAACGCCGGACGCCAGGTGCGGTTGAGCACCAGTTCCGCCAGTTCTTTATGCATAGGCGTCATGCCGGGCAGGAACGGAAACTTGTCAAAGATCGCCGTGTTCAACACTTCCGCGGCGCGCTTGGCTTGGGCGATGCGTTGTTCCGGGATATTCACGAACAAGCCGTCGACGCGAATGCGTCCGGTGGCTTCGTCCTCCAAGCGGGACAGCAGCTGCCGCAACAATCGAAAGCTCGATGGCACCACGCCCGATGCATCGCCCGAATGCACGCCCTCTTCCAGCACGCTGACCTTCAAATTGCCGCCGGCCAAGCCGCGCAGGCTAGTCGTGCACCAGAGCTGATCGTAGTTGCCGCAGCCCGAATCCAGGCACACCACCAGCGACGGTTTGCCAATGCGCGCAGACAAGTGATCGACGTAATGCGGCAGGTCATAACTGCCGGATTCTTCGCAGGCCTCGATCAGCACCACGCAGCGGCGGTGCGGAATGCCCTGCTCACGCAACGCCATGATTGCGGCTAGTGATCCAAAGATCGCGTAGCCATCATCGGCGCCTCCGCGGCCATACAACTTGTCGCCCTTGATGACTGGCTTCCAAGGCCCGAGATCGCTGGCCCAGCCGGTCATTTCGGGTTGTTTGTCGAGATGACCGTACAGCAAGACGCAATCGTCGCTGGCGACATCCTCGCCTGCGGTGGTTGCAATGCCGTGGGCAGCAATGTCGATGAATATCAGCGGAGTGCGGCCCGGCAAGCGCACCACTTCCATCTGCATGCCGGTGATCGACTGTTTGCCTGCCCAGCCCGCCATCAAGGCGACGGCGTCATCCATGTAACCGTGCTGCGCCCAGTTGGCGTCAAACATCGGCGACTTGTTGGGAATGCGGATGTACTCGACCAACTGCGGGACGATTTCATCGTCCCACATGCCTGCAACGAAGTGGTCAATGCGTTGGCTATCCATCCGAACTCCCACGGTGTGCGATGGCGGAAGTCTATCCGACTGCTGCCAGGTGGGCAGACATGCCGGCTGTTGTGGCGATTGCTCACCGTAGGAAAAGTCCTACAACACCAACCGAAAACATCAGCGCGCTTGCGCCCACCTCCACCGATGCTCGCGGCCCCGGCCAATCGGAACAATAGCTCCACTGGCGCAGCACTCGCTGACCAGCAAAACAGACTCAATCACGCTCATCACTTCAACGAGGAAATTCACATGAACGCCATCACCCGCCTGCTCACCGCTCTGGTCCTGTCCCTGCTCGTTTCCGTCTCCGCACTTGCCGCCGGCAAGGTCGATATCAATCGTGACAACGCCGCCGCTCTGGCCGCCGGCCTGAACGGCATCGGCCCGGCCAAGGCCGAAGCGATCGTGGCCCACCGCGAAAAGAACGGCCCGTTCACCAGCGTCGATCAACTGGTGGAAGTACGCGGCATTGGCCTTGCCACGGTGGAAAAGAACCGCGATGTGATCGTCGTCAGCAGCACCGCCCCTGCCACGGCTGCGGTCGCTGCCAAACCCAGCAACTGACGTCACCGAACTTGCCCGACCCCAGTCGCTGAGGTCGGGCAAGCGGCTGCAAACATCGCAGACCCGCTACCAACCGCTAAACTTGCGCGGTGATCATTCCCGCCTATTCCATCCAGTCCTCCCGAATTCCCGGTGCCGGCAAAGGTGTGTTTCTTGCCCAGGCGATTGCCGCAGGCAGCGTGGTGGTCGCCCCCGACGCCATCCCCCGCGTACATCGCTGGGAAGAGCTCGACACGATGCCCGATCCTGTCGCCGCGCGTGCCGCCAGTGTTCGCTGGTTTGAGGAGTTCTGCACTGTCAGCCTTGACTGGCCCGACGAGTGCTACATCAACCATCAGTTCGAGCCCAATGGCTTATGGCATCTGGGCTTTGTCTTCGCGGCTCGCGATATCGCGGCGGGTGAAGAACTGACCGTCGACTATCGACACCTGCTGCCCGAAGGCGAAGCCGAGACGTTTGTCGACGCACACAGCGGTCGACCGATCATCGGCTGGAGCGGTCGCGAAAGCTTGCGACGCTCAACCGCCGAACTTGCGCGCTTGCTGACCTGAAGCGCTGCCGATGAAATTGCGCTATCTGCCTTCGTACGAATTCCAACGCATGCGCTGGCGCAATCAACTGGGTTGGACGCGCGAAATTGCTCGCGAACCGCACCCAAGCGGCGTGGGCGACGCGTGGCGTGTATCTATCGCTGAGATCGATCACGACAGCGCGTATTCGGAGTTTCCGGGTCGCAATCGTGAGCAGGTATTGCTGGAAGGCAATGGTTTCGTGCTCACCTTTCCTGATGGCAGCGAGACACGTCTGGAGCCGCCGCATGGGCGCATCGCGTTCGATGGCAGGCTGGCCCCGCAATGCCGCCTGATCGACGGCCCGGTGCGCGACTTCAACCTGTTCTACGACCCCAGCCTGCTGACCGCGACCCTGCATCACCGACCCTTGGTCGGAACCATGCTGGTGTTTGTCGAACCGACCAGCACGTGGCTGATCTACGCGATGGCCGGGCAATTCACGTTGCGCGGCGACGATTCCCGTTTGCCGGTGTTGCAAGGCGATTGTTTGCGGGCAGACAACCCTGCCAATGGCCGCCAACGGCTGTTGCTTGAAGGCGGCGGCGAACTGTTGCTGGTCAGTATTTCGCCTTTAGTCGCGCCTTGAGTGCGCGAGAATCGATTGGCCGAATTTGCTTGATTTGACAGCGTTCGCGATTGAACTGGACGGCGTCGAAGCGCGCGGAAACGCGGTTTTGACTTGACGAAACGCCGATCCCGCCCGCGAACTCAAGCCCCGGGCAAGGCCGGTGAACGTCAATCAAGAAAACCTTGTTGACCCGCGTCCACACCGCGATGGTTTGCGGTCCCAACAGCTCAAAACGCTGCAAAGTGAAGAAGTTGAAGCCATCGACTGGATCGCCGGCAACTGCCTCGTATTCCACCAGCCGCGAGGCCAAGCGCTCGCGCGGGCTGGCTGCGGCACTGGCGAAGCTCGTTACCAGCAAGACAAGCAGGATAATCCCGCCGAACAATCGATAGGTGTAGTTTCGCTGCGCGCGCATGAGCTGCTCCTTGAAAGGGTCGAGTTGTCGGGTCGACACGGTGCCATTCTCACGCCAATCGCGGGGCCGTGCCGGCTTGCCTGTCATCGCGTTCAGCCACTCATCATGCAGACCCGGGGGTTGACGACAATGCCGGCGGCGCTATCTAATACGCGGCTTCGCTCGTTGCACGTCGCATCTCGCATGTCGGCGAGCCGATGTTTGCACACAGCATCTGGCTAGGTAGCTCAGTTGGTAGAGCAGAGGACTGAAAATCCTCGTGTCGGCGGTTCGATTCCGCCCCTGGCCACCACTCCTCCGTGTGATTGAGGTTCCTGCCTGCCTTGATAGCGAGGGTTCCCCGCCATCGCGCGATACGCGCGCTGGCGCTCGTCGGGAGCAGACGGCTACGCCGTCCAAGCGCACCCACTCGCCCTCGTGTCGGCGGTTCGATTCCGCCCCTGGCCACCACTCCCCTTGAAGTTAGAGTCTCGCCCTCGTAGATGGCGAGGATTCCCTGCCATCGCGCGATACGCGCGCTGGCGCTCGTTGAGAGCGGACGGCTGCGCCGTCCAAGCGCTCCCACTCGCCCTCGTGTCGGCGGTTCGATTCCGCCCCTGGCCACCACTCCACTCCTGCGGGTTCGCGAGGAAGCGGGAGAAAATGGCCGGGGTGCAGTTCGAGCGTTTCTCCTGCCTACCCAGTCCGATACAGCGAACCGCATGGCCCGGCAGGTCGAAGAATCAAGGACTTGCGCGTGCGCCGCCTGACGCGAGCCGGCCAAGGCGTTCCGACTCGGCACGTGCTTCGGCCAGCAGCTGGCCCCAGTCCGACGGAGGATGCCCACTCTCCAGCATCCTGCGGAACACCCGGTAGGCGTCGTCGGCGCTCTCGTAGGCCCGCTTCGTGTCCTCGTCGTTGACCCAGGCGAACACGATCACCTTGGCCTGTGCGTGAAACCGAAAGAAGAGCCGGTACTGTTGGAAGAACTTGGCACGGAACCAGTGCTTGTGCTCCTCGCCGAGCGTGTTGCCTTGGCGGTACTCTGACCGAGTTGGATCCTGCGGAATCACCTCGAAGGCCAGCTTGGCGATCGCTGCCAGGCGCTTGGCGGCGTTCTTCTTGATGTAACCGGCAGGGTCCTTGCGCTGGAGCGTCTCGACCTGCGCCGTTAGCGCGTCGAATTGGTCAAGGAAGATCGGGTGAGCGAAGACGGTCCAGCCGTTGACGACCAGTGGCTTGCCGCCGCTCATTCATCATCCGCCGAGAGCGGGGCGTCCAGATTGACCTCGACGCTGCCTACCAGCGTAAGGATGCGCCGCGCAAAGCCGGCGTCCACGACCTGGAGCCGCTCGGGGTGCTCGGCCAAGTCGCGGGCTAGGAAGCCGAGGAATGGCGCCAGACCGGGATCCTCGCTTTCACCCGTGGCCGCTCGCGTGAGCACGACCTCGCCATCCGGACGGATCGTGTAGTGGATCTTGTCGCGCTTGCCAAGGCGCAGCGCTCGTCGCACCGTCTCGGGCACCGTGGTCTGGTAGCGGTCGGTCAGCGTCGATTCGACTTGCATGGTGGCGGGCATGGCACTTCTCCGGCGAGGATGCTGTGCGCCGAAAGTAATGCATATGCATTGATAGATCAATGCATATGCATTGTCTGTCGGAGATCAGGCCGGCAACCAGGCCAGATTGGCTTCGCGTGGGCCAACTCCGCCATCATTGGCCACCAACATCCACCTGAGCCGGCCGCGCTACCAAAAGGCTTATAGTCTTGCCTTACCCAACAGCGAGAATGCCCGTGGACGGAGCGATGAAACTGCCGGACGGTACTTGGTGGCTGACCTCGTGGCGGACGGAGAACCGTGTGCGGTTCAACATGAACGTTGTCATCAAGGACGCGAAACCTTTCCACGCTATTTTCAGAGAAGATCGGGTCCGCGCATCGTGGACTGAGACCGATCCAGTTGAGGACTACTTGATCGACTCGCGCGTGGATCACGCCACAAGTATCGATCAAATCGCGAGTTTCTTCGGTGACAACAATCAGGCACGAGATATGCGATTCGAAGCGGAGACCATCGTGATGAACGAAGCGAGCCGCACAGACCCTGAAGTGTCAACGCGCGCGATCCTCAACGCCGTCGGGCGCAATAGCCAACGGGTATTGCGCCGAATGAAGCCCGCAGCGACACTCACCACATGCCGAACTATCGCCGCGCATGGGTCCCGGGCGGCACGTATTTCTTCACCGTCAACCTGCTGCAACGTCAAGACAACGGTCTGCTCGTTCGCCGGATCGACGGTCTTCGCGAGGTGGTGGCTTCGGTCAAGATGCGGCATCCGTTCACCATTCACGCCTGGGTGGTGTTGCCTGATCACATCCACTGTGTGCTTGAGTTTCCCGAGGGTGATTCTGACTTTTCCTTGCGTTGGCGTCTGACTTTTCCTTGCGTTGGCGCCTGATCAAGGCAGATTTCAGCAAGCGCCTGCCGATCACCGAACGCCGCTCAGCAGTGCGACACCGCCGTGGGGAACGTGGGATTTGGCAGCGACGCTTTTGGGAGCATCTGCTGCGGGATGATCGTGACTTCGAAAGGCACGTCGACTATGTGCACATCAATCCGTTGAAGCATGGAATGGTGGATCGGGTGTCGGATTGGCCGTACTCGATATTTCATCGGTGGGTGCGAGCTGGGGTCTATCCAGGCGATTGGGGCGCTGAGGTGGACCATTTGCCACGCCGCGATGACTTTTAGTGAGCGGCGCTGGTGGGGCGGCGCAATGCCCTTTGGTTATTGCGCCCTACGGGGCGGGAGCTATCCAAGCGATTGGGTCGCTCAGGTCGACCTTCTTCCCACCCGCGATGACTTGGGGTGAGCGGCGCTGGTGGGACGGCGCAATGCCCTTTGGTTATTGCGCCCTACGGGGCTGACACCGGGTGCAGGTGGGCAGCTAGCGCCCGCAAGAATTCCTCATTCAGTGCGTATTTCCCCAGCCAGCCTTGGCGGGTTCCGGTCAACACCCGCAGCATGTTGTCGCGACCGCCGGGTAGGCGGCCCATGGGTAGCAGGCTGAGGTCGCGCAGGGTGGCCGCGAGGGTGCTGTCGGATTGGAACATCGGGGTGAGCCAACGACTCCAGAATTGGTAGATGCCGACGTGTGCGCGGCGGTTGTTTGCGAAAGACTGCAGCTGTGACGGCAGTGCATCGCTGCTGCGCAGTGCATCGCGCAGGGCCAAGGCGTCCAGCAGGGCCATGTTGGCGCCCTGCCCCAACTGCGGGCTCATCGCATGCGCGGCATCACCGATCACCAGCAAGCGATCGCGGTGCCACTGGCGGCCAAGAATCACGTCGCGATAGGTGGCTGTCGCCAGTGTTTGCGGATCGGAAAGGTCCGTCAGCAAGGGCTCGATGTCTGGCCAAAGCTGCAAAACACGTGATCGCCATGCGGGCATGCCCGTGTCACGCCACGATTCGAAGCCACTGACGCGCAGGCTCCAGAAAAAACTCACGCGCGGGGTTGCATCGCCCGGTCGCGTTCCCACCGGCAGAACGCCGATCATGTGGCGTGCGCCCTTGTAGCGCTGACGCAATTCGCTTGGCCATGGCCATTCGCGTTCGGCCAACAGACACCACAGCGCACCCCAGGGATACGGCGCGTCGACGTCCACGCGTCCTAGCGACGCGCGCAGGCGCGAAGCGGCGCCGTCCGCTGCGATAACCAGATCAAACGGGCCGTGCTGACGGCCAGACTCTTCGGTTAGCACGCCACGCCCGCTGTCGACGCTGGCAATAGGGCAACCTGAATGCAGCGCATCGCCGCCATTCCATGCGGCGCGCAGCAACTCAAACAGCGCCCCTCGCTGCATGCCCAGGCCAAACAGGCGCGCGTCCAGCCCGTCATAGCGCATGTCCATCACGCCGCGCTTATTCGGCAGATCGCCAAACAGTCGATGAACTTGACGACCGTGCAGAAGCGCCTCGTCCAGCAAATCCAGCTGCCACAGCGCCTGCAGACCCGTGGGTTGCAACAGAAACCCCGCACCCACCGGACCTGGTTCTGGCGCGCGCTCGAACACCTCGACGCGATGCCCATCGCGCGACAATGCCAAGGCAGCGGTTTGACCCGCAGTTCCGTAACCCACCATGGCAATGTGCAAATGTTTCATGGCCACAGTCTGACGTGGCCATCTGGCTGCTGTCAGCGCCGGGCCTTGGATAAGCCCCGGCGCTATACTCGCGCCCTTCACGTTTCCAATAACCATCAATGAATCCGAACTTCCTCGATTTTGAGCAGCCCATCGCCGAACTGGAGGCCAAAATCTCCGAGTTGCGTCACGCCAGTCACGGCTCGGCGTTTCATATCGAAGAGGACATCGCCAAACTGCGGGAAAAGCTCAAGAGCCGCACCGCCGAAATCTTTCGTGCGCTGACGCCTTGGCAAGTCACGCAATTGGCGCGGCACCCGCAACGGCCGTATACCGAGGATTACATCGCCGCCATCTGCGACGAATTTCATGAACTTGCGGGTGATCGCGCCTATGCCGACGACGCCGCCATCGTCGCCGGCTTGGGCCGCATTGACGGCCGCCCCGTGGCGATCGTCGGCCAACAGAAAGGCCGCGATACCAAAGCCAAGATTCGCCGCAATTTCGGCATGCCGCGTCCCGAGGGCTACCGCAAGGCGCTGCGCATCATGAAGATGGCAGAGCGTTTCAAGTTGCCACTGCTGACCTTCATTGATACACCGGGCGCGTACCCGGGCGTGGGTGCCGAAGAGCGCGGCCAGAGCGAAGCCATCGCTCGCAATCTGATCGAGATGGCTGAACTGCGCACACCGATCATCTGCACGGTGATCGGCGAAGGTGGCTCCGGTGGCGCGCTGGCGATTGGTGTGGGTGATCGCACCCTGATGCTGGAATACAGCACTTATTCGGTCATCAGTCCGGAAGGCTGCGCTTCGATCTTGTGGAAAAGCGCCGAGCGCGCCCGCGATGCCGCCGACGCGCTGGGCATCACCGCGCCGCGTTTGCTCGAACTGGGTCTGATCGACCAACTGATCAAGGAGCCGCTGGGCGGTGCCCATCGCGACCCTGCGGACATGGCGATCCGCCTCAAGAGCGCCCTGTTGACGCAACTCGATCACCTGCAACGTATCGACGTGCAAGGATTGCTGGATCAGCGCTATCAACGGCTGCGCAGCTACGGTCGGTTTGAGGCCGCGTAGCGCGCATTCAACAGGCAAAGGTTGATTGACCGGTGAGCGAGTTCGTCAGTTACCTGCACGAAGTATTCGCATCGTTTGGGTCGATCGAATCCAAGCGCATGTTTGGTGGTTACGGTATCTATCACCAAGGTCTGATGTTTGGCTTGGTTGCCGATGACGCGCTCTACCTCAAGGCCGATACGCTCTCGCGTAATGATTTCGATAGCCGCGGGCTGTTGGCATTCGAGTTCATTAAACAGGGCAAGGCGACGCAAATGTCCTATTTCGCGGCTCCCGAGAGCATATTCGACGACCCCGATGAGGCCGCCATCTGGGCCGAGCGCGGCTATCAGGCGGCGGTGCGCGCGATCAAGCCAAACAAGCGCTCGCGCTGATCGCGTTAAGGCATACTCCGCGCCTTCTCGGGCAGCGAGCACACACCCATGACCACCATCGGCACGCCGCTTTCAGCGACTGCAACTCGATTGATGCTGTTGGGCTCGGGCGAGCTGGGCAAGGAAGTGGCCATCGAGGCGCAACGGCTTGGAATCGAGGTCATCGCGGTGGATCGTTATGCCAACGCCCCGGCGATGCAGGTGGCGCATCGTGCGCACGTGATCAACATGCTGGATGCAGCAGCGCTGCGAGCGGTGATCGAGGCCGAGCGCCCGCATTACATCGTTCCCGAAATCGAAGCCATCGCCACCGCCGAGTTGCTGGCGCTGGAAAACGAAGGCTATTGCGTGATTCCCACAGCACGCGCCGCGCGCCTGACCATGGACCGCGAGGGCATTCGGCGTTTGGCGTCTGAAACTCTGGGATTGCCGACCTCCAACTATCGCTTCGCGGAAACCTATCCTGAGTATTGCGATGCGGTGGCGTATTGCGATGCGGTGGCCGCAGTCGGCACGCCGTGCGTCGTCAAACCGTTGATGTCCAGCTCAGGCAAGGGACAAAGTGTGGTGCGTGGTGAGTCCGACATCCAACGCGCCTGGGACTATTCCCAAGCCGGCGGTCGCGCAGGCAGTGGCCGCGTCATCGTTGAGGGTTTCATCGACTTTGATTACGAGATCACGGTGCTGACGATTCGCCACAAGGGCGGCACCTCGTTCTGTGCGCCCATCGGGCACCTGCAGATCGATGGTGATTACCGCGAGTCGTGGCAACCGCATCCGATGAGCGAGGCGGCGCTGGCTGGCGCTCAAGACATTGCCCGCAAGATCACTGACAACCTCGGCGGCCGTGGACTGTTCGGGGTGGAGCTGTTCGTCAAGGGTGACCACGTCTGGTTCAGTGAAGTCTCGCCGCGTCCGCATGACACCGGCTTGGTGACGCTGATATCGCAGGATCTGTCGCAGTTCGCCTTGCACCTGCGCGCCATTCTTGGCCTGCCCATTTCCAACATCGCCCAGCGCGGCGCGTCGGCTTCCTGTGCGCTGCTGGTAGAAGGCGAGAGTTCGCAGGTGAGCTTCTCCGCCGTGGCGCTCGCGCTGTGCGAGCCAGACACACAACTGCGCCTGTTCGGCAAACCCGAGGTGCGCGGCAAACGTCGCATGGGCGTGGCACTGGCGCGAGGCAATTCCATCGATGAGGCGCGCGAAAAAGCGCGGCAGATGGAAGCGGTGTTGCAAGCGGGTGTCAGGCTCTAGCCCGGACATTTCACGAGGTCGCGAGAAAACGCCCGAACTTCGTTGGTGCGCCTCGTCAAAAGTGATGAATCTCAAAATGACAAAGTGTTCGCTGCGTTTTCCCGCTGGCACGATGCTCACTTGGTCTTTGCGGCC
>JBQTGY010000103.1:0-11650 GCA_052390415.1 Pseudomarimonas sp. | reverse complement strand
CCTACCTCGCTCACCAGGCCCTTGTAGGAGCGGGGGAAGCCGCGATTCGATCCAGTCCCGCAAAGCATCGCGGCTTGCGCCGCTCCGACAAAAGCGGAGAAGCCAGCCCGCACACGCTGCTGCTGCGACAGGCTGAAGCCTATGCGCGTAATCAAATGTGAAAAAGTGATGAGGCTCACGGTTCCATGTGCAGCTATCAGGTTTGGGTTGTCTGGCCGGCCGAAGCGGTCCACCCTAAGGCCATGCTTGAGCGCAATTCTTTATCCGCCATGCGCGGCCTGTATGCGGCACTGCTGTTGGCCGTCAGTCTGCTGAGCGCGCCAAGCACCGGCCATGCCTTTTCCTTGGGATCTCCAGTATGCGACGTGAGTTCGCTGCCCTTGGTGCCGATGAGTCCCACCTTGGCCTCACCGCCGCCGGCAGGTTGGCGCTTGACGACCGCGCGTTCGATCTATGTGCCGGGTCGTGCACTGACCGTGCGCGTGACCCATCCATCCGCCGAACAATCGGCGCTGGGCATCCTGATCTGGGCCAAGCGCGGTTTCACCACCGGCGCGGGCGCATTTCTGGTTGATGGTGGGCTTTATCAGCACGTTCCGCTGCCAGCCGACTGCGGACCCTGGGCCGCGACTCACACCAGTCCGGTGGTCAAAACGCAGGACGAGCTGACGTTCACCTGGCTGCCGGATGCCTCAGGCGAAGTCATCGTGCGCGCCTTCGTCATCGAGAACTGCGGCAAGCCCGGCGGCTGCCGCGGCCATCAGGCGCTCACGCCAATTGTCGTTTTGCGGTCGGTGTTGTTTTTTGATTCGTTTGAAGATGAGTAGGCGATAGGCAATGCAGACCCAATTCGTGCGCACCAAAATCAAGGAACACTTCGGTGGAGAGTCTGTGCCGCCCCGAAGTGCGTTGGTCGTATTCGATGGCTTCGACCAACTCGACAAAGAGGATGCGGAAGACTTTTTCCGAGGTAAGAGTTGGGCTGCCCTCTTCAGCTACTTGCATGAGATAGAGCTTTCTGTGATGCGCGGAAACGCATTCATGCTTGAGGAATGGTTAGTTTTGGAGCCTGATGCGCTCAGCTACTACGCACGTGCTTACCTTGAATACGTAGTCGAAACTAGTGAGAGCGAAGAGCCGAACGAAGAATTTATCGCAAGGTTCTTAGGTGTGCTGTACCAACTTATTTACTCTGGCCGTTATTTCCTCCTGAGTGAGCCGCAGCGCGAGACATTCAGCACGATGGTGCACTGCATCGCGGAGGACCGATCCGGCTCCATTCTGAATGGAGAGTACGTGGTCTCAAGGGCGCAGTTTTTCCTCACAGAACTTCGAGCCCGCGGAGGCGTTTACAGCACGAAGGATTCAGCAGGCATTGCTTGAGGTCCAAAGATAGATCGCGCTTAACTGCGATCGGATCCGATGGTTGATAAAGCCCGTGGTGGAGTCGGCAGCTGGCACTGCGTTTGGTGATCCTGTTTAAGCGTGCACCTTAGCTAGCCGCCGCTTGGTGCACCGCACTTATAACCCCAGCGACCGCAACTGATCCGCCTGATCTTCTTCCGTTAGCCGGCTAATCAATTCATCGATATCGCCCTCCATCGCTTCCGGCAAGCGATAGAGAGTCAGGCCTTCGACCCGATGGTCGGTGATTCGTCCCTGCGGAAAGTTGTAGGTGCGGATACGCTGGCTGCGGTCGCCGGAACCCACCTGCAGCCGCCGCGTCTCGGCTTGTGCCGCCGCTTGCTTGCTGCGCTGTGAGTCAAGCAACTTCGCCTTCAGCAGGGACAGGGCACGCGCTCGGTTCTTGTGCTGACTGCGCTCGTCCTGGCACTCAACGATCAGGCCACTGGGCAGATGGGTCATGCGGATCGCCGAATCGGTCTTGTTGACGTGCTGACCACCGGCGCCGGATGCACGAAAGGTGTCGACCTTGAGGTCATTCGGATTGATCTCGATGTCCTCGATCTCATCGAGTTCGGGCAGGATCGCGACCGTGGCGGCCGAGGTGTGAATGCGGCCTTGCGATTCGGTCGCCGGCACACGTTGCACGCGATGCGTTCCCGATTCGAATTTGAGCTTTGAAAACGCACCGGCTCCCTCGACACGGGCGATGATTTCCTTGAATCCACCGTGCTCACCATCGGAGCTGGATACCGTTTCCACAGTCCAGCGCTTGCGCTCGGCGAAGCGGGCATACATGCGAAACAGATCACCGGCAAAAATGGCGGCTTCGTCTCCGCCAGTGCCGGCGCGTATTTCCAGAAACAAGTTGGCCTGATCGCGGGAGTCGGTTGGCAACAACAGCAACCGCAGCGACTTGGCCAGCTCGTCGAGACGTTGTTCCTGTGCTTCCACTTCGGCCTCTGCCAACTCGCTCATTTCAGGGTCGGAACGCATGGCTTTGGCGGAGGCGAGGTCCTCCAACGCTTGGTCGAGGGCGTGAAGTTGGCTGCGCACAGGTTCCAACTGTGCGTACTCGCGGCTCAAGTCCCGAAAGCGCGCGTTGTCGGCTGAGGCATTGGGCTCGGCGAGCAAGCGTGCGACTTCCTCGTGCCGCTCCACCAAGGACTCAAGTTTGCGGCGGATGCTGGGACTCAAGCTCATGGGTAGATCGCGGATACGTGGTCGGTGAAGGGAAGGCGGCGTGGTGCGTGGGCCGAGATGAAGGTGGCTCTCAGGGTTCGGAGTTCACGGATCGTCCATCAAGGGATCGCCATCGCTGCGATGGTCATGGAACAAACGCTCCGCCGCGCGCAAGAGTTCGGCGTCACCGCGCAATGCCGCCGCGCGCAAATTGGCGCTTGGTGTGTGTAGCAGTTTGTTGGTCAAGGTGTGAGCGAGATAGTCCAAGGCTTGCTCGGGTGAGCGCCCTTGATTGAGCAGAGCGCGTGCGCGCAGCAGCACAGCGTCGCGCTCAGACTCGCCGCGTTGACGCAGTTCGCGCAGCGCATCGATGCGGTCGCTGGCCTGCCACCAAGACAGAAAATGCTCTACCTGGAGTTCGATGATCGCTTCCGCTTGCTCGGCCGCCTCGCGACGCGAGCGACGGTTTTCGGCGATGCTGCGGTCGAGATCGTCAACGGTATACAGATAGACGTTGTCCACGTCCGCCACCGCCGCTTCGATGTCACGCGGAACCGCCAGATCCAGCAGAAAAACCGGTCGCTGTTTGCGCAACTTCAGGGCTTGGCGGACCGATTTGAAGCTAAGCACGGGCTCCCGACAGGCGGTGGCCGAGATGACGATGTCGGCTTCGCTCAAGTGTCGATCCAGTTCTTCCAGCGGCAGCGCGTAACCACCGAAGCGCGAGGCTAGAGCCTGCGCGTGCGCCAGCGTGCGATTGGCGACCAGCACCCGGCGCACGCGTTGATCCAACAAGTGCCGGCCGGCCAATTCGATTGTGTCACCGGCGCCAATCAGCAGCACGGTGGCGCGGTCAAGTTCGGCGAACACCTGTTGCGCCAGCTTGACCGCGGCAAACGCGACCGACACCGGGTGTGCGCCAATCTGGGTATCGGTGCGCACCCGCTTGGCGACTGCAAATGCGTTCTGGAACAAACGGTCCAGTGGCGTTTTCAAGGCATTGGCGCGGCGTGCCAACTGATACGCCGATTTGACTTGGCCCAATACCTGCGGCTCGCCCAGGATCAGCGAGTCCAGTCCCGTGGCGACGCGAAACAGATGCCGCACGGCCTCGCCGTCGGTATGACTATAGGAGTAGGCGCGCAGTTGATCGACGGGCATGTGGTGATGCTCGGCCAACCACTGCTCGGGAAGGTGCGCGGCGGTTGCATCCACTCTGCAATACACTTCGGTGCGGTTGCACGTCGACAGCACCGCCGCTTCATGAACACCCATGCGGGCAAGCAACTCGGCCAAGGCAGCGGGAATGGCCTCCTCGGCAAAGGCCACGCGTTCGCGCATGGCGACTGGCGCGGTTTGATGATTGATTCCGAGAGCGAGCAGGGGCATCGGGTTATTCTGTAGCGCTGCGGGCAGGTCTGAGTCCGGGCTAGCATTCCGTTGCCTCGCTTTGAACCCCGGAGACCCCGATGCTGAAAACGCTGCCAACAATGCTGTGTCTAGTGTACCTGCTCACCGCCACGGCGCCGTCGCGCGCGGCCGACGAAGCGGGGCTGCTAGCGCTGATGAGCGGCGAGTTTGCCCTGCAGGAAGGTCGTTTTGCCGACGCCGCGCTGGCGTACGCCGACGCGGCAAAAGGCAGTGCTGACCCCGAATTGGCCGAGCGCGCGGCTCGCGTTGCACTGCTCTCCAATGATCCCGTCCTGATTCGGCAAGCACTGATCAGATGGCAGAAGTTGGCTCCGGATTCCGCGGGAGCACGGCAAATGCAGGCTGTATTGGCGCTGCGTGAGGAGCGCGTCGACGACGCCTTGGTGGAGATCCGAGCGCTGTTTGCCAGTGGCGAAAAAGACAGCTGGCGTTTTGCGCTGCAAGCGTTGGCGGGTGAGCGCAAGAGTACGGCTGTCGGCAAGGTAATGGCGCGTCTGGTGGCCGACGATGCGATACCCACCGCGATTGAACCGATGCTCGGTTTCGGCGGGCTCGCACAGAGCCTCGAATTGAACGAGGTCGCAGCGGCCATGGCGCTCGCTGTCACCAAACATCACCCAGAGCTTGCCAAGCCTTGGTTGTGGCGGGCGGAGATAGAGCGCCAGCAAGAACAACCAAAAGCGGCTCTCGCATCGGTGCGGCGCGCGCTTGCCTTGCCCGAACTGGACACGGCGACCCGACTTTCAGCGGCGGCGTTGCTCGACGCGTTAGGTGAGACGCTGGCAGCGGCGGACGTTCTGGCCAAGGGTGAGCAAACCGATGCGACTCTGGCGGGGCGCGCCGCGTACCTGGCGCGCGCCAACGCGACCGAGGCCTTGACGACCCTCTACACCGAGCTGCAAGTTGGCGCTTCACCGCTGCCGGCGGCACGGCTGTATCTGTTGGGCCAATTGGCGGAATTGCGCAAGCAACCAGCAGACGCGCTGACGTGGTATCGGCAGATAAAGGATCCTGCAATGCGGGATCAAACCACGTTACGCATTGCCTTGGTTCAGGAAGAGAGCGGCGATCTGCCGGCGGCGATGGCCACTTTGCACGCGTATCAAAACAGCGATAGCGAGAACGGCGAGGCCTTGGTCAATTCCTATTTGCTCGAGGCGGAGTTGCTGAATCGCCGCAAGAAGCACGAGGACGCTTTGGCTGTGTACGAACGTGCCTTGGCGGTATTCGAAGACGATCCCGAGCTGCTGTACGCGCGTGCACTGGGTTTCGAGAAGGTCGGTCGCGTTGACGCAGCGATCGCCGACTTGCGCCGCCTGCATGAGCTGGACCCCGAAAACGCGGACACCATGAACGCGCTCGGTTACACGCTGGCCGATCGCACTGAGCATTTTGCGGAGGCATTGACCTACATCGAGCGAGCTCTGAAGTTGAAACCCGACAATCCGGCCATCATCGATTCGATGGGCTGGGTGCTGTTCCGCCTGGGTCGGCTGGAGGAGTCATTGGTGCACTTGCGCCGGGCGTTCGAGCTGCAGCGTGATGCCGAAGTGGCCGCCCACCTTGGCGAGGTGCTGTGGGTCGCAGGCAACAAGGATGAGGCGCAAAGCATCTTTCGGCTGGGCAAGGAAATAGACCCCGACAACGCGGCGTTGAACCGCACCATGAAGCGATTGTTGCCTTGACTCAGATGATCTCAGCGATGCGCTGGCTCGGCGTATTGGGGCTGATGCTGGCGCTGGTCGGCTGCCGAACCATGGCGCCACGAACCGGCGATGCGGCGGACTTGATGCAGCAGGCGTCACGCGAAGCGCAAATCGCTCAGGTGGAAAACTGGTCGTTGGTTGGTCGGCTGGCAGTTTCCAATGGGGATGACGGTGGCAGTGGCAACTTGCGTTGGGTACAAGGTATCGACGACTACGAGCTCGAGGTTCAGGCCCCGGTGACGCGGCAGACCTGGCGACTGCAAGTGAAGCTTGGTTTGGCGCGGCTGGAAGGGCTGGATGGCGGTCCCCATGAGGATGCTGATGCAGAAGCCCTGCTTGCGCGTGAAGTTGGTTGGGTGTTGCCGCTGGCAGATCTCGCATCCTGGGTGCGTGGGGCGCGCGGCGACGGGGAGTCTTCCCTGCGATTCGCTGAAGATGGACTGCCCTTCGAGCTTGCTCAACACGGGTGGATCGTTGAATACCGTGGTTGGAATCGAAAGATGTCGCCACCGATGCCGACCAAGATATTTGCTCAACGTGGCAAGCACAGAGTTCGCTTGCTCATCACGCGTTGGCATTCGCCCGACGCTTCTTGAAGATTGCGCTGGCGGACTGGGCTGCGATGGAGGCTGATGCCAAGCAGGGGTGGAGTCGTTGGCCAGCGCCCGCCAAACTCAATCTTTTTCTGCGCATTGTTGGCCGTCGTGAGGATGGCTATCACCGACTTCAAACCGTTTTCCAGTTATTGGACTGGGGCGATGAGGTGGCGCTGCGCGCGCGCGATGACGGCCGCATCGTTCGCGAATCGGCTCTGCGAGGAGTCAAGGCGGAGGATGACCTGACGGTGCGGGCAGCGCTTGCGTTGCAAGCAGCCAGTGGCACGCGGATGGGTGTCGATATCCAGCTTGTCAAACGCATTCCGGTTGGCGGTGGTTTCGGTGGCGGAAGTTCGGATGCTGCCAGCGTGTTGGTCGGCTTGAACTGGCTTTGGGATCTTCGTTTCGACGAGCGGACCCTGGCCGCGATCGGCCTGCGTTTGGGTGCCGACGTGCCGGTATTCGTACACGGTCAAAGTGCATGGGCGGAAGGCATCGGCGAGCAGCTCTCTGTTATCAAACTGCCTGAGCGACATTATTTGCTGCTGGATCCAGGCGTAATGGTGCCAACCGGTGAGCTGTTCCAAGCGCCTGAATTGACAAGAAATGACTCGCCGATCACAATGCGCGACTTCTTGAATCCAAATGGCTTCGGCAACGCTTTCGAGGCCGTTCTGCGCGCGCGGTCGGCTCGCGTCGATGAAGCTTTGGATGCGCTGTCCAATTTTGGTCGAGCGCAATTGACGGGTTCAGGTAGTGGTTGTTTTGTCGCTTTCGCCAGTTCAGAAGAGGCGGAAGAGGCTCGCGCCGCGTTGGTTTCACACTGGTCGGTGTGGTGCGCGCGAGGCGTCAGTTGTTCGGGTTTGAGAAGTGCGCTCAAGGCGCGACAAGCCGAACAGAATTAGCGGCGAACATTCCGACTGTAGCAAGTGCAGGACTGTAATTTTGGGGCGTCGCCAAGTGGTAAGGCACCGGATTTTGATTCCGGCATTCGGAGGTTCGAATCCTCCCGCCCCAGCCACCTAGTGTGGTTCGCGATCACCGTATTGAAAGTTCGGAGAAATGCGTGAACACCGACGGGCTGCTGGTTTTTTCGGGCAACGCCAATCGCCCACTAGCGCTATCGGTGTGTCGCGAGCTTGGTATTCGATTGGGCAAGGCGTTGGTTGGTCGGTTCTCGGACGGCGAAGTGCATGTCGAGATCGAGGAAAACGTTCGCCGCCAAGAGATTTTCGTCATCCAGTCGACCTGCGCGCCGACGGCCGAGAATTTCATGGAGTTGCTGGTATTGATCGACGCACTGAAGCGCGCATCAGCTTCCAGTGTAACCGCCGTGGTGCCGTATTTCGGCTATGCGCGACAAGATCGGCGACCGCGCTCAGCGCGCGTTGCGATCACCGCGAAGGTAGCGGCAAAGATGTTCTCGGCAGTGGGCGCAGATCGAGTCCTGACCGTCGATGTGCATGCGGATCAAATTCAAGGGTTCTTCGACATGCCGGTCGATAACGTCTATGCGTCGCCGATTCTGTTGGCTGACATCTGGCGTTCGACGGGCACCGAAAATGTGATCGTGGTCAGCCCGGATGTCGGCGGCGTCGTGCGTGCACGAGCCGTTGCCAAGCGCCTTGATGACGCCGAGTTGGCAATCATCGACAAACGTCGACCCAAGGCCAATGTCGCGACGGTGATGAACATCATCGGTGACGTGGCCGGCAAGACCTGTGTGTTGGTAGATGACATCGTCGACACCGCCGGTACCTTGTGTGCGGCGGCAGCGGCGTTGAAGGACCACGGTGCGCAACGCGTGCTTGCTTACTGCACCCATCCGGTGCTGTCAGGCGCTGCGTTGTCGAATATTGGCAACTCCCAACTCGATGAGCTGGTGGTGACCGACACCATTCCACTGTCCGCCGAGGCAGTGGCATGCAGCAAGATTCGCCAGCTCAGCGTCGCAGAGTTGCTGGCTGAAACGATTCGCCGGATTGCATTTGGCGAGTCGGTAAGTTCGTTGTATGTCGATTAGGTGGCGGGATTCGAGATTCGGGAAGCAGGATTAGAAATCGCTGATTGCAAATATTGTGCTTGTGGCTCGGCTCTGACGCTTTGGAATCCCGAGTCCCGAGTCCCGGTAGAAAACCCTCCCCTGGTCGCGGGGGAGATTCAACGCTGCCGCGAGGCGGCTCAACACTGAAGAAAGGCAACATCCATGGCAACTCAACACGTAATTGCAGCAACCGACCGGAAAGATCAGGGCAAGGGTGCGAGCCGCCGCCTGCGTCGTACCGGTCAGCTGCCGGCCGTCGTTTACGGCGCGCATCAAGAGCCGCAGAGCATCCAGATCCTGCACAACACCATTTTCCTGGCATCACAGCACGAATGGTTCTATGCCTCTATCCTGGACCTTGAGATCAACGGTCAAACGCAAAAGGTGCTGTTGCGTGACATGCAGCGCCACCCGTTCAAGCCACTGATCATGCATCTCGACTTTCTGCGCATTTCCGAGAACGAAGCGATCACCGTCCAGGTGCCGCTGCACTTCCTAAATCAGGAGACGTCGCCAGCTGGCAAGACCTCCGGTGTTGTCGTGACGCATGAGTTGAACGAAGTGGAAGTCACCTGCTTGCCGCGTGACCTTCCCGAGTTCATCGCCGTCGATCTGGCCTCTCTGGTGGAAGGCGACGTCGTGCATTTGTCGCAGCTGGTCCTGCCGGCAGGCGTCACCATCGATTCGCTCAAATTGGGCAAGGAACACGATTTGGCTGTCGTGATTGCTCGTCACCCGCGCGTCGAAGCTGATGAGTCGGCAGCTGATGGCGCAGCATCACCGGCTGCTGACAAGAAGTAAGCCGGTCGCAACGCGCGCCCCTTCAGCAATGATGGAAGGGCGCGCGTTTCGTTCTTGCCCTTCATGGCCGCACTGCGCCTGATCGCAGGGCTGGGAAATCCTGGCCCTTTGCATGCACGTCAACGCCACAATGCAGGATTCTGGTGGGCAGACGCGCTTGCCCAAAAGCACGGGGCCAGTTTTTCCGTCGAACCAAAGTTGTTCGGCTCGGCGACCAAGGTGGAAATCGAGGGCCACCCCGTGTGGGTTCTGAAGCCCGCGACATTCATGAACCGCAGTGCGCAATCTGTGCTGGCTGCGCTTCGTTTCTGGAAGTTCGAGCCTGAAGAGCTGTTGGTCGTCCATGACGAGCTCGATCTGCCAACCGGAACCGCCAAGCTCAAGTTCGACGGCGGACATGGTGGGCAAAATGGATTGCGCGACTTGCTCGCGCAGCTCGGTCACGGCCGTTTCCACCGGTTGCGGATTGGCATCGGTCATCCAGGTCACAAGGACAAGGTGACCGATTGGGTGCTGGGGCGTGCGTCAGCGGACGACGAAGCCAGCATTCTGCGAAGCATCGACGACGCCCTTGGGGTTCTGCCACTGCTGGTCCGGGGCGATCTCAATGAAGCGATGAAGCAATTGCACACCAAGGTGGATGGATTAAGACTCGGCCGTTGATCGGCACGTGAACCTCTGGTTTGCAGCCGCGCCGCTTCACGCCTCGGTCCAGAACCTTTCAACCCTCAAATCTCTGGAAGCACAATGGGCATCAAATGCGGCATCGTTGGATTGCCAAATGTTGGCAAGTCAACCCTCTTCAATGCGCTGACCAAAGCGGGCATCGCAGCCGCCAATTTTCCTTTTTGCACAATCGATCCCAACATCGGAGTCGTGCCGGTTCCTGACTTGCGCCTGGATGCCTTGGCGCAAATCGTCAAGCCACAGAAGACCATCGCGACGGCGGTCGAGTTTGTCGATATCGCCGGTTTGGTAGCCGGCGCGAGCAAGGGCGAGGGCCTGGGCAACAAGTTTCTTGCAAATATTCGGGAAACCGATGCGATTGCTCATGTCGTCCGTTGCTTCGAGCACGGCGACATCATTCACGTAGCCGGCAAGATCGATCCGATTTCCGACATCGAGACGATCGACACCGAGCTAGCCTTGGCCGACCTGGAGTCTGTCGAGAAAGCCCTGAATCGGGCCGAGCGTTCCGCCAAGGCTGGCGACAAGGACGCGATTGCGCGGCGCGACGTGTTGATTCCAGTGCGCGCGCAACTCGATCAAGGCAAGCCGGTGCGGGCCATGGGCTTGGATGCCGATCAAAAGGCACTTTTGCGCGATCTCTTCTTGCTCACGATCAAGCCGGTCATGTACATCGCCAACGTTCGCGAGGATGGCTTTCACGACAACCCCTTGCTCGACGTCGTGAGGATTCGCGCAGAGAGCGAGGGTGCAGAGGTGGTGCCGGTCTGTGCGTCGATCGAGGAGGAAATGGCGCAGTTGGAAGATGCTGACCGCGACGAATTCCTGCGTGACCTCGGTCTGGCGGAGCCAGGCCTTAACCGGGTGATTCGTGCCGGCTACAAGTTGCTGGGGCTGCTGACTTACTTCACTGCCGGAGTCAAGGAAGTCCGCGCGTGGACCGTATTTGCTGGTGCAACAGCGCCGCAAGCGGCGGGCGTCATCCACACCGATTTCGAGCGCGGATTCATTCGCGCAGAGACCATTGGCTACGATGATTTCATCCGCTATCGCGGCGAATCCGGTGCCAAAGAGGCAGGCAGGTTGCGCCTCGAGGGCAAGGAATACATCGTCAAGGAAGGTGATGTGCTGCATTTTCGCTTCAACGTTTAACGTTGGTCTGACATTCGGATGCCGCACGCATTGACGGCAGCCAAACGATCAACAATAATAAGCGGCTCTTTTACGGAGGGATACCCAAGCGGCCAACGGGGGCAGACTGTAAATCTGCTGGCTCACGCCTTCGGTGGTTCGAATCCACCTCCCTCCACCAGACTTTCCGCCGGCGCGGCAGTGTTCAAGCGGGAGTAGTTCAATGGTAGAACTCCAGCCTTCCAAGCTGATCATGCGGGTTCGATTCCCGTCTCCCGCTCCATTGGCGACCCCGAAGAGTGATCGCCTAATTGATAGCAAGTTTGATCGCAGTTGAATGCGGAAGTAGTTAGCAGCACTTGGGAAGCTAGCCGCAGCTTCGTTGGTGGCTGGGTTGGCAAGATTCAGGCGACACACGCAAGTTGGGTAACGCAACAGTTTCGCTCACGTAGCTCAGTCGGTAGAGCACTTCCTTGGTAAGGAAGAGGTCGCTGGTTCGATTCCAGTCGTGAGCACCACCTTTGATCGATAGACATTACTGGGATTCTTCAGGCCATGGCCAAGGCAAAATTCGAGCGCACCAAGCCGCACGTGAACGTCGGCACGATTGGACACGTTGACCACGGTAAGACGACGCTGACAGCGGCGCTGACCAAGCTTGGCGCAGA
>JBQTGY010000102.1:0-13010 GCA_052390415.1 Pseudomarimonas sp. | reverse complement strand
GTTGCGGGTGATCCGCTCAAGCCGACCGGCGAGATCGTAGGTGTAGCCAGTCGCTCGACTCACGCCGGCGCGGGTTTCGGTCACTTGCGTGATCCGGCCCAGGCGGTCGCGGGTGTAGCCGAAGTCGAGTTGGGCGGCACCGCTGCGGCTGCTGGTGTAAGCAATCGGTTCGGCAAAGGCGTTGTATTGCCAGTTCTCATTGAACGCAGCGACGCTGGAGGACTGCAGCAGGCCGTTGCCGGGGTGGTGGACGAAGGATTGACTGCGGCCAGCAAAGGTGAGGCTGGCAAGCAGGCTGTCGCCATCAAAGGTGTAGCCGGCGGGGATGTCATCGGGCGAGGGCGCGCCGCTGACGTTGGCGACCACGCTCACCGTCTTCACGCGAAAGTCGGTGTCGTACGCAAAGCGCGCTGAGCGGTCGATGGGTTCCAAGTTAGTGGGCAGTTCGCTGAAAACCTGACGTTGGAGAAAGCCGTCGAACTGCGCCGAATACAACGCTGCGACGGTGAGGCGACCGTAGCCATCAATGGTCAGTGGGCGAGTGCCGGTAGCGGGTGACTGGACCGATGTAAGCAGTGCGGTCGAGCCTGCATAGGTCATCGCCACCGCTTGCTCATCCGGCCGCAGGACGTTGGTCAACTGTCCGTCCGGGCTGTAGGTGTAGGTGGTTTGCCGACCCTCGCCGACGCTTGCGACCGGCGCGGCGTAGCTCAGCATGCGATCCACTTTGTCGTAGCCGAAGACGTGCTCGTCGCGACCGGGCGGAGTAAGGCCGACCACATTGCTGGCGGGATCGAAGCGGAAGTCGATATCGCGCTGATCGGGTGTTTGTTGACGGGTCAGACGGCCGATCACATCGTGCTGCAAGACGTGGCTGCGCTGCTCCGCATCGACCACGGTCATGGGCCAGCCGTTGGGGTCGTAAGCGAGGCTGAAGCGGCGCAGGTCGGGGCCGCTGCCGGCCTCGACCGAACTCAGGCGGCCGCGGCTGTCGTAGCGATAGCGGACCTGGGCCAAGTCAGGCACGTCGACATCCAATGGACGGCCTTGGCCGTCGAGACGGACGCTGATGCCGCGGCCTTGCGGGGTGGTCAGGTGCCAGGTGCGCAATGGCGCATCGTACGTGCGGCGGTAAGGCCGGCCGTTGACACGCGTGGTGAAGTCGAGGTCGAAGTCGCCGACCTCGGGCGGGGCACCTATCGGTGCGGAGGCATTGCGGGTGTTGATGATCTGCCGCTGCAGCAAGGCACCACCGGCGTCGGGTTGTGGAACGCTGACCACGGTCTCACTGACAAAGGGTGAATCCCAGCCGAAGCGCGGATCGCCGCTCAACGTAGTGTCGATGACCACGCCATCCGATCGCGTGGTCTGCGTTTTGCCCACACGATCAGCGCGATCGATGGTGGTGGTGCCGCTCATGTGCCGCACGCTGCGCAGCTGCTCGCCACTCGGCGAGTTGTTGACGAAGTAGGTGTTCGCCCGGCCCTCCGCCGTCTGCATGGCAGTGGCATTGGCGTCGCGGCTGGCATAGCGATAGCGCAGCAGGCGCCATTCTCCCGATTCGGCATTGCTGTCGACGGCCAGCCTGGACACATCCCACTCGAAGGTGCTGGCAAAACCGCGCGGGTTCTCAAAGCGCGTCAGCAGCCCGGACGTGAGCAGATAGTTCAAGCGCCAGCGGCGCGTGAGCGGGTCGGTGACCGCGTTCAAGCGGCCGGCGGCGTCAAAGCCCAGCACGGTGCGCTGGCCATCGTGCGCCACCAGCGCGGTGGCACGGTGATTGGCGTCACGCTCGATGGTCAAGCGATTGCCGTCGCCATCGGTCACCGACGTCACATAGCCGCTGCTGTTGTAGCCGAAAGCCATCAACACCGCGCCGGTGACGACATCGCGTGTGGCTTGGTGGCGGCCCTGGGCGTCGAAGACGTAACGGCGACTGCCGTCGCGAGAAGTAATACGGAGTGTGTCTGCCGTCTCGCCGGAGTAGCCGCCATGCGCGGTCGAGAAGCTGCTGGCAATGACGCCGACCACGGTCGGCGAGGTGAAGGTTACTTTGTCGATCGAGGTCAGCACGGTTTGCATGAAGGCGATGCTGCCATCGGGCAGTACGCCCACGTCGTCGACTTCGAACTGCAGAGGCCCCGACAAACTCTGCTGGCCACTCAAGTCAGCGATGGGCACTTCGCCTCCACCGGCAAGCGTGTAAAGGCGACCATTGCCGCGTAGCTCACGCAGCCGAAAATCGCCATTGCCGGTGGCGTAGATCAGGTTGCCATTGGGCAGGATGCTCATTGCCGTGACGCTGCCCAGGGGTGCGTCCACTGCCAGCGATCCGTCGGTTGCCACGCCGCTGGAACCCGTTCCCACGGCGCGCTCGACGACGCCATCCTGGCGGATGCGATAGATGACGCTGGCACCCGAATCGAGGACGTAGAGCTGGCCATTGGTATCTACGGTGAGGTCGGCCAATTCCACAAACTCAAAATCTTGCGGTGAAATGTCATCGCCGGACTGGGTGCCGCCGCCGGCCAGATGCGTGACCTGGCCATCTCGCCACAGCGCGAATACGCGCGCGCCGCAGCTGAAAAACACGCGATCAGCCCATGCCTGCACTCGGCCCGGCTGACAGGCTTGATCCAGCGCGTCGCCGTCGAACCGGAGAGTGGCGGCGCCATTGGCCGCGATCTGGAAAATCCGGGAATGGGAAGTGACGAACGCGAATCCGCGCGGGTCGACGGTAATGTCTCCTGGATTGGAGATGTCTTCTGAGCCGTTGGGTTGCGGGTCGCATGGCGTGCCACCGTTGGGGCACGGGTCGATCCCCAAACGACGGGTGCCGTCGAAGCCGTACTTCCACACTGTGTTGTCGCCCTCCTGGCCCTCACCGTCGCGTCGAGCCAGCGTCCACAGCGTGCCATCCGCCGCAAAAGCGAATCGCGAGCCGAACTGCAAATCGCTGGGGCCGTAGCGCTTGATCAGCGTCTGCGCGATCGGCAGGCCACGACTGCCCGGCAAGGCCACGCGCTGCACGTTGCCGTCGCCCAGATAGAGCTTCCACGCCTCTCGATCCAACACATGATGGCCGCTGAGCGACCAACCGCCGTAGCCCAAGCCGGTGGCGTCCCAGTCGGCAGGTGCGAGGCGAGGTGTGATGTTCTTGGTGCGTGATTCCCAGCGACGGGCGATGACGCGCTCGAAACCGACGAATCTTGCAAACGGATCTTCGACGCGGTTGGCGTAAAACATTGCCCACGTGCGCGCAAAAAGATCGCGATCGGCACCGGTGTAGATCAATGGATAGTGATAGCTGAGCGTTGCCGCCCATGGTCGGAGACCGTTCCATGAACGACCGTAGGCGTCTACTGCTTCCAGTCGAACGTGGGCCCGCAGGTTCGGCGTCAGGGATGTGAATTCGGATTCATAGCGTCTTCCCAAGCTAATCACCTCGAGTGTTGCCCGAGTCAGGCGGGCTGGGACGGTGTCGCGAGTAATCTTGATGGTCAGCAGTCGTGCACCTTGATCGCTTGCGATACGAGGTACTCGCTCACTGTGGTAAACCAAGGACTGACCGGTGCCGGCCACAGGAATCGATTCCTGCAGCGAGGCAGGTTGGCAACGGATCAGGCTGCTGCTTACGCAGTCGGGCTCTTCCTCGACGTTCTCGTCGACATCGGCGTCGTTGGGGTCATCGTCACCCTCGCCCTCGTTGCAATCGCCATCACAGTCGTCTTCGTCGTCATCGGTTCCATCCTGTGGCGGCTCATCGTCGGCATTGGGCGCATACGGAAAATTGCAGTCCCACTCCGTGAAGTGCGCAATCGGTGTGCGCCAAAGCTCCTTGCCGGCGGGATACAGCGTGGCGAGTTGGGTGCGCTCGCCGAGATCGATGCCGAGTGCAGCCAGTTCTTCCACTGAAGCTGGCTGGCCGCTGCCATCGATATCCAGCACGGCCACACCGTTGGTGACGGCAAGTATCTGGATGACCCGGCCGTTGTCCGACGGTAACCACGACGCCAAGCGAGCATCGAGATAGCCGACCGGTATGGCGGTACCGACCGGGGCGTTGAGAAAGTTGTCGAGATAAAACGCCAGCGGCTGATTGAATTCGACGCTGCGAGCGTTCGCGGCACGCGCTTCATCGGCGCTGAAGTCGACGGCGTAGGTGTATGCCGACGTGGGCGGCAAAGGCGCGGGCATGCGGTCCGAGCCGCGCTCGCCGACGGTGTATTCGGTGGCGCGGACGTTGAGCTCGGTCATCACTCGCGAGCTGCCGTCGTGCATGCGCAGTTCGGCGGTGATGGCGGGCGGCACCAGCAGCACGGCCTCGCGGATGCCGGCCGCATCCGTCACGATGCTGCTGCGAATCAGTTGGCGCGGCATCTGGCCGGCGGTGACGATGCGAGTGACTACCGGATCGATCGGCACCAGGGTAGCGTCAGGCACCCATTCCCAATCGCGCCACGGTGCCACCACCGAGCGCTGCGCCGGCAGGTAGCCGGGCTTGCGATAGTCAAGCACCACCTCCGCGCCGCCGTTGACGACGATGTCGAACATGCCGTCGGCGCGGGTAAAGGTGACGCCGACTTCGGGGTGATCAAGTACGCGCACCATGACGCCCGCCAGCGGCGCGCCGTTTTCATCGCGAATCTCACCGCGCAGCACAGCCACGCGATAGGGCTGAATGACATTCGGCAGCATTCCGTGCTGAACCGGCGTCGCGTGGTTGTAGATGAACTCGATTGCCGTGCCGAAATCGACCGGGATCGTGGGATCGATGGGCGTGGCGGTGGTCGCGGGGTCGGGCGAGGACGTGGCCATGACACAGCCCGGGTCGATCAGGCCATCGCCATCGCGGTCGCGACCCTCGGTGAATTGGCAGGCGACGGCGATATCAGAAGTCTCGAAACCGCTGGCGAATATCGCGTTGCTGAGGCCGGCCGGCTGCGCGGGCGGTGCCGCTGCGGCGTAGGTGGTGGCCGGTTGCAGGCTGGCAAGGAACACGCAAACCAGACCCAGGCCGAGTGCAAGCGCGGCTTGGCGCAGGCTAGATCGAGACCCGATGGCGGGCTGAGCTGACCGATTGGCCGGTGTGCGCAGAGGCGCACCGGCCGCTTCGACGGGCAGTTGCTGCTGAGTGCTCACTTCGTCCCCTTGAGAAACGGGTGTCCTGCCTACCCAACCCAGTGTCGCCAGAGGCCCGAGTGTCGCAGCTATCGCGCCGGGATGTTTACTCTTTGCTCAAGTTTTCGCGTGTGATTTGGTGAGTCGGCCTGTGGCAACCGTTCGGCCGGCCGGCCATGAACGATCACCCCATCGCATTCACTGCGGCCAGGGAATTCTTTGATCACAAACCATTTGGCGCGCTGCACGCACCTGCGGAGCGGCCTCTCTGGCCTACCCGCAGCGCGCAAACCCGTCGGCGAAGATCGCGCCTGGCGCGGGCCCGGGCACTAGGCTTGGGGCAAGGATGGCCGCTTCATTGCTGTCGCCGCTGGCGCGCACTCTTACTGTGCCCTTTTGCGGCGGGCCGTCGGCGATCACGCTCCAGCGCAGCATCGATCCCCAGGCCAAACTTTCGCTCGCCGGCGCGGTGAGGCGCAGGTTGCCATCGGCGCAATCCGGGGTCCAAGGTGTGGACACATCGCCGGCGTGGTTGTCGGTGACGCTGCCGACGCGCGTCGCTCCTAGTGGCAGGGTCACTTCGACCACACCCGGATTGCTCAACACGCGCAGGTTGGGCTCGGCGCCGGTGACCTGCGGTCGACTGACCGAATGATTCAGCAGTGCATATTCGTAGCGTGCGCGACCCGCTGCCAAGGGCAGCACACGGACAGCGAGTTGCAGCTCACCTGTAGCCGTTTGCACGCGTTGGAACAGGCTCCAGCCATCACCATTGAACGGCAGCCCCGCCCACTCACCCAGCAGCGCGCCCTGGTTGTATGCACCGGTCAGACTGGTCTGCCAGACATTGTTGATGTAGCGCGGCAGAAATTCACGCCACCCCATGGTGTTCAGCACATTGCTGTCGTCACGCACCACGTACCAAGCGTCGACAAACCAGCGCGATGTCGGATGGCGGTTGCTGTCGATGTCGGCTTCGGTCAGCAACAGACGATGGCTGATCGAGGTATCAGTAAACGTCTGGCTGCCAATGCAGTCGGGATCAAACAGTGAGCCACAGCGACCCCAGCGGCCATCGGCAGCAATCACTTCGCTGCGTGGTGCCAGACCATTGCTGAAATCGTTGCTGCCGATGTCGTAACGATCCGAACACTGGGGCCCGAGGATCTGGTGGTTGTCGGGATTGCAGGTGCAGCCCAGGTTTTCGGTGGCGAACGCGTGCTTCAGACCCGAGCGACCGATCTGGGTAATGCGGCCATCGGCGTCCAGCCGATAGGCGTTCCAGACCAGCATCGGGTGTTGGTCGGGTTGCGGGTATGGATGGGTCAGTTCCAACTGCGAGGCAGTTATCAGCGACAGGAACTTGCCCACCCACGGCACATCGGCGCTGCCGACGTTGCGCAGGTTGGTCGCCGGAGTGAGCTTGACGCGGGGCACGCTGCTACCGCTGGCACCACCATCGCAGTTACCGATCACGCACTGTGCTTGCAGCTGATACAAGTCGACCAAAGCAACATCCACGGTGAAGCCAGGCGTTCCCGGCCAATTGAGTGGACACGAGGGTCCACCCTTGGCCACCGGCTCTGCACGCAGCGCCAAGCTCATTCGGCCTACGCTTTCTCCAGCCAGATTGGGCCGATCCAGCCACTTGGCCAGCGCCTTGGAGGCTTGCAGATCGATCAGCACTACCGTCTGCAATCGTTCAGCTTGCGCAGACAAGGGAAAGCCCGCGCGCGCGGTGAACCAGGTTTTGCCGACGCTGTCGGTCAACGCCCATTCGCCGGACTCCACTGGCACTTGCAACAGCAACCGATTGAGCCTGAGCAGTGCTCCGTCAGGGCGCTTGAAGGTCAGCCCTGCGGCGAATCGGGCGCGGCCCTGCTGGGCGCGAGGCGGACCCGATCCGGCTGCCTGCAATTTCAGATCGCCCGATAACGACGCGGCGGGCCAGCGCAGATAGCTGTCCTGCGCGTCACGGGCGGCTGGGGCGTCGACCAGCTCAGCCCCGTAGTCGGCCAGCAGCGCAACGTTGAGTTGCAACTCAAGGCTGCCGATCGCGACCTCTTCCTGGTTCGATGGCGGCGCCGCCAACGTCATTGCCGAGCCCAGCAACAACTCACAAACCAAGCACCACCCAAGTCGGCGAAACACAGCCGAACCGCAACCTCGTCGCGTGGATCTGTTCATCATTCGATTTTGCCACGCAGACAGGCGTATCAGCGTGAGCATGCAACGCCGTTCGTCGGTTTCCCCTGCCTGTCATCGCGCAGTCACGGGGCGGTCATGGGCACTACACGCGAGGTGCACAGACTCCGCAAAACCGGGAACCCATCATGCACGCAGCCATCGTCACCGAAACATGGCCACCTGAAGTCAACGGCGTTGCGCTCACTGTGCAAAGCCTGGTGCTCGGGCTACGCGAGCTTGGCCATCGGGTCAGCCTGGTTCGACCGACTCAACCCGCGCACCCGCTGCCGCCGGGTGACGAATCGATGCTGATCAGAAGTGCCGCATTGCCACGCTATCCCGGTCTGCGGATCGGCTTTCCAGCGGGCGGACGTCTGCTCAGACAATGGCAGTCGGATCGACCCGATGCAATCTACGTGGCCACGGAAGGTCCCCTGGGATGGTCAGCCGTTCGCACTGCCAAGCGACTCGGTATACCGACGGCCACCGGCTTCCATACCCGCTTTGACGAATACATGGCGCGTTATGGCGTCGGCGTGTTGACGCCCATCGCGTTTGCCTGGATGCGCCGCTTTCACAACACTGCCGAGGCGACCCTGGTCCCAACCACCGAGCTTGCGGAGTTCCTCCAAAGTCGCGGCTTTGAGCGCGTGCAACGACTGGGACGTGCGGTGGACACTTCACTGTTCGATGCTGCTCGTCGCAGCGACGCGCTGCGTGCCAGCTGGGGTGCAAACCCGAATGACCTGGTGGTCATTCATGTGGGCCGCTTGGCGCCAGAAAAAAACCTCGATCTGGCCATCCGCAGCTTTCGACGGATCCAGAAACTAAGGGCTGGTGCGCGCTTCGTCATAGTCGGTGATGGCCCGACACGGGAAGCCCTCGCGGCGGCCAATCCGGACTTCATCTTCACCGGTGTCAAACGCGGTAACGAATTGGCCGAGCACTTCGCCAGCGGCGATCTGTTCTTGTTTCCCAGCCTGTCGGAAACCTTCGGCAACGTCACCTTGGAAGCGATGGCGAGTGGTGTTGCCACGGTCGCCTATGACTACGGGGCAGCGCGTGAGTATCTGCGCGACCGCCTGCATGGCCGCGCGGTGATGCGAGACGACGAAGCCGGATACGTCGCCGCGGCGACGGAACTCGCGATTGACGACGGATTGCGTCAACGCATGGCTAACGCCGCGCGCGCAGCGATGTTGCCGCTGCATCCGCGCCAAGTGAGTGAGCACTTTGCCGAACTCTTATCGACCCTTGCGAACAAGGAGCGCGCCGCATGAACGCCCGCAGCCTGTACCAGCGCGACGCCGACATTTGTCTGGCCTGCAATCGTTGGGGCCGCCACGCGCGAATCCAGCCAATTTTTGCCACAGTGAGTCGACTAGGCGATGGTGCGATCTGGTATTGGCTGATGACGATGGTCGTGCTCGCCGATGGCTGGCACGGACTCGCCGCATCAACACACATGGCAGCCACGGGGCTGGCTGCACTCTTGCTCTACACGTGGCTGAAGCGCTACACGCGTCGACCCCGACCGTTCGCCGAGGACCGCCGCATACACGCGCTGGCACGTCCATTGGATCAATACAGCTTCCCATCGGGCCATACCCTGCACGCGGTGGCCTTCACCAGCGTGGCAGTTTCCTATTACCCGATTCTTGCGTGGCTGCTGGTGCCCTTCTCGCTGGCCGTCGCGGCATCACGGGTCGTGCTGGGATTGCACTATCCCAGCGATGTGATTGCGGCATCGGTGATTGGCAGCGTGTTGGCGGCAGCATCGTTGCAAGTGGTGGTTTAGGGTTGATCTCCAGCAAACGCAGCCGTCTTGGAGCAGCGAATCGAGCATCGCTCAACCGTAGCGTGGCAACGTCGTTACCGCAGCGCTGCAAATTCTGCGGGCGCAGCGCTAACGGTGGCAGCATGTAGCCCTGCCCCTGTTGAAGCAAAAACCTCTCATGCGCTCATGGCTGTTCGTGATTGCCGGCTTGGTTGCCGCCTTGTATCCGGCAACGGCGTTTTGCGCGCCCGTGCCGACCGTGCAACTGCTCGACTTTGCCACCGGCGAGAAAGCCGCGCAGCCGTCAGTGACGGTGGATGCCCGGGAGGGGTTCGTGCTCACTTGGCAAGAACGCGCTGGCACAACCAACACTCTGCGGTATGCGGTCATTGATCCTGAAGGTATCGAGCTTCGCCGCGGCACGGTGGCATCGGGCCCCGATTGGTTCATCAATGGCGCTGACTTTCCGAATCTGGTGGTTCTCGACAACGGCGACTGGGTAACGTTCTGGTTGCAGAAAACCTCGCCGGATACGTACTCCTATGCGATTCATTCGATCCGTTCGCGCGACGCTGGACGCCATTGGGATCCGCCGATCCTGCTCAATCGCGATGCCACACACACCGAACACGGTTTCGTCTCGCTCACTGCCGCCGGCGATGACCGCGTACGCGCGGTCTGGTTGGATGGTCGACGCATGGCAGACGCGGCTGCCGCCTCGACGCACGACCACGCCGCCGCCGAACACATGACTCTGCGCACTGCTGTTCTTGGTCGCGATGTTGCCGCCACCGACGAGCGCGAACTCGATGACTTGACCTGCGCCTGCTGCCAAACCGATGCCGTGCGTGGCAGCCAACGCACCGCTGTGGTCTATCGTGATCGCAGCGCCACCGAAATCCGCGATATCGCATGGCTGAGCGTGCAAAACGATAGGTGGTCGGCTTCCAAGCCCTTGCACGACGATGGTTGGAAGATCACCGGCTGTCCGGTGAACGGCCCCGCCATCGCAGCGGACGGCGACCGGTTCGCCGTTATCTGGCCAAGCATGGCCAGCGGCGACATGCGAATTGCATTCAAAATCGATGATGCTGGCGAATCGGTTGACTCGCACACGCTCGCCGAGGGCGCGGCCGAATTGGCTCGACTCGACATCGCAAGGTTTGCGAATGAGCAGTGGTTGGTCAGCCGCGTGGTCACTGAAAGCAACCAACCCACGCTGCGAGTGAGCCTGATTGGCGAACGTGGCGATATCGCATGGCAACAGGACATCGCCAACAAGGTCGGCGGCTTTCCGCGCCTTGCCAGCAGCGGCAAGGTCGCCATGGTGGTGTGGGCTGAAGCGGGTGATTCGCCCACCCATTCACGTGTTGGCATGGCCCGATTGTCGATGCCAGCTGCCAAGCCAAACTAAATCCGCTGCCTCCGCTGCCGCGCCTCCGATCTCACCGCTTTGCAGACTCAAGCCGAGCGCGGACAATGGCGCCTCCTCGCCGCAACGACGCTCAATTGATGACTCAGGCAAGCCATTCCCCAGCCGCCGCGCTCGACCCCAAGGTCCCGCTGCCGAAACAAATCCCCTACATCATCGGCAACGAGGTCTGCGAGCGTTTCAGTTTTTACGGGATGCGCAACATCCTGACGCCTTTCCTGATTTCAACTCTGTTGCTGTATGCACCAGGCGCTGATCGCGCCGGCATGGCCAAGGACGTGTTCCACACCTTCGTCATCGGCGTGTACTTCTTCCCACTGCTGGGTGGTTGGCTGTCGGACCGTTACTTCGGCAAATACAACACGGTGATGTGGTTTTCTTTGGTGTATTGCGCGGGCCACGCCTGCCTTGCCATTTTTGAGGACAACCGCCACGGCTTCTACACCGGCTTGTTCCTGATCGCCCTGGGGTCCGGCGGCATCAAACCCCTGGTGGTTTCGTTTGTCGGCGATCAGTTCGACCAGACCAACAAACACCGCGCCAAGGTCGTATTTGACGCCTTTTACTGGATGATCAACTTCGGCTCGTTCTTTGCGTCCCTGTTGATGCCGATCTTTTTGCGTGACTATGGTCCGGGCATCGCGTTCGGGATTCCCGGCGTGCTGATGTTCATCGCCACCCTGCTGTTCTGGATGGGCCGCAAGCAGTACGTGAATGTGCCACCGACCGCCGCCGATCCGGACGCCTTTCTGCAAGTGTTGAAGACCGCCCTGGGCGCCCGCGGAGTGGGAGCAACGGGAACGGGCTCGCTGGTCGCGTGGTTCGGGATCGGTGGTGCTGCCATGTTGTTGCTGTTGTGGGCGGTTTCACCCGCGTGGTGGCCAGAGTCGTTCGGCTTCGTCATCACCGCTTGCCTGTCGCTGGGTTTGCTGATCGGCATGGTTGGCTGGGGCGGCTCGCTGCAACTGGAACGCGCCCGCGGCGTGCATCCTGATGTCGCGGTCGAAGGTGTACGCGCGGTGCTGCGGGTGTTGATCGTGTTTGCACTGGTGACGCCGTTCTGGTCGCTGTTCGATCAGAAAGCGTCAACCTGGATCATCCAAGGCAACGCGATGGTGATGCCGACGTTTGCCGGCCTGCCCGAAGGCATCGCCGGCTGGTTGCGCAACTGGTTTGCTTCACCGGCACAGATGCAGGCATTGAACCCGCTGTTCGTGATGATGTTGATTCCGTTCAACAATGTGGTGCTGTACCCCTTGTTGCGGAAGTGGGGATTCAACCCGACCGCACTCAAGCGCATGGGCTGGGGCATTGCCATTTCGGGTGTGTCATGGGTGCTTGCAGGGTTCATCCAATTACAGATTGACGCCGGTGCGCAGCTTTCCATCGGCTGGCAGACCTGGCCCTACTTGCTGCTCACCTTCGGCGAAGTGCTGGTGTCCGCCACCGCGCTTGAGTTCGCCTACAGCCAGGCCCCACACGCGATGAAGGGCGTGATCATGGCTTTCTGGTATCTGACCAGCACCTTCGGCAGCCTGTGGGTGCTGTTGACCAATGCCGGTGTGCGCAATCCGGCAGTGATCCAGAAGATCGCCGAAAGTGGCGTCAGTGAGCCGGCCTTCCTGATGTTCTTTTTCGCCGGATTCGCATTCCTGGCCGCCGCGGCCTTTGCCGCCTACGCCAAGAACTATCCGTTGATGGATTACTACCGGCAGCAGTGAAGCATCTCATCGGAGCAGGCGCGTGCTGACCGCAAGCAGTGGCGAACTCGCCCTAGGGGAGCGCCTTAAAGCGCTGATGACAAGTCTGCCCGACGGCGACACATCGGTGGGCAGTGTGGTCGACGCCTTGGGCATGCATGGCCTGCTGTTGCTGACCATCATGCTGACACTGGTGTTCCTTATCCCGGTATCCATTCCGGGCGTGAGCACCGTGTTCGGGGCGGTAATTCTGCTGATCGCCCTGGCGCGTCTCACCGGCCGCCCGCTTTGGTTACCCACCTTTGTCAGCAAACGGCCAGTGTCGGCGTCGAGGCTGCGCGACTCCTTGGCGCTGAGCCTCGTTTGGGTTCAGCGCTTTGAACGCATCAGTCGCCACGGCCGCTGGCCGCGCCTGGTCAGCAGCCGCGCCACTCAGATCACTGCCAATCTGGGTCTGGTTCTGGGCGCCGTGCTGCTGATGGCACCGCTGGGCATGGTCCCCTTCAGCAATACCTTGCCCGCGCTGGGACTGATGGGTCTGTCCATTGGTTTGTTGCAGCAGGATGGCGTCATGGTGCTGCTGGGCCACGTGTCCAATCTGCTGTCGATTATCTACTTCGCTGCCCTGTTCGGCGGCGGTGCAGCGGCGATGAAGTGGATGGTCGGCTGAGCTGTCGACGCGACCTGCGTCGAACGAAACCAACGCGCTGAACATCGCAACTCGTAGGGCGCAATAAACGCCGGGCATTGCGCCAAATCCAACACCCAGACGTCGGGGACATGCCGAAGTTTA
>JBQTGY010000101.1:0-4824 GCA_052390415.1 Pseudomarimonas sp. | reverse complement strand
GCAAAAGTGCGCATCGAAGGCAGAAAGGTCGAGCAAATCGACCAGACGATGCAGCGCATCCGCAAAACTGCCGGGCACCCACTGATGCTCAAGCACCACCGGCAAAAACCGCGGACTCATGTCGATCTGCTTGTACCGCGCCATCGGATTGCTCCTTGCTCTCGACCAGAACAGGAAGCAAGATCGGGACCAGTTTTTCTACAGCTTCGTTAGACGGCTTTGACAGTGAACAGTCCATCCGCAACTCCGAAAGCACAGCCAATCGATCCGGCCGTTGGTAAGTTCAGCGTGCGAAGAGCCCTGATCGCCTATCTAGTAGCGGTCACTACTTTCGTGGCGCTTGTCATCGCGCTAGGGGTCGTTGTATCGGGCCAGCTTCCTGAAGCTCGCGGCTATTGGCTACTTTGGACGTACGCGTTGGTCACTTGTGTCGTGGTCGCTCTGATGAGCGGTCGTCGGACTAGGGGTTCTCTACTCGGTGCTGCCCGAACTGGAGTCCTTGGAGGCTTGTCGTTGCTCGCTATCACCTCAGCAGCGGCATATCTCTTTGGCATTCTCTGGCGCGCCGTCTAACTGATCATTCAAGCCGACGCCTTTTGCGCGGCTTAACTCAAGGCGTTAGATTCGCGATCACGCCCTCGGGAGTCCGATGCCCGCGGCGCTCCGACCACCATCGTGCGGGAAGCCAGTGATGCCGAAGGTTCGCTCCGCAGCAGAACGTGCAGCCGGAAAGCTGATTTCGGCTATACAGCATGAGTGGACTTTAGAGGCCGGAACGGCAGAAGCTGACAGCACCGAGGCAATAATGCATTCGAGCCATTCGCTTCACCAAGCCGTAAAGCTGCGAGCGCTTCGGGAACTGCTTGCAGGTCGTAGCGTCACAGAATATCTCGGTCAGAAATGGGTTTCACGCCATGCAGCAGTGCAGCCAACCATCCAGAAGTTGGAGGCGGTGGTAACTGCGGAAGCGCAAATCTAACGTCTAAGGATAGATCGCGCGCAGCCGCGATCTGATCCGATGTTGAACAAGCCCGGTGGCGGGTGTTCGACCTTCTATAAGGAAAGAGCTTTTTTGAGACCCACCCGGCGCGGAGCCGGTGGTGTTGGCGACGGGTTGGGTTCACCGTCGTGGGTCGTTTGCTGCGGCATGCGGCGGCGTTTCAGCCGCACTCCTTGGGTGATGTTACGCCGTTGTCGGCTTCGTGCCGCCCCTTTCGACGCACACGCCACCGCGCCCGTCGCCGGACGTGGTGACCGCCAGCGCGGGACGGTGGTCTACACCGCCGGGTGACCGGTCGCGGGTGCGGCTGAATCGATCGCGCTTCGCCGCGCCATGCGCTCGGCCGGCGAGACCACGTCAGTGTGGAGCTTGCGACGCGTCATACCGTAGTGATACTGTTGGGGGCATGAAAGTCGCCATCTCACTGCCAGACCCCGTCTTCACTGCGGCCGAACAGCTCGCGAAAGAGCTCCGCTTGCCTCGCAGCCAGCTCTACGCTGAGGCTATTGCACAATATCTTGAGCGTCGGGGCGGCTCGGCCGTCATGGCCAAACTGAACAGTGTCTACTCGGCGCAAGAGTCGAAAGTGCCGGCTGAGTTCGCACGCGCGCAGTCCGACATCCTGATCAATGAAGCGTGGTGAGCTTTGGTGGGCATCGCTGCCTGAGCCAACGGGCTCGGGCCCCGGTTTCCGCCGTCCCGTTGTAGTCGTACAGTCCAATCCGTTCAACGGGAGCCGAATTTCTACTGTGGTGGTGGCAATCATCACGTCTAACTTGGCGCTTGCCGAAGCTCCAGGCAATTTTCGTCTTGGCAAGGCCGACTCTGGGCTGGCCAAGCCCTCGGTGGTCAACGTCTCACAGATCGTCACGCTTGATCGTCAGTTGCTCATAGAGCGCATCAAGGCGCTGCCCGCTCAGTGCATGGCGCGGCTCGACGAAGGGCTGCGTCTGGTTCTCGGCGTATGACGCCTAACGTCCAAGGATAGATCGCGCGTAGCCGCGATCTGATCCGATGTTGAACTAGCCCGGTGGTGGGTGTTCGACCTTTTGTATGGAAGGAGCTTTTCTGAGACCTGCCCGGCGCGGAGCCAGTGGAATTGGCGACCGGTTGGGTTCACCATCGTGGGTCGTTGGAAGCAGCTTTGGTGTGAAGGAGGGCATCGCCATGCACTACGACGAGCAACGCATCGACGACGCGGTTCTGGCCCTGTTGGCCTTGTTTGCTGCTGGCGATGGTCACACCTGGAAAGGGCACGACTTCGAGGTCATGAACCGCTTGCACGCGCGCGGGTTCATCGGTAATCCGGTGAACAAGAACAAAGGCGTGTATCTCACCGAAGCGGGCGTGGAAACGGGTGAGCGGCTCGCCGAAGTGCTATTCGGTAAATCTCCCGCAGGCGGCAGTTGATGCTGTGCGTGAGTGGACACCCGCAGTACGGCGCTGATGATTCTTGGTGAGTTGGCCTGCGCGGATGTTGGGGTGGTTGAAGGGCTAGCCGACTGCTGCGGCCAAACCACTGCCATAGGCATCGTTGGCAAGCGAGGTGATGCGGAGCAAGAATGCAGCATCAGTTGCTTCACGCGGGTAGCCGTCCATGCTTCAACTTCGCCCCAACTGTGAATGTTGCGACAGAGACCTGCCGCCCGACGCTGACGCGGTGATCTGCACGTTCGAGTGCACATTCTGTGCTGAGTGTGCTCGCGGCGTGTTGGCGGGTGTGTGTCCAAACTGTGGCGGAAACTTCTGCAGTCGGCCCATTCGGCCGGCGCACCTTTTGGCAAAGTATCCGCCGTCGCAGGAGCGCGTTCTGAAGCCTGGTGGTTGCGCGCGAACGTGAGCCGCGTTCAAGCCGCTACCGCGTTTGGCGAAGTCGCAAGCTCACCTTGTTGGGTGTGAGTTGAATCCGTGGAGGATGCATGAAACGGGTCACCGGAATTGGCGGCATCTTCTTCAACGCGAAGGATCCTGTCGCGCTGCGCGCCTGGTACAAGGTGCACCTTGGAATTGACGTGCAGGAATGGGGCGGCACCGCCTTCACCTGGACCGATGAGGCGGGCAATCCCACCATGGGGACCACGGTGTGGTCCATCGGTGTGGCCGATGCCGCGTACTTCGCGCCGAGTACGGCGAGCTTCATGATCAACTACCGAGTGGAAGATCTGGACGCGGTGATGAAAGCACTGCGGGAAGAAGGCTGCAACGTGCTGGAGAAGTCGGATGACTCCGAGTACGGCAAATTCGGTTGGGTCATGGATCCCGAGGGCAACAAGGTTGAACTGTGGCAACCACCACCGGGGCAATGAGGTGCGTCTGCGGCGGTCGAATGCCTGGCCCGATGTTTGTCTGCGATGGTAGCGGCAACGATTGTTCACTGCCGATGCGGATCGCGGCGTTCCAACCCTGGTCTCCGATAGCCAATGGAGTATCGCTTTGACAGTTCGCATCGTTCGATTGGGTAGCGCGCGGATCGAAGGCGAGGGCGTTCGCATCGGCACGGTGCGACGACCGCCGCGTGGCGTGCCGAAGGCTGAGTTCGCCTCGCAAGACTGGTACGACGTCTGGTTTCCCAATCTCGCGCCCAGCGTTGAAACCATGCAGCTGGGTCAACAGGCGGAAACGCCGGCGCAGTGGGCGTTATTCGTCAAGAAATACCGCGCCGAGATGACCTTGCCGGAAGCCAGCCACTGTCTTGGCCTGCTCGCCACGCTCTCCCACGCCAGCAGTTTTTCGGTGGGCTGCTACTGCGAAGTCGAATCACGCTGCCATCGCTCCGTGCTGCGTGCTCTGCTGGCCGAAAAAGGAGCGGAGGTCGAATGAGAACTCAGCCATGAAGAGGGCGATCCCTGCTGCCAATCCGGAGGCCTACATCGCGTCCTTGAGTGGATGGCAGCTGACTTGCGTGGAGCAGCTCCGGGCAGCAGTTCGAACGAGCGCTGAGCTGGAAGAAGTGATCAAGTGGGGACATCTGGTGTACTACGCGAATGGTCCGGTGCTATTGATTCGAGCGGAGCCGTCGCGCGTGTTGTTCGGCTTCTGGCGCGGCCAGCGTTTGCGCGAGATCGAGCCACGCTTGAAGCCGGGAGGCAAGTACGAAATGGCCAGCATCACATTGCATGACGGCGACAGCGTGAGCGCAGTCACTGCGCATCGACTCACTCGCGAAGCCATCGCGCTCAATGGCTCGCTCGGCAATCCCACCATCATCGCCAGCTGAGCGCGTCGAAATATCAGCGGAACATTGCCAGGGTCGCGGTGGGCCGTGATGGGCGGTTAGCAAGACGGCGGTGGGTGCTCCGGATTTGGGCGCACAAGCAAAGGGCGCAAGGGAGATCAGATGGCCAAGGGCGAATGCAATTGTGGTGGTGTCCAGTTCGAGATCGACGAGGAGCTTGCAGGTGTCATCATTTGCCATTGTTCGATCTGTCGACGGTCCACGGGCAGCAACGGTATCGCCGTCGTTGTTGTGCCAAATGAGCACTTCCGCTGGCTGTCAGGGCAGGACCAAATCACGATGTGGACCAAACCGAACACCCAGTGGGAGACCTGGTTCTGCAAGGTCTGCGGTTCGCGGGTGCCAGGCAACAACGACCCAAAGCGAATGTTCATTCCGGCCGGAACAATCACTCAGGGCGGTGAAGCGCTTCGCGTCACTCATCACATATGGGTGCAGTCCAAGGCGATCTGGGACGTGATCGGCGACGCTGGCAAACAGCACGTCGAGAAGTTTGGTGGCTAGCTCAAAGGCGCAATTCGGTTGATGTCAGTCGTTCGGCCATGTGACGTCCCGAAGGACAGCTTCTTGAGGCCGTACCGAGATGGGA
>JBQTGY010000100.1:0-2999 GCA_052390415.1 Pseudomarimonas sp. | reverse complement strand
GCCCAAGGCGACCGCCAAGGCCAGTTGATCGTTGCGTGGCGCGCGCACGGCCACGCTGTGACGCGACTTGGCCAATCGGAGATAACGATCGGCGGCGCGACTGCGGCCGGGCAGTTTGAAGGCGAAGGTCAAGCCAATCATGGTCATGACCACCGTCAGTATCAGCAAAAACACAAAGGGCCTATCGCGGCCTATCGCAAGCGCGATGCGCAGCGCGCCAAAGGCCGCGACGCACAAGGGTGCGGCCGCGCTGATCCAGGCCAAGCGCACGGCCGCGTCGTCATCCAGCCACAGGCGTCGTCGAATCAACGCTTCGCGTAGTGGCGTTTGTGCGCGGGTGATGCGCGGAAAGGCCACGTCCAGTTTTGAGTCGGCCTTCAGACACCGCAGGGCGGCGAGGCTAGGCGGGTCCAGCTCGGCTTGGGCGAGAGTGGGATGCAGGCGGCCGCTGGCGCCATCCCACCTGGCGGCGTTTTGCGCCAGCAACTGGGTGACGGCGGCATCGGCAACGCGCTCCGGGCCGCCGCTGAGATAGGCAAGTTCCCACACGCTGGGCTCTGGCGTGAGCACCGGCGCGGCGATATCGCGACCTTGGCGGCGAGTGATCCAGGCAATGCCGATGGCGACCACGCTCAAGGCCACGAACAGTTGCAGGAATGCCTCGGCCGACCAGTCCAGCGGGCTGCTGGGCAGGGCCGTGGCGAGCAGGGGCAACACCACCATGCCGCCGCCAAAAACGAGTGCAAGCTGTCGACTGACAGCAGGCATGCGCGGCTTGCGGACGATCCAATGGCGGCGCGTGTCCACCCGCTGAAACCCGCCCGCGTCGGCAAACCTCGCGACCCGCGCTGGCCACCAGCGCACGGGTGGCACATCGAAATACTGCTCATACAGGCGCAGCGTCGCGCCGTATTGATCGCGGTAGCGTGCATCGGCGGCAAGCCCGCCAACGGTCGGCCCGTGATGCAGGTGAGTGCGCAAGACCTGCGCGCAAAAGCACTGCCAATAATCGCGGCTATACGTCAGATGCAGGTGCCAGACTTCATCCACATCGACACTCGGTGTCACGGCATGACCGAGCGCAGCCAGGAAGCAGAACTTGCGATATTCCGCCACCGCGGCGCGCGCCTCGGACAGGCTCCAGTGTTGCTCGCGGGCGAGGCGGCGAGTGAAGTCCAGCGCTACGGTGGCGTTTTCGAACGGGTGCGCCTGAATACGTTGCCACAGCGCGGTTTGCTCGGCATTCCACTGGGCAGCATTTGACGGACTAGTCATGCGCGTGCTCCTTGAATGATGGCTCGGCAACTCGTGGTCTGAGTATCGCAATTTGCGCCGACGCGGGTTACCGAGTGATTGCGAATTGCGCCTGCCCGACGCGAGTGCCGGTGGTTTCGTGACCCAGTTCGCGTTTGGCGATCACGGCCGCGGGTCGGTAGCGAGTTTGCATATGGCTTGAATACGACGGTCATATCCGCGCCGCAGACTCGCACGCATTCCCAAAGCCAGCTTGAGTCGATCCCATGCGCACTGTGTTGTTGCTGTGTCTTGCACTCACCACCGGCGTAGCGCCGGCCTTCGCGCAAGAGCGCTTGCGCATTCATGGCTCCAACACCGTCGGCGAAAAGCTTGCGCCGGAGCTGGGCCGCGCGTGGTTGCAGTCCGATGGCTACGCCGATATTCGGCGTGTCGAGGTCGCGTTTGAAGAAGTCGAGTTGCACGCCAAGCGTGGGGCGGCCATCCGCATCGTGCAAATTCACGCGCATGGCTCCAGCACCGGCTTCAAGGACTTGAGCAGCGGCAGCACCGATGTGGCGATGTCGTCCCGGCCCAGCACCGCTGCGGACGCCGCCGGCGCGGTGGGTAAGCTGGATTCGCCGGAGCAGGAGATCGTGCTGGCCCTGGATGGCTTGGCGGTGATCGTGCATCCGCGCAACCCGCTGCGCCAATTGAACAAGTCGCAATTGCTGGCGGTGTTTGCCGGCCGCGTGCAGGATTGGTCTGAACTCGGACCAACGCGCGGGCGCATCGCCCTGCATGCGCGCGACGACAAGTCGGGCACTTGGGAATCGTTCCGTACCCTGGTGATGGGCAGCGAGCCGTTATCGACGTCGGCGCTGCGCTATGAAAGTACCGCGCAGTTGGCTGCGGCAGTCGCGGCCGACCCGTCCGCGATCGGCTTTGTCGGCTTGGCCGGCGTGCAAGGCGTGCGCGCGCTGGGTATCTCGGATGGCGGAGCCGCAGTGATGCCGAGTCGCGAAGAAGTGGCGGTGGAGGACTATCCCTTGTCGCGTCGCCTGTACTTCTATCTGCCGGCCACGGCGTCGCCATTGAGTCGCTCGTTCGTCGAGTTCTGTTTGAGCCGCGAGGGGCAAGCATTGGTCGAAAAGGTCGGTTTCATCTCGCAGAACATTCGCGCCTACGCCGGCGTGCCGCGCGGGGACGCGCCCGCGGACTACCAGGTGCTGGTCAAAGGCGCCAAGCGCCTGTCGCTGAATTTTCGCTTTGGTGCCGGGGCGGCCTTTCTCGACAACAAGGCGCAGCGCGATCTGGATCGCTTGGCCACCTTCATGCAGCAGCCGGATCAGCAAGGTCAGTCGCTGATGCTGCTGGGTTTCTCCGATGCCGATGAAGCCCTGCCCGTGCTGGCGGTGGCGCTGTCCAACGAACGTGTGGACTACGTCGCCAATCGCTTGGCGGAACGAGGCGTCGATCCGGCCCGCTCGCGCGGCATGGGCGGAGCCGCACCGGTCGCTGCAAATGATTCCTTGCTCGGCAAGCAGCGCAACCGACGGGTCGAAGTGTGGTTGCGCCAAGCCGCACCGGGGATGGCGGCGGCATCCAGCGCGTCGGCAGCAAGCAACAACTAGTGGACTGTAACGGACAAATCGAAAGTAGCTCGCTCGGTCTGGCCGCGCTGGACGTGCTCCTCACTCCGCCAATGGCTTTGGCTATTGGCCTCGCTCCGGAGCGGCGTCCATCACGCCCCCATCCCGTCGCGA
>JBQTGY010000099.1:0-18426 GCA_052390415.1 Pseudomarimonas sp. | reverse complement strand
GATGACCATGGTGTTGCTGACCGGGCCGCTCGGCCTGATCGGCGTGGTCGCCGCCTTGCTGATGTTCCAGGCGCCGCTGGGCTTCGTCGCGCTCCTGGGCGTCGTCGCTCTGTCGGGCATGATCATGTGCAACTCGGTGATCCTGGTCGACCAGATCCGTCTGGAACTCGAAGCCGGACGCGATCGCTGGAGCGCCGTGGTCGAAGCGGCGGTGCAGCGTTCGCGACCGGTCGCGCTGGCCGCGGCGGCGACGGCGCTGGCGATGATCCCGCTGATCGGCAGCGTGTTCTGGGGGCCGATGGCGATCGCGATCATGGGTGGCCTCATCGTGGCCACCGTGCTGTCGATTTTCTTCCTGCCGGCGCTGTACGTCGCCTGGTTCCGCGTCCGTCGCGAACCCGATCCAGCAGGCGATCACACCGAGGTCGGCGCCGCAGCGCCGGTGCTCGCATGAGCCGGCCTCCGCATGCCCGCGACCGCGTTCTTCGCGCAGCCCGCGAACTGGTCGAACGCGAGGGCGCCCGCAGCCTGACACTGGATCGACTCTCGCGGCTGAGTGGGGTGACCCGAGGCGGCATCCTGTACCACTGGCCGAGCCGGCAGGCGCTGGTCGAGGGTCTGATCGAGAACGACCTGCGGGCGTGGAAGGAGAGCACACGCAGTTCGCCCTCATCCGAACATCCCATCACCCAACACGTTCGGCGCGCGCTCGATCCCAAGGACGGGGTCGGCGCGCTTGCGGCCAGCCTGTTGCCCGAGGCGCGCCAGCTGCCCGTCGTGTGGGACACCGTGCGCAGGCATGACGCCTGGCGCTTCCGCGACTGGGCCTGGGACGACGACGACATCGCGCGCTACGTCCTCCTGCTCGCCGCAGAAGGCGTGTTCTGGCGCCGTCTGCACGGCCTGGAGCCGGACATCCCCGATCTTGACGCGCGAGTGCGCAGCCACATCGAAGAATCGCTGAGCGACATCGACCGGCGCGCAGCCTGCTCCGACGCGGTCGACTGCTCGCAATCCTGGGTCGAACTCACCCGCGACCCGGCTCGCGCACCCCACTAGTAACCCGGCGGCTTTGCATCCGAAAGATGCAGCCGGGTTGATAGCGCAGGCCAGGGATGGCCTGCTCGAACGGATGAACAGGATGTTCAGATCGTTCGATGCCAGGTTAATGATCGCCCACTAAGGACCCTCCATGAAACTGTTCTACTCGCCCGGCGCGTGTTCGCTGGCGCCGCACATCGTCGCCCGCGAAGCCGGCATCGCCATCGAAATCGAGCGGGTCAATCTCGTGTCGAAACGCTGTGCCGGCGGTGCCAACTTCACCGCGCTCAATCCCAAGGGTTACGTGCCCGCGCTGCTGCTGGACGACGGAGAACTGCTGACCGAAGGACCGGTGATCTCGCAGTTCCTCGCCGACCTGGCGCCGCAGGCGGCACTGCTGCCCCCGGTCGGCAGCCGTGAGCGCTATCGCGTGCTGTCCTGGCTGGGCTATGTGAACTCGGAGCTGCACAAGAGCTACAGCCCGCTGTTCAAGCCCACCACACCGGAGGACGTGCGCGACGAGTACCGCGCCTATCTGTTGCGTCGCTACCAGCTGATCGAACTGCATCTTGCTGGCGCCCCGTTCCTGGGTGGCGAGCATTTCGGCATCGCTGATGCCTACCTGTTCGTGGTCAGCAACTGGGCCTCGCACGTCGGCGTGGATCTCGGCCCGATGCCGGCTCTGCAGGCATTCATGCGCCGCTGCGCCGAGCGCCCGGCCGTGATCGAGGCCCTGCGCGCCGAGGGTCTGCTTTCCGGGTCTCGGGGGAGCTAGGCGTCATGGACGGTCTCCTGCATCACGGCGCACCAGGCGTGCGCCACGTGCTGACCGGGCCGCGCGTTGCCCCACTGCCGGCGCAGCCCAAGCGCTTGCGCATGCCGTGGCGCGTGCTCCTGGCCCTGTGTGTCGTCGGATCCGTAGCGCCCGCCGGTGCCCAGGAAGCCGTCACGTTCACGTTCGAGAACGACGTGCTCACGGGCTCCGACAACAGCTACAGCAATGGCTTCGGCGCGAGCTGGGTGTCGGCCGATCTGGATACGTACGACGCCGACTCGGCAGTTCGCCGATGGGGCCGGCTATTGGACTTCCTGCCCTTCATCGGCGATGACGGCTATCGCACCTACGCGTCGTGGTCCCTGGTGCAGGAGATCCACACCCCGAACGACATCAAGCTGGTCGATCCACCGCACGATGATCAGCCCTACGCTGGCCTGCTGCACGTGGACAGCGTGCTGTACGCCCGCTCGGAGCGATGGTCGCACGCCTGGGAACTCAAGCTGGGTGCGGTCGGCGAGGCCTCACGCGCCGAGCAGGTGCAGCGTGGCGTGCACCGACTGATCGGCGCCGATGAACCCATGGGTTGGGATACCCAACTGCCCGACGAGCCGGTGTTCAACGTCGGACTTACTTCCGCCTACCTGTGGAAGCAGGGCACGGTCGGTGAATCGGCTCAGTGGCGGCTGATTCCCGTCGGCCATCTCGGGCTCGGCACTTACTTCACGGGCGCCGGTTTGGGCATGTACGGCGAGGTGGGCTGGAACCTGGTGCAGGCCTTCGGCGGCAACTCGCTGCGCGAAGGTCTGAGCGCGGCGTCCGCGGTCGGGGTCGGCCCCGTCGACGGCTGGTCGGTCTCGTACTTCGGCGGATTCAGCGGCCACGCAGTCGCCCACTACCTGCCGCTTGACGGTACTGTCTTCCGCGACAGCCGGTCTGTCGACTCGAAGCCCCTGGTCGGCAGCGCCACGGTGGGAGCGTCCCTCCGCCGGGGTCGACTCGCGCTGAGTCTTGCAGCAACCCATTCCACCCATGCGTTCGAGGGACAGCAGCAGGGAGCCGAGTTCGGAACACTCAGCGTAACGTGGCTGCTGTGAAGCGCGCCTATCGCTCTCACAGGGATCGAGATTTCTGCAATCCGTCGCCCTGGGCCGGATGAAGCTCCGTGACGAGTCGGTACTCGCACCTCGACTCCCACGATCGCCCGAGCTGCGCGTCCCCCGCGAGGAAGTCGCAGCAGGTCGCCACGACGATCCGTGCTCCTTGAACGCGAGGCGGCGCAGGCGACAGCATGCCAGGCTCGTCCTGGGCGCAACCGATGGCGAAGCGCGGTGCGAGGCCGATCAGCACGTCGCGTTCACCTCGGTTCCTCACCTGCATCGTTCGGCTGAAGTAACGATGCCGAAGGGCTGCCTCCGACGAAGTGGCGTACTTTCGGGCGAACCAGCGGGTCGTGGAGCAGGCTTCGAATCTGTTCCTGCAGTTCGCGCGCGTCCTCGGTCACACGCTCGTGCAGACGCAGATGTTCGATCCACGAGCTGTCGAGAAAGAACTCGAGATAGGTCCCGGTTTCCGTCGTGTCCTCGACCACGCCCCACTGCACCGCGCCGTCGCGGCGGCGGTGGCGGCCGAGGTGTTGCATCAGGTCAAGGAACCGCTGGCGCTGGTCGAGCCTCACCCGATACTCGATGGTGACGAGCACCGGACCACGGTCACCGACGATGCCTTCGACCAGCACCGGCTCTGGCCAATGTGCCGACGGCGTGGCATTGACCCGTGCCGCTTCGCCGAGGCGGAAACGCAGCCCAAACAGCGCGGCCAATACGGTGCCTGCGGCCGCCGCAAGCAGCGCGACTGCCGTGCTGGTCTGCTGTGCCAGCGCGCCCCAGCCCAGGCTGCCGGCCGCCATGCCCGCGGAGAAGACGACGATGTAGAGAGACAGGGCGCGCGCCCGCACCCAGCCGGGCACCGAGGATTGCGCGGCGATCTGCAGCGAGGTCAGCACGCTGATCCAGGCCAGTCCGTTGACCAGCGACACCAGGTAGAGCGCCGTGATGTCGCGCACCAGGGCCAGCGCGACCACGCACGCGGCGTAGGCCAGCGTCGCGATCAGTACCAGCCGGTCAGGATCGATCCGCGCACGCAGGCGCGGCAACAGCACCGCACCGCTGATCGCACCGAGGCCGATGCAGCCAAGCAGCAGGCCGTAGGTGCCGGCGCTGGCCTGCAGTTCCTGCTTGACCACGATCGGGAGCAGCGCCGTCAACGCGCTGGCGAAAATGAAAAAGCTGGCCGCCTTGATCAGCACCGACTTGAACACAGGGTCGTGCGTGGCGTAGCGCAGGCCCGCGCGCAAGGCAATGCCAAAGGTCTCGGGCGGCAAGCGCGACTTCGATGGCTCGCGTCGCCAACGGATCAACACGAGGGTGACGCCGAGGAAGCTCAGCGCGTTGACGGCAAATGCCCATTCCACACCGGCACGGGCCACGATGAGACCGCCGATGGCCGGGCCGGTGGCGCGGGCGATGTTCATGCTCAACGAGCCCAGCGCCACTGCCGACCCAAGCATTGATCGTGGCACCAGCTCGGGCGTCGTCGCCTGCTGCGCCGGCATGGCCATGGCGGCGCCCACGCCAAGCGCAAAGGTGAGCGCGATCAGCGCCCACGGGCCCAGCATGTCGAGATGCGCCAGCAGGGCCAGCGCGCTGGCGACCAGCAGCATCCACAGCTGTGCAAGGATCAGGTATCGACGTCGGTCGACGATGTCGGCCAGCGTGCCGGCGAAGATGGCCAGCAGCACGACCGGGAGCGTGGTCGCGGTCTGCACCGCTGCGACCATCAAGGGCGATCCGGTCTTCTCGGCCATCACCCAGGCCGCGGCGACGTCGTGGATCCAGGTGCCGATGCTGCTGACCAGGATTGCCAGCCACATCGATCGAAACGTTGGCTGGGAAAGTGGCGACCAGGGCCCCGGAGTGGCGACAGGGGTTGGCGGCTCGCTGCTCATCGCGCGCCCTCCGCCTTGGACCGGTTGTTGGCGGAGGCCATCAGAACGCGAAGCATGAGCAGCCCAGCGCGCCCCAGAAACCCTGATAGTCACTGGTGGGGGCGGAGTGCTGGGCGGCATGCCCGTGACCATGCACCCCGCAGCCGTGGCCGCTGCCATGCACATGGCCGTGCGCGCTGGCCATGGCGGCTGCGACCGCCTTTCGGCCTTCGCCCTGGTAGCCGCCAAAGTGGCGAACCGGTGACCAGTCCGGCATCGGTGTCGGCAGCGGAGGCGACAGTCCGGCGAACGGCCCATCGCCGTGGACCACCTTGCCGCCCACCACGGTAAGCACGCTGGTGATGTCCTTGATCGCCTCGTCCTCCACCGACATGAAGTCCGCGGAGAGCAGGGCGAAGTCGGCGAACTGGCCCACGGCGAGTCGTCCCTTCGTCTCCTGTTCGGACGAGAACCAGGCGCTGCCGTGGGTCCATAGGCGCAGGGCCTCCTCGCGTTCGAGGCGGTTGTCTTCGCCGTAGATCTGCGCGCCACCGATGGTCCTGCCGGTAGTCAGCCAATACAGCGAGACCCAGGGGTTGTAGCTGGCGACCCGGGTTGCATCGGTGCCCATGCCGACCGGCACGCCGGCGTCGAGCATGCGCCGCACCGGCGGCGTGCCTGCGGCAGCAGCGGCACCGTAACGCGCGACGAAGTCCTCGCCCTGGTAGGCCATGCGGTGCTGCACCGCGATGCCGCCACCGAGCGCCCGGACGCGCTCGATGTTGCGCGCCGAGATGGTCTCGGCGTGGTCGATGATCCAGTGCAGTCCGTCGAACGGCACCTCGCGATTCACCCGCTCGTAGACATCGAGCACGCGGGTGATGCTCTCGTCGTAGGTGGCGTGGATGCGGAACGGCCAGCGCTGGGTTGCGAGATGCCGCACCACGCCCTCCAGTTCGCCTTCCAGCGACGCCGGCAGCTCCGGCCGCGGCTCACGAAAGTCCTCGAAGTCGGCGGCAGAGAACACCAGCATCTCGCCGGCGCCGTTGTGGCGCAGCATGTCGTCGCCCTGTCGCGGCTTCAGCATGCGCGTCCAGCGCTCGAAGTCGGCCAGTTCGCCGCCCTTGTTCTGGGTGAACAGGTTGTAGGCGATGCGCACGGTCAACTCATCGTCCGCGTGCAGCTTCTGGATGATCTCGTAGTCTTCCGGATAGTTCTGGAAGCCGCCGCCGGCGTCGATCACCGAGGTGATGCCCAGCCGGTTCAATTCGCGCATGAAGTGGCGTGTCGAATTGACCTGATACTCCGCTGGCAATCGCGGCCCGGCCGCCAGCGTCGCGTACAGGATCAGCGCGTTGGGCTTGGCCAGCAGCAGGCCGGTGGGGTTGCCGTTGCCGTCGCGCTGGATCTGGCCACCGGGCGGGTCCGGCGTCTGCTTGTCGTATCCCACCGCCCGCAATGCGGCGGCATTGAGCAGGGCGCGGTCGTACAGGCGCAGGATGAACACGGGCGTGTGCGGCGCGACCGCGTTGATCTCTTCAAGGGTAGGCAACCGGCGTTCGGCGAACTGATGTTCGGTGAATCCACCGACCACGCGCACCCACTGCGGTGCCGGCGTGCGGTCGACCTGCGCCCTGAGCATGGCCATGGCATCGGCCAGCGAGCGCACCCCGTCCCAACGCAGCTCCAGGTTGTAGTTCAACCCACCGCGGATCAGGTGCGTGTGGCTGTCGTTGAGGCCGGGAATCAGCCGTCGTCCGCCGGCGTCGATGACGCGGGTGCGGGCGTCGGCCTGGGCCATCACCTCGGCTTCGTCGCCGATGGCGACGATCACGCCGTTGGCCACCGCCATCGCCGATGCGGACCGGGTCGCGCGGTCGAGGCTGGTGATCCTGGCATTGCGGACGATCAGGTCAGCCATCACTCCCTCCTGCTTCGATGCAATCGCGCAGCCCAGCAGTCCGGCCGCCGAACCCGCGGCGGCCATGGCCTGGACGAAACGCCGACGGGATGGATCATGTCGATGTGTCACCGTGCATCCTCCTGCTCGCGACGCAGTGCGTCCAGCGCGTAGCGCCGCGCCCGGCAAAACCCAGGGAAGCTGGCTGCGCCGGAACGGCCGCCTTCCCGCGGGTCATTGAACCGCGGCTGCCCTCTCCCGCAGGGGGAGAGGGCCACCGACTCAGTGCCCGCCCTCGCTGGCACCGAACATGGCCTTGGCGTAGTCGATGCCCAGGCCGTATCCGCCGCCATGCACCTTGGCGATCCCGGTGGTCAGCGCGTAGGTCTCGCCTCGTGCCCAATCCCGCTGCAGCTCGAGCAGATACTGCAGCGCCGTCATCGGTCGCGCGCCGGCCTGGACCATGCGCTGCATGGCGCGTTCGTGCGCTTCATGGGTGACGTCGCCGCTGGCATCGGCAATCACATACACCTCGAATCCCTGCTCCAGCGCGGACAGCACGGGGCCGACGATGCACACGCTGGTCCACAGGCCGGCGATGACCAGCCGCGACTTGCCGATCTGATTCACCTTCGCGATGACGTTGGCATCTTCCCAGGTGTTCATCGTGGTGCGGTCGATCGCTGCCACGCCAGGAAAGGCGTCGCGAATTTCCTGGAAGATCGGGCCGGAGAAGCTCTTTTCGGCCACCGTGGTGAGGATGGTCGAAACGCCGAAGCCGGCGGCGCTGCGGGCGACCAGGGCGGTGTTGTTGCGCAGCGTCACCGGGTCGATGGACTGGGTGGCGAACGCCATCTGCGACTGGTGGTCGATCAGGATCAGGGTGTGATCCTGCGGGCTGAGCAGGGACTTGGCGGGGGTGGGTGTGGCCTTGGCCATGGCGAATCTCCTTGAGTCATCCGCCTGGAATTGGGCGGGTGGACTCAGGCTACGTCGCACATTGGGTTCGATCTAGCAGCGAATCGCGACAAGTCTGTCTCCATAAAAGTGACAATCATTGTTGCTGTCGGCGCGACTCAGCGCTTGGACTTCAATGCGTCAAGCAGAAAGTCGACGAACAGCCGCGTTCGCCTGGGCAGGTTGCGCGCGGCAGGGAACAGCGCGTGCACGGCGATTGGCGGCGGTAGCCAATCGTTCAACACGGGCACCAGCCGCTTGGCAGCAATGGCCTCGGCGGTGATGAAGTCGGGCAGCAGCGCTATGCCCATGCCGGCTTCTGCCATCAGGCACAGGAAATCGCCGTTGTCGGCCATCAGCGGGCCGCGTGTGCGAACCCGCTCTATCGCCTTGCCGCGGGTGAAGGCGAGGGTAGTGCCGCCCTGCAGGCAGCCGTAGTTGAGCATGGAGGCGTCGGTCAGATCCTTGGGCGATGCCGGCGTGCCGGCATGCTTGAGATACGTCGGCGACGCGACCAGCCGTCGCGGTGCCGGCATGATCTGGCGCGCCGCCAACGACGAGTCCTGCAGATTGGCGATGCGGATGGTGAGGTCGAAGCCACCCTTCACCGGGTCGATCAGCTGATCGGTCAGCGACAGCTGCAGCTCCACGTCGGGATGCAGCGCGTGGAACTTCGGCACCAGTTTCGAGAGCACGCGCACGCCGAAAGACACCGGGGCGTTGACGCGCAAGACGCCGCGTAACCCGGTCGTGCTGCCTCGCGCCTGATCCTCGGCCGCATCCAGTGCATGCAGGATCTCGACGGCGGCATCGAGATAGGCAGTGCCGGCATCGGTGAGATGGATGTTGCGGGTGGTGCGCATCAGCAGCTGCACGCCCAGCATCGCTTCCAGCGACTGGATCTGCTTGCTGACCTTGGAGCGCGGCAGGTCCAGTTTGCGCGCCGCCGCCGAGAATCCGCCCGCGCGCACCGCTTCCACAAAGGTGCGCATGCATTCGATGCGGTCCATCCCCGCCTCCGGAGCTAAATGACCGTCTCTAGCCTAGCGCTTTTTGGTGCCTTAACGGAAACAATCAATTCGCATTTGCCTACTTTTTCGCACCAATACCGGCGCGCATGATTCCCACCCATGGCCCTCCGCTCCCGCATCCCGCGCCGCGGCCGGCCTGACACACTCGGGAGTCACCTCATGAATGGTCTGTCCACGCTGTTTGGCCGCTCTGGCCTGTCCCTCATTTTCATCGTCTCCGGCCTCGGCAAGATCGGCGCCTATGCCGGCACCCAGCAATACATGGAAGCCATGGGCGTACCCGGTGCCCTGCTGCCGCTGGTGATCCTCGCCGAAGTCGGCGGTGGCTTCGCCGTGCTGACCGGCCTGCTCACCCGCTGGGCGGCACTTGGCCTGGCACTGTTCTCGCTGACCACCGGCTTCCTGTTCCACTGGAACCCGGCCGATCAGATGCAGGTCATTCACCTGATGAAGAACATCGCCATCGCCGGCGGCTTCCTGTTGCTTGCCAGCCACGGCTCCGGCCAGTTCAGTCTTGATGCCCTGATCGTCAATCGCAGCCGCAAGTTTGAAGGAGCCCTGTCATGATCACCTTGCGCGCCGCCCGCGACCGCGGTCATGCCCAACACGGCTGGCTGGATTCCTGGCACAGCTTCTCGTTCGCAGAGTACTACGACCCGAGCCATATGCACTGGGGACCGCTACGCGTGATCAACGAGGATCGCGTGCAGCCCGGCCAGGGCTTCGGTACCCACAGTCATAGCGACATGGAGATCATCAGCTACGTCATCGATGGCGCGCTGGCGCACAAGGATTCGATGGGCAATGGTGCCGCGATCGTGCCGGGTGAAGTGCAGCGGATGAGCGCCGGCAGCGGCGTCACCCACTCCGAGTTCAACCACAGCGCGGGCGGCATCACCCACTTCCTGCAGATCTGGGTCATTCCGAAATTCCGCGGGATCAAGCCCAGCTACGAGCAGAAGTATTTCTCCAATGTGGAGAAACGCGGTCGCCTGCGCCTGGTGGCCAGCCCGGATGGCACCGATGGATCGGTGACGATCAATCAGGACACCAGCCTGTATGCCGGCTTGTTCGATGGCAGCGAGACCGCAACGCTCGCGCTGGCGCCGGAACGCCTGGGCTACGTGCACGTGGTCAAGGGCAAGGCGGTGGTCAACGGCCGCCCGCTCGCGTCCGGCGACGCGCTGCTGTACCGCGACGAGGCCGCTGTAGTGATCGAGAAAGGAGAAGGTGCCGAGCTGCTGGTGTTCGATCTGCCGCGGATGGACTGAGCTGAAGCCGAGCCATGCCGATGCGCGATGCGGAAGGTAGCGAGGTGGGCGTGTTCACACCCCGGAACACTCTCAACTTTCTACTTTGGACTTGGATATTTCGAACTTCCGCTTCGGGTCGGCTTGCGCCCGTCGAGCTCCGCGCTGCCCAGCAGAGAGCGGTCGCTAACGTCGCCCCCAAAATATCCGCTCAGACTCTCACCAAAGGGGCCATCGGCAGCCTGCTACTCGCTCAGCGCGGGCAGATGATGGAGCACATGGCAGCCGCTTTGGCGCAACGTCAAATGGGGCCGCGCAAGTCCTGCCGCTGGCAAGTCAGTCGAGGTTCTCGTTGCCCAGCCGCTGCCAGTCGACGGGTTGCCCGGAAAGGTCAAAGTCCATCAGTACGTCGAACCAACCCCGCGCCTTGCCCTTGTCGAGTCGCACATCGATGAACGGCGGCGGCGCGGTGCCGCCGGCTCGCCGGTAGCCAAGTCCAGCTCTGCAGACTTACCGTAATCGCGAGACACCAGCGCGAGGTCGCATGCGATGCTGCTCGGCAAATCCAGCCGGGCGTTGGCCGGGTGGATCGGTGAGTTCATTGTTATGCCATACAAGCTCAAATGCAGCGCCTTCACTCAGTTCATGTCGCCAGCGGCCAGCCATTGACGACGCAATTCGCCGTCGCTGAGGTAGGCTCGATTCAAGCGATCAGTGACATGTTGGCTTTTCGGGCTCCGAATCGTTTGTCACAGGTACTTCCTGTCGGGCAATGATCCGCAGAGACACCGAGCGTGGCGCGGCAGGATGGTGCTGCTCGTATCGGCATCCGACAGGCTCACGGCACCGGTCCGGTTGAGCTCCTTACCTTCAGCGTATGTCCCACGCGGTGAATTCCGGTGTTTTTGCCGCTCCGGATGAATCCGAGCAGGGCATGGGTGGCGAGTTGTCCCATCTCGTGGGTGGGCTGGTGAATCGTGGTCAAGGACGGGAACAGCTGACGCGAGATTGGAGTGTCGTCGAAGCCGCAGACCGAGAGATCTGCCGGAATGCGGATGCCGCGCTCGTTGGCGAGATGGATGACACCCGCAGCCATGTCGTCATTGGCAGCAAACACCGCTGTGGGTGGGTTGGGCATGTCCAGCAGTTGCCTGGCCGCGGCCAGGCCCGACTCGAAGGAGAACTCGCCGGGCACTTCGAGATCAGGCGCAGCGGGCAACGCGCCGCCGGCGAGGCCACGACGGTAACCGTCCAAGCGCCAGCTGCTGGCCCCGTGCGCCGGATGGCCAATGATGTGCGCGATGCGGCGGTGACCCAGCGAGAGCAGATGGTGAACCATCTGCTCGGCGGCTGCGGGCTCATTCATTGTCACGCCCAGGCAGCCTTCCTGGATGCGTGGCGAGATGCTGGCGAACGGAATGCCCAGTTCGGCAAGGTGTGCGAGCAGGGCTGGCGAATCGGTGAGTGGTGGGGTCAGCAGCAGGCCGTCCGGCCGTGATCGCGCGACGAGTTCGTCGACATCGTGAAGCAGGCCGGCTTCGTCCACCGCGGCCGGGCAGAGCAGCATGTGGTACTGCTCGTGGGCGCAGGCGTCGAGTACGCCCGAAATCACGCCCATCATGTAGTTGTCCGAGGGGTTGTTGTAGAGCAGCGCAATGTTGAAGGAGCGGTTGCCGGCAAGGCTGCGGGCGGAGGCATCCGGTGTGTAACGCAGGGCCTTCACCGCCTGCAAGACCCGCTCGCGAGTCTCCGCGCGTACGTTGGCCTCACGGTTGAGCACGCGTGACACCGTCTTGATTGAGACGTTGGCAGCAGTGGCTACGTCTTCGATGCGCGCCCGCGCCATACATCCTCTCCGGGTCGTTCGATTCGGCTTTCACTATAAGACATTCGGACGTGTTTGACAGCGTTGTCATTCCGTTCCGGCTCCAGCACAATCCGGGCACACGTCCGCAACGGACGGCCCTGGGAGGGGTAACACGCATGAGTCACAGTCCTGTTCAAATCGACGCCGCTCAAATCAACCCGGGAGTGGCCGCTGCTGGCAGTCAGTCCAATGGCCGCGCCCTGATCATCATCACCATCCTGTTTTTCATGTGGGGGATGCTGACCTCGCTGAACGATGTGTTGATCCCGCACCTGAAGTCGGTCTACACGCTTAGCTACGTGCAGGCGATGCTGGTGCAGTTCTGCTTCTTTGGTGCCTATTTCGTGGTCTCGCTGCCGGCCGGCGGACTGGTCCGCAAGATCGGTTACCAGAAGGGCGCGGTGGCTGGCCTGGTGATCGCGTCCTGCGGTTGCGCGCTGTTCTATCCGGCAGCGAGCAGCGGCTATGCCCTGTTCCTGCTCGCCCTGTTCGTGCTCGCCTCGGGCATCACCATCCTGCAGGTCGCGGCCAATCCCTTCGTCACCTTGCTCGGCGATCCGCGCACGGCATCCAGCCGCCTGACCCTGACCCAAGCTTTCAATTCGCTGGGAACCACCGTCGGACCGTTGTTCGGCGGCCTGTTGATCCTCGGCGGCGTCGCCCTGATCAGCGAGGCGGATCTCGCTGCCATGAGCGACGTCGAGCGCACGGCGCATCGCGCGGCCGAAGTGGCCACCGTGCAGGGGCCTTACCTGATGCTGGCCGGGGCGCTGCTGCTGTTGGCACTGTTCTTCGCCTTTGCGCGACTGCCGCGTATCGAACACGCGGCGGCGTCGGTTGAATCGCATGACGGGTCATCACTGCTTCGTCAGCGCAATCTGGTGTTGGGTGCTGTCGCGATCTTCCTTTACGTCGGTGCCGAGGTCAGTATCGGCAGTTTTCTGGTCAACTTCTTTGCCGAGCCGCACATCGCCGGCCTCGACCACGCCACCGCCGCCACGTACGTCGCCTACTACTGGGGCCTGGCCATGGTCGGCCGTTTCATCGGCTTTGCAGTGATGCGCAAGGTCAGCCCCGGCGTCACCTTGGCCTTCAACGCGGGCTGCGCGATCCTGCTGATCCTGTTCACGGTTCTGGGCGAAGGGCGTGCGGTGATGTGGGCCATCCTCGCCGTCGGCCTGTTCAACTCGATCATGTTTCCGACCATCTTCAGCATCGCCCTGCACGGCCTGGGGCAACGCACCGGGCAAGGATCCGGCGTACTCTGCATGGCCATCGTCGGCGGCGCATTGATTCCGTTCGCGCAGGGTTTTGTGGCCGACAGCGCCGGCGTGCAACCGTCCTTCATCGTGCCGATGCTGTGTTACGGCTTCATCCTGTATTTCGGACTGCGTTATGCGCGGGTGTTCCTGGGCGATCCGGCGCGGGCGTGACAGGGCAGTTCACGCCCGTTGCGGAGCGTGGCTGAGCGATCAGGAATCGTGCACAGCAGACCAGCGACTTCGGAATCGGGATACTGGATGCGTCGACAGAGATTCAAATAGCTGCCGACGCGATCAACATGCCCAATAGCAGCCACGTGGCGGCGGCGTGATCTGCGCCGACGTTGGCGGAAACCACCCGCGCGTATCGAGTAGCCTGTAAGGCCGACCCGGCCGAGCATTCCGATGAGCGAACAGATCCGTCGAGCCCACGCATTTGCGGCGATGCACGTCAAAGGCTTGCCGCTGGTGCTGTTCAATGCCTGGGATGCCGGCAGCGCCGCGGTGATCGCAAAGGCTGGCGCGCGAGCGATTGCGACCGGCAGCTGGTCGGTCGCCGCCGCGCATGGATTCGGCGATGGCGAGGCCATGCCGCTGGCGCTCGCACTGGCCAATATCCGGCGCATCGTCGGCGCCGTCGATGTGCCGGTGAGCCTCGACTTCGAAGGCGGCTATGCCTCCGATCCGGACTCGGTGGCCGCGAATTTCAAGGAAGTGCTCGACACCGGCGCGATTGGCGTCAACTTCGAGGACCGCGTGGTCGATGAAACTTCCAGTTCGCTGTACCCGATCAACCAGCAGGCGGCGCGTTTGCGCGCACTGCGGCAGGTAGCGGACGCGGCCGGCATCCCGATCTTCATCAATGCGCGCACCGACCTGTTCCTGCAATCGCGCCAGCACGACGGCGTGCTGGTGGATGCGGCAATCGAGCGGGCGCGCGCCTATGCCGAGGCGGGCGCGAGCGGTTACTTCGTGCCCGGCTTGACCGACGCGGCCGCGATCGGGCGCCTGTGCGCCGCCGTGAGCTTGCCGATCAACGTGATGTATCTGCCTGCGCTGCCGCCGCCGGATACACTCGCTGGGCTCGGCGTGGCACGCATCAGCCATGGCCCGCAGCCCTATCGGCTGGTGATGGCAGCCCTGGAACAGGCGGCCCGCGCCACACTGCAGATCGCGCCATGATCCTGTCGGACATGCTCCGCGGCATGCAGCTCGATGCCGGCAGCGCGCAGCTGTTCGTTGGCGACGACTGGCTGCAGGGCCGCAGCGTATTCGGCGGACTGCAGGTAGTGGTCGCGCTCGCGGCGATGCGAACCGTGGTCCCCGAACTGCCATTGCGGACGCTGCAGACCACCTTCATCGCGCCGATCCCGGCCGGAGCGGTGAATGCCCGCGCGCACGTGCTGCGCACCGGCAAGAGCGCCACCCAGGTCGAAGCGCGTCTGATCGCGAACGGCGAAACGCTGGCCATCGTGATCGGTGTCTTCGGAGCGCCACGCGCATCGAAGATTGGCCTCGCGCCGCGGCGCCCCGACGTCGCCGATCCTCAGCCGCCGCAGCGCATGGGTGCCGTGGCCGAGCAGCACGTCCCGAGCTTCACCCAGCACTTCGACGCACGCTGGATCCGCGGCGGCTTGCCGTTCAGCGCGCACCCGCAGCCCGAGGGCGTGGTGCTGCTCGATTTTCGCGACGCCGGCGAATTCACCGAGGCGCATCTGATCGCGCTCGCCGACTTCATCCCGCCGGTCGCGCTATCGATGCTCGACCGGCCGACGCCAGGCGCCTCCGTGACCTGGATGCTGGAACTGCCGGGCGCGCTTTCGCCTGATGCCGGCATGACGGGCTGGCGCGTCGATACGCGCATGCTCGCCGCGGCCGACGGCTATCTCAACCAGTCGACGTTGATCTGGGCACCCGATGGAATGCTCGCGGCGATCTCGAACCAGTCGATGGTGGTCTTCGGATGATCGGCAGGGCCACTGGCTGCGGAAACCTGGCGAGGGCTCTGGAAAGCCGTGGGATTTCATGTCGGCGACCCTTCCCCCGACGCATAGGGTCTACCGCCCTCCAGCCTATCGCCCTAATTTCCCTCGAAACCATTGACAAAGATCATTTCACTAGGTCCCCACTTGGCAATACTCAAAGAAGCCTGCCCACCCGCAGTCCCAAAGAAGCCACCCACATAGAGATCGCTGCCCGATACGGCGAGTGCTCGGACGCTTCCACTCACCCCATTGCCGCTGCCCGTACCCAAGCTCGACCAGGCGCTACCATCCCAGCGTGCTATGTAATTGGCCGGTAGGCCGCCCGCTTGGGTAAACAAGCCTCCGGCATAAAGATCGCTGCCGGATACCGCGAGGGCATGGACTTGGGCGATTGCAAAACCATCGCCGATGCCGGTGCCGCCGGCGCCCAAGCTCGACCAGACGCTACCGTTCCAGTGCGCCACGTGATCGGCCGGTTGGCCGCCTGCCAGAAAGAATTGGCCCCCGACATAGAGATGGCCGCCAGATACCGCGAGGTCAAAGACTATCCAGACAGCACCTTCATCCACGCCACTGCCCAAGCTCGACCAGACGTTACCATCCCAGCGCGCTACGTTATTGGCTGGCAGTCCGCCTGCTTGCTTGAAAGAGCCACCGACATAGAGATCGCTGCCGGATACCGCGAGGGCACGGACATTGCCAGCATTCACACCATTGCCACTGCCCGTACCCAAGCTCGACCAGACGCTACCATTCCAACGCGCCACGTCATTGGCCGGTAGGCCACCTGCTTGCGTGAAATCGCCACCGACATAAAGATCGCTGCCGGACACCGCGAGGGCTTCGACAAAACCATTCACCCCATTGCCGCTGCGCGTACCCAAACTCGACCAGGCGCTACCATCCCAACGCGCCACGTGATTGGCCGGTAGGCCGCCCGCTTGCGTGAAATCGCCACCGACATAAAGATCGCCGCCGGATACCGCGAGGGCATAGACCAGGACATCCACCCCATTTCCGCTGCCCGTACCCAAGCTCGACCAGGCGCTACCATCCCAGCGCGCTACGTGATTGGCCAATACGCCGCCCGCTTGGGTGAAAAGGCCACCGACATAGAGATCGCTGCCGGATACGGCGAGGGCTTGGACAAAGCCACTCACCCCATTGCCGCTGCCCGTACCCAAGCTCGACCAGACGCTACCATCCCAGCGCGCTACGAGATTGGCCAATACGCCGCCCGCTTGGGTGAAAAAGCCACCGACATAGAGATCGCTGCCGTTTACGGCGAGGGCTTGGACAAAACCATTCACACCAATGCCGCTGCCCGTACCCAAGCTCGACCAGGCGCTACCATCCCAGCGCGCTACGCTATTGGCCGGTAGGCCGCCTGCCTGCTTGAAAGAGCCACCGACATAGAGATCGCTGCCGGATACCGCGAGTGCAAGGACTTGGTCATCCATGCCATTCCCGCTGCCCGTACCCAAGCTCGACCAGGCGCTACCATCCCAGCGCGCTAGGTGATTGGCCGGTTGCCCGCCCGCATTCGTGAATCTTCCCCCGACATAGAGATCGCTGCCGGATACCGCGAGAGCACGGACACCGCCATTCACCCCATTGCTGATGCCCGTACCCAAGCTTGACCAGACGCTACCATCCCAGCGCGCTAGGTGATTGGCCGGTTGCCCGCCCGCATTCGTGAATCCTCCCCCGACATAGAGATCGCCGCCGGATACCGCGAGGGCTTGGACTTCGCCATTCACCCCAATCCCGCTGCCCGTACCCAAGCTCGACCAGACACTACCGTTCCAGCGCGCTACGCGATTGGCCGGTACGCCGCCCGCTTGGGTGAAAAAGCCACCGACATAGAGATCGCTGCCCGATACGGCGAGGGCTCCGACGCTTCCGCTCACCCCATTGCCGCTGCCCGTACCCAAGCTCGACCAGGCGCTACCATCCCAGCGCGCTATGTTATTGGCCGGTAGGCCGCCTGCTTGCGTGAAAATGCCACCGACATAAAGATCGCTGCCGGATACGGCGAGGGCTTGGACATTGCCACTCACCCCATTGCCACTGCCCGTACCCAAGCTCGACCACGTATTGCTGCTGGGCGAATAGAGGGCAATGTGGTTTGCGATGACCCCGGTGCAAATTGAGAATCTACCTCCCACTACAAAATCGCCGTTTGGCATTAACGCTATTGCGTCGATTCTGCCACCGCAGCCATTCCGATTACCGCCAAATCCTGTCCACTGTCCGTCTGTGGCGCCTTTGGGCAAAACGCCCGAATCTGGAACAAACTTCGGCGACTGCCCAGCTTCGGTCACCATCCGATAACCCTTGGGGTCCAGGCTGCCGGTGTAACCCTCGGGCGTGCGCAGCCGACCCTGGCTATCCAGAAATTCGGCAATCGGCGAGCCGCGTTGCGTGGGCTCGGCGCCTTCAGCCAAGCCCAGCAAGGGCAGGCTGAGCCAAATCAGCGTCTGCAACATCCGTGTCACCTTGTTCAACTGCTTACTCCAGGAATGAAACACCCGTCAACGCCACATGATGCCGCAATCGTATGGCTACTACCGTGCATGGCTTCTCGACTCGTGTTCCCACACGTATGAGCCTGGATCCGGCAAGTCGTAAGGGGTTTGGTGCTGCAGCTCGTGCCTGCACTCCACTTAGCCCGGACATTTCATGAGGTCGCGAGAAAACGCCCGAACTTCGTTGGTGCGCCTCGTCAAAAGTGATGAAATTCAAAATGACAAAGTGTTCGCTGCGTTTTCCCGCTGGCACGATGCTCACTTGGTCTTTGCGGCCATCGCTGCGTTGCGCCTCGCCGCAATGGGCCCACCATTCCGGCCCCTGCCGGGGCGTTCTCCGCGGGCTGACGAGTCCACAGGACTCGTCAAAGCGCCCTTGTTCACGGGCGCGCCTTGCGCTGGCCGCAAATCCGCTCGGGGCAACAGCCCCGCGTAGCGGCGAAGCCGCCGAACGTGATCACTCGCACCCCCTCATGAAATGTCCGGGTTAACGCCTTTGTCGTCCAGATATTCCTGCATCAGGGCCCTGGATCTTGCCCCGATTCCTTGGACACCCGATTGGACGACACTCGCAATGCATCGTCTGCGCGCGTGATCGAGCCTCGGCGAACGACCGCTCTGCCCGGGCCCGACGCGATTTCGACTGGCCGAAAAAAGGTCGGCAGCCGCTGGTCAGGTGCTCAAGTGCTGGTTGGCCAGAGCTCCAAGGTCAAGGGTCGCCGGGACAATAGCTGTCATGGATCAGCAGATCCGCTTCTGGCTTTTCCCTGCATCACGTCCCTGAAAAACGCGCCTTGTTCCGACGGTGAAAAGTTCCAGTCGTTGATCAACGTCGGCGACCATT
>JBQTGY010000098.1:0-2041 GCA_052390415.1 Pseudomarimonas sp. | reverse complement strand
GATGTCGGCGGTCTTGTAGCCGTTGGCGTCGACTTCAAAGGTGGTCGCGGCGGTGCTGGGATCGGTGATGCGTTGCAGCTCGCCGATCAATTGGGTCAGTGTCATTGATTCCGCAGGTCGAAGGCTGGTCATCGCTCCAAGCTCAGAGTGATCATTGGCGCCGCAGCAACGATCAGGGCCATTGCCGCGCGCAGCCGCAGCGGGCGGCGATGGAAATCAATGACTCTGACCCCATCGATCGAATGACTCTGAATCGCGGTAGAAACGCGCATTACTGCACGCCCCCCGCACAGATCCGAGCAGGCGCGATTCTCGCACTCGGCTCCCACCTTGGGTGTTTGACGTCGAAGCGTTGACCCGGCCACGGGTGCAGGATGCGCGCGCAAGGCAGATAGTCTTTGACGAGTTTTGCGATCCGCCCCCAGGTCATCGCCGCCTTCTGGCTGCGCCGCGACAGCGCACGTTTCCAAAGAACCGTAACGTGGTAGCGGAAGGCCATGAGTGCCCGGACATTCGTGGGCACCGCGTGGTAGGCGAAGAAGCCCGTCGTCACCTGCCGCAACCAGCGCCCCAGTTCCGGGATCGACTGATGCATGCGCCGGCGCAACTCGTCCTTCACTCTCCTGAGCGTCGCCCGCATGCGGTCCCGCCGGGTCTTGCGCTGAAGCTGGAAACGGCCCGTGCGCGTGGTCCCGCAGATCAGCGTGAAACCCAGGAAGGTAAAGCTCTCCGGCTTGCCCAACCCACGCTGCTCACGGCGCTCCGCCGCGCGCCGACCAAACTCGATCAGCCGGGTCTTGTCCGGATGGAGCGTCAGCGAAAACTCCGCCAACCGCTGCTGCAAATCCTCCAAGAACCGCCTAGCCTCGGCTTCGTGCTCGAAACCAAACACAGCATCGTCCGCGTAACGCACGATGATCGTGTCGCCGCTCGCGTGGCGGCCTCGCCACTGCTGCGCCCACAGGTCCATGACGTAGTGCAGAAAGACGTTGGCCAGCAGCGGCGAGATCGTCGCCCCTTGTGGCGTACCGTCGACGGCTTGCGTCACCTCGCCCGCGTCGAGCACTCCCGCGTTCAGCCATTTGCGGATCAGCCGCAGAATGCGCTCGTCGCCGATCCGGTGCTCCAGGAAGCGTAGCAGCCATGCGTGGCTGACCGAGTCGAAGAAACGTCGGATGTCGACGTCCACAATCCAGTTCACCCGCCTGCGCTCGATGCCGACGACCAAAGCATCCAGCGCATCGTGCTGACTGCGCTGCGGCCGAAAGCCGTACGAGAAACCGAGAAAGTCTTCCTCGTAGATCGCATTGAGCACCGCGACCAGCGCACGCTGGACAACCTTGTCCTCCAGCGCAGCGATGCCCAGCGGCCGCTGCTGCCCGTCCGGCTTGGGAATGAACTTGCGCCGGCTGGGCAGTGCCCGATAAGCGCCCCGGTGGATTCGCGCGTGCAAATCCACAAGATTGCTGTCCAGATTCACGGCGTAATCCTGCCACGTCACCCCGTCCACGCCCGGTGCCGCCGCACGCTTCAAGGCGTGAAACGACAGCCAAAGCAGATCGACATTGACGTGGTGGAGCAGCGCGGTGAACCGTTCCTGCTTCCGCTCCCGTGCCGCTTGACGTACACGCGCCAGCGCTTGGGACACGCGAGCCCGGATCTGCGTCCGGTGCGTGCTTCGCTGGTGCGCGTTCCCCTCGGCCCCCGCCCTTGGCTCCACCGACTCCTCCGCCGGTTCAGCACCGGTTTTGTTCGTCGGCTTCATCGCTACTATGGCGAGGTCTGACTGCTTGGGTCCGTTCATCACCGGCTTCGGCTCCTCGCCTTCCCGCTGCGGACCGGCCACACCGCGCCGGCCAGACCCAAGCTCTCCCGGTTCCCGCACAAGGAGCTTCCGCACATGCCAGGTGCTATGACCACGCCGGGTCGCGCGGGCGCTCGCAATAGCGCGCCCGTGCGTGTTGCCTTCCAAGATAGGGACCTTGTCAGCACCCGAAACTCGATCCTTTCGCGGCTCAATGGCTGGCCTGTGCGCTCCCCT
>JBQTGY010000097.1:0-3329 GCA_052390415.1 Pseudomarimonas sp. | reverse complement strand
GACAAGCGAGGGCCGCGCCAGCGGGAAAATGCGGGCGGACAGTCTGTTCGAAGCACGATTCGACGGATTGCCTTATTCAGCAACAGGAAGAAGGCATTTTCACGCGACCTCATGAAATGTCCGGGCCAAGCTCGGTAGTTGCCGAAATTGACCTGGCATTCCGGCTGCTTTCCCGTTGCGATTGCCGAGCCGTCCGGCGCCAATAGACCGGACGGGTGCCTTCAGGAGATTCCCTAGTCAGCCGTCAACCTCCAACCGCTTTCGCAACTTCAATGCAGGGCGTTCCAGCTGGATCGCGTGCGCTGATTTGGTTTCGATGAGGCTGCCCAATCTTGCTTACTAACGTTGCCGGACCAACACCACGGTGACGTTGTCAGAGCCGCCGCCATCGAGCGCGGCCATTATCAGTTGGTCCACACACTCTTGGGCAGTTAGCTCCTTGCGGCCGAGTAGCTTGGCGATGGCATCGTCATCGACTTCTTCTGTCAGCCCGTCGCTGCACAGCAATAGCTGCATGCCTTGCTTCAGTTCGCCCGCGACCGTGTCCACCCTGAGGCTATGCGGATCTGTGACGCCCAACGCCTGGGTAACGACATTCCGGTGAGGATGCGTGCGCGCCTGCTCGGCGGTAATCGCACCCTGGTCAATGAGTTCCTGCACATAAGAGTGATCTTGCGAAATCTGGCGCAGCGAGCCGTTCCAGAGGTAGACCCTGGAGTCGCCGACCCATGACATTTCAAAACGGTCTCCGGCTGCTTTCACCGCGGCGATGGTCGTGCCCATCGGCAGCGCTTCGGCACGACTGCGGGAGTGTCCGATGATTTCCTCATCGGCCGCCCGGATGGCGTCGGACAGCGATTTGCCCGCTTGCACTTCGCGGACGATCGTTTCGCGAGCCAACGCGCTCGCGACTTCTCCGAACTCGTGACCGCCCATGCCATCGGCAACCAGCCACAGACCCAATTCGGCGTCACCGTAGTAGGTGTCCTCGTTGTGCTCGCGGCGCAGCCCTACGTGACTCAAGTGACCGAACTCGATCATAGGGGCATCCTTTCCCTTTGAGCGAACCGGTGCCCGGCTCGCCAATCGTGTGACTGCTGCATCGGATTACCAAGGTTGCTCATGCTCAACGCCCTCTCGTCGAGACCGGTCCCCATCATGCCGTGGCAAGGAAAGTTGCCGCAAGCAAGACGCGCGCGAATCAGCGGTCGGTTCAACCCGCGTGTGTCATCTTTGGTGAAAACTCGGCTCACGGACCTAAAACTCTACCCGCACACCAAGCGACAAGGTGTCTTGAGACAATCGCGAAGACCCGAGCAATCGCTCATAAGCCAAGTAGGCAGACCGTCCACCGGGCCACAACGCGGACACTCCCAAACCCACGTTGAAGAAGTTGTCGTCGATTTCATCGCCAAACTGGACAAATGTCGTGCCGGTAGGGTCAGCCAGAAAGCGAGTCACCAACTGAGTTGGATCATCTTCAAAGCTGCGCTCCCACTCCAACTGACCGTGTGGCATCAAGATGCCCCAGTCGCGGCTCATGACATAGGTTGCCCGGCCTCCGAGCACGGTGCTGGTGTTGGTCAGTTTGCGTGCGTCGACCGCAAGCGCGAGGCCGGCACCCGGCAAGTTGGCGATCATGCGTTCCTGATAGGCGTCGTAGTCAGTGCTCAGGTAGTTCGCACGCAGGTAGGAGTTGATACTCCAGGGACCCTTCTGCCAGTCGCGCCCCACTGCCAGCGATGCGCCCAACTGGTCGCCCTTGGTGCTTGAAGTTGCCACCTGGTTGATGGTTGTGGTGCCGCTGCCCACTGCGGGAATCGTGTAACGAAGGTTGCGCAGCAAGTCGTAGTCATTGCGTCCGATCGTAAGCACGCCATCGACAAACCACTGGCTCTGGTTGTACCAGCTTGCATAACCGACAAAATTGAAACCCGAGGTATCGAGGCTGCCGCCATCATTGCGGAGATCGGTGTTGTTGCGAGAGAAGCCCAAGCCAGCACCGACGATGACCGAATCGCTCAGGCGATAGTCGACGCCCGCCGTGAGGTTGCCCGAGCTGTAGTCGTAGTCCGGCGTGCGGTCACCGTCGCGGTAGTCACCTCGGCCGATCGTGCCACTGGCGAAGAAGCCCCAGCGTCCGAAATCGGGCCCTAGGTCTTGTCCTTCGGCAGATTCTTCTTCCGTCGCTTGCGCAGCATTGGCGGCAAGGAGATTCGAAGGCAAGAACGAGAGCGGCAATGCACCGTCGGGCGTGGCGACCGCAAGCCGGAACTGGCCGCGTCCGCCCGGGTTGTTGCGAGCCTCAATCAAGTACCCGTTGACGTTACTGATCTGGGTCGTCACCACTTCCAGGCCGGCGCCAGTCATCGCCAGCGCGACATCCGGATCCAGCGTTTCAAGCGCTTCAGATACATCATCCGGGTTGGGACCGGAATTGCGCTGCAATTCACGGCATCGCAGCAACAAATCATCCTGCTCAGCGGTGCGTGAGCCCAATGCGGCCAGGGCCACACACGCAGAGTCCAATACCTCGGCTACGCGCTCTTCGTTGCTGTTCAGTGCTTCTGTATTGGCAATCGCGCCTACCAGCGAGAAAACCAGCGGATCGGCAACGCTGTCTTGCAGACGGGCGCTCACCGTTGCCGGGCCACTGGCAATCACGCGGGCAATGATTTGGGCCTCACCCTGACCGTTGGTCACGCTGGTGGTCTGGTTTGCGAGTGTGGTGCTGTTGGCCACCGTGAAACCGGCGTTGTTTCCGGTCCAGACGATGGTCGCGTTCGCAAACGGCGCACCTCCTCCCACCCGTCTTACGCGAATTACCAACGGTGCGGAATCGAGATTGGTCGCCAACTCCGCTTGGTTGTCGCCGGAGACCTTGGTCAGCTCAACCTGGGTAACGATGCCGTCGGCACTGAAGGTGATGCTGGGGCCGCCAGCGATACTGGCACGTACTTGATTGCTTCCTGCTTGCGGGCCCAGCGTCAACTGATTGCGAGATTGACCGGTGCTGTCAGTTACCGTGCTGCTTGCAGCTACCCGACCACCACCCGCCAGCACCTCCCACAAGATTGCCACGCCGCCCAGAGCCTTGGTTTGCGTAGGAGCGATGCTGATGACCAAGTCCTGAGCCAATGTCGATCCTGGCTCAGCGCTTTGGCCATTGCCGGAGACCACACGCAAGCCCGGCAAGACTGCTTGCGCGGTGAACAGCACAGGCGCGGCTGCCAAAGTGCTGCTGGCTCGCACACTGATTGCGCCGGGCGTTGCACCAAAGCGCAGTCCCACCTGAGCACGCCCCAGGGCGTCGGTATTCACCACCGTGG
>JBQTGY010000096.1:0-3346 GCA_052390415.1 Pseudomarimonas sp. | reverse complement strand
CCAGCGGCCGCGTGGTCGCGATGCGGTTGCCGTGGCCGTCGTAGTCGTGGCGGGTGATGGCGGTGTCGCTGCTGCGGTGCGGGCGCGTCTCAGTGATGAGTCGACGGCGCAGGTCGTAGGCAAAGGTGGTGGTGATGCCATCGGCATCGGTGCTCGATGCCACATCGCCCCAGGCGAAATAGCTGCTGCGCTCGACGATCTGGTCCGGACGCGTGGTGGTGACACGCTCGTTGGCGGCGTTGTAGGTGTGCGTGGTGGGCGGTCTAACCAGCCGATCCACGCGGTGTCCAATCATGCGGCCATTGCCGTGCAACTCGTCGGTGTGATTGCCAACGGCGTCGGCTGGCAGGCGAGCCGCGTAACCGGGCGCCAAGCCCGGTAGCAGGCACAACAGCAGGCATGTCGATGCGCGGATCACGCGAGGAGTCTAGTGCGTCGGACGGCCACGCGCTCGTCGAAAACGACATAGACCGAGCAGACACATCACCGTCTACCTTTGTCGTGGAATTTGCAGTCAAGCCGTACGCGTTTGGAATGCCATGTTCCTGGACCTGGACTTCAACTGACACCGATATAACGGCAGCAAGAGTGCTACTTTGAAAGACCTGACCCTGGCCTCCATGACCCTGGCCTCACAAGTGATCGACAGGGTCGCCGCCAAAGTCTTGCACGAACGCTGGTCGAGCTTCCTGCCAACCGGCGATCTGCACCCGCTCACCGGCCTCGAGGCCTCGTGGCTCAGCAAGTGGCCGCGACGCGCAAATCAGGCACTGCTGCACAGCATGAAGACGGGAATGCCCTGTCAAACGTTTCCGCTGCCGCAGACCAACAACCTGGAGGAACTGCAGGAGTACGCGTCAGCTATCGCAGCGCATGAACCGCAATTGCAACGTTAAGAAGCAAGTGAACCTGACCCGCTTTCCGGACCCGCTTTCCGAAGCGAAAGCAAATCAATGACACTGACCCTATTGATCCGGTGGGTGTCCACGTTCTACTTCCTCACCAAGATCTCCCGCGAGTACGAACAGCGGTTCTGATCGTGCGGATGGGCGGCAATACACGACGACACCCCACAGCGCATTCCCGGTTAGCCGCTGATTGAAGCTCTCCACCCTTTGTAGATCTCTCTTTCATTCAGAATCCTGGCGGCATCATCCTCAAGCTGCTCCAAGTGCTCGCTCGGGTCTGTGCTAGCAGCGGTGAGAAACACATCGTTGGCGAATACTCCTGCCAGCCTAAGGTCATGGAGTGCTTCGACCAATGCTCCAAATGAAGCGTCGACATGGTCTCGATGGGAATGAGAACTCTGTGCGCACTCACCCATCAGCCTGCGAGGCTCATCAAAGGCTTCCACGCCATCGGCGTATGGCCAATCAGTGATCTCGTACCGCGACTCATTCCCGTGTCGCTCAAGGTACTCCCTAGTAACAGCGAGGTAACCGAGAGATTGCAGGTCGTCGTCCGTCAGCAATGCATATCCACACACTGATTCGCCAAAATGGGAATTGGCTAGCGACTGGAGCGTCTTCTGCACCGAAGCCTTCACTGCTTCCTTCAACGATTCCACACCTATCTCCTGTCAGCAGCAGTCTCGCCAAGGCCGCGTAACGCATCCGAAAAGTCCCCAGGCTCGGCATTTGCTTTATCTAGCTCGCGCAGCCGATCTACGACCTTGCGGATTGAGTCTGTCGAATGCTGGCCTGGAACACGGTTCGGAGCCCACACCAAGTTTGATACGTCCCAGATCGGATCAATTCCGGCCCTATTCCGAAGGATCTCTTGACCTTCCTGGACCAACTGGCGTTGTTGACCAGGCCTTCCTCTCTTTGCCAACACGTGATGTGCGTGAGGGTCGGGCATGCCGACTGGCGCTTTCGTTCCAGTCTGCATCTCAAGATAGTTCTTCCAGCTGAAATTGTCAGAAGGAAGATCTCGCCACGGCCCTTGAAAATCGCTTCTCCTTATGGGCGCTAGGACTGGATGCTCTATCGCACCACCACCAAAATCATTCTCCGCCAACATATCGAGACGCTTCTCGAGCGTGACGAGGGGCGTTCCATCGGAACCTTCAACTACCCGCCTGACACCGTTGAGCGCATTTTTGGCTTGCTGAGTGGCGGCAAGGGCGAGCGATTCGACCTGCTGCGCAGTTCGCAGCGAGGCGTTGGCGGCTTGCTGCGCGGTGGTTTTTGCCACGCCACTACCGCTCGCGAACCCGGTCGCGAACTCGCTAAAGTCACCAATGGCCTGCACGTCTCCTTCGTAGACACGCGAAGTCGTATCGACTGCTTGGTCGTAAAGAAGCCCCGCTCCACCTTGGTTTGCCACGAAGTCGTATGCGCCGGCCGCCGCCGCATGCGTCCCCTGAGTTTCTTTGAAGTGCTCAGCCGCCCACTCTTGGTTGTTCAATCCATAGTCGGCAAGCACGACACTGCCGACGTTTGCAACGTAGTTGACGCCGCGCAGGGCTCCTTCCGAAGCGCCAACAAAGCCGCGTGCTACTCCGCCCGTCGCAGCTGCAATTTGGCCAGCGATTCCTTGGCTGTAGGTGCCGGCACGCTCGCCGAGCCATTCGCGGAACCGCCCCAGCTGATCCGCGCCTTCGGCGAGGAAGGCGATCCGTCCGTCGCTGTCGACATAGACCAGCGGGTTGCCATTTGCATACAGATACCGGTTGATCGTGATCGGCTGTAGCGCGATCAGGGGGCCGGGATCCACGCGATTGAACCGTCCGAGCCCCGGCGAGTAATACCGCTGCTGCGCGTAGTAGCTCTGAGACTCTTGATCGGCGTAGTACCCACCAAACCCAATCGGCGGCAGCGTGCCGGCGCTGGTCGCGGTCTCGCCCCAGGCGGTGTAGGTGGCGCGGCCTTGTTCGGCGCCGCTGGCCAAGCTCCAGCGAATCGGTGACTTCAGCGCATCGTGCTGGGCGTAGCTGGTTTGCGTGTTGCGTTTGGTGCGGAGGATTCTTCCGTTGGCCCAGTCATACGTGGCGAGCGGGTTGTTGGTGACATTGGTTTCGCGACGCAGGTTTGTGCCGTCGTAGCCGTAACGGGTGGCCTCCAAGGTGCTGCGCTTCTCGACGCGCAGTCCGTCGATGTCGTAGCTGTAGTGGACCGGCGGACCCGTTGGTGTGGTCAGTGTCGCCAAACGGTCTTGCAGGTTGGGGCGGTAGGTCGTCGTCTGGCTGGGCTGGCCGGCGCGGGTCTCGGTTTCACCGGTCATGAAACCGTTGCCATCCCACGTGTAATCGGTCGTCAGGTTTGCGACCGAATCGGTCACGCGGGTGAGCTGGTGTCTGGCGTTGTAGGTGTAGCTCTTGTTGGTGATCGGAGTGCCGCCGCGG
>JBQTGY010000095.1:0-31609 GCA_052390415.1 Pseudomarimonas sp. | reverse complement strand
TTCGGGGGGGCGACGATTCTGAAGGGCATCGCGTCGTTTGCCCCGCGCACTGGGCCCCCGCCTTCGCGGGGGCGACGAGATTTGGCGTCAACCACTTGCGATCACCCTTTGTCTGCAAAGCCTTCGCTTGACGATTTCCCGGACAGCAGTCCGCCTTCGCAGGAATGACAAGCTGAGGACCAAGGCTAGTCAGGTTTCGCGTTGCTCACGAGCGGGCGATGCTTATCGATGCGACATACACCGGCACCGGAAATCCAAAGTCCCAAAACCAAAAAGCCCCGGAAAACCGAGGCTTTGGGTGACTTGACCGTACATGGCGGCAAGTGCAATTGGAGGCCTGGGTCGGAATCGAACCGGCGTACGCGGCTTTGCAGGCCGCTACATGACCACTCTGCCACCAGGCCGGAGGCTGCCGTTGGCGTGTTCGCCGTCGGCGTTGTGTCGTTGCTACTGAAAGCGACATCTACCAAAAGAAAACCCCGGCAGAACCGGGGTCATCTCGAATGCTTGGAGCGGGAAACGAGACTCGAACTCGCGACCTCGACCTTGGCAAGGTCGCGCTCTACCAACTGAGCTATTCCCGCACTGAGCCGCGCATCTTACGGAATGAAACGCCGTTGTCAACATGTTGCATTGCGACAGATCGAAATTTCAACCTATTCGCCGTCGTTGTTGGCGCGCATTGCCGGCCAGGCGGCGCGTAGATAGGCCGCTCCCGACCACAAGGTGAGCGCAGCTGCAATCGCCAGCAGGGCTTCGCCCAGCATAAAAATCGGGATCGGTCCGAGGTCAACCCGATACAGGAGCATCACCAGCGCGACCATTTGCAGGATGGTCTTGATCTTGCCGACCATGGCCACACGCACCGTATTCTTTTGGCCGATCTCTGCCATCCATTCGCGCAGCGCCGAGATGGTGATCTCGCGGCCGATGATGACGGCGGCGATCAGCGCCATGAAGATGGTGTTGTGGTGCTGCACGATCAGGATCAGCGCCACCGCAACGGCCAGCTTGTCCGCCACCGGATCAAGAAAGGCACCGAACGCCGAATACATGTTGAAACGGCGCGCAATCCAGCCATCCAGCCAATCGGTGATCGCGCCCAAGGCGAAGATCAGTGCAGCGGCAAAGTTTGTCCACTTGTAAGGCAAGAAAAACACCAGCACCAGCACCGGGATCAGGGCGATCCGGAACAGGGTGAGCAAGGTGGGGACGGTCAGGCGCATGGGCGGGCGGGCTGGCGGGTGCTGCTGTCGATCATGTCGAAACTGTCTCCTCAAATCCATGCAGCGCGCCGTAAACCCGTCGCGCCAGTTCAGCATTGATACCGTCGACCCGCGCGATCTCCTCGATGCCAGCCAGCTTCAGCCCAGCCAATCCACCGAAGTGCTTCAGCAGCTTAACCCGCCGACGCGCGCCGATGCCTTCGATGGACTCCAGCACACTGGTTTCGCGCGCCTTGCCGCGACGGGCGCGATGTCCGGTGATGGCGAAGCGATGCGCCTCGTCACGCACTTGCTGGATAAGTTGCAGGCCCGCCGAATCAGCGCCCGGCCGCAACTCGCGGCCGTCGGCCAGAATCAAGGCTTCGTGTCCGGCGCGGCGCTCGACGCCCTTCGCGACACCGATCACGGTGATGCCACTGACCTCCAGCTCGGCAAATACCTCGTGCGCCTGCGCCAGCTGGCCCTTGCCACCGTCGATCAGCAGCAAGTCGGGCAGCACGCCATCCGCCTGGCCGCGACGAAAGCGTCGGAGCAAAGCTTGCCGCATGGCGGCGTAGTCGTCTCCGGGTTCGATGTTGGCGATGTTGAAGCGTCGGTACAACGCGCGTGCCGGGCCTTCGCCATCAAACACCACGCAGGAAGCCACCGTCGCCTCGCCCATGGTGTGACTGATATCGAAGCATTCGATGCGTTGCGGCGGCGTGGGCAGCGCCAGCAGCGCTTGCAGCGCGCTCAAGCGACGTTGCTGTGCGGCGGCGGAGCTGCGTTCGGCGGCCAAGGCATGTACCGCATTGAGCTTGGCAAGATCCAGATGCCGCGCGCGCTCGCCGCGCACCGAGTGGGTCAGACGCACCGCGCGACCGGCGCGCTCACTGAGCACCGATTCAATCAGTTCTCGGTCGGCTATTTCACGATCAAGAATGATCTCGCGCGGCGGCGGAAAACCCAGATAGTGTTGGGTAACAAACGCGGCCAATACTTCCGACAGGTCTTCGACACCATTCAATCGCGGCCAGAAGCTGCGGCTGCCGAGGTTCATGCCGTTACGGAACGACAACAGCAATACGCAGGCCTGGCCGCCGTCGATGGCGCAAGCCAGTACGTCCAGATCGGCATCATCGCCATTCGAGTGGTGTTTCGCCTGCACCTTGCGCAGGTTGCCGACCAGATCGCGCAGGCGCGCCGCGCGCTCGAACTCGAGCAAAGCCGCCGCCGCGTCCATTTCGTTGCCAAGCTCGTTGGTCAGCTCGCTGTTCTTGCCATCCAGAAACAAGCTGGCGCGCCGCAGACTGAGCGCGTAATCGCTGGCACTGATGAAGCCAACGCAAGGCGCGCTGCAACGTTTGATCTGGTATTGCAGACACGGCCGACTGCGGTTCTTGAATACGCTGTCTTCGCAGCTGCGCAGCAAGAACAATTTGTGGATGGCGTTGAGCGTTTCCCGAACCGCCATGGCCCCCGGAAATGGGCCGAAGTAACGATCCTTGTCGCCGCGACTGCCGCGATGGAAGGCGATCCGCGGAAACTGCTCACCGGCAGTGATGCGCACGTACGGATAGCTCTTGTCGTCGCGCAGCAGCACGTTGTAACGCGGCTTGAGCGACTTGATCAGCTGATTCTCGACCAACAGCGCCTCGCCTTCACTGCGGGTGACGATGATCTCGATGGCGGCGATCTGGGCGATCATCGCGGCCAATCTCGGTTCACGCGGCGCGCCGCTGAAATAGCTGGACACGCGTTTTTTGAGTGACGCCGCTTTGCCGACGTACAGCACGCTGCCATCCGCGGCGAGCATGCGATACACCCCGGGCTCTGCAGTCATGCGCCGGGTGGCGCGGCGGCCATCGAATGCCGCGTCTGCCGGCATTGACTCAGCCACTGTCACACTCACTCGCCGATAGGAATACGGCGCGCTGCCTTCGCTTCCGGATCGATCCGCAGGATTTCGTGCGCGTTGGTGTTGGACACATACAACGAGCCCTGACTCACGGTAATGCCGACGGGCTCGCTGAGGCGATAATCAAGATCGAATCGCCGCACTTCACCGCCGCCGAGGCGCAACATGCGCAAGCAGCAGTTGTAGCTATCGACCACCCACAGCACCGGCGCGCGGGGATCAAGGGCCAAGCCGTTCGGGTATTGCAGCATCGCCGAAGCGCGGCTGCCGTCTTCATTGCCAAACGAAAACACGCCCTGTCCGACCAAGGTTTGCACTTGTCCGGTACCAAGATTGAAGGAGCGAATCGCCGAACTGGCAGCATCGGCGATGTACAGCGTTTGCTGTACCAGGGCCAAGCCCGAAGGCTGGGCGAAGGACGCGCTATGCGCCGGTCCATCACTCAAACCCAACTGCCCCGACCCCGCCAATACCGACAACTTGCGTTGCACCAGATCGTATTCCCAGACCTGATTGGCACCGGCCATGGCGATAAACAAGCGATCGGATGAACCGACGATGTCGCAAGGCAGATTCATCGCCTGCTGACGCGGATCCGCCTTGCCGACGCTTGAGAAGTCGCCGACCCGACCGGTTCCAGCCAGGGTCTCGACTTCGCCGGTCAGCAATTTGATGCGGCGCAAGGAGTGGTTGCCGCTGTCCAGCACATACAATAAGTCCTTGGCCAACCAAAGCGCGCGCGGCGCATTGAAGCCCGCCTCGCCACCCGCTCCATCGAGATTGCCGGCATTGCCCGATCCGAACTGGCGCAGGATGCGGCCCTCAGGCGTGCATTCGATGATCCGATGATGGCCGGTGTCAGCCACGTACACATGGGTGGCGGTGGCGGCCAATCCCGTCGGGAACTGCAAAGGCTGCCGTGGCTCGGGGCGCGATACCGACTGCACGCTATCGAACACCCGATCAGCCGATCCACTTTGCTCGAGTATCTGATTGATTCGCTTATCCAGCGCTTCGCGTTGCAGGTCGCCTAACACGCTATGCACGACCTGCCCTTGCAAGTCGAGCAATACGACTGTCGGCCACGCGCGGATGCCGTAATGCTGCCAGGTGATGAAGTTGGGATCGTGAGCCACCGGAAAACGTACGCCCAGTCGATTGACCGCTTTCAACGCCAAACGCGCTTGCCGCTCGGCTTCGAACTTGGGTGTGTGGATGCCGATCACCACGAGGCTGTCGGAATGCCGTGCCTGCAGGAAGCGCAGATCTTCCAGCACGTTGCAGCCATAAGCAGAACCTGCACTGAAAAACACCAGGGCGACAACCCGTCCTCGCTGGGATGCCAGCGTCACCGGTGGCGCATTCAACCATTCAAGCGAACTGGAAAATTCTGGCGCTGGACTCATGCGTGGGGCTCGGTGATCGCGTCGGGATTCGCGTTTGGTTTGGCGTCAGGGGCAGTGCCGACCGGGAATGTGTGAAAGCGATCCCAGTAACCGCCCGATTATGCCTGTTCACGTGGGTCTGACCGCGTGGTTGACGTGTCGGGCGAGCGCAACCGGGCGACCAAGCCGTGGCTGGCGTTACTGAGCAAGTCGAACACGCGCTCGAAATCGCGGCGATCACCGTAGTAGGGATCGGGCACCTGGCCCGTGCTGGCAGCACCCGCCCAATCCAGCAACAACGCCACCTGGGCACGGGCATCGCTTGGTTGCAGACGCTTGAGTTCGGCGAGGTTTTGGCTGTCGGCGGCGAGAATCAAATCGAAACGATGAAAATCTTCGATGCAGAGCTGGCGTGCGCGCAGGTCATCGATGGGTATACCCCGTTGTTTTGCCACCGCCCGCGCCCGTGGATCGGCGGCCTCACCCGCGTGGTAGCCGAGGGTGCCAGCGGAATCGACCTCGATGCGCAAGCCGGCCGCCGCAAACGCCGCGCGCATGATGCCCTCGGCCAAGGGTGAGCGACAGATATTGCCCATGCAGACGAAGAGGATGCTGTTCATTGCCTGGATCATTCCCGTAGTTGCATCGCTGGTGACTGTCGATCCGAATTCAACGCCAGCAACGAGCGTACCCGCTGCAAATCCGCCGGCGTATCGATGCCCGCCGGAATCGCCACTGGGCTGATCGCCACAGCAATTCGCCAGCCCGCTTCCAGTACACGCAGCTGCTCAAGCGACTCCACTTGTTCAAGCACGCCGGGTGGCATCGCGGCGAACTCGCGCAAGGCGCCCACCCGGTAGGCATATAAACCGACGTGGCGCAGCCAGTGCGCACCGGTGAGTGTCACCCGATCCAGCGCGAAGCGATCGCGATCCCAGGGAATCGGCGCGCGACTGAAGTACATCGCGTCGCCCGCCGCATTGCGGACCAGTTTCACGCAGGCGGGGTCGAACAACGTGGCGGCTTCATCCAACGGTACGGCCAAGGTCGCCATCGGCGCGTTACTTGAGTGCAAACACTGCGCAACCGCACGAATGACGCTCGGCGGCGCCAGCGGCTCGTCGCCTTGCAGATTGACCACGATGCGATCATCCGCCCATCCCTGCAGGACGGCACATTCAGCCAGTCGATCCGTGCCGGAAACGTGATCGGCGCGGGTCATCTGCACGTGCAAACCAAGCGGCGCAACGGCGTCAGCGATGCGTTGGTCGTCGGTGGCAATCACCACCGCTGACGCGCCGGCCTCGCGCGCACGGCGTGCGACGTGCACGATCATCGGCTCGCCGGCGATGTCAGCCAAGGGCTTGCCTGGCAAACGCGAAGAGGCGTAACGCGCTGGAATGGCGACCACAAAATCGAACGATTCGGTCATGGCTGTGGATTCACGATAGCTGTCAGGCGTGCATGGACTGAATCAAGGAAGGCTGGATCGAGCAAACAATCCGCTGGCACGTAGTACCAATTCGGACGGCTGAAAACGCGGCACTTCACGGCGTCCTTCTCGGTCATCAACAGGGGCCGGCCGTCGTCAAATCCAAAGTCAGCGGCTTGGAATGGATGATGATCCGCGAACGGATGCAGATTAGCCGACAAGCCTTTGCCGGCCAGAGCCGCAAAAAAACGCGCCGGATCGGCAATCCCAGCCAACGCATTGATCGCCTCGCCACGAAAGCTGTCCAGACCACGTTCACCTTTGCCATCCAGCCGCACGGCGCGCTCGATCTGCAAGGCCATCGGCCATGCGTCGACAATGGCGGCCGCGACCCCGTCGACCGCTACGTTAGCGGCGACCACCTCACCATTCACGACCCGAAAGTCGCAGCGCAGCGCGTGTGCTGGTGGTTCACGCAATGGACCGGCCGGCAGCAGGCGAGCATTGCCGAACAGCCGCCGACCATCGATCACCAACACCTCGATGTCTCGCGCCAATGCCAAGTGCTGCAAGGCATCGTCGGCGATCAATACATTCACTTCGCACTTCGTGCGCAACAAACGCCCTGCCTCGGCACGCCGCCGAGCCACCGCCACCGGCACGCCGCTGCGTTCAGCGATCAAACAAGGCTCGTCACCAAATCGCGCTGGATCGGGTGCATCTGGCAACAGGGTCGCGCCTTGGGCGTCCCCACCAAAACCGCGCGAAATCACCCCAGGTCGCCATCCACGGGCAAGCAATCCCTCCACCAGACCCAAGGTCAACGGTGTCTTCCCCGCTCCACCGACGGTGAGATTGCCAACGACCAGCACCGGGCAGTCGAGGCGTTCGACCACAAGCCAACCTGACCGATAGAGCGAGCGTCGAAGCCGAGCCACGACTCCGAAAATCCATGCCAAGGCCAGCAGACCCGGTCCGACTGATTTGCCTTGATACCAGCGATCCTCTAACCAGCGCGTCACCTTCGTCCTGCTCAGCACCGTGGGCAACCCGGAGCCGAGGGTTGCACTCGCGCAGCCATGATCGGCTGCACACAAAGCGACTGGCCAATTGCCGCGACCGCCCTTGCCGATGTTCGAATCATGTGGAGGATCGAGGTCTGCGCTGCCAAAGCAAGCAGAGATTATTGGCCGGCATGGCCACGGCTTCCAAGCGCTCGAAACCAGAGCGGGTGGCCAGCGCGTCGACGGCTTCGAGGTCGCGAATGCCCATGGCGTCGTTTTGCGTCCGCAGCTGAGCGTCGAAGCGTTGGTTGCTTTCGCTGGTGTGCGCACCGCCGCGCCGAAAGGGGCCGTAAATCGCCAGTCGGGCGTTGCCAGCAAGCACACGATCCAGTCCGAAAAACAGCGCTTCGACCTCAGGCCAACTCATGATGTGAAGCGTGTTGGCGCTGAAGGCGGCATCAAAACTGCCGAGCGGCCAGGACCTCGAAGTCACATCCAAAACCAACGGTGCGGGCGTGTTGCTTAGCGCAACTTCCCGCAACCATGAGCGGATGCCGGGCAAGTGCTCGGCACGATCAGTACATTGCCAGCTCAATTGTGGCATCGCCGCTGCAAAGTGCACGGCGTGTTGACCCGTGCCGCTGCCAATCTCCAGCACCGAACGGCGGTCGGCAAAAAATGTGCTCAATATCGTCAGGATGGGATCGCGATTGCGTTCGCAGGCTGGTGAAAATGGCTTGTCCATCAGCAGGGGCATTAACCGCCAAACAGATCTTCCAACGGCACTCGCTGCGGATCGCGGTACAGCAACTGGCGCCAGCCGCTGCGCTCAAACGGTTGCCAGCTGTCTGGGCGCTGCGCGAGGCGATCCGCGATCGCCCACAACACGATGGGATTAACGCCCAACCCCAGGTGACTGGCACTGACTTCGATATTTTCCGCGCGATCCACCGCCGGGTTCAGGCTCATGCGCCAATCGACCACGCCATCCGACTTGCTCAGGATTGAAGTCATGGGCACAGGTGGATGCCCGCCCATCATGCGTTGCAGTCGCGGGTCGCTGGCGCTCATGCCACTGGCCCACTCGAACACGCGGGTGGCATTGCTGCCGTTGCCGTCACCGCTCAAGGGGGATCCGAGAGTGATGACGCAACGCACACGCTCAGGCATGCGCACGGCCAATGCGCGGGCCATGGCGCCGCCCAGTGACCAGCCGATGATACTGACCGGCGATCCGTGCTGATCTTCCAGGGATTTGATCCGTGCAATGAGTTTGGGCAGCAAACCGGCGCGCGGACCGCGATTGATGCCTTGCTCCCACGGATACGCCGCATAACCCAGCGTTTCAAGAAAATTGCGCAGCGGCCAGGTGCTGCTGTCGCCAGCGATCAACCCCGGCAGCACGATCACCGGATGGCCATCACCCTTGGGCGCGCGACTGAACCAAGGCGACGCCAACAGCCACGCCGACCACTCGATGAAGACGCGGCCCTCCAGGGCGAGCTTGAACCACGAGGGTGGAGTCAGCAGCGGTTCGGGCGTGGGCAACGGGTCTGCCTTGCGCGCGCGTCGACGCGGGCGGGCGGCGGCCTCGCTCACGCGGTCTCCTTGATCGCTGCGGGCATGGCCAACGCCGCCTTCGTCAACGCGGCCAGCGCGGCTTGCAACCCCTTGGTCAACGCCTCAGGTTTGTCCAACGTACTCTGCGAAGCCACGATTCCCACTTCCAGCGAGCCGGCGTAACTCAGCACCGTGATGTTGAGTCCCAGGCCGTGGGTGATGATGGACACCGGCTGAAAATGCGTGACGGCTGCACCTGCGACAAACAGCGGTACGGGCGGACCCGGAACATTGGAAATCACCAGGTTGGCAAGCGGCGGCAAGCGCTCGGACAGGCGCCCTCGCTGCCACAAGCGGCTGACGCCAGTCGCCCAAATGGGCGCCGCCATGCCCGGGAAGTCGGTGGGAATCAGCCCCTTGAATGACGCTACCCGACCCTTGATCTGGCGGGTCGCACTGGTGATGGCGGCGAGTCGCTCAACCGGATCGGCAATGTCGGTCGCCAGCGGACATTGCACCATGGAAACTTCGTTGCCGCCTTCCACGCCGGGCGCACGCAAAGACACCGGCATGGCTGCGATCAGAGGCTCGTCCGGCAATTCGCCGCTTTTCAGCAAGTGCGCACGCAACGCGCCCGCGCACAGCGCCATCACCACGTCGTTGAGGCTGGCGCCGAAATGTTTGGCAACGCGCTTGATCTCGGGCAACGGCAGTTTGGTGGCGGCAAAGCGTCGGCTGCTATCGAGTTGAGAATTGAATGGTGTGCGCGGCGCCAACCACACGCTGTCGCGGAGTTTTTCCAGACTGCCGCTTTCGCGCGCGCCGGCGGCGAGTCGACGCACGCCTTCGGGAACACCACGCAACATGGCGCCAAACTGTTTCGCGCTGGCCCTCAGCGCCGCGCGGGCGATAGCATTCGGCGCTGCCTGAGGCGGCACATCGCTGCTCGCCTTGGCTTTTGACACGGGCCGCTGCAGCGGTCGCGGTTCGACATCAAGCAAGGCGCCGGTCACTTGCACACCCGCTTGCCCATCAACCAGCGCGTGATGCGACTTCAGATACAAGGCCACACTGCCGTCAGCCAAACCGTCCACCACCACGATCTCCCAAAGCGGTCGCGAGCGATCCAGCTCAACTGCGTGCAGCCGCGCAATCAAGCCATGTAATTGCCGCTCACTGCCAGGCTTGGCAAAGGTCTGCACGCGGATGTGTGGCGCTGGATCAAAGTCCGCAACCTCTCTCCACATGGGATGACCCAGTGCCAGCGGCGCAGCGACCAACTCCCGACGCAGAATTGAAACGTCCGCCAAGCGCGCCAGCAGATGCTGGCGCAAGGCGTTGGCAAAACGCACTCGCCCACGGCTGGGTGGGCGCAGCCTGATCAAGCTGGCCACGTGCATCGGCGTGCCCATGGCTTCCAGGTAAACGAACAGGGCGTCGAGCCCGGTAAGCGGTCGCAATCGTTTCGCCACGCGGCTCTCCTGAAGGCAGCGCGAGCATAGACGACGGCCTCTGCGTGGCCATTGTGCAGCGCAGCGTAAATCGTCACGTTGGAAGTATCGGCTGCGATGTTGGCAACGGTCGCAGCCAAGCGCTTTCCGTGGTATCAAATGCAGTACGCGGCTGCCGCGCAACGTAAACGAGGGGACGAACATGGCGCAGAACGGAATCGGTGGGCTCTTCCGCGACTTTGGTCAAAGCCTGGGGGAATTTTTTGGCGGCGGCAAAACGGATCCGCAGCGTGATGTGGGATTGCAGGTGGCATTCGCCTTGCTCGGCTATCTCGCCAAGCTCGACAGCCTGATCACCAGCCACGAGGCCGAATTCATCAACAGCGCGATGGACGCGCTGACCCTGTCGATGCGCGAGCGCGAGCTGGCCTCCGAAGCGTTGCAGCGGGGCCGCAACCGCGAAATTGACCTGCACGAGGAGTTTTCCCGTTTTCGCGAAATCTACAAGCCACATTCGCCTGAGAGCGAACGCTTGTATGACGCACTGATTCGCCTTGCCGCCGCCGACGAACGTCTGCGACCGAAAGAGCGCCAATTCCTGGAACTAGCGACCGCTGAACTGGGTTATCCGAGCGAAGAGCTGGATCGGCGGCTGGTTTCGGCGCTGCCGAAGTAGTTTTCTCGGCACCCGGGGTTCGGGACTGGCGATTCGGCAGGGGGACTCGTCGCGAAGCAGCGGAGCAAGCTCCGCTCTTCAAAAAGCGAGCAGTCGCCTCTCGAATGCCGTTCTCCGCGCTCTTGTAGAGCCGAGCTTGCTCGGCTGCTTTTGTACGGATGCTACCGGCGGAATCCGGTTCGCGTAGCGCATGCAGATGTGCTCACACAAATCTACCCGCACTCGCCCATCCTTCGAATTCACCAAATCGCAGACAAAAAAAAGGCCCCCGAAGGAGCCTTCAATCAAGCCCTGAACTTGATTAGGATAAAACTAGAATGCGAGCGACCATTGCGCCTCGACTTCGACCTGGGAACCGCCGTCGAAATCGCGCTGCAGGAACGGTGCTGACACAAGGAAATAGGCCGCCGGAACGTAGCTGGCGGAAAGCTCGAAGTGGCCGGAACGACCCAGAGCGCGGTTGTAACCGAATCCAATGTTGAGATCCGAATACTGATCCGAGAGCGCACGCGACAGCACCGCAGACGTTGGACGCGGTTGCTGCTGGGTCGAATAGCGCAACGACCAACGTCCACCGAAGTCATCCAGTACAGCGGCTTCTGCGGAGTAGACCGTCAAGTCTTCCCACGCAAACTCCGGCGAGCTGCCGTCGCCCAACAAGGCGAGGAAGCGTGTTGGCAGGGAAGCGGCGGTGAAGGTTTCAACCTCGCTGTACATCACACGCTGGACATCGGCGCCCACTGCAAAGCGGTCACTGATCGCCCATTCGATGCCGGTACGCGCGAAGCCTGGCAGGTCGAAATCGCCGGCTTCGGAGTAAATGCCCCGATACGATTTGAATGCGTCCAGATCCAAACGCGACTGCAGCGCCACATTGAAGGACAGTCGATCAGAGAGCTTGCGGTCCAGCGACAGCTGTACGCCGCCACCTTCCGAAACTTCCTGCACGCCGCTTTGACGCACGCCAGAGAATTGTTCAACCGACTGCCAGGGCGAAGTACCCATGCCCGGCGTCGCGTACCGGCTGCGCGCAACGATGGCGGTCAAAGCGAAATCCATCTGCTCGCCGATCGACTGGTGCAAAGAGGTGCTGCTTTGCTCACCGACCAACGCGGCACTGCCTTGCGCCAGCACATTCAATGATGAGCCAGCACGCAACCCACTGCCGAATGAATTCTTGGCAAAACTCAGATTGAGTTGATCCCGCCCACGCCAACCGACCATCGCCTGCTGAGTGGACGCACGCAGCAAGGAAGCACGTGACTGATTGCGGAGCGAAGCCACTGCTGTCGGTTTGCTCACGGCCCAATCGAACTGCGGGGTCATGCTGTTGCGCGCATACGCCTTCCACTCCGCTGCGCTACCCGCCACAGCCATGCTGGGGAGTGCGAACAAACAAGCGGCAGTTAGCAGGGTTAGGCGCAAAAGATTCGGTCTCGTGACTGGCAGGTGTGACTCGCGATGGGCGGAGTATGGCGAGAACGCAACACATGGTCAACTATTTGTTGCGTTTTCCGCTAGATTCACGACGCGACCGCCTTCCTGTGACGCCCTTCGAAACGCATGGCTGATGACTTCCGTGGTCAGCTGGCGGGCGCAACACGTGCCAAACAAGATCCTCGAATCGCCGCCGAATTCACCCACAAATCCAATGAATAACAAATACTTGAGAATCTCCCGCGGGTCGTCGATCCCGCTCCAGTCTTTGGCGACAGAAGCGCAAGCGATCGGCGTTCCCACCGGGCTGTTGCTTTGATGCAACACACTTCCGAACATCCACATCGCCGAAGTGTTCTCAGCATCGCAGGATCGGATTCTGGTGGAGGGGCAGGCATACAGGCCGACTTGCGAACGATCTGTGCCCACGGCCTGCACCCACTGACCGCGATCACCGCGCTGACCGCGCAAAATACGCGTGGGGTGTCCGCCATTCATCCCTGTCCGATTGATGTGCTGGAAGCTCAGATTGCTTCTGCGTTTGCAGACTTCGATATCGCCGCGGTCAAGATCGGCATGCTCGCCAACGTCAGCGTGATCGACTGCGTGGCGTCGGCCCTGCAACAGCGACCGCAGATTGCGGTGGTGCTTGACCCGGTCATGGTGGCGACATCGGGCGCTGCTTTGTTAGAGGCCGACGCTGTCGCGTGCCTGATTCAAAGGCTGTTTCCGCTGGCCACCGTGATCACCCCTAACTTGCCCGAAGCCCTGCTGCTGGGTGCTCCGGGTGTGGTGACGGCAGCTGACCTCGCTCCCGCCGCTGCCCAATTGAGGCGGCTGGGTGCCAAGGCGGTCTTGTTGAAGGGTGGCCATCTGAATGGCCCCGAAGCCATCGATTGGCTGGATTCCGACTCGCATACACAGCAGTTCTCGCACCCGCGTTTGGCGGTCGAAGGACACGGCACAGGCTGCACCTTGGCATCGGCCATTGCCTGCGGTCTGGCGCTGGGTTTGCCGCTGGACCAGGCCTGCCGAGCTGCCGCCGATTACGTGCACGGTGCGTTGCGCCACGCTTATCGGCCCGGCCAGAGCATGCTCGCGGTGTTGGCTCACGACTGGTGTCAATGGTCTCCATCGCACACCGCTTCGACATGATCCGTATCATGCGGTCGCAGCCAGACATCAACGGCGTGAGTTCACCAGGTGAATGGAGATTCCCAATGCAGCCTTCCCGCTTTGCAGCTCTGGTTTGTGTGCCTGCGCTGGCGATCGCAACCGTCGTCAGCTCTTATCCAGCCCACGCCTCCAACGTTGATCTCGCGGACACCGCACGCAGCGAGCCCATGACGCTGGAATTTCATCCGATACGTGCAAGCGCGAACTCCAAACGATCAGGCGAAAGCTTGAAACCCAGCATCGATACGGCCGCGCCGCTCGTCGTCAACGCCTCCTTGCGCATGCACGTGCACGCCGACGGCGCGGTCAGTTATGACTGCAGCGAGGACCACGCCAAAGCCAGCCCGGCCGCCGCTTCGGTGCCACGCCAATGAGGGCCCTGATCGCGGCTCTGCTGTTGTTGGCCACATCGCTGGTGCAGGCGCAATGCACCGGTGCGCTGGCTGCAGGAACCAGCGTCACAGCACCGCAGCCGCTGCCCGGCAATGCCCTGACGACAAGCGTCTGCATTGATGTGCCGGCAGGCGCCGAGCGCCTCACGGTACGCTTGGCCGGCAGCAATCTTGCTCAGGATATCGATTTGCTGGTGCGGGTCGACTCGCCTTTCTTTGACCCGGCCACCGAGTCGCTGGGCAGCCTCACCATCGAGGAACTGTTCGAGCGTTCCCACTACCTGTCAGCCAGTGCAGCAGGTGACGAGTCGCTGGTGCTGACTCGCGCAGGCAAGTTTCCGCTGCGGGCGGGACGGCTGCATCTGGCACTTTTGAATTTCAGCTCGCAGCCTGCGGGTTTCACCATCAGTTCCATCGTGGGCGGCGCAAATGAATTTGCGCCTTTGGATATCACATTCACCGACGCCGGCACGGCCAACGACAGCTGCAACATTTCCGGCTGGACCGACCCCGCCCCGCGATCACCCGTCCGTGGCAACAGCGGCACAACCCTCGGCGAACAGCGCCGAATTGCGATGCTGGAAGCCGGCCGTTTGCTTGCCGAGCAACTGCGCCCCACAGCGCCAATCCGTGTGCAAGCATGCTGGGATGACCTCGAGTTCGACGAAACTGGCGGCGTCTTGGCGCAGGCCGGGCCACGTTTTGTTGTCGTCGATGATCCCGGTCGCGGCTTGGTGTCCCCCTATCTCGACGCCCGCCACGTTCTGCAGTTCACGCCGGCGGCCAGCCATCAAGCGGGTACCTCTGGCTGCCGTTTCCGCGGCGGCAGTTGCACTTCGCCCTCTGCCGATATCGGTGCGACCTTCAACCTGGCAGTTGATGTCAGCAGCACCGCAAGCAGGCGTTTTGACTACGGATTGACGCCGCCTTCCTTCAATTCCAATACGCCCAGTTTCGTCGCGGTCGCCTTGCATGAGATCAGCCATGGCATGGGATTCATCGGTCTGGTGGGATTGGGCGGCGATGGCGAACCACTGGGACGCAAGGTCGAGGTTTTCGATCAAACCTATGACGACGCATTTGGTCGTTTCGTCAAGATCATCGACCCCTCGCAAGCGTCGACCGAGGTCAAGAGCTTTCTGCGGGTGAGTGAAGCCGAGCGCGCGGCCGCCCTGGCCTCAAGCAGTGGTTTGCGCTTCTCATCGCCAATGGCTGACACCTCCTTCGACAATCGCTTGCGCGACAATTTGCCACCGCTGAATACCGTGCAGTTGCATGCTCCGTTGATGGTGGAACCAGGCAGCACCTATTCGCATCTGGGTACACAACACACGCAGCAGCTGATGCTCGCCACCGCATCTTCACCGATGATTCGTTCCTTGAGCCTGGCCGGTGCGATGTTGAATGACATCGGGTTCCACACCGCGGCACGAACACCGACCGTCATCCCGATGCCGCCCGATGCGCAGTATTTCGATGTCGCCCGCAATGGGCACGGCATCGATTTCCGGCGCGTAGCAGGTACCACTGACCTCTACTTCCTGGGCTTCTATTCTTACGACGCGGCGGGCAACCCGGAGTGGTACACCTCGCTGGGTCGAGTCATCGATGGCGTGTTCGTACCCCAGTCAAATGCGTCTGGCGACAGCTTGCTGCGCTTCAATTATTCGGCGGGTCCGCCGCCGACCTCGACAGCCGATGCGTCTCCCGGTTTTGCAGGCGACGTCCGAGTCGACTTTGTCGAAGGACGCAACTCCCCCATTTGCCAGACCCAGGCAGCCGACCGCGCTTTGGATGGCCCGATTGCATTGATGAATTGGAGCCTGAACGGCGAGACTCGCCAATGGTGCATGCAGCCACTGGTGAGCACGACGGGCGTTGCCCTGGATGTGAGCAGCGTGTGGTTCAACCCGGCCGATCCGGGCTGGGGCATCACGGTGCAGAGTTTTGCAGGCGCGGGTGGCGACGGCATTGCCATCGGCGTTTATTACCCCGACGCGGCAGGTCGTGGCCGTTGGGGCGTGGTGCAATCGCCTACCTACGTTCCGAACCAGACCTACACCGTGCAGCAAGTGCAGGGTTACTGCCGAGGACCGCAGTGCACGACACCCTCCAACCTGACCTTCACCAACATCGGCACGCTGCGCATCAACCTGCGGCCACCGTCTGAAGGACCGAGCACCTTGAGCTTGGACGTCACCTATCCGGGTGCAGGCGGTGGTCGCTTCCAACGCACCGACGCGCCGCTCACCCCGGCCAACGTGCCACGCTATCGCGGCAATTGATTGGCATGATTGCTGCTGACGCGCGTCGGTCGAACCCGCGTCAAGCAGTCACCCGGCGCGCAATCGCTGCCGCAAAAGTCTCGGTGGTGCCCGTGCCACCGAGGTCCGGCGTCAATGAGTCGCGCTCGCTCATGGTGGCGACGATGGCCCTGCGCAGACGGCGGGCCTCATCCGGCAATCCGAGGTGATCAAGCATCTGCGCCGCACCCAGCAGCAGCGCGCAAGGATTGGCGATGCCGCGACCGGCGATGTCGGGCGCCGAACCATGCACGGCTTCAAAGATTGCCGCCTCGGTGCCGATGTTGGCACCTGGTGCCAAGCCGAGGCCGCCGACCAGCCCCGCGCACAGGTCGGACAGGATGTCGCCGAACAGATTGGTGGTGACGATCACGTCGAACTGTTCCGGCCGCATGACCAATTGCATGCAGGTGTTGTCGACGATCATTTCCTGGGTTTCGATATCCGGGAAATCCGCCGCGACCAGCCGCGCGGTGCGCAAGAACAAGCCCGAGGTCGACTTCAAGATATTGGCCTTGTGGACAACGGTGACCTTGCGGCGACCGAGTCGACGTGCGAGTTCAAATGCATAACGGGCGATACGCTCGGAGCCATGACGCGTGATCCGCTGCGTCAGCGTGGCGACCTCGCCGTCTGCCGACAGCGTCTGGCCTTCACCGATGTAGGCGCCTTCCGTGTTCTCGCGCACCGTGATGATGTCGACACCGGTGTAGCGCGACTTGGTATTGGGGAACGTGATCGCAGGACGTACGTTGGCATACAGGTCAAAGTGCTTGCGCAGCTCGACGTTGATCGAGCTGAAGCCCTCGCCTACCGGCGTCATCAGCGGGCTCTTCAACGCCACGCGATGTTGCTTGATCGCAGCCAAAGTGGCCGCAGGCAGCAATTCTCCGCAGGCCGTGTACGCAGACGTTCCTGCCTCCACGAAGTCATAACTCAGGCCCAGCTTCATGGCATCCAGCACGCCCAGCGTGGCGTGCATGATTTCCGGTCCGATACCGTCGCCGCGAATGACTGCAATGGTTTGTGGCATGGGGCAAAACCTCGCTGAAGGCGATCATGTGAGGTGATCGCAAAGTTCGATGGGGAGGCCGCCATTATCGGTGCAGTTGTTGATCCCGCCCAGCTTCCGATGCATGCAAGAACGCGATGTGGCCGCGCCCAACTGAACGCAACACCGACAGCGCAGCACCGCGCTGCGGTAAAGTGCGGCCATGATCAGACCTTCCATCCCATTCGTTCGCTTGGCGCTTGCCGCTGCAATCGCGCTTGGTGCCGGTACAGCCGCAAGCGCCGCAGACACGCGCTTGAGTTTGCTGCCCGCGACTGCTGGCGAGCTGCCGCAGATCGAGATCAACGGCGCGTGGACAAGCGGCTGCCCGCCCTTGCTCGACGGCGTTGAGGTGGTCGGCAAACAGATCACCGTCAGCGCAAAGACCGATAGCAATCGCTGCGCGGCCGAGCCTGGGCCGTATCAGATTCGTGCTGAAGTTCCGGCTGGCAGCAAATCGTTTGCCGCCGGCGAGACCGTGCGTCTCCGCTTCGAGCTGCGGGACGATCCGTTGAACGCACCACGTCTGGTGGCTTTCGAGCTCGCCAGCATCGGCGTTGCGGCAGCAACGGAGGCGGCAGCCATCGATCCTGAGACTGGCTTCTGGTGGGGTGAACCCGGTGGCGAGTTTGATCACGCCGGCCCCGGCATCGGCGCCCAGATCGAGCGCCAAGGCAACACCTTGGCGGTCAGCTTTTCTGGTTATGGTGAGAGCGGCCAGCCGGAATGGATGTTCGGCGCGGCCGGGTTTTCGGGTCGGAGCAGCGATATAGCGCTTACCCGACTGGAGGGAGGTCGCGGCCCCTTCGGTGGGTATGTGGGACCGGCGAATGCGGCCGCGGTAGGTCGATTGCAGATCGAGTGGCTGACGTCTGCACGCGCGGTGTTCTGGTTCAGTCGAACGGACGCCGAAGGGCAAGGCATCGACCTGCAACCCATTTCGATGGTGCGCTTCGACTTTGGTCAACACCCAGGATCAAGTTGGATCGGCCATTGGCGCCTTGAAAGTGCAGCCAGCGGCAAATCCATCGAACTTGAGTTTGTCGACATACTGGTCGATGACAACGGATTCACGCTGATCAGCAAGGCCGGCGAAAGCCTGACCTGTGAGGCCGCCATGAATCGGCCGCAATCACCGCCTGACGTCTGTGAGTTCGAACACAGCGATGGCCGCCTCTGGCGCTTCGAGGACGTGGGTCTCGCCCGCTTGCAAGGCAGCGACGAGCAAGGTGGCGTGCTGCGGGCGATGCAGCTGCCGCGCTGAGCAGGCTGAGCGGCGGCTCGCCGTCAGGCAGGCGCAGCCAACACGCTGCGCTTGGCTCTCCCGTTTCCTGATTTAGGCGTGGCTTTCGCAGCAGCCGGCCTCGGCACTGCGCTCGCCGGCTTCCAGTTGGTCGAGGAAGTCCACGGCGCGGCGCAGATGCGGAATCACGATGCTGCCACCGACCACCAAGCCCACGCTGAAGGTTTCGAACAGTTCGTCGCGATTGGCGCCTGCCTTGCGGCACTCGGCGATGTGGTAACTGATGCAGTCGTCGCAACGCAGCACCATCGACGCCACCAAACCGAGTAGCTCCTTGGTCTTGCCATCCAGCGCGCCGGGCCGGTAGGTTTGCGTATCCAGCGCGAAAAATCGCCGGACGACCTGATTGTCTTCGGCCAGAATGCGGTCGTTCATGCGTTGCCGAAAGTCTGCGAACGCTTGCACGCGATCAGCCACCACGGGCGCGTCGCTCACGAGGCCGCCGCCATCAACGGTGCCAATCCACCCGCGCGATCCAGCGCGACCAGATCATCAAAACCCCCGACGTGGGTGTCACCAATGAAGATCTGCGGCACGCTGGTGCGCTTGGCGCGGGCAAGCATCTCGGCGCGCTGCGCGGGGTCGATGTCAATTCGCACATCGCGGTAGGCATAACCCTTTTTGCTCAAGAAGGTCTTGGCGGCCACGCAATACGGACAGACGGCGGTCGAATAGATCAATACTTCGGGCATGCAGCGCTCCTTGAAGCAAACGGATATCGTCGGATACCGCTAGTTTACGGCGGGTTAACTCGCTTTCACCTGCATGCGGGGAAGATGCGCGGCTATGAACACGACCAAGTGGCTGCACCTCCGCTTGAGCGCCTTGGCGCTCGCCTGCTCGTTTTGTCTGCCAGCGGCAGCGCAAGACATCAGCAACCTACCCGATATCGGTTCGTCCGCGTCCGAGCTGATCAGCCCGGCGCAAGAACAAGCCTATGGTCGACAACTGGTCGGCGAACTGCGGCGTCTGGACTGGTTGCTGGAGGACCCGCTGCTGGAAGGCTGGTTGGATGGCATGGGCCATCGCCTGGCCGCGAGCAGTGAACGCCCGGACCAGCGCTACACGTTTTTCCTGATTCGCTCGCGCGACATCAATGCATTCGCCACCCTCGGTGGTTATGTCGGCACCAACGCCGGCCTGGTGCTGACCGCTGAAAGTGAAGACGAAGTGGCTGCCGTATTGGCACATGAAATCACTCACGTCACTCAGCGCCACGTGGTGCGCGCGGTCGAGCGCGCGCAAAAGGACACCATTCCGATCGCGCTTGCCATGCTTGGCGCAGTGATTGCTGCACAGGCGGCCGGCGGCGACAGTGATGCCACCCAGGCGGCGATTGCCAGCGGCATCGCCCTCATGCAGCAGCGGCAGATCAACCATACCCGCGCCAGCGAGCATGAGGCGGATCGCATCGGCATCCAGATACTCGGCCGCACCGGATACGACCCCATGGCGATGGCTGGATTTTTCGGTCGCATGCAGCGCGCCTTGCGCTCGCAAGGTGAAGGTCCGCCCGAATTCCTGCGTTCGCACCCGGTCACCACGACGCGCATCGCCGAGGCCAAGGAGCGCGCTTCGAAAATGCTGAGCGGCGGCTACGCTTGCGTCATGAACCTCGACGGCTCAACCCGGCAGTGTTCCTGGACCCAAGTGGAAACCGATGCCGGACTATCGACTGCAAACCGGCATACCGTGCACCCGGCGTTTCCGTTTGACTTGCGAGCCGCGCTGCAAGCCTCGATCAGCCAGCCGGAACGGATGTTTGATTGGGCGCGCGAGCGTATGCGCGTGTTGTCGGCCGCGAGCCCTGCCGATGCGGTGGCCGAGTACCAGCGCATGCAAATCGGCGGCAAGTCGCTGTCTGATCCGCAGCACTACGGACTGGCGTTGGCGCTGGCGGATGTCGGCCGAGCCAACGAAGCCCTGATCGCCCTCAGCGAACTTTCCGAGCGACACCCGGAGATGTTCTGGCTCGATTTGGCGAGCGCGGAGTCCCAGCATCGCGCGGCCAATTGGGAGGCAGCCACGACGCTTTATCAAGGCTTGCTCGAGCGCTATCCGCTTAATCGTGCGATCGCCTTGAGTTATGCGCGGGCATTGGCCGAGCGCGGCGATCCCGCGTCGGGTCGCGCGGCGCAAGAAGTATTGCGACCCCTGCTGGCGGCCGGCGCCTATGACGCCACTCTGCAGAACACGTTCGCCCGCGCCAGCGAGACAGCCGGCGATATCGCGCGTGCGGGCGAGGCCTATGCCGAGGACGCGTTCCTGTCTGGTCGTGCCGAAGACGCTCTCAATCAGCTGGTGCGCCTGAAAGAGCGCGACGATCTGGATTACGTGCAACGCTCGCGTATCGATGCACGCATCGCCGCGATAACCCCTATCGTGCTCGAGCTTCGCGCGGAAGGTATCCACGCTGGCGGTGAATTGCGACAGCAAGCGGCGCCCGTCCGCAGTGCGTGGCGCGCCAGCGCGAACTAGTGGACTGTAACGGACAAATCGAAAGTAGCTCGCTCGGTCTGGCCGCGCTGGACTTGCTCCTCACTCCGCCAATAGCTTTGGCTATTGGCCTCGCTCCGGAGCGGCGTCCATCACGCCCGTCCCGTCGCGATCCCACTTCCGCTTCATTCGTTACAGCCCACTAGTGTGGTGCCGCGTCAGCCGCAAAATGGTCGACGCTACGCATTCAAATTGATTAGCGTCATGTTTCAGTCATAAAACTGTTATGTACTTGCAGGCATCGTCTTTCCAGCACGGTTCCTGATGAACAAGCGCATTCTGATCATTGATGACGAGCCCGCCATCCGCGACATGGTCGCGTTCGCCTTGCGCAAGGCCGAGTACGAGCCCATCGGGGCCGGCGACGCTCGCGAGGCGCAATCGGCGATTGCCGACCGCGTTCCCGACCTGATTCTGCTGGACTGGATGCTGCCCGGCGTCAGCGGCATCGAACTCGCACGGCGCTTTCGTCGCGAAGGTTTGACCCGCGAAGTGCCCATCATCATGTTGACCGCACGCGGCGAGGAGAACGACCGCGTCAGTGGTCTGGATGCTGGCGTTGATGATTACGTGGTCAAGCCCTTCTCATCGCGCGAACTGCTGGCACGCATCAAGGCGGTGATGCGGCGCTCACGCGGCGACGAAGAAGACGGCAGCGTGGCGGTGGGCGGGTTGCGCATCGACGGCGCAGCGCATCGGGTGTTTGCGGGCGACGCGGCGGTGACCATTGGTCCCACCGAGTACCGGTTGCTGCATTTTTTCATGACTCACGCCGAGCGGGTCTATTCGCGCACGCAGCTTCTGGACCACGTCTGGGGCGGCAACGTGTACGTCGAAGAACGCACGGTCGACGTGCATATCCGCCGCCTGCGCAAGACGCTTGAACCGCATCGTCTGGACGCTCTGATCCAAACCGTGCGCGGTGCCGGCTACCGGTTCTCCACCAGCATCTGACGGGCTTGCGCATCGCGTTGCGTGCCGCCGCCCGCGCTGTCTGCGCCAAGAACGTTAGCATTCGCGCATGAACCTGATTCCCGGCCGACCCTGGCAGCATTCGTTCACCCGGCTCACCGGCTGGTTGCTGCTTTGCGCGATCAGCGGTGCCATTGCCGGCCAGTTCTGGATGGGCTTGTGCTTCGGATTGGCGCTGGCGCTGGCTTGGCATTATTGGCAGCTTGCCCGCCTGCTGGCGCAGCTGAGTGGCCGGCGTCGTTTGCAACCGCCGCAAGGCTGGGGCGTGTTTTCCGAAGTCGCGCAACGACTCTTCCAACGGCAACGGGAAGCGCGGCAACGCAAGCGCCGCTTGCACGGCCTGCTACGCACCTTCCGAACCGCAGCGGCTGCCTTGCCAGACGCCATCCTGGTCGTCAGCGCAGGCGAATTGAACATCGAGTGGTTCAATGAAGCGGCGGTACGCTTGCTTGGTCTGCGACCGCAGGTCGACATTGGCAAACGATTTACCCATCTGGTCCGCGCACCACGAGTCAGCGATTGGCTGGCAGCTGGCGCAAGCGAACCGCTGCTGGACTTGCCCTCGCCCACCGATCCCAACCGCCGCTTGTCCTTGCGTCTGATCGACTACACGGCGAAACAGCGGCTACTGGTGGTGCGCGACATCAGCATGTTGATGCATCTGGAGCAGGTGCGCCGCGACTTTGTGGCCAATGTCTCCCACGAGCTACGCACGCCACTGACCGTCGTGCATGGTTACCTCGACATGCTGGAACCCGACGAGCACCCCGAGTGGGCCGCCGTGCTGCGCGAAATGCGCACACAGTCGCAACGCATGACCCAGATCGTCGAAGACCTGCTCACCCTGTCGCGGCTTGAAGCGCAGGAACGTGCGATCGATGACCACGTCGATATGCGCAGCCAGTTGGCGAGCTTGCGCCGCGAAGCCGAAGCGCTGAGCGCTGGCCGCCACCGTGTGTTCGTGAACGAGCAATGTGCATCGGACTTGCAGGGCTCCAACAAGGAATTGCACAGCGCGTTTTCGAATCTGGTCAGCAATGCCGTGCGTTACACGCCAGATGGGGGGCGGATCGAGATTCGCTATTCCAAGGATGCCGATGGCAGTCTCCGTCTAGCCGTCATCGATAGCGGCCAGGGCATTCCGGTGCAGCATCTTGGGCGCATCACCGAACGCTTTTATCGAGTCTCGGATAGTCGTTCGCGCGACAGCGGCGGTACGGGGCTCGGTCTATCCATCGTCAAACACGTATTGAACCTGCATCAGGCGCGCCTGGATATTCGCAGTGAAGTGGGTGTGGGTAGCGAGTTTGCTTGCGTTTTTCCGCCCGTGCGTGGCTTGCCGCGCGACAGCGAGCGCAGCGAAGCGGCATGATGCCGGCAGATTCAACCCATCTGGCGCAGGCAGTTGCAGTCACTTCGCTGCCGCCCATGAGTGGGCCCGACCATCGTCGCCGCAACCCTTCCAAGCAAACCTCCATGACATCTACTCGCGATCTGCGCGACCCGGGCTTGTACATCAATCGCGAACTGTCGCAGCTGGAATTCAATTTCCGCGTTTTGGCGCAGGCAATGGATGCGTCGCAGCCGCTGCTGGAACGGCTGCGCTTTCTGTGCATTTCCTGCACCAATCTCGACGAGTTTTTCGAGATCCGCGTCGCCACCGTGCGCACGGCGCTCGAGTTTGGTGGGCCGCTGCCACCCGATGGTGTCTCGCCGACGACCGCATTGAAGGCGATTCATGAACGCGCCAGCGCACTGGTCGAAGCCCAATACAGGTTCTGGAACGACAGCCTGCGGCCCGAACTTTCGCGCACCGGCATACGCACCCTGCCGCGCGAAACCTGGAACGCAAGGCAGAAACGTTGGCTGCACCGCTATTTTGTGGATGAAATCCTGCCCGTGTTGTCACCGCTGGGACTGGATCCCGCGCATCCCTTCCCGCGCATTCTCAACAAGAGTCTGAATGTGGTGGTGGTGCTGGAAGGCAAGGACGCGTTTGGTCGTTCAGGCGGCATGGCCATCGTGCGTGCGCCGCGCTCTTTGCCGCGCATCATTCAGCTGCCTGAGGACGTATCAGGCGGACCGCATGACTTCGTTTTGCTGTCAGCGGTATTGGGCGCGTTCGTCGATGAGATGTTTCCCGGCATGCGCGTCAAGGGTGCGTATCAGTTTCGAGTCACTCGCAACTCCGAGTTGTTTGTGGACGAGGAAGAAGTCGAGAACCTCGCTCGCGCGCTGAAGGATGAGCTGGTCGGCCGCGGTTTTCGCCGCGCGGTGCGGCTGGAAATCGCCGAGAACACACCGAACGCGATCATGCGTACCTTGTTGCAGAACTTCGATCTGCCCGAGAACGCGGTGTATCGCATCAACGGGCCGGTCAATCTCAACCGCGTCACCGCGGTCTACGAGATGGTCAACCGCCCGGAACTCAAATTTCCCGCCTTCACGCCGCGTGCCCCGTTGGCGTTTGTGGAAGACCCATTCGCGCAACTGAAGAAGCGTGATGTGCTGCTACATCATCCGTTCGACAGCTTCCAGGCGGTCGTCGAATGGGTGCGCACCGCTGCGCACGATCCCGATGTGTTGGCGATCAAGCAAACCCTGTATCGCGCCGGCAAGGATTCGCAGCTGGTGGAGCACCTGATTACCGCTGCGCGCAATGGCAAGGACGTGACCGTCGTCGTCGAGCTGCGTGCGCGCTTCGATGAGGAGGCCAACATTCGCCTGGCAGATCGTCTGCAGGAAGCTGGTGTGCAGGTGGTGTACGGCGTGGTCGGCTACAAGACCCACGCCAAGATGCTTCTGATCGTCCGCCGTGAAGGCAAGAAGTTGAATCGCTACGTGCACATGGGCACCGGCAATTACCATAGCGGCACCGCCAAGGGTTACACCGACATCGGCCTGATCAGCGCCAATGCGGAACTTGGCCATGACGTGCACATGATGTTTCAGCAGCTCTCTGGGCTGTCCACAGCGGCCAAGCTCAAGCACATTTTGCAAGCGCCCTTCACGCTTCACTCGGGCTTGCTCAAGCTCATCGAACGCGAGGCGAAAAATGCCCGCGCCGGCAAAACAGCAAGTATCAAGGCGAAGATGAACGCGCTGAATGAGCCCAGCGTGATCCGCGCGCTTTACGACGCCTCCTGCGCCGGTGTGCAGATCGACTTGATCGTGCGCGGTGCCTGCTGCCTGCGACCGGGCGTGGCCGGGGTGTCTGAAAACATCCGCGTGCGCTCGGTGATCAGTCGCTTTCTTGAGCACAGCCGGGTCTACTGGTTTCACAACGCCGGCACGCCGGAGCTGTTTTGCTCCAGCGCCGACTGGATGGAGCGCAACCTCTTGCGGCGCGTCGAAAGCTGCTTCCCCATCCTTGACGTCGAGCTCGCCACACGCGTCTATGACGAGGAAATCGCCAACTATCTGGCCGACAACACCAGCGCTTGGTTGCTCAATTCCGATGGCAGCTATACCCGCCTTGTTCCCGTCGGCGATCAGATGCCGCACTCGGCGCAGAGTGCGTTGATGACCCAGTTGTGTCGCGCATGAGCTCCAATCGGGTCAGCGACGAATTGCAGGACGGCGAATTGCTTGCCGCCATCGATATTGGCTCCAACAGTTTTCACATGGTGGTCGCCCGCTACGTACTGGGCCAGTTGCGCATCGTTGATCGCTTGCGCGAGATGGTGCGCTTGGCGGCAGGTCTCGATGGCCAGGGTGGCTTGGATCCCGCCGCCAGTGCGCGCGCCATCGATTGTTTGGCGCGTTTTGGTCAACGCTTGCGCGGATTGCCACCGCATCGCGTGCGCGCCATCGCGACCAATACGGTGCGCGCATTGCGCCATCCGCGGGCCTTTCTGCTGCCGGCCGAAACCGCACTGGGACATGGCATCGAAGTGGTGGCCGGCCGCGAAGAAGCGCGCCTGATTTATCTGGGCGTGGCACAAGGTCAGCCACCGACCGAAGCGCGCCGTTTGGTCATCGATATTGGTGGCGGCTCGACCGAGTTCATCATTGGTGAGGGCAGCGTGCCGATTGAGCGCGAAAGCCTGCAAATGGGCTGTGTCGGCAGCACCCGGCGCTTTTTTGCCAGCGGCAAACTGGGACGCAAACGCTGGCGCGAAGCGCTCACCGAAGTCTCGGCCGAGTTCCAACAGTTCGCAGCGATCTACCGTGCCCACGGCTGGGCCGAGGTGATCGGGTCGTCCGGCACCATCAAGGCCATCGGTGAAATACACCGTGCCATGAAACTCGGCATCGGTCCCATCACCCGCGATGGCATTGCCACGATCCGCGATGCCCTGCTCGCCTTCGAGGACCTTGAGCAGATTCGTTTGCCCGGTTTGTCCGAGGAGCGACAACCGGTGATCGCCGGTGGCTTGCTGGTGCTGGAAGCCGCCTTCAACGAGCTGGGTCTCGAGGCGATGCAGGTAAGCGAAACAGCGATGCGCGAAGGCGTGCTGTACGACATGCTCGGCCGCACTCAACATCGCGACCCGCGGCAAGCGTCGATAGCCGCGCTTGCGCTGCGCTACGGCGTCGACGAAGAGCAAGCGCGACGCGTCGAAGCGACCGCGCTGCAGCTGTTCGATCAGGTCTGCGACAGCTGGGATCTGGACCACCAGGATCGCCTGATGCTGGCCTGGGCCGCGTGCATCCATGAGATCGGCCTCAGCATTGCGCACAGCCAGTATCACCAGCACGGTGCCTACGTGGTCGCCCACTCCGACATTGCTGGCTTCTCCAATCTGGAGCAGCTATGCCTCGCGGCGCTGCTGCGCAATCAACGTCGCGGACTGGCGATTGCGAGCATCAAGGGGCTGCCGGAGCGGCTGGTAGAGCCGACCCTGCGCTGTGTCTTGTTGTTGCGCCTCGCCGTACTTCTGCATCGCTCGCATGCGGCGCAGCCCATGCCCCAGCTGCAACTGCTGGCCGGTGCCCGCCAGCTCAAGCTCGGCATTTCGCGGCAATGGCTGGACGGCCATCCGCTGACCCGCAGCGATCTGGATGCGGAGCGGGAACACCTGGCGGATATCGGACACGTGCTGAGCGTGCAGGCGAGCTGAGACAGTGTGCTGGTGATTGCACTTGTCGATATGTGCCTCGTCGCAGTCGATTAAGCTCGGATCGTGAGCGCAAATTCCAGATCATTCCAACTCACCAAGACTCCAATCCGACAGCGCTGGCGGTTGCTGTGGGTGCTTGCTTTGACGGCTTTGATTCCGATCCAAGCCACCATGCTGTTGAGCTGGCGGGCGATCAATCCCGCCCATGTGCATGTGGATGAGCGCGCTGATGCGCACGCGCATGAGCATCCTCATCAACCCGTGACGCACGACCATGCGCATGCGCCGCCCTCCAAGGCCGTGTCGGCGCGGAGACCTTCTCGCCTGCGGCACGCCCCTGCGCAGTCTGCGCCCGTTGTGCACGCGCACGACCATGCGCAAGTTCATGTGCACAGAAATCGACACGGACACGGCCCTCAGCAGGATGCGCATGCTCTCGCGCATGCGCGCCCTGGCGGCTTGCCGGACAGCACGCGCAAACATGCGGCACAGCATCCGCATCCGCTCAATGATCGCAGCGTCAAGTTTGTCAGCGAGGCTAGCGTTAGCCATCAAGCAGGCGGCGCTGAGCCGGCGACAAGCAACTTCAAGTCCACGCCTGATCTGCCTTGGAACGTGCCGCCGAGCATCCTGCTGGTGGCGTCCGCTCGCACAGCGCAACGGCCCGTCGACATTCTGCGACACCCGCCCGTTCGCGCCAGCGAACCACCGCAGCGGCCACCGCGTGGGCGTGTCAAGACCAGGGCGTAGCCGAACGCTTTCGACACGTGGCGCAAGCCATTCATGAGCTTGTTAGCGCGCCCTTTCGACCACGTTTGAATTCCAGCGTCTTTCGGCGCTGTTTCGCCTACCCGCAAGCGCGGCGCGTACGCGCGCCGCCGTGGAGATACAAATGCAGCTCACACCCCCGTCTCACCGCGCAGATACCCCAACTGCCGCGCGTTGTCTGGCAGCCGCAGGCGCGCTTCGACAACGTCCACTCAGCCTCGCTTTGCTGGCCACCACCTTGGCGCTACCCACCCACACCGTGCTCGCCCAAGCCAATGAACGAACATCCATCGCCGCCACCGAACTAGACCAAATCAAGGTCGAGGGACGCCGACAAAATTTGGTCGGCGAAGCGATCTCAGCCTCCGAAGGTATCGTGGGCGCAAGCGACATCAGTGACCGACCGCTGCTGCGCGTCGGCGACCTGCTTGAGTTCGTGCCTGGGCTGATCGCTACCCAGCACTCGGGTAGCGGCAAGGCCAATCAGTATTTTCTGCGTGGCTTCAATCTCGACCACGGTACCGACTTCGCCACCAGTGTCGATGGCATGCCGGTCAACATGCGTACGCATGGTCACGGTCAAGGCTATACCGATCTCAATTTCCTGATCCCGGAAAGCGTGCAAACGCTGACCTACCGCAAGGGCACCTATTACGCGGATGTCGGCGACTTTTCCTCTGCCGGCTCGGCCGAGTTTGCCTTGGCTGATTGGGTGGAAACCGGCACGCTGAATGTCAGCGCCGGGCAGGACCGCTACGGCCGCATTGCCTTGGTGAACTCCGCCAATCGCGGAGCACTGGAGGTGCTCTACGCCGCTGAAGCGCAGGTCGACGATGGCCCATGGCAAGACATCGACGAGGACGTCAGCAAGCTCAACCTGCTGCTGCGGATGAGTGGCGATCTCGGCGACGGGCGGGCACATGCCACGCTGATGGCCTACGACAACGAGTGGAACTCGGCCGATCAGATTCCACAGCGTGCGGTCGAGCAAGGCTTGATCTCTGAATTTGGCTCCCTGGACCTGAGCGTAGGCGGCGAGTCATCGCGCTTCAGCCTCTCTGGAGGCTGGGTCGGTGCGGCGCTAGGCGGTGAGATCGAAGCCAACGCTTATGCCATCGATTACGAACTGGACCTGTGGTCAAACTTCACCTACCTGCTGGACGATCCAGACAACGGCGACCAGTTTCAGCAGGTCGATGACCGCCGCATCTATGGCTTCAACCTGTCCCAGCAATGGCAACAGGGGCGCAGTCGCTGGCGGGTCGGCAGCGTAGGACGATTCGACGATATCGGTCGGGTCGCCCTACTGCGAACCAACCAACGCGCTCTGCTCAGCACGGTCCGCGATGATGCAGTTGAGGAAGGCAGCATCGGCGTGTTTGCTGCCAATGAGTTTGATTTCAGCGATACCCTGCGCAGCTATATCGGCCTGCGCCATGATCGCTACGATTTCGATGTCGATAGCAACCTCGCCATCAATAGCGGTGACGCCGACGACTCCATCACGTCCTACAAAGCCAGCCTGGCGTGGCAGCCAGTTTCCAAAGTCGAGTTGTATGCAAGCTATGGCACTGGCTTTCACTCCAACGATGCCCGTGGCACCACCATTCAAGTGGACCCCGTCAGTGGCGATCCCGCACAACGCGTGGACCCCTTGGTCGGCTCACGCGGCGCAGAAATCGGTAGCCGCTTTTTCTTCAATCATCAGTTTCAGGCCACGCTGGCGCTGTGGACCTTGCGTCTGGATTCTGAGCTGCTGTTTGTCGGCGACGCGGGTGCCACCGAGGCCAGCCGACCCAGCCAACGCGATGGCCTTGAGCTTGGCATGTACTGGTATCCGGATCAGCGCTACAGCCTGAGTCTGGAAGCCTCCTACACGGACGCCGCGTTTTCTGACGACGACGTGGCCGGACGCGAGATTCCCGGTTCCATTCCGCTGGTTGTCTCGAGCGGCGTTACCTCCCACCTCGACCATGGGTGGAGCGCCAGCGCCCAACTCAAGCACTTTGGCAGCTATCCGCTGATTGAAGACAACAGCGTGGATTCCGACGGCTCCACCGTCGTCAACCTGCGCGTGGGCCGCGAATGGAGCCAATGGCGGGCCTATCTCGAAGTGCTCAACTTTTTCGACAGCAGCGACCACGACATCGACTACTTCTATGCCTCGCGCTTGCCCGGCGAGCCGGACGAGGGCATCGAAGACATCCACTACCACGTGGTGCCATCGCGGTCGCTGCGGGCGACAGTCAGCTTCCTGTTCTGACCGCAACCCACTCTGCCCGCCTCAATCGAGGCGGGCAAGATCAATAGGGTCACCATTGCGCCGCGGGTGTCAATAGGACTGACAAAATTTCTCCCGTAGGCTCGGGCGTTGCGCTTTCCTCCTGCTGACCCGCTCTTGGCTTGACCGTCCCCGCCTGGGTTGACGTGTGGTTGCGTGGCTGCGTTCGGCGTAGGCGAAGACGCTGACCAAGGCGTAGATCGCGATGTCACTGCCGTGGCGGGTGATCCGCTCAAGTCGACCGGCGAGATCGTAGATATAGCCAGTCGCTCGACTCACGCCGGCGCGGGTTTCGGTCACTTGGGTGATCCGACCCAGGCGGTCGCGGGTGTAGCCGAAGTCGGGCATGGCGGTGCCGCTGCTTGCGGCGCTGATTGGGTGTTCACGATCACGGTGATTTCCAAGATCACTGTCGCACCATCCACAATCACCTCAGGTGGTCGAATTGATCATAGGGTCCCTAGAGTTCTGACGCTCTAGAAATTACCAGTTGACCCTCTGCAGCCGAGGTAAAAACAACTTCGCAGACGGGCCTTGTCCTTGCACCTGCGAGGTCTCTTGATATAGAAATCGAGCCTAAGATAAAACCATTCCCAAAGTCAGAAAACACCCTATTAATCGCATTTGTCCCAACGGCGGAACGAAAGTGTACTTCGTCTGAACAGGTGAGCTGCTTGATCAAAAGTTCATTTATTGAATTAACCTTGAAAACCCTGACAAAGTAAGGTCCAACATAATTCGGAAATAGGTGGAATGTGGCTCGACCTTGTTCAATCTGCGCAATGGCAATCGGAGCATTGAAGTCATCGGGCTGAAAAAACAATGAGTAAAACCCACGGCATGCCGAGCAGTTTATTTCACGAAGCATCCAAGACCTTAATCCCAAGGCGCCGAAGCAGATCAGGCCGATAAGAACAATCGCGAGAACAAGAATGAGAGCAGCGTTCTTCATCGGGAGGGTGTCCGAACTTCTCCAACTCGCTTGATCCGGATTTCGACCAATTCGGGATCCATCGCAACTGTCTCTGCGTACATCTGACAATTGTTGCTGAAAGTCCGCCAATCAAAATCAAGCGTTTGCTGCACACGTGACTCTGCGGCTCGTACATCACTATCTCTGCCGATGTATCTACAGGAATTGTAGTCGGCCTTCGGGCGAAGTCCAGCACCTGGGTTAGCTGGATCTATATAGTCGGGCCGAACATCGTCCGTATTGAAAAACCCGCTGTTCGACCCGTCCTCGTACCAAATTTGGTCGTGGCGTGCGATTGACGCTTGAAATGGCAATCCGTCAAGTGCTCGGCTGCAAATTTCCGCGAACCCGCTGATGTCGACTTTGTTGATAGGGTCACTTGTGTAACCGTAGAGGTTGTTAATGCCACTCCCAAAACCAATCGGATCCTTAGTCGTCCACCGCCCCACCACTGAATCATAATCTCGCGCCCCGAACCTCACTAAACCTGTGTCCCGATCATAAATCCCACCCGCATACCCAAACGGTTGGAAGCCCGGATTGGTGTCTTCGAGCACATTGCCCCAGGCATCGTAGTCCAGTGCTTGGACGATAGCGCCGGTGTTGAGGTCAATCACTTGACGCACGCTGCCCAAATGATCGCTGACGATCTTGTAAGTGACGCCGCCCTTCAGCATCAGGCTCGGCACATGGCTGCGTTCGGCGTAGGCGAAGACGCTGACCAGGGCGCCGTTGCCGTCATATTCGGCGATGGGTTCGAGTT
>JBQTGY010000094.1:0-71106 GCA_052390415.1 Pseudomarimonas sp. | reverse complement strand
GCGCTGAACCTCGCAACTCGTCGGGAGCAACACCCCCAGGGCATTGCGCCACAGCCAACTCCATGACGTCGGGAACTTGCCGAAGTTGACCATCGATCACAGCGAGCTCGAAGGTTCGCCGCAAGGTTGGCAGGCGGCGCAATGCCCTTCGGTTATTGCGCCCTACTACAGGCTGTTCGGCAGCGGGGTGGCAGCGATTGAGTGGGTGGTGGGTGGTTGGCTAGGTCGTCGACGCGCTTTTTGTCAAACCGCCCGCGATCCCGTCACCAACTCGCGCGTAGATGTGCGTCGCATACGCAGACGCAGTAGAAACGGTTCAATTCCAACCGAGTGCCAACCTGCCCGCTGCCCCTTCCGAATACTGAAGCGCAGCCACGCTTGGCCATGCTCGTCAAACTCGTCAACCCTTCTATACGTGCCAAGCAAGTGTTGGAACACAGCCCAAGATTGAGTTCGGTAGGGCTCCGTCATGCCGGATAGATCTGGGACGCCAACCACTCGCACCACTTCTCCGACCCTGATTGTTCGCCCCTCGCAATCGATTGGTTTGTAGATCATCGATTGACCATCCACTCTGCATGCGCCGACCTCACGTCGGCGCCGGGATTTCTGTCAGTCGTGCTGAACTAACTCGCGTGCGTGCCGTTGGCCAGATGGCTGCGACTGTGGCCATACGCGTAGTAGACGATGATGCCGATCACCGCCCAGCCGACGAACAGGCCGATGGTGTACATCGACAGGTTGAAGAACAGCAGCAAGGTGCCGGCAATGGCCAGCGGGCAGATCAGCCACGCCATCGGGGTCTTGAACGGGCGCGGGCGGTCGGGTTGGGTCTTGCGCAACACCATCACTCCAATCGCGACCATCAGGAACGCGAACAGGGTTCCGGAGTTGGATATATCGGCGAGGATGCCGACCGGGAACATGGCCGCAAACAGCGACACCGCAACGCCGGTGATGATGGTGATGACGTAAGGCGTGTGGAAGGTCGGGTGAATCTTCGAGAACATTGCTGGCAGCAAGCCGTCACGCGACATGGTGAAGAAGATGCGGGTCTGCCCGAACAGCATCATCAGGATGACCGATGGCAGCGCCATGGCGGCGGCGATACCGATGGCATTGCCCCACCACTCGTAGCCCAACAAGCGCAGCACGTGGGCCAATGGCTCCTTGCTGCAAACCAGCGCTTCGGAGCCTTTGCAGGCTTCCGCCAATTCCGAGCTACCCGCCAACAGAGCCAATCCATCCGCACCCAACATCGGCTGCGAACCCACGGCACCCACGGCCGCGTAGCCCACCAGCAAATAGAAAATGGTGCAAACGGCAAGCGAGCCGATCAGGCCAATTGGAATGTTGCGATTCGGATTCTTGGTTTCTTCGGCAGCGGTCGAAACAGCATCAAAACCGACGTAGGCAAAGAAGATCGAGGCTGCCGCACCCAGCACACCCGCGCCGCCCATCGGGCTGCCCCAGCCGGTCGGCATGAAGGGCGCAAAGTTGGGATCTTTCACCGCCGGAAAGGCGATGATGATGAAGGCTGTCAGCGCGGCGACCTTGATCGCGACCAGCACCGCATTGACCTTGGCACTCTTGGAGGTGCCGATGACCAACAACACGGTCACCGCCAGCGCGATCAACAAGGCCAACAGGTTGAAGCTGCCGCCGTCATAGGGCCCGGTTCGCAAGAACTCGGGTAAAGGCGTGCCGAAACTGATCAGCAGGCCATTCATGTAGCCCGACCAGCCGACCGCCACCGCACCGGCGGCCACCGCATATTCGAGCACCAAGGCCCAGCCGACGATCCAGGCCAAGGACTCGCCCATCACGCCGTAGGTGTAGGTGTAGGCGGAACCTGACACTGGAATCATCGACGCCAGTTCGGCATACGCCAACGCCGCGAGTGCGCAAACCACGGCCGCGATCACGAACGCGACCATCATCGCCGGCCCGGCCTTCTGGCCCGCCTCGGCGGTGAGCACGAAGATGCCGGTGCCAATGATGGCGCCGATGCCAAGCAGGGTCAGCTGCACCGGTCCCAATTGTCGCTTGAGACTCTTTTTCTCGGCGGTTGCAAGAATCTGGTCAAGCGACTTTATTCGCGTAAACAACATCAGGTAGTCCTCATTGGTCGCAATGTTTGGCCATCGCAAGCTGCGACAGTCAGCGTCAGGGGTGGTAGGCCGGTGGTCGGCGGCGGCACTGGACGATAGTCCGTTGTGCGGGCGCCGACAAGCCGCGCTGCAAGTCCGGCCGCAAATGACTGCCCAATCGGTCACCCAAATTGAATACGTATGCACCATCCGCAAAAGCGCGCCGCCACGCACTAACATCGCTTCCGCAACGTGCAATAACGAAAGCGCCAGGAGGGGTCCAATGCGCTTTCGTGCTGGCCGTCGGACGAGGAGTCAGGCGGGCTGATCGTGTATCGCCGGAGGCGATGTCCGTCAGCGAACCATTGCGCATCGACCGACGGCCATCGCCAAACGGTCGAAGATTGACCAAGGACAATCATGACGATTCTTGCCACGTCGGCGGGCGGCGCAACTGCGCGCCCGAGCTTCCTCAAGCGTCTTCGCTCTACCCTCGTTGCGGCGGCTTTGTTGAGCGCACTGCTGCTGCCGCCCGCGGCAGCCGATGTCATCCTGCACGCCTTCAATTGGCGCTACGCCGATGTCGCCGCGCGTGCGCAAGCGATCAAGGATGCGGGCTACAAGGTCGTGCTGGTCGCACCGGCATACAAATCGACCGGCAGTCAGTGGTGGGCGCGTTATCAGCCGCAAGACAACCGTTTGATCGACAACCCGCTGGGCAACAGCGAGAGCTTCGCCAACATGGTGCAAGCCCTGAGTGGAAAGGGTATTCGCACCTACGCCGACATCGTCTTCAACCATATGGCCAACGAGTCGGGGCAGAGGCCTGATCTCAATTATCCGGGCAGCGCGGTGCTCGCCCAATACGCCGCCAATCGGACTTTCTATAACCGGCAAGTGCTGTTCGGCAACATCTCATTCAATTATTTGAGCGCCACGGATTTCGGACCGGCCACCTGCATCAACAATTACAACGACGTCTGGCAGGTTCAGACCTGGCGCCTATGTGGAGGCGGCGGCGATGTGGGGCTGCCGGATCTGCTGGGAAATGACTACGTAGTCTCGCAACAGCAGCAGTATCTGCGCGCTCTGAAGACCTTGGGCGTTACTGGCTTTCGCATCGATGCCGCCAAACACATGCCCAACAGCCACATCAACCGGGTGTTCACCGCTGACATCAAGAGCGGCATGCACGTATTCGGCGAGGTGATCACCGGCGGCGGCGCCGGCGAAACCGAGTACGAGCGATTCCTGAAACCCTATCTCGATGGCACCGGCCACGGTGCGTATGACTTTCCCTTGCTCAACTCATTGCGCGGTGCGTTCGGCTTTGGCGGCAGCATGAATCGTCTGGTCAACCCGGGTGCGACCGGGCAAGCGCTGCCCGGCGCAAAGGCCATCACCATCACCGTGACTCATGACATTCCCAACAACAGCGGCTTCCGCTATCTGATCATGGACCCCACCGATGAGACCTTGGCCTATGCCTTCATCATGGGTCGCAACGACGGCTTACCGATGGTCTATACCGACAACAACGAAAGCGGCGACAACCGCTGGGTGAATGCCTACAACCGCGCCGACCTCAAGGGCATGATCCGCTTCCACAACGCCGCCCAAGGCAATGACATGCAGGTGTTGTCCTACAGCGATTGCCACCTCCTGTTCCGCCGCGGCAACCGCGGCATTGTCGGCATCAACAAGTGCGGCTCCAACGTCAACACCACCATCAACATGAATGGCAGTGTGCTGTGGTGGAACACCAACTACACCGACACCCTGGGCAGCGGCAACGTGGTGCGGATCAGTTCGGGCAGTTACACGTTTGCATTGCCGGCGCGCAAGGCGAGGATGTGGGTCAGGCCTTGAGGAACGGGACTCGGAAGGCGCGTAGGGCGGGCCTCGACCCGCCAAGATGCTTGCCACTCGCACAACGGCGGGCCAAGGCCCGCCCGACGCGCTACTCCAAGTCCGCGGCGATCATCCAGATTCCAGAGACCATCAAGGCGCCGGAAAGCATGGCCCAGGCGAGGTTGCGTCGCTGCGCTTTTGGCATGCCGGAAAAACTCTCTCGAAGCGACCAGACCAACACGAACAACAGCAACAGAATTGCGATGGATCGGTGCATGGCTGCTCCCTTCAGATAGGCGCCGCTCGGTCGGGACGGTTTAGCAGAGGTGGCGTTGATCGCCAGATGTCAGTAGAAGATGGAATGGCGGCGTCGGTGTGACGGCGATTGCTCGATTATGGGAAAGCAGCCGAGCAAGTTCGCGCGCTGCGCACGCGCCTTCGCTTCGCCCGGTCGGCTCGACGACGGCGTCTCGCGGCTGACGACGAGCTTGCTCCGCATCTTGCGGGGGTCAAGCTTGCTCCGCTGCGTCTACCAAGCTGTCATCGACTCGATTCGCCTTGCCCGCCACTCTCAAAACTCCCAACTTGCACTCACACTCCACTGCGGCTCCGAATAGTCCAGCAACAGCACGTTGTTGGGTGGTTGCGACACGATATGGACGATGGAATCGTCCAGCAGGTTTCGCCATCCCGCCGACAAGCGCAGACCCTGCACGGCCGTGGGAGTGAACTCCAGTCCAAGATTCACCGAGTCATAACCCGGATGAAATCCCTCCCGGCCGCGATCAGCGCGGCGGCCGACGTGATTCCAATGCAGGCCCGCCGACCACCGCTCACTGAAGGTGGCGAGCAAGGCGAGGTTTCCCAACGATTCTGGCTGGGACAGACTGGGACCACCCATCTGCGGCGGCTGACCGGGCGAAATCACTTGAGTGCGATCATCACTGGCGTTGGCGGTGGACCAGGTTCCAGCCACTTTCAACATCGGGTTGAAGCGATGTGTCAGTTCGACCTCCAAACCACGGCTGTGAATTTCAAGTCCGCGATCGAAGGACGGAGTGCCACGCGGAAAGATGGTGTCGCTCACGACTGCAGTGAATCCGGTGAGCCGGAACACGCTGTCGGCGGTACGGAAGATGTACGCCAACTCGCGCGTTCTGACGCGCTCGAACGGTGTATGCGTCGGCGGCGGGCCACCGTCGTAGAGTTCGATATAGGTCGGTGAACGGAAACCTTCGGCGTATTGCGCTTTCAGCAAATGATTCTCGCCCAGTTTCCACAACACCGCCGCCCGCGGCGTCCACGCCTGGTCGATGTCTTCGACATCGTCGTAACGCAAGCCGCCGGTGAGTTGCAGTCGCTCGCTGACATCGAATTGATCCTGCAAGGTCAATGCGCTGATTTGCCTCGACTCGTTGATGCGCGGTCGATCACGATTCTGTGGCAGGAAGGCATCGTCGATTCGCTGATCGGCCACCTGCACTTGCGCCAACACCAAGTGCGCGCCGAAGCGCTGCACGGATTCACCACCTGCTTCCCAGCGCGAACCATCGAAGCCGGCGACGCCGCGATCAAAGAGACTGCGGTTGTATTGCAGCCACACGGCGCGATGTTGCTCCGCATCGACCTGCCATTGGTAACGCGCCTGAATCACCCGATTGGTCTCGTCCTGCTGGATGGGCACCAGCGCGTTGGGCGGCGGTGGTGGCTGTCCGGGACGGCCGCCTGCGCGCGCAAAGCCAGCGAAATCGCGTTCGAGCCCGGCGGCCTTGACACTGAACGCGCCAGCGGTGATGTCCAGACTCAGGTATTGCCGCGACTCATCATTGGCAAACGCGAACGGACCGTCATAGCGGTCACTGGACCAATTCGACAGGCTGCCAGCGACTTGCACGGGCGCATCCTCCGCGCCCGCGTTGAACGCCCATACGCCGCTCCGCCGAGTTCCGGAGCCAGCAGTCGCCGACAGCGCGTTGCCATCACGGCGGGTGACAATATTGATCAGCCCCATGAAGGCGAAGTCACCGTGGATGCCCGAGCCCGGCCCACGAATGACTTCGATCCGCTCGACTTGTTCGATCGGCATCAAGAGGATCGCGCTGTTCTGGAACGCGGTCTCCCGCGAAATGGGCAGCGAATCCACCAACACCTTGACGTTGCCGCCATTGAAGAAGAAATCGATGCTGCGCGCGCGTACGGTGGCCGAGCCGAACTGGTCGCGATTGATCTCCATGCCAGGGATCTGCGCAATGGCGTCCAGCACGCTGCGCGCGCCCAGCAGCCGTGCCTCATCGGCATGCAACACGCTGATGATGCCCGGCACGTAGTCAGCGTTCTGCTTGTTGCGTGTGGCAAGTTCGGTTTCATCGGCCAACAAGTCAAGCAAGTCGGCCAAGTCTTCTTCTTCGGCGGCCACCGCCTGCGTACACGCGACGGTCAACGCAAGCAGCACGCTCAGGCGACGGAACCGCATGGGACGGCAAGACGGCATCACGATTCTCCCTGGCAGAACACATCCACCGGCAATGCATGATCGAGCCGGTGATAACGAGCCCGCGCGCGACCACCGCGTTTGGCTTGGTACAGCAGGCCATCAACTTGTTCCATCACGGTTGCGCTGTCCAGACTCGGATGCGGGCGCACGTCAAACGCGCCGAGACTGATGCTGACAAAGTCACCTGTGCTTGATTTGGCATGCGGCAGGCGCAGATTGCGTACCGCCGTCAGCAACCGAAAGATCGCCGCAGTTCCGTTGTCGCTGCTGGTCAGAATCGCGAACTCCTCGCCGCCGTAGCGCGCGACCAGATCATCCGATCGCCCCAAGGCACGTTGCAATGCGGTGGCAATTCGACGCAAGCACTCGTCGCCAGCGCCATGCCCATAGTGATCGTTGTATTGCTTGAAGTGATCGACATCGGCCAGCATCAGGGTCAATCCGCCGCCATTGCGTTGGGCGAGCCGCCACCTCAGTTCGAGCTGCTCATCAAAGCGCCGACGATTGGCGATGCCGGTGAGGCCATCCGAGCCGACCAGGTTTGCCAGGCGGTCACGTTGCTGCTTCAGTTCGACATGGGTGCGTACGCGCGCCCGCACGATGGCAGGACTGATGGGTTTGGTGATGTAGTCGACCGCGCCGGCTGCCAAACCGGCCTCTTCGTCGGCCAGCTCGCTCATGGCGGTGACAATGATGACCGGAATGTCGCGACAGATCGGGTCTTCCTTCAGCGTCGCCAGCACGGCATAACCATCCAGCAACGGCATCTGCAGATCGAGCAGGATCAGATCAACTGCGAACTCGGCCGCGAGTCGCAGGGTGTCTTCACCGCGGGTGGTGCAACGCACATCAAAGTGCGCGGACAAGGCCTCGGCCAATACTCGTATGTTGATCGGCTCGTCATCAACCACCAGCACACGCGGCAACACCGGGGCGTCGCGCGCAGAATTCATCTCGGGGCTGTTCATGTTTTCGAAGCTCCCTCCAGCAAGGGCCGCAACCTCGCCAACCGGGTCTGCGCCACCACAAAATCGAGTTGATCCAGCGCCGCGCGCAGCGGCGCGACCTCGGGCCAGGCGGCCACCTCGGGCGGTAGTTCGTCGAGCAACGCGAGGGCATCGAAGCGCTGTTCGCTGATGGCCTTGGCGAGTGCTTGCAGGAAGCCATCCGGACGCCAGGTCACTGCCGCCCGCGTCGACGCAGCAGGAGCAGACACGGGCAGCGGAAATGCCAACAACTGATCGAGCGCTGCCTGCATGGCCGCGAGGGATGGTTGGACGGGATCGGCGTGATCCAAGGTGTGCTCAAGCTGTTCGGCGACATCGGCAAGCGCGGTCGCGCCAAGTGTCGCCGCGGCACCCTTGATTGCATGCGCGCGCTCCGCCGCTGCGCGCAGGTCCCCGCGCTCACACAGCGCGCTCAGTTCTTGCGCCGCATGCTGGTAGCGACGTCGAAACTCGTCCAGCAATCGCCACAATAACGCCTGCTTGCCGTTGAGCCGGGCCAGCGCTCCTGCAATATCCAGCCCAGGCCAGACTGGCAACGCATGGTCGCCTTGATCGCTCGACAATGACCCGGATCGAGGTTCGACAGCTTCAACAACGAGCCAGCGTGCCAACACCCGCCACAGATCGTGCTCTTCGATCGGTTTGCTCAAATAGTCGTCCATGCCCGCCGCGAGGAAACGTTCGCGATCAGAAGCCATGGCGTGCGCGGTCAGGGCGATCACCGGCAGGCTCGCCAGCGCGGGATCGAGCTTGATTCGACCGGTGGTTTCGATTCCGTCCATCTCCGGCATCTGCACATCCATCAACACCAGATCCACTGCCCGTTCGCGCAGGCGTTGCAGGGCAATCAGGCCATTGTCCGCAAATACGACGTCGAGGCCGAAGCCCGCCAGCAACTCGCCCGCAACCTGCTGGTTGATCGGATTGTCCTCCGCCAACAGCACGGATTGCCCAGTTGCAAAACGACTTGGCCGTGATGGCGCGGGCTGTGATCGCTCATCGTGAGGCAGGCGGCGTCGACTGATGGCATGCATGGCGGCATCGAACAAGGCCGATGGGCTGACCGGCTTGTGCAAGAACACATCGATGCCGGCGCGCTCGGCCTCGGCGGCCAAGTGTTCGTCGCCATGCGCGGTGACCATCACGCAGGCCGGGCAACGCGCATCCCGCCGCAAAGCGCGAACCGCCTCGATGCCGTTCATGCCAGGCAATTGCCAATCAATGACCAGCAAATCAACCGCCGGCTGATTCTGTCCCATCATCAGCAAGGCGCTCTCGGCCGAGGCCGCCAGCCGAACCTCAAAACGCAGCGACTCCAGCATGCTGCCGAACACCTCGCGCGCCGTCACATTGTCGTCGACAACCAGCGCACGCAGTCCGCTGGTTCCCATCACCGCGGTCGGCAGGGTGATTCCTGGCTCCGCCGCCGCCTCGAAGCTGGCAGTGAACCAGAACGTACTGCCCACACCCGGCGTGCTCTGGGCGCCCATCTCGCCGCCCATCATTTCGACCAGGCGTTTGCTGATCGCCAATCCCAATCCCGCGCCACCGTGCTTGCGGGTGCTGGATTCATCCATCTGCGTGAACAATTCGAACAGCCGAGGCAGGTGCTCCGGATCGATGCCAATGCCCGTGTCGCGGATGCTGAATCGCAGACTCAGCCGCGATCCCTGTTGCTGATCGGCGCGAATGCTGATCACCACTTCACCGCGCTCGGTGAACTTCAAGGCATTCACCACCAGATTGACCAGCACCTGCTGCAGACGCATCGCATCGCCCAGAAGTTGCCGCGGCACCGCCGGATCGAGATCGATCAAGACGTCGAGCCGACTATCTCGGGCGCGCTGTCCAACCACGGTGGTGAGGTCGGTCAACAAGGCGTCGAGATCAAACCTGCGCGTCAACAGACCGAGTTTGCCGGCCTCGATCCGCGACAAGTCGAGAATGTCGTCGAGGATGCCCAGCAACATCCGCGCCGAGGAATCCAGTTGGCTCAGCAGTTGCCGTTGGCGCGGCTCGAGAGCAGTCTTGGCAAGCAGGGTGGCCATGCCGATGACCGCATTCATCGGCGTTCGAATCTCGTGGCTCATGTTGGCCAGAAACTGACTCTTGGCCTGGTTGGCTGCTTCGGCCTTTGCGCGCGCCTCGCGTAGTTCGGCCTCGAAGCGGCGTTGTTCGGTGATGTCGCGGGCGATGCCATCAATCGCCGTGATCGCACCGTCGGCATCACGCACCAGCACTTCGCTGCATTCGATGCGACGCACTTCGTTGGCGCTGTTCTTCACTTCGAACTCGAACTGACTGGTCGCTTCCAGGCGCGTGGCCTGCAAGCGCTGCAAGGACTGCTGATTGATCGGATCATTGGTGAGCAAGTCCGCGCGTCCACGCAGCAACTCCATCGCGCTGACACCCAACACACGGGTGACGGAATCGCTGACTGACAGCAACTGCCCCGACGGGTCGCGCGCATACACAAAATAGTGGCTGAGATTGTCGATCAAGCGGCTGTACTTACGCTCATTCGCGGCCAACGCCTGTTCGGCCAGCAGGCGTTGCTCCTGCTGCCGCTCCAACTTGCCGAGCAAGGTCGCCAGCGCACCACCCAAACCGGCCAGCAGCAAGGCCAGGAAGCTGCCCTGGGCGATCAATTGATTGCGTACGTCGGTGCTGAAGGCAACGAAGAAGCGGTCGTTGACGACAAAGTGGGCGACGCCCACCAGACCACCGCCAAACGGATCGTAAAGCTCGCTGCTGACCGCAAATCCAGTCGCATCCACATCGCCTGCGTCGCGCTCCAGGCTGCCTGCCGTGGCCGCCAGACTGCTGTAGTCGATGCGCAGTTTCAGCGCTCCGAAGAACGGTGTTTCGTGCACCGGATCGCGCAACAACATGATCGCGTCGATGGTTTCGTCCAGCCGCAACAGCCGGTCCTGCTCGGCCTCGGTCGACAAGGATTGGGCGATGGGCGCTGCTTGCGCCTGTGCCAACACCTGCGCCTGCAGTTGCGCCTCGCGACGCAAGCGGGGCTCGAGCAGCAGGTTCCAATAAGCGACCAGACCCAACTCAAGGATCACCGCCAGCAGGACGAAGACCAGAATCACGACTCGCGGCGCGCGGCTGATCATCGCCACACCCGCGAGTGATCGAGAAAGAAGGGGCGCAGTTTGATCTTGGACGCTTCCAGGGTGGCCAGATTCAGAAAGGGCTGCACCTTGGCTTGCACGGACAAACCGGCGGTGGCGCCGCGTTCCACATCCCCCTCGAACGGCGAATACAGAACCACGCCGTTGGAGATGCACCATGCCAGCAGGTCCTCAAACTCCTTGCTGTTCAACGGAACTGCGAGGAAAACCACGGTCGGCAAGCGCTTGGAATCGGGCGGCAAGCGCGTCAGCCGCGTCACCCGCACCGGCAGGCCTCTCACCTTTGCCGGTCCGGCGTCGCCGATCGGGGCGATCAACGGAATGATGGCCTCCACCGATGCCGCCGCACCCGCGTACACCTGCACCCCAAGCTGGCCGCTGGCCTTGGCCTTGCCGGAGACGTCTTCGTCGGCGGCCAGCAGCGCGCGGACCAAACGGGCACCCGTGCGCACACGGCGCTCATCGTAACTGTCGGCCTGCACGCTCGCGGTGGCCAGGCCCAGCACACAGATGAGCAGCGCCACGCCGGCTTGCAGCAGCCAGCGACGTGATGTTCTCGACCTGTGCTTCGCCGCCGCTTTCACTTCAGGCAGTGCTCATCCAGCGTCCGCAATTTCCACATAATGCCCGTAGATCATGGAGCAACTGAGGAGCAGGTCAGCGACGTGAATACGCCCACCGAGAATAGGCACGCTGAGACACCGGCGAACGCCGCGCGCAGCGCACTGATCGTCGAAGACGAACCAAGCTTGGCGGAACTGCTGGCTGATACCCTGGTGGATCAGGGCTTTGTGGTAAGCGTGTTGAGCTGCGGTGCAGAGGTCGTCACCAGCGTGCGTGCGCTTCCACCCACCGTGCTGTTGCTGGATGTGGGCCTGCCGGATGCCAACGGCTTTGACTTGTGCCGATCCATCCGTGCATTCAGCCAGGTGCCGCTGATCATGATCACCGGCAAAGCCGCCGAAGCCGACCGGTTGCGCGGCCTCGACCTGGGCGCGGACGATTACATCTGCAAACCCTTTCACGCTGCCGAAGTCGCTGCCCGCGTGCGCGCCTTGCTACGCCGTACCATCGACTGGCGCGAAGCGACGGCCGGTTCACCCTTGAGTCTCGACGAGAGCCGCTACGAAGCGCGCTGGCATGGCGTCCGACTGGATCTCACGCCCGTCGAGTTCCGCTTGCTCTGCGGCCTCGGCCAGCGCCCCGGCCGCGTGTACACCCGCGCCGCCTTGCTCGACATGATCTACCTCAACGACCACGTCGTCAGCGACCGCACCATCGACAGCCACATCAAGAACCTGCGCCGCAAGCTGACCGAATCAGTGCCGGACAAGGAGTGTCCGATCGAGTCGATCTATGGGGTTGGGTATACGTTCAAGGGATGAAACGCGGGACTCGCCGCGCGGATTGCGCGCCCACACGCCGACCGCGATATGCATGCTGGTACTGCCGGTGCGCAGCACGCGCGCCCGCACTTCAACGATGTCGCCGATATTGATCGCCTTCTCGAAGGCGATGCCACCGACGTAAGCGGTCACGCTGTATTGGCCGCTCCAGCCCACCGCGCAGGCAAAACCGGGTCGATCCATTTCATTACCGCGCCGCCGAATACCTTGCCGCCGAAATTGACGTCGGCCGGCTCGGCCAAAAATCGGAATACCACTTCTTTCTGCGTCCCTGGCATGCATTGACTCGTGTGGTCGTGGGCGATGGACGAGCATAACGCGCGTGGCACAGCCATCGCCGCCAACCCGCTTGTGTCTGACGGCGATGACTCGCACCATCGCGCTTGCGCAACTTCGCACCGAGCCAATCCACCCGCATGCCAATCACTGCTGACTATCCACGCGACCTCACCGGCTATGGCCGCAAACCTCCGTTCGCCGACTGGCCCGGCGGCGCGCGGATCGCGGTGCAGTTCGTGTTGAACGTGGAGGAAGGTAGCGAGAGCTGCGTCTTGCATGGTGACGCTGGCAGCGAGCAGTTTCTGTCCGAAATCATCGGCGCGGCGGCGTATCCCGCGCGGCACATGAGCATGGAATCGATCTACGAATACGGTTCGCGCGTCGGTGGCTGGCGCATCCTCGAAGAATTCGAACGTCGTGGCTTGCCGTTGACGGTGTTTGGCGTGGCAATGGCGATGCAGCGGCAGCCGGACTTCGTCCGCGCCTGCATTGAAAACGGCCACGAAATCGCCTCCCACGGCTGGCGTTGGATTCATTACCAGAACATGTCGATCGATGAAGAGCGCGAACACCTGCAACGCGCGGTGCAAATACATCGCGAGCTCACCGGCAGCGCGCCGCAGGGTTGGTACACCGGCCGCGACAGTCCGAACACGCGCGGCCTGCTGGTCGAACATGGCGGCTTTGCCTATGACTCGGATTATTACGGTGATGATTTGCCGCTCTGGATGCCGGTCGCGCTGGCCGATGGCAGCACCCAACAACACCTGGTCGTGCCCTACACGCTCGACTGCAACGACATGCGCTTCGCCACGCCGCAGGGCTTCAATACGGGCGAGCACTTCTTCGAGTATTTGCGTGACAGTTTTGATGTGCTGTATGCAGAAGGCGCGAAGACGCCGCGCATGCTGTCAGTCGGCATGCATTGTCGATTGTTGGGCCGGCCAGGGCGGCTCGTGGCCTTGCAGCGGTTCCTCGATCACATCGGCAAACATGATCGGGTGTGGGTGTGTCGTCGAATTGATATCGCCAATCACTGGCGCGCGCGACATCCGCCGTCACCAGTCGACGAGGTCCGCGCATGACCCTCGATCAACTGAATGCCATGGAGGCGTCAACCTTCACTTTGACACTGGCGACCATCTTTGAACATTCGCCTTGGGTTGCCACTGGCGCTTGGCCGTCGCGTCCCTTTGCATCGGTAGCGGATTTGCATCGGGCCATGTGTGCAGTCGTTGCGGGTGCCGGTGTCGACCAACAATTGGCCCTGATCCGCGCGCATCCGCAGCTGGCGAGCAAAGCCGCTGTGCGCGGCGAACTCACCGATGCATCCAACCGTGAACAGGGGGGCGCCGGCCTGCGCGACTGCACGCCGGCTGAGTTCGCCCAGCTCAATGAACTGAACGATCAATACCAACACCGCTTCGGCTTTCCATTTATTTTGGCGGTGCGCGGACATACTCGCGGCAGCATCATCGAGCAGTTGCAAGCGCGCGTCGGCAACTCGCCCGAGGTCGAGTTTTCCGCCGCCCTCACCCAAATCGAAAACATCGCCGAATTTCGCTTGCGCGATTTGTTTGGCCCGCCCCCGTCGGGCCTGCCAACCCCGGCTGTCTGATTTACATTCCTCTCAGAGAACCTGCATGGCCCGCATAGTCACTGATCCCAATGCCCCGGACTTCACCCATCGCTATGTGAATCTCGCCGATGCCCGCTTGGGCGCGACCGCGCTTGAAGCCAGCGATGAGTTCTTTGCCGACAAGGAGCGCATGCTCAATCCGGCACCGGCGCAGTTCATCCCCGACAAATACGACGACAACGGCAAGTGGATGGACGGTTGGGAGAGCCGGCGCAAACGTGTCGCCGGGCACGACTGGTGCATCGTGCGCTTGGCACGCCCTGGGCGCATTTTTGGATTGGATCTGGATACCAGCCACTTCACCGGCAACTACCCGCCGGCTGCATCGGTCGACGCCTGTTACGGCACCGCTGAAAATGCGGATGCAGACGCCCACAGCGAGTGGCTGCCGCTGTTGCCCTCGGTCAACCTCGGCGGCAACAGCCATCACTATTTTGCGTGTGACGGCACCCAGGTGATTACCCATCTACGCGTCAATCTGTTTCCCGACGGCGGACTCGCTCGCTTGCGCGTCTATGGCGTGCCGGAATTCAATCCCGCCAATGTCGACAACGATGGCTTGATCGATCTGGCCTCGGCGCTGAATGGTGGCAACGTGATCGCCGCCAACAATCAACACTTCGGCCCGGCGTCGTCCCTGCTGCTGCCTGGACGCGGCATCCACATGGGCGATGGCTGGGAAACCCGCCGCCGGCGTGAACCGGGCAACGACTGGTGCCTGATAGCCTTGGCACGCCCGGGATTGATCGAGGCCATCGAAGTCGACACCTGTCACTTCAAGGGCAACTACCCGGACCGCTGCTCGATTCAAGCCATGCAGGTGAGCGGCGGCACGCCGGAATCGCTGGTGACGCAAGCCATGTTCTGGCCGACCTTGTTGTCCGAGCAGTCCCTGCACATGAACCACCAGCATTACTTCACCAACGAGATCGTCCCGCTCGGCCCGGTCAGCCACGTCCGCTTCAATATCTTTCCCGACGGCGGCGTATCGCGGCTGCGGCTGCGTGGGCGGCCGGCGTGAAGGATGCCCGCGATGACGTGTCTCCCACAGCCTCGCCGCAGCAACTGCTCGTCGAAGCACTGACAACGGCAGCATTCGCGCCGTTCGGCGATGTGATTGCAGCCAGCAGCGTAACGCAAACCTTTCTGATCAACGAAGGCACCGCGCAGCGCTTCCACGCGCTGGGCCAGGTCGACTGCGCTGCCGAAAATGGATATCCACTGATCAGCATGGTCCGGGCTCAGCCGCGACCATTGCCATTCCCGATCCGCATGCTGGAACGCCATCCTCTTGGTAGCCAAGCCTTCATTCCGCTGTCGAAGTCGCCCTATCTAATCGTGGTCGCCATCTCACCCAATCACCGCCCCCGCGCGTTCCTCGCCAAGGATGGCGAAGGCGTGAACTTCCACCGCGGCACTTGGCATCACCCGCTGCTCGCCCTGGATGCAATCAGCGATTTTCTGGTGATTGACCGTGGGGGTGAGGGGGACAATTGCGAAGAAGCGCAGTTGGACCTGACCTACCTGTTGAACGCCTGAGTCGGCGTGCGGGACACAGTGCAGCGCTCGGCAGGGACGCCCAAAACCTGACTGCTCGGGTCAAACACTCGGCAAGGCCTCATCTCGAAACTGCATCCGATGCAACACCGAGTAGAGACCGCCGCGGGCCAACAGTTCGCGGTGGGTACCTTGTTCAACCAGACGGCCGTGGTCCAGCACCAGCACTTGATCGGCGTGTTCAATGGTCGCCAGTCGATGCGCGATCACGAGGGTGGTTCGATCCGGGATCAGCCGGTCCAATGCCGCTTGCACCATGTGTTCGGATTCTGGATCCAGGGCGGCGGTGGCTTCGTCGAGAATCAGGATCGGTGCGTCCTTGAGCACGGCTCTGGCGATGGCCACACGCTGGCGCTGACCGCCTGACAGGCGTCCACCGTTGTCGCCAATGGCCGACTGCATGCCTTCCGGCAAGCGATCAATGAACTCCAGCGCATTGGCCGCCAACGCGGCTTGACGCAGCAGCTCGGCGTCGGACTCGGTTTCGCGGCCATAGTTGATGTTGGCGGCGACGCTGGCATCGAACAGCATGACTTTTTGCCCGACCAAGGCGATTTGCCGACGCAGGTCGGCCAAGGCGTAGTCGGTGAGCTTGGCTCCATCGAGTTCGATGTAACCCGAGTCGGGTTCGTAGAAGCGCGGGATGAGCCGCACCAGGCTGGTCTTGCCCGAACCCGAGCGACCAACGATGGCGGTAACCGTGCCGGGTCTGGCGCTGAAGCTGATGCCGGTCAATGCCGGCTGCAGCTGGTCCGGATAACTCAAGCTCACATCGACAAAACGCAGCTCGCCACGCGCGCGCGCCAACGACCGGGTGCCAGCGTCGGGTTCGTCGGCGAGGTCAAGCACCGAAAAAATATGCTGCGCAGCAGCGAGGCCTCGCGAGATCTGAGCCTGCACGGTGGTGATGCGTTTGAGCGATGGCAACAGTGCCATCATCGCCGTCATCAGCGAAACAAATTGGCCAGCGTCGAGGCGCGCGGCGGCGGCTTCGCGTCCGGCCACGAATACGATCACGGCCAAGGCTACCGCCGCCAACAATTGCACGGCCGATGAAGACAATGCGCGGGTTGACTCCACTTTGACCTGCAAGCGCAGCAGTCCGCTAGCCAAGCCGCCGTAGCGTTTCAACTCGGCGGCTTGCGCGCCATATACCTTGACCTCTTGCTGCGCCGCCAAGGCTTGCTCGGCGCCGTGGGTCATCTGCCCGACGCGGTCTTGAATGGTCTTGTTGAGCTTGCGGTAGCGCTTGCCCACCACCGCGACGATGCCGCCGATCAATGGACCAATGACAAACATGATCAAGGTCAGCTTGGGGCTGTGCCACAGCATCACGCCGATCAATCCGATGATGAGCAGGCTGTCGGTCACCAGGATCTTGATCGCGTCGCTGCTGGCATTGGCGACTTGCTCGGTGTCGTAGCTCAGGCGCGACACGAGCACCGGTACTGGCTCGGCATCCAGGCGCGTGGTCGGCAGCCGCAGATATTTGCCCAACAACGCAAGGCGCAGATCGCGAACTACGCTGCGGCCGGCGCGCGCCATGCCGTAATCCGTGGCGAACGTCGCCACACCGCGGGCCACGAACAGACCGACGATGATCAAAGGAAACAACAGCGCGGCGGTGGGGTCGCGCTGGATGAAGCCATCGTTGATGAGCGGCTCCATCAACGATACAAAGGCAGTGCCGGCAACGGCTTCAACCAGCATGCCGAATATGGCCAGCGCCAACAGCAGCCAGTAGGACTTGGCATAACCCAACAACCGACGATACGTCGGCCAGGCACCCCCGACCGATGTGCTCACGGCGGAGTGCTGCCCACCGTGGCGATGGAAACCTTCTCGTAGCCCAGTTGACCCAACACGTCGAGTGCGGTCACCACCGATTGATGCGGCGTGCGTGCGTCGGCGCGCAGGCTGACCCCGCGGTCGGCACCCTCCCCCGCCACTGCCAGAATGGCTTCGCGCAGTGCCGGTCCATCCTTCTGCAACACCTCGTTGCCGCCGATGAAATAGCGCCCTTCGGCATCGATGATCACGATGAGGGGTTCGCTGACTTCGCTGGCCACGCCGCTGGCTTCCGGCAACTGCAATTTGATCGCGCTGCGCTGGTCAAACGTCGTGGTGACCACGAAAAAAATGATCAGACAAAACACCACGTCGATCAACGAGGTCAGATTGATCTCGACTTCGTCCTTGGCCCGCCCGCTGCCGAAATTCATGTTGGGCTACTCATGGGTGAAGGTGCATGAGTGCGACGCTCACTTGCCCACGCGGCGGCCACGGGCGACCGGGGCCCGTGGTGAGCCGGCTTCCAATGTGTCCAACAGCGCGATTGCCTGCTTCTCCATTTCCACGACCAGCTCGGCCACCAGACCACGGAAGTAGCGATGGAACATCAGCGCTGGAATGGCCACACAAAGTCCACCGGCGGTACTGATCAGCGCCTCACCGATGCCACCGGCCAGACGGCTGGCATCACCTACGCCGGTTTCCAGAATGCCGAGGAACATGCGGATCATGCCGAACACCGTCCCCAGCAGACCCAGCAAGGGCGAAATCCCGGCTATCGTGCCCAGCGTATTGAGGAAGCGTTCAAGCTCATGGGTGACATGGCGACCAATGTCTTCGACGCGCTCCTTGATCTGCTCGCGCGGCTTGTGGCGCATTTCCAAGGCAGCCGCGAGTAATTCACCCAGCGGCGAGTTCTGCCGCAGCGCGTCCAGGTGGGCGGGCTCAAGACGGTGTTGATTCGCCCAGTCGCGAACTTCGGGGCCAAGGGTGGGCGGTATCACTTCACGCCGACGCAGCGTCCAGAACCGCTCCAGAACAATTGCAGCGGCGAGCGCCGCGCAGGCCATGATCGGCCACATCGTCCAGCCACCCGCTTTGATCAGCTCCCACACGCGATGAACTCCAATGCGGCGCTGAGCCGCTGACTAAAAGCTGGCGCATCTTACCGTGACGATGGAGTGGCGGTGATGCGGGCGTTGTGGATTCGACAACAGGGGGCAATGCCCTTCGCTCATTGCGCCGGGGCTGACTCATGCCAGAAACGTCGGTGCGAGATGCGCCGATGCGCGACAGCGACTTCACCATCGCGACGGATCACGATGCTGATCGCGCCGCTCTCGACCGTGCCCAGGATTGCTGCGTCAGCGGCGAGGTAGCGCTCGACCACATCGGCGCGCGGATGCTCAAACCGATTGCGATGTCCGCTCGCTATCAGCGCAAAGCGTGGCGACACCGCTTGCACAAACTCCAGACTCGACGAGCCCGAGCTGCCGTGATGTGGCACCACCAACACCGTCGAGTTCACTGATGGCGATCCATCGCGCAGCAAGCGCGTCTCGATGATTTGGTTGATGTCGCCAGGCAACAGTACGCTGCCACCGACGGTTTGGACCTTCAACACACACGAGGAATCGTTGCCCAACTCAGGAAAGTGTTCGGGTGGATGCAGCAGTGAAAAGCGAACCGCATCCCATACCCAATCCTGCATTCCAGCGCAGGTTTGGGCGGCATCCACTTGCTTGGGCTCACCGCTGACCAGCGCAGCTGGCGCGAACGCGCGGTTGACCGCACCTGCTCCCCCCGCGTGGTCGTTGTCGGCATGGCCGATCATCATCATGTGCAGACGACGCACGCCGAGTGCGTGCAAGGCCGGCACCACGGCGGCCTCACCCAGATCAAGTCCGCCGGTAAACGCCGGACCAGCGTCGTACAACAAGGCGTGGTCGCGGGTGCGAAGCAATACCGACAGTCCTTGGCCGACGTCGATCATGGTCAGTGACAACTCGCCGTCGGCCAGCCGCGACTGCATCGGAAACAGCAGCGGCAACAGCAACAATGAGGCCAGCCATTTGCCGGGAACCCCGCGCGGCAACAGCAAACAAACGCAGCCCAGCAACGCTAGCAATACTGCCCACAGACTGGGTTCGAGCATGAACACCTGCGCCCACGGCAATGTTTGCAGCCACCCCGCTGCCCACCACAACCCATCCATCAGCCAAGCCGCCAGGCCCAGAAACGCGCCCGCCAATGTGGGCCAGGGCAACAGGGCAACCCCGACGAGCGTCAACGGCACCACCAACAAGGTCACCAGCGGAACCGCCAACAGATTGGCGACGACACCTGCCAGAGACACCTGACCAAAAAACCACACGCTGAGCGGCAACAGACCCAGGCTCATGACCAATTGAGCGCGCAACAACCCCCGCGCCCACCCGGTCTCGGCAACCGAGCGTGGCAAACACAGGATCAACCATGCCACGCCAAGAAAAGACAACCAGAAGCTGGGGCCGAGCAAGGCCAAGGGGTCGACGATGATGGCGGCGATCGCGGCCAGCGCCAGCCCTTGGCTCGGCAACAATGCACGTCGCCAAAGCACCGCCAGCAACACGCAGGCGATCATCAGCAGGGTGCGAACGGCCGGCAAGCCGAACCCCGCCAATGCCGAATACGCCGTGGCAAACGGAAGTGCCAACATTGCCATGCCCAACGGTCGCGGCAAGCGCAAGCCCAAGGTCGGCCAACACCAGTAAATCATCCGTGCCAACAACGCGCCGAGTCCTGCCAGCAGGCCGATATGCAGGCCGGATATGGCCAGCAAGTGGGTGAGTCCCGTCGCGCGCAAGCGCTCCCAATCCGGGCCGCTCAATGCGCGCAGATCACCGACAGCCAAACCACGCAGGAAACGCGTGGCTGGCTGGTCGAGAACCGTCGCCATCTGCGCGGAAATTCGCAAGCGAATGGCGTCCACACCGGCTTCATCGTGCAGGCGCAATGGCGCAGGCGCGTCACGCAGGTAGCCAGTGGCGACAATTCCGTGCTCAAGTGCAAAGCGTTCGTAGTCGAAGCCGCCGGGGTTGAGTGTGCCGCGTGGCCGCTTCATTCGCGCGGTCACCTGCCAGCGTTCGCCGGGTTTCAGATCGGCGGCGGTTTCGTTGAACCACGACAATCGAACCTGCTCGCCAGCCAGTTCCGGGGCGCCTGGCGGCGGGGTGAGCACGATGGCAACGAAGCGCTGCTGACGCTCGGCACGCTCGGGCAAATCGATGACTTGAATCGTCAAAGCAAGATCGGCGCCTTCAAGCGCATGAGGCAATCGCGCCTGCATGCCCCAGTGCGCGTGTAGCAGCACCCAGCACAGGCCGATCACGGGTAGCGCGATCAACCTGCTGGCTGCAATTCGGAGAGCGAGCAAACCTGCGGTGGTGAGGCCGGCCACGATCAGGGGCATGGAGGGCAGTTCGGGCGGCAGCAATCCCAGGCAAACCCCAAGGATCATCAGCACCGCCGACAACGGCGAGAGCAAGGGTGGGCAAAACCAGCCGCGCTGCGCCCGCACCGCGCTCACGCTGGACTGCTGTTGGTCACTCCGCGCAGCGCTCCGCCGGCCAGCTCCAGCATGCGGTCCATGCGCCGCGCCAAGCTGCGGTCGTGAGTCACCACGACGAGGCTGGTGCCGATCTCCTGATTGAGTTCGACCATCAATCCGTACACCGAGGCGGCCGTGATTTCATCCAGATTGCCGGTGGGCTCATCGGCCAATACGCACGCAGGCTTGGTGACCAGGGCACGCGCCACCGCGCAGCGCTGGCGTTCGCCACCCGACAACTCACCCGGCTTGTGTTGCAGTCGCTGGTTGAGACCCACCCGCTGCAACAATTGACGCGCCGGTGCATCGGCAGTCGCAGGCGACTGGCCGGCGATCAGCAGCGGCATCATCACGTTTTCCAGCGCCGTGAACTCAGGCAACAAGTGGTGGAACTGATAGATGAATCCGAGCGAGCGATTGCGAAGCCGTCCGCGCGCGGCATCACCCAGGGCCGACATTTTCTCGCCGGCCACCCACACCTCACCGGCGGTAGGTGCGTCCAGCCCACCCAACAAATGCAACAAGGTGCTCTTGCCAGCACCGGAAGCGCCTACGATGGCAACGGTTTCACCCTTCGCGATGGAAAAATCAAGGCCGTCGAATATCTTCGCGGTCAGGCCGCCTTCGTCGTAGGTCTTGCCCAACCCGACGCAGGCCAAGACGGCGCCCGCTGCTCGCGGATCGCGTTCAGTCACCGACATCTCCACCTTATTCATAGCGCAACGCTGCAGCGGGATCCGTACGCGCAGCGCGCCAGGCGGGATACAACGTGGCCAGCAAACAAAGCACGAAGGACATGATCGCGATCAGCAGCAGATCTTCCCCGCGCAGAAGGGTCGGCACGCCGCTGATGTAATAGACGTCCGCAGGCATCATTTCAAAGCCAAACAGCCATTCCATGGCGGCCACCACGCGCGACAGATTCAAGGTCAACACGACGCCACCCAGCAGCCCCAGCGTAATCCCGATCAATCCTATCAAGGTACCTTGCACCATGAAGGTTGCCATCACCGCACGCGGGCTCAGACCCAAGGTGCGCAGGATGGCGATATCGGCTTGTTTGTCGGTCACCAGCATCACCAGTGACGACACCAGGTTGAACGCCGCGACCGCGACGATCAACGACAGGATGATGAACATCACCGTCTTTTCGGTGGCGATCGCGCGAAAGAAATTGGCGTGATCGCGCGTCCAATCGCGGATGCTGAAGGCCTCGCCCATGCTGTCGGCGAGATCACGTGCCACGTCCCAGGACTGGAACATGTCGGTCAGGCGCAGCCGCACACCGGTGACGCTGTCGCCCAGGCGCAACAGTCGTTTGGCGTCATCCAGATGAATCACGGCGAGGCCGAGGTCGTACTCCTGCGCACCAGCCGAAAAAATTCCGACGACGGTGAAGCGTTTCATCTGCGGCAGCACGCCGACTGGCGTGGTGCGAAATTCCGGCACGAATACGGTCACTGCATCGCCGACACGCGCGCCCAGCATGATCGCCAGATCACGCCCCAGAATGATCCGGAAATCGCCGGGCTGCAGATCCTCAAGCGAGCCTTCCACCATCTTGTCGGCAAGCTCCGACACGCGTGGCTCGTGCTGTGGCGAAACGCCTCGCAGCAATACGCCTTGCACTCGACCGGTTTGCAGCATGGCTTCGCGTTCGATGTAGGGTGCGGCGCCCAGCACGCGCGGATCCAACTCGGCTTCGGCAACCGCGCGCGGCCAGTCGCGCAGGCTGCCATCGACGCCCGAAACCGTAGCGTGCGCAACCATGCCAAGAATTCGCGTGCGCAACTCCTGCTCGAATCCATTCATCACCGAGATGACGGTGATCAACGCGGTGATGCCCAGCGCGATGCCAAGCATCGACACCGCCGAAATGAAGGAAATGAACTGAGTTCGCCGCTTGGCGCGGATGTAACGCAAACCGATCGCTAGCGGAAGTGGTTGCAGCATGGAGTGCGCGGTCGCCTGATCAACACGGGTGAGATAGCGTGCGGCTCAAGATCAACTTCGAGCCGGCGCAGAGCTTACCCGCTATTGGTGGTGGGAAGACCAGCGCCCAGCCTCCGTCGCAGCGCTTTTCTGTCGCTCGCGTTCAGCGAATCTGGCCACAGGGTGAGGCGAAAGTGGTGGCCGTTGGCAATCAGACGCAGAACGGTCAATGCCCCAAGGCGGCGCACGCCAACGAGCTCCACGTTTTGTTCGCGACTCTGATCCGGTCCATCCGGCCAATCCAGCCACAGCGATCCGTCTGACTGCAAGCGTAGGCGCATGGGTTGCACGCGCGAAATCATCCGCCACTCAAACCAGACCGCGAGCACAAACAACAACGCGCCAAGCAGAACGGGAATCGCCGAAGCGAGAATCGCGACCGCAGCCAGCAGACCCAGCAGCGCAATCAAAGCGACTCGCCACCGCGACCGCGCCAGCTCAAGGCGTAAGGGCGAGAATGCGCTGGAGGATGCCATTCAGCGCCGGGTCGACGCAGACTTCGCGTCCCATGCACCAACGCCAGAGGACGTCGTCTTCGCTCGCGAGGAGCCGCTCGAACTGCGCGCGCTCGTGTTCATCGGCATCCGCCCAACGCTGGTCGAGGTAACGCAGCATGAGCTGATCAAGTTCACGCATGCCGCGCCGACAACGCCAACGCAGCCGTCGCAGCTCCGTGTCCGCATCGTTCATGCTCGAACCGCTGCGGTCGGCGCGTGCGCCACGCGCCGCCTCATCAGCCGCGCCGCTGGATCATCAGCTTCTTGATTTCGGCGATGGCTTTGGCGGGATTAAGCCCTTTGGGACAGGTCCGCGTGCAGTTCATGATCGTGTGGCAGCGATACAGGCGGAACGGATCTTCAAGATCATCCAGTCGCGCGCCGGTGTCTTCATCGCGCGAGTCGATGATCCAACGATAGGCCTGCAACAGAATCGCGGGGCCAAGGTAGCGCTCGCCGTTCCACCAGTAACTGGGGCAACTCGTCGAACAGCAGGCACAAAGAATGCACTCATAGAGGCCGTCGAGCTTCTTGCGCTCATCCGGCGACTGCAGACGTTCGCGATCCGGTGGTGGCGCGGTCTGGGTGCGAATCCACGGTTTGATCGAGGCGTATTGCGCATAAAAATGGGTGAGATCGGGCACCAGGTCCTTCACCACCGGCATGTGTGGTAGCGGATAGATCGGCACTTCCGCCTTGCCACAATCGCTGATGGCCTTGGTACAAGCCAAGGTGTTGGTGCCGTCGATGTTCATCGCGCACGAACCGCAAATTCCCTCGCGGCACGAGCGGCGGAACGTAAGCGTGGGGTCGAGATCGGTCTTGATCTTGATCAGCGCGTCCAGAACCATGGGACCGCAGCTGGCGAGATCCACTTCGTAAGTGTCGACTCGCGGATTCTCGCCGTCGTCCGGATTCCAGCGGTAGACCTTGAATGTGCGCAATGAGCCACGCGCACCTTTCGCCGCAAAATGTTTGCCCTTGCGGACCTTGGAGTTCTTTGGAAGGGTAAATTCGGCCACGTTTTCGCTCCGGGATTCGGGAGTCGGGATTCGGGATTCGCAGAAGCGGCAGTCAGGTCGCTGAGGCGGTTGCCTCTAACGAATCCCGAATCCCAAATCTCGAATCCCGGCTCTCATCAGTACGTCCGCGCCTTCGGCGGCACCATCTCAACGTCACTGGACAAGGTGTACATATGAACCGGGCGATAGTCGAGGCGGGTTTTTCCGGCGTCGTCCACCCAGCACAACGTGTGCTTGTGCCACTCGTCATCACTGCGATCAGAGAAGTCCTCGCGCGCATGAGCGCCGCGTGACTCTTTGCGATTCTCGGCGGACACCATGGTGGCCACGGCCTGCCCAAGCAGGTTCTGCAGCTCCATGGTTTCCAGCAGATCCGAGTTCCAGACCATGGATCGATCCGAGATGCCGATGTCAGCAAAACTCGCATGCACGTCGGCGATCTTGGTCACGCCTTCCTGCAAGGTCTCGCCGGTGCGGAATACCGCCGCGTGGTTTTGCATGGTGCGTTGCATCTGATCGCGAATCTGCGCGGTCGGCACGCTGCCTTTGGCGTAACGGATACGATCCAGGTTGCCCAGGGACGCATCGCATGCAGAGCGAGGCATCGGCTTGTGATTGGCGCTGGGTTTGATCGTCTCGGCGCAGCGATTGGCCACCGCTCGGCCAAACACGACCAGGTCGAGCAGTGAATTGGAACCCAATCGATTGGCACCGTGCACCGACACGCAGGCGGCTTCGCCAATGGCATACAAACCCGGCACGACGTGATCCGGATTGCCATCCTTCAGGGTGACCACCTCGCCGTGGTAATTGGTTTGCAGGCCGCCCATGTTGTAGTGCACCGTCGGCAACACCGGAATCGGCTGCTTGGTGACATCGACATTGGCAAAGATCTTTGCCGTCTCCGCGATACCCGGCAGTTTTTCGTGGATGACTTCCGGGCCCAGATGCATCAGGTTCAAGTGAATATGATCGCGCTCAGGCCCGACACCATGGCCGTCGCGAATCTCCATCGTCATCGCCCGCGACACCACGTCGCGCGAAGCCAGATCCTTGGCGTTGGGCGCGTAGCGCTCCATGAAACGTTCGCCTTTCGAGTTGGTGAGGTAACCACCCTCGCCACGCACGCCTTCGGTGATCAGGCAACCCGCGCCATAGACGCCGGTGGGATGGAACTGCACGAATTCCATGTCCTGCAACGGCAATCCGGCACGCAACGCCATGCCGCCGCCATCGCCCGTACAGGTGTGCGCCGAAGTCGCCGAGAAATACGCACGACCATAGCCGCCGGTGGCCAGTACCGTGCCATGGCCACGGAACAGATGCAGCTCGCCGGTGGACATATCCAACGCCAGCACACCGCGACAGCAGCCTTCTGAATCCATGATCAGATCAAGCGCGAAATACTCGATGAAAAAGCGCGCGTCGTGGGCGAGTGATTGCTGATACAGCGTGTGCAGGATCGCGTGCCCGGTGCGGTCAGCCGCCGCACAGGTGCGTTGCGCAGTGCCCTTGCCGTAGTGGGTGGTCATGCCACCAAACGGACGCTGATAGATCTTGCCGTCTTCGGTGCGCGAAAACGGCACGCCGTAATGCTCAAGCTCGATGATCGCGGGAATCGCCTCGCGACACATGTACTCGATGGCGTCCTGATCGCCGAGCCAGTCCGAGCCCTTGATGGTGTCGTAGAAGTGGAAGCGCCAGTCGTCTTCGCCCATGTTGCCGAGCGCCGCCGACACACCACCCTGAGCGGCCACGGTGTGCGAACGGGTCGGGAACACCTTGGTGATGCAGGCGGTCGACAAACCCTTCTGGGCAAGTCCAAAGGTGGCACGCAAGCCAGCGCCACCGGCGCCAACTACCACCATGTCGTAGAAATGCTCGGTGATCTTGTATGCGGTCGACATGCGAGTTAGCCGGTAAATGCGATGCGTCCGATCGCCACCAAGGCGATCAGTGCCGCGAGCAGGGTGGCGAAACGAACGAAAATCTGCAGGCTAAGCTCCTGCCAGCGGACGTGGATGTAGTCTTCGATGACTACCTGCAACCCGAGCTGGGCATGCCAGAACAAGGCCAATACGAACGCAGCCAACAACGAAGCGTTCAATGGCTTGGCGACGATGGCTCTAGCCGTCGCCTGATCAGCGCCCACCATGCACAGCAGCATGTACAGGAAATAGATCGTCAGTGGCACCAGCGCGATCGCGGTCAAACGCTGCACCCACCAGTGCTGTACGCCTTCCTTCGCTGAACCCAGGCCGCGCACGCGTCCCAAGGGTGTTTGCAGGCTCATGCTGCACCTCCGGCTCGCGCTGCCAACACCCAGAGACCGGCGGTGCCCGCAAACGCCAGCGCCACGACCGCCCAACCGGTTTGGTAAGTCGTCTTGATGTCCAAGCCCCAACCGGCGTCCCACGCCAAGTGGCGGATGCCATTCAGCAGGTGATACAGCAGGGCAAATCCGAAACCGAAGATCAACACGCAGCCGATGGGCGATGCCGCCCATTCGCGCACCAGCGCGTAGTCGTCAGGATTTCCGGCCAATGCAAGCAGCCAGATGACGATGGCGAATGCGCCCACGGCAAGCGCGCACCCGGTGCCGCGATGCACGATCGACAGCATCGACGTGAGCTGCGGTCGGTAGATTTGCAGATGCGGTGACAGCGGTCGTTCGCGCTTTGTCGAGGAATTTATCGTGGTCACGCAGTAGCCCTCGCCTGTGAGTGAGCAGTGTGGCGCATCAGCCGCCAAAGCGACGTCACCGCGCCCTAAAAATCAGCCCCAAAAAGTCAGCCCTAAAAGTCGATGCAACGACCGTTCTTTTCCCAATCCCCATAGCGAGTTGGCTCAGGCCCCTCCCGGCCACCAATCTCGCGCGCTCGCGGAAGTTCGACGATACCAAGCGCAGGCTCCTCCTTGGAGTTCGCCTCCGGCTCGGCTTCCACACCCCGTTGACCTATCATGCTGCCTCCGCCGCAACAATCGCAGAGTAATACGCACCCCCATGCCGAGCAACCCGGCGCAGCAAATTAGTGTGGACACTTCGAGCAACCGCCTCTCGGGTTGGGAAGTTCTGCAAGTGCACGGGGCAGATGCGACCTCATTCTTGCAGCGGCAGTCCATGAATGATGTCGCCGCGCTCAACGCCCGAGGCGATGCGGGACCGTGCCAATGGAACGGCTTGCTTGCTGCGAAAGGGCGGCTGCAGGCCTTGTTTCTGTTGCTCAAGGTGGCAGCCGATACATGGTGGCTGATCGCGCCGGACGTGTCTGCGAGTAGCCTCAAGACGCTGTTGCGACCGTTTGTGCTGCGCAGCAAGCTCGAGATGGTCGAGCGCGATGACTTGGCCGCCTTCGGAAGTTGGAACGCGGGAGCCGAAACGACTTCCTGGGATGCTTTGAGCTGTTCAATTCTTGCGGAGCAAGCGGCGCGGTTTACGTTTCCCGCAGAATGCGGAGCGCGTGAGCTGCGCATCCAGCGCAGTTCCCACTGCGAGCCCGGGTTGGAAGCCGATGCAAGGTGGCGCCTCGACGATCTGCGTTGCGGCCTGCCGCGGCTATCGGCGGCTCGCGTCGACAGCTGGACGCCACACATGTTGGGGCTGGAACGTTTGCATGCGTTCAGTCTCAAGAAAGGCTGCTATCCCGGACAGGAAATCGTCGCCCGCACGCACTATCTGGGGCGCAGCAAGCGCTTTTTGCAGCGCTTCGATGCAGATCAAGCCATTGAAATCGACGCGATGGTGATCAATTCGATGGGAGAAGAAATCGGCAACACAATTTGTAACGCTTCATCAGCTGGGCGTCACACTGCGTTGGTGGTCACCGCGTTGCAATCGTTGGATGGCGCGCGGCTGCGACAATCCGAACTGAGCATGCGTCCACTCGCGTTTGCTGGCACGTAAGCGCTTGCAGCCGAGGGTGTCAGATGGCAATTGGAATTGCTGACGATTTCTGCTAATTCATGCAACTACTCTTGGGAGGGTAACGCTATGCAAATGCTGCCAGTGATGCCGAAGTCAGCGCGCGTACTGATGCTTGTGATGGGTCTGGGCGTGGGCGGGCAAGCGAGCGCTGACACGTTTACCTTCACTGTCGAGCCGTCCTATCCGCCCGAGCAAGCACAAGAGGTTTACAAACCGCTACTCGACTACCTGGCAAGGACGACAGGCCACAAATTCTCCCTCAACACGCCCCGCAACTATCACCTGCATTGGCGTGACATCCGCCGCGGCGCGCCGTTTGATTTCGTCTACGAAGAAGCCCACTTTGTCGACTACCGAGCGCAGCGCTTTGGCTTCGAACCATTGGTGAAGAAGTCCAACCAGACCGTATACACGTTGATTGCCGATGAGCAATTTGCGGACAAGGGTCTTTCTGGCCTGGTTGGCCGCCGCATCGTCTCGATGCCAGCGCCAAGCCTCGGCTTCTCACTGCTGGCGGAAATGTACAGCAACCCGATCTCGCAGCCGGATTTTCGCTCTGAGGCGACCTCCTGGCGCGACGGCGTGGAGATGGTTTTTGCAGGGGATGCCGAAGCGGCGATGGTGCCTGCGTTCATCGCAGCCGAATACCCGAACCTGGTACCGATCAAGGAATCGCGTGGCCTCGCAGGCGCCGCAATTTCAGCCGCCCCCACCGTCAGCACCGAAGTCAAACAAGCCGTGCGAGAGGCTTTGCTGAAGTTGCACGAGGACAATGACGCCTACAACACCTTGGTCGAACTCGGCGCGACGCAGTTCGACACCACGTCGGCGGCCGAGTACTTTGGCGCGGAAAAGGCGCTTTCGAGTTTCTTTGGTTACGTGCCGCCTTCAACGCCCGCACCTGCCGCTGCAGAGCCTGCCGAGTAACGCTCGCTGCTCAGTCGAGCGTTTGGCGGAGCAGGCTCCGCTCCCGGAGATCCGCTGCCGCACGCCTGGGCGAGATCGTGTAGATCCCCACCGAGCGAAGCGAAGGCGTGCGCGGCGCGCTCGAACTTGCTCGGCTGTTTCGGCTGGCAGGCCTGCGGCGTGGCTAACGGAGCAACGGCGCAAGCTCTACAAGCGCCCGTCGCCATTCAAGAAAAGTCTGTATAGCCGAGCCTGTTCGACTGATCTTCAAGTCACGCGTGCCGAGGAATGAATCACCCACACGCCTGACGGATCAGGCAGTTCGAGGGGCAAACGGAAAAAGCTCAGCCATTTTTCGATACCACTCGCGTTGCTCGTCGGTGCTGGCCGGCGGAACGCGCACGCTGAGTTCGACGATCTGATCGCCACTGTTTTGTGCTTGCCCACCCTCGGGCATGCCGCGGCCGCGCAGTCGCAAACGTTTGCCACTGTCTGAGCCAGCCGGAATCTTCAGTTGCACGGTACCCGCCATGGTCGGCACTCCGATCTCGGCGCCGAGCGCGGCTTCCCAGGGCGTGATCGGCAGCAGATAGTGCAGATCACGACCGTCGAGCTTGAACTGTGGATGCGGCCGGTACGCGATCTCCAGGCGCAAGTCCGCCCCACCACGGCCTTGCTTGGCCAGCCGGATCTGCTGCCCCGGAGCAATACCGCGTGGAATGCGCACTTCCAGAGTTCGATCATCGATGCGAACACGCTGCATGCCACCGTTGAAGACGACGTCAAGGTCGACCTTGATGGTGGCCTGTTGATCGCGGCCGGCGGCAAACGTGGGTCCGCGCTCGGATTGCCGCGAGCGACCAAACAGGGATTCAAAGAAATCACTGAATCCCGACGCCCCGTCGCCGCCTGAGAAGCCTTCGCGCGGATCAAAGCCGTAGCCGGGTTGACCGTGACCCGGCTGGTACTCCTGACCCGCGCGAAAGCCGCGTGCCTTGAGTTGGTCATACGCCGCACGGCGCTCAGGATCCTTCAGCGCCTCGTAGGCCTCATTGATGGTCTTGAAGCGTTCCTCGGCACCTGCTTCCTTGCTGACGTCGGGATGGAATTTGCGCGCAAGCCGCCGATAGGCGGTCTTGATCTCCGCCTCGCTGGCCTCGGGTTTGACCCCGAGAATGTCGTAATAGTCTTTGAACTGCATGCGCTTTCATTTCACGAGGTTAAGCGCCGCGAAACCCGCGACCTTTTGATCGCGGGTTTCGCTGGCGGTGAGTCGACTCCGCCGAGCTTAGCCCAGGTTGACCTCGATCCGACGCGGCGTGGTTTCAGCCTTCTTCGGGATCGAGATTTCAAGCACACCATGGCCACCGTTGGCGCTGATGCCGTCGGCGTTGGCGCTGTCGGGCAGAGCAAAGCGGCGATAGAACAGGCCGTGGCTGCGTTCGACGCGGGAATAGCGTTCACCTTGTTCGCCTGCAGGTGCAGTGCGCTCGCCGCGAATCGACAGAATGCCCTTGTCCATGTTGATCTCGATGGCTTTTGGATCAACGCCCGGCACATCGGCCAGAATCACGAAGCGCGTGGGTTCCTCGCGGATGTCAACGCGAGGCGTCCACTGACTGGTCACCACATTGGATTGATCGCTCTCGGCATCCCCGAAAAACTTGTCGAAGGCTTGCTTGAGCTCGTCCTGGAACAGACTGCCGGGGCGACGGACTTGATGAAGATGGGTGCTCATGAGTGTCTCCAGATCGATGGACGACGGCGTCGTCCTTGCGCTGAAAGTGATGCTTGCGCTGCGAATTTCAAGAGCCACTCAAACCCTCGTTTTCGCCGTTCAGAGACCGCCGTACATCGACGCGTCACGCGCCGGGCGCTACCCTTCCCGGTCTTCCCCAACGTGAGAGCCGATCCAATGACGATTCAAGTAGGCGACCGCATCCCCGCTGCCACCCTCAACCTGATCAAGGATGGCGTGCAAGCGGTTTCCACCGACAGTATTTTCGCCGGCAAGAAAGTAGTGTTGTTCTCGGTGCCGGGCGCCTTCACCCCTACCTGCTCGGCCCGCCACGTGCCGGGCTTTGTCGACAACCTGGCCGCCTTTACCGCCAAAGGCATCGATGTTGCCTGCGTGTCGGTCAACGATGCATTCGTGATGAGCGCCTGGGGCAAATCGATGAGCGTGCCCGACACCATGCAACTGCTGGCCGATGGCAATGGCGAATTCGCCAGGGCCCTGGGTCTGGAACTCGATGCCAGCGGCTTTGGCATGGGCGTTCGCAGTCAGCGCTTTGCGCTGTACGCCGAAGATGGCGTGGTCAAGCAACTGCATGTGGAAGCGCCTGGCGAATTTCGCGTCTCGGCGGCGGAATACGTGTTGGCGCAGCTGGCCTGATTCAGGCCGGTTCGCTTCGCCCGGTGATCAGCTGGCTCGCGCGCAGTGGCGTGAGCCAGCTGTCTTGATTAGGCATCGCCGGAGTCGATAGGCTCGGCAGCAGCCACCGCATCGCCGCCTTCGGTGAGCGAAATACCAGCATCGGCGATCAGCACTTCATCCTCTTCCAAGGCGTCGACGCGAACCACGCCTGCAAGCACTTCATCGGCCGGCAGCCTGATCAAGGTCACGCCTTGGGTGTTGCGGCCAACGCGAGCAATTTCGGCGGCTCGCGTACGCACCAAGGTGCCCTGATCGCTGATCAACATCACTTCGTGGCGATCATCCAGCTGGATCGCGCCCACCAAGGCGCCATTGCGGTCGCTGGTCTGGATCGCGATCACGCCTTGTGAGCCACGGCCCTTTCGTGGGTAGTCTTCAAGCGGAGTGCGCTTGCCGAAGCCGTTGGCGCTGGCGGTAAGAATCTCGCCGTCGTCTTGCGCCACGATCATCGACACCACGCGCTCGCCTTCGGCCAAGCGCATGCCGCGCACACCAGTAGCGGTGCGCCCCATCGAACGCACTTCCGATTCGACAAAGCGCGCTGCCTTGCCGTTGGATGAGAACAACAGGATGTCGCGCTTGCCGTCAGTGATCGCAACATCCACCAGCGAGTCACCTTCGTCCAGGCTGATCGCGATCTTGCCGCGCGCCAACTGATAGGAGTATTCGACCAGCGGCGTTTTCTTGACCGTGCCTTTGGACGTTGCGAAGAACACGAACATGTCTTCAGGAAAGTCGCGCACCGGCAGCACGGCCTGAATTTTTTCGCCCGGCTCAAGCGCGACAAAATTGATGATCGGCCGCCCACGTGCATTGGGACCGGCATCCGGCAGTTGATACACCTTCGGCCAGAACACCTTGCCACTACTGGTGAAGCTGAGCAGCACGTCGTGGGTGTTGGCGATCCACAGCCGCTCGACGAAATCCTCTTCCTTGATCGCGGTGGCGCTACGCCCACGCCCACCACGGCGCTGGGCGCGATAGCTGGTGACCGGCTGGCGCTTCGCGTAACCCGCGTGCGAGAGCGTCACCACCACGTCTTCCGGGGCAATCAGATCGAGAATGTCGAGATCTTCCTGACTGGCGCGAATCTCGGTGCGACGCGCGTCGCCGTACTCGGCGAGCAAGGATTGCAGTTCGTCGCGAATCACCTGCAACAGACGATCCGGGTCTTCCAGGATCAGGATCAATGCGGCGATGACTTCCAGCAGCGCCCGGTATTCGTCGGTAAGCCTTTCCTGTTCCAGCCCGGTCAGGCGGTTCAGGCGCATCTCCAGAATTTCCTTGGCCTGCACTTCCGACAGCTGATAGCCGTCTTCGAGCAAACCCAAACCTTCCGCCAAGCCTTCAGGCTGCGACGCCGACGCACCCGCCGCTGACAACAACGCGCGCACCATGCCGGCATCCCAGCGCCGCTCCAACATGCGCTCGCGGGCGATGGCTGGGCTCTCTGAGGTCTTGATCAACTCGATCATTTCATCGATGTTGGCCAGCGCGACCGTCAAACCTTCGAGGATATGGGCGCGGGCGCGTGCTTTGCGCAGCTCGAAAATGGTGCGACGGGTGACCACTTCACGACGGTGGCGGATGAACGCCTCCAGCATTGCCTTGAGCGTCAACAACTGCGGACGGCCGTCAACCAACGCCACCATGTTGATGCCGAACACCGACTGCATCTGCGTCTGCTGATACAGGTTGTTGAGCACCACGTCGGCGGCTTCTCCGCGCTTGATCTCGATGAAGATGCGCATGCCGTCCTTGTCGGACTCGTCACGCAACTCAGAGATGCCTTCCAGCTTCTTCTCTTTCACCAGCTCGGCGATCTTCTCGATCAGCCGCGCCTTGTTCACCTGGTACGGTAACTCGTTGACGATGATCGCTTCGCGATTGGTGTTTTCGTCGACTTCAATTTCGGCGCGCGCACGCATCAGCACGCGGCCACGACCGGTGCGATAGGCGGCGTGAATTCCTGCGGAGCCGTTGATGATGCCCGCGGTCGGAAAATCCGGCCCCGGCACATGTTCCATCAGGGCTTCGATCTCGATTTCTGGATCGTCGATCAGGGCCAACGTTGCGGCGATGATTTCGGACAGGTTGTGCGGCGGAATGTTGGTCGCCATGCCCACCGCGATACCGGCGGAGCCGTTGACCAGCAAGTTCGGAAAGCGCGTCGGCAGGACTTTCGGCTCGAGCTCTTTTTCGTCGTAATTGGGCTGGAAATCGACCGTTTCCTTTTCGATATCGGCCAGCAACTCGTGGGCCAGACGCGACAAGCGCGCCTCGGTGTATCGCATCGCCGCCGGTGGATCGCCGTCGACCGAGCCGAAGTTACCTTGGCCGTCCACCAGCAAATAGCGCAATGAGAACGGCTGCGCCATTCGCACCAGGGTGTCGTAAACGGATGCATCGCCGGGCGGATGGAACTTGCCGATGACGTCACCGACGATACGCGCCGACTTGTAATACGGCTTGTTGCTGTGCGCGCCGAGCTCGCTCATCGCATACAACACGCGCCGATGCACTGGTTTCAAGCCGTCCCGGACATCCGGAAGCGCGCGCCCCACGATCACGCTCATCGCGTAATCGAGATAGCTCTTGCGCATCTCGTCTTCGAGGTTTACCGGGATGATCTCTTTTGCCAGTTCTGCCATGCGAAATCCAAAGGGTGGGCGATTTGCAGCGCCGCACGCAGTGGCCGCCGGGAGAGGCGACAGACGTTTGAGCGGGGAGAATCAACGCTGCTGACTAACCCCAAATCTTAGCACGGGGGCCAGTTTCGACCTATCTCTGCGAGCGGCGGACCGCGCTTGCCCAGCGGTCACAGACGGTTGAAAACGTGAGCCTGCGCGAGGCTTATGCAGGTCGTCCGAATGCGCTGTTCATCTTCGCAGCGTCAGGGTCCAGGACCACTCCATGCTCGGTGACGATGGCATCGATCAGGTTAGCCGGGGTGATATCAAATACGGGATTCCACGCCTTGCCACCGGGTGCGGCCGTGGCGATCCCGCCCAGGTTCAGCAGTTCAGCGGCATCGCGTTGCTCGATGTCGATGAGGTCACCGCTGCCGGTGGCAAGATCGATGGTCGAAGCCGGCGCCACCACCATGAAGCGAACACCATGATGTCTGGCGAGGATGGCGAGGCCATAGGTACCTATCTTGTTGGCCACATCACCGTTGGCGCAGATGCGATCGGCGCCGACGATCACCCACTGCAGCTTGCCGCTTGCCATCAGATGCGCGGCCGCGGAATCGGCTATCAGCGTCACGTCGATTCCGTCTTGCATCAGCTCCCACAAGGTCAGACGCGCGCCCTGCAGCCACGGCCGCGTTTCGCCCGCAAACACCTTGTCGATCCGACCTTCGGCAACACCTGCGCGAATCACGCCCAAGGCAGTACCGAACCCCGCCGTGGCCAAAGATCCCGTATTGCAATGGGTCAATACGGCGGAACCAGGCGCGATCAGCGCCGCGCCCGAACCGCCCATGCGGTGATTCGCAGCGAGGTCTTCAGTTTCGATGGCCTGAGCTTCAGCCAACAACTGCTCTCGCCAATCCTGGCCGGACCTGCTCAAACAGAGACTCATGCGGCGCAGCGCCCACGCCAGATTGACCGCGGTCGGCCGCGCACCATTCAACTCGGCGAGCGTTGCAGAGAGCGACTTCCGCGCTTCTTCGCCCACGTTGGCGACCACGCATTGCGAGGCAAGCACCACGCCCCAAGCCGCTGCAATGCCTATTGCCGGCGCACCGCGCACCACCAGATCGCGGATGGCTTGCGCGACCGCCGCAGCCGTCTCGCAGCGAATCTCTTCCTGCACGAAGGGCAACTTGCGCTGATCGAGCAGCAGCAGCGCATCGTCGCGCCAACTCACCGCACGCACGCGGTCATAGCGCGCGTAGTCCATCGTGGCGGAGGAAGTCATGGTGCGATACCTGTGTTCGAAACCGGCGCGCAGAATACTCCAGGGTCGGTTGACATTCTTGGAGCAGGCCTACTCCATGAATGTCAACAGACCCTATCCAGCAGCGCGTGCCGCTCCGGCTGTTGTCTTGCCGACGCGAGCGCTATCCTGCGGGCATGGCCACTCGCAAAGCGACAACCAAGCGCGTCAAGGCAGGTGACGAATCGACTGATTCGGCGCCCGCGAACGCTGTGAAATCAGTTTCCAAGCGAGCGGCTGCAAGCAAACGCAAGGCCGAGCCCAAGCCCACGCGCCTAGCCAAGAAGCGCAGCGCGACTGTGGCTGCTCCTGAAATCAGCGGCGCCCGCCGTCTGCGCCCGATGAGCGCACCTGATCGCGAACGACGCTTCAACCTGATTCTGCAAACGGCTTGCCTGAAAGCCGGCACCGCCGCCGCAATCAAGACCATCACCAGCAAGGTACCGCTGCTCGGCAAGCTCGCACCGGTTGTGCTTGGCTCGGTGGCGGAAACCGTGGCGCTGGGAAAGATCCAGCAGCAATTGGTCCGCGACATCCTGCAACTTTACGAACTCGAGCTCACCGACGCCGAAGAGCGCGGCGTGATCCTGCTGTCCACCGCCGCCAATATCGGCGCGCAGCAGCTTTCCAAACAAACGGTGGAACAGCTGATCAAGCAGTTTGCCGGCTTGTTGTATCGACCGGTGCTGGCGCGGATGTTGCCCATCGCGGCGCTGGTCACCGAAATCGCCGCTTCGGTCGCCAGCACTTACGCAGTTGGCAAACGCGCGCAAGCGCTGTGCATGTTGCCAGGCACCGGCGCGCGCAATCTTGGTGAACTGCTGGGCGGCCTCTCAGGCATCGATCAGACTCGCCTGTTCAAGTGGAGTGGCGAAGCGCTGACGCTGGCGATCAAACCGTTTCGCAGGGCTTTGTCGGCGATCATTCCCGGCCTGCGTTAGCGGAGCACCGCTGCCGCAGTCAACCACGGTTGTGCTTAGGCGCGGGCGAAGGGAAACGCGAGCGTGCTTGCGATCTCGTTCGAGTCCAGCATAGCTGCCAGCAACCGATCCATTCCCAACGCGACCCCTGAGCAAGCCGGCAGTCCCGATTTCAGTGCTGCCAGCAAGCGCTCATCCATCGCGGGAGCGGGCGTACCGCGCACTTGCCGAGTGTCGAGATCACGCTCGAAACGACGTCGTTGTTCAGCGGCATCGGTCAACTCGTGGTAGCCGTTGGCCAACTCAAGTGGCCCCAAAAATACTTCGAACCGTTCGGCGACAGCGTCAACGCCCTTGCCGCGAATCTTGGCCAGCGCGCACTGCGAAGCCGGGTAATCGTGCAGCATCAGCAATTGATCGTTTGCGAAATGCGGCTGGATCAGATGGGTCAGCAGCAGGTCGAGCCAGGCATCACGGGTCAAGCCCACAGGGTCGATGTGGATCGATGTTGCGCGATCACGCAGCTCGTCCAAGCTTGCCGTCATCGGATCCAGCGCCAGCGCTGTGATGAATAGCTGTCGATAGCTGACTTGCTCAACGCGCGCCGATTTGCCGACCAATCCCAATGCAGCCATCACCAGCTGCGCGGCCTCTGCCATCAATCGCTGGTCATCCCAGCCGATCCGATACCACTCCAGCATGCTGAACTCGGGATTGTGACGACCGCCCGCCTCGCCATCGCGAAACACGCGACCCAGCTCATAGCAGTCACCGACGCCCGCCGCGAGCAGTCGCTTCAGCGCGAACTCGGGCGAAGTGCGCAGCCAGCGTTGGCTTGCCCCCGCCGTCGTCGGACCAGAAAAAAGCAGGGAAAAGCTGGCGATGTTGGGATCGGTGTTGCCCGCCTGGGAGAGCATCGGCGTCTCGACTTCGAGTGCCGCCGTGTGCGCAAAGTGATCGCGGACCAGGGCATTGAGCTTGGCGCGCAGGCGCAACGTCGCCATGGTCGCGGCTGGTCGCCAGTGAGAATCATGATCCGTGTTCATGTTGCGGACCGCGCGCGTAGCAATTCGAGCCGGCACATGGGTCGACTCACGCCCGCAAACCCACCCAGTGACCAAAGGACAAACGTCACGATACGGCGACGGTCAGGCAAGCGAGACCGTTCCTGATTCCGCACCAGAGTCCAGCGGGTCCGCGTGCTTTTCCAGGTAGGCCAGCAGTTGCGCTTCATCCCAGATCGGCACCCCAAGCGTTTCTGCGGCCGCCAACTTCGAGCCTGCGGCCTCGCCAGCCACCAGAAAGTGGGTCTTCTTCGACACGCTGCCCGATACCTTGGCGCCCAACGCCTCAAGTCGTGCCTTGGCTTCATCGCGTCCCATGCTGGCCAGGGTGCCGGTGATGACCGCGGTTTGGCCGGACAATGGCAATTGGCCGGCGTTCGCGACTGACGGAGCCGCCGCCCTCAACTCGATGATCAGTTGCTCCGCGCGATTCAGTCGCGCGCCCCACTCGCCGTCCGCCAGCACCAGTTGCAGCGCCTTGATGGCGGCGCTGTCTGCATCGAAGCCACTGGCGTCGCGTATCGATTGCAGATCAGAGAATCGCTCGCCGATTCTTTGCATGGAAGTCTCACCGACGCCATCGAGCGGTGCACCCAAGGCTTTCGCGGCGAGCAACACCTGCGCCGTCGTCAGCCGGCTAACGAAACTAGGGTCAGGTGCGTGCTCGGCGACCTCAAGTCCCGCCGCGAGCAGGCCCGCCAAGACTTCCTGATTATGCGATTGCGCAAAGAATGCTGCGACCGCCTGCGCCACTTTGGGTCCAACATCCGGCACCGCCATCAACAGCAGTGCATCCGCCTGCGCCAAACGCTGCAAGCTGCCGAAGGCCTTGGCCAGTCCTTTGGCGGTGCCCTCGCCCGCTTGCATGATGCCGAGCGCGAACAGCAGCCGATCCAGGCGACAACGGCGGCTGGCATCAATCGCAGCCACCAGATTCTCAGCCCAACGACTGGCAAGCTTGCCGCCCTTTTGCGTCTCGGGCGTCGTTCCATCCCGCTGATGTGCCATTGCCCGCATCGCTTGCAGCGCTGCCACGTCTAGCCGGTACAAGTCAGCGACGCTGCTGACAAACCCGAGGTCGACCAGATCTTCGCAAATGCGATCACCCAAGCCTTCGATGTCCATTGCCCGCCTTGACGCGAAATGGCGCACACCTTCCTTGCGCTGGGCCGGGCAAAACAAGCCGCCGCTGCAACGCGCGACCGACTCGCCTATCGCACGAATCACCCGCGATCCACATTCGGGGCAGACTTCCGGCAGACGCCACACCTGAGTCTCCGGCGGCCGCTCCTCGATCAACACGCGCGCGACTTCAGGGATGACATCACCGGCCCGACGCACGATCACCATGTCGCCCACCCGCACATCCAGGCGCTCGATCTGATCGGCGTTGTGCAAGGTCGCGTTGGTGACAATGACGCCGGCGACTTGCACTGGCGCCAAGCGTGCGACCGGCGTGATCGCCCCGGTCCGGCCGACTTGCACGTCGATCGCTTCAACGCGAGTGAGTTGCTCCTGCGCGGGATACTTGTGCGCAATCGCCCAACGCGGTGCGCGCGACACGAAACCCATCGTCTGTTGTTGCTCGAACGCATCCAGCTTGTAGACCACGCCGTCGATGTCGAAGGCCAGACTGTCGCGCTGTGAGCCAATCTTGCTGAAATACGCCAGCAGTCCAGCCGCTCCCCTTGCGGTTTCATTCAAAGGACAGACCGGCAAACCGAACTCGCGCAAGGCGGCCAACATTTGCGAATGCCGTGAGGGCACGTCCCAGCCTTGCACCGCACCCAAGGCGTAGACAAAGCACGCCAGCGGACGCTTCTGCGTGATGCTGGGATCCAGTTGTCGTAGTGAACCCGCAGCGCCGTTTCGCGGATTGGCCAGCACGCGCTCGCCGTTTTCGCGCGCCCACGCGTTGTAGCGTTCGAAACCAGCGCGCGGCATGTATACCTCGCCACGCACTTCAAGGACGGGCGGCGCGGCACCGCGCAATTGCAGAGGGATCGCGCGAATGGTGCGAAGGTTGGCAGTGACGTCCTCACCCACGCTGCCATCACCACGCGTCGCGCCTTGCACAAAGGCGCCGTTTTCGTAACGCAAGCTGATCGCCAGGCCATCGAGCTTGGGCTCCACGGAGAACTCAGGATCGCGCTCGCCAGTTTCGCGCACGATGCGGGCGACAAACTCGGCCACTTCGGTATCGGCAAACGCGTTGCCGAGGGACAACATCGGCAAGGCATGCTGAACCTTGGCGAAAGCGCCAGACGTCGAACCACCCACGCGCTGCGTGGGTGAGTCAGCGGTCACCAGCTCCGGAAATCGTGCCTCGATCGCTTGCAGTTCGAGCAGCAGTCGGTCGTACTCGACGTCCGGAATCGAGGGATCGTCGAGCACGAAATAGCGGTAGTTGGCGTCGTTGAGTTGTTGCCGAAGTGAGGCAGCACGCTCACCTGCTTCTGTGGAATCCATTACTGACTACCAAGGTTTGCTGATCGTCTGTTGCTCGCGCTTGCGATCAAACGCGCGCAATTCATCGCGCAGATGCGCAATGCGCTGCCGACCCAGTGCATTGCGCTGGTCGTCGAGCAGGTTGGCGTTGAGCAATTCGGCCATACGCTGCGCGGCGGGCAGCATCGCGTCCCACGCATCCAGGCCTGACAAGGGGCCAGGCAGGGCCATGAAAAAGCTGATGCCCGGTGTCTCTAGTTTTTCCAGATCGCGCAGATCGAAGGTACCGGGTTTGACCATGCTGGCCACGCTGAAAATGGGCGCCTGACCGGCACGGCCGTCAATGCTGCGATGGAAAATGCTCATCGCGCCGAACGCCAGCCCGACCTTTTCTGCCGCAACCACCAGATCAGCACCATGGATCAACATGCCATCGCGCGCGGCGACGTGCAGGCTGACGATCTTCTCGAAGTCGGCCGGCGGCGCGCTGCCATGGTGGTCTGCCGCCGGCGTGGCACTGGTGTCGCCGCCCAGCGCCCGCTCCAACGCGGCGAGCTCATTGGCGATGGCTTCCTCGCTGAGCGGTTCACCATCATCTCCCAACGATGGCTCGCGACGACCCACGGTTTTCTTGCCGAACAGGCGCCGCCCCTGATCCGGCTTGCGCGGCCGCCCAAAAAAATAGATCAGCCCAAGCAAGATCACACCGGCCAAGCCGACCAATCCGGCGATCATTGGATTCCAACTCATTGCATTCCTAAGTCTTTGCTGCTGCCAAGTGGGTTCGCGACACGTTTGCTTCTGCGCAGTCAGGCCGCGCCCGCCAGGCGCGCGGCTTCTGCCAAATCCACCGATACCAGGCGCGACACGCCGGGCTCGCGCATGGTGACACCCGCCAGCTGACTCGCGGCTTCCATGGTTGCCTTGTTGTGGGTGACGAACAGGAATTGAACCTTTTCGCTCATCTCGCCAACCATCGCACAGAAGCGGCCGACATTGGCCTCATCCAGAGGCGCATCAACCTCGTCCAGCAAACAGAAAGGCGCCGGATTGAGACGGAAGATCGCGAACACCAAAGCGACTGCAGTCAGCGCTTTCTCGCCACCGGAAAGCAGCGAGATGTTGGAGACACGCTTGCCTGGCGGCCGCGCCATGATCGCGACACCGGTGTCGAGCAGGTCTTCGCCGGTGAGTTCCAGGTAGGCATGACCGCCGCCAAACAGCCGCGGATACAACTCCTGCACGCCGCTGTTTACGCGATCAAAGGTGTCCTTGAAGCGCCCACGCGTTTCCCTGTCGATTTTGCGGATTGCGTCCTCAAGCGTCTCCAGCGCCGTCGAAAGATCAAGGTGTTGGGCATCGAGATAGTCCTTGCGCTGCGCCTGCTCGCCGTATTCGGCGATGGCGGCAAGATTGACTGGCTCCAGCCGTCGGATCCGTGTTTCCAGATCGGCAAGCGCCTGCTGCCAACGCTCGATCGCGGCGTCTTCGGGCAGACCGGCCATCACTGCAACCAATTCAAGCTCGGCCGCGACGATGGCATCGACCAACGCTTGAGCGCGCAAGGCTTCGGCTTGTTCGGCAAGACGTTGTTTCTGCAATTGATCGCGCAGGGCCAGGCCTTGCTGGTCAGCGCGCTGACGTTGTTGCTCGTATCGGCGCAGCTCGGACTCAATGGCTTCCACCGCCGCACGCGCAGCGGCGAGATCCTTTTCCACAATCAGCCGCTGATCCAGCGAAGTTTGCCGCGAGGCTTGCAACACCTTGATCGGTGCGTCGCCATCGACCAGTTGTGCGTTGAGTTCGGCCAAACGAGCCTGCAATTGCTCGCGCTGCTGTTGCATGCGGACCAAAGCTTGAACCAACGACTGCAGACGCGCCCGCTGTGATTCAACTTTAAGCGCCAACTGATGACCGGCATCGCGCGACTCCCGCGCGGCGGCGCGAGCCAACTCGCGACCTTCGATCAAACCGCGCCGCGCCGCGTCCAGCCGCTGTCGCTCGGTTTCCTGATCAACCATCCTCGCCAGCGCCTGCTCCAACGCGGCACGCGAGTCACGCGCCCCTTCCTGAGCGGCGCGCGATGACGTCGCCAACTGCGCCAACTCGGCATCAATCGCTTGCCGACGTGCCTGTGCAGACTCGAGCTTGCCCTGCTGGCCTTGCAACTGGCCCGCCAATTCCGAAACACTGCGGTGTGCCAAGTACAGACTGCGTTGTGCGTCTTCACGCACTTGTTCGGCTTGCAACAGCTGAGAGCGCAGATTGGCCAGCTCGGCGTTGATTTCTGCCTCGCGCTGGGCGAGTTGTTCGATCTCCTGGCGCAGAGCCACGATCTCGCGTTCACGCGTCAGTGCACCTTGTTGCGCTTCACCCGAACGAATCAGTCGTAACCAACCCGGCCCCACCCATTCACCACTGGCAACGATGCCGGGCCGCAGGGATTCGCCGGCCAGACTGTTGCGCGCTCTGTCAATGGATTCGAGTGCGTCGATCTCCGCCAACAGCCGGCGCACGGCAACAGGCCCTTGAACCTTGGTCGCAAGCGACGTCGCGGGCACGATCACGGAGTTGTCCACCGCGGAGGCAACCAGGGCCAAACGGCCGCCGCGCAGGGCAGCCGCCGCATTCAACCAATCCGGCGGGGCATCAACGGTGACGGCTTCCAGCAAGGCACCCAGCACCGTTTCGACCGCCACTTCCCAGCCCGCATCAACCACCAGCACTTCACCCAGACGCGCTGATCGCTCCAAACCTTGCTGTCGCAACCACTCCACGCCGGCACCCTTTTCCTGCCCCAGCGCAGCGTGTTGCAAGGCTTCCAACGAACTCAGGCGACCCCGCGCCGCCTGCACGGATTTACGACATTCGGCAAGATCCGATTGGCGCGAGCGCTGTTGTTCCAACACCGCCGTCACGGCCAATTTGCAGGCGTCCAGGTTGTCGCTGAGACCGTCCAGCGCCGCGCGTCCCGTGGCGTGTTCGGCGGTCATCCCCGCCAACGCGGTGGCCAGTGCATCAACATCCAGCGCGGCGCGTTCGGCTGAGAGATTGGCCTGCCGGCGATCCGCGTCCAGTGATTGCCGTTCCAACAATTCGATACGCGCGCGGCCGACGTCCGCCGCACGTCCGGATTCGGCATGCGCCCGCGTGTGTGCATCCCATTCGGTCTGCCAATCGACCAACATTGCCTCGGCCTTGCGCAGCGCCTCGACGCGACCGATCTCGTCACCATGCAGACTTTGCAGCACCGGTTCGGCCTGCGCCAACGCGGCGGTCAGCTCGTCAGCTTGAGTCTGATCGGCGCGCAGATGGCCATCCACTTCCGCCAGGCTCGCATTGGCCTCATCACGCGCACGTTCGAGCCGTTGCGACAGTTCGCGTTGATGCTGAATTTGTTGCTCCAGCCGCGCGATCTCGCCGCTGACCCGGTAACTCTCTGCCTGGGTCGTGTTGAGCGCCGCCTGCGCCTCGGTCTGTTGCACGCGGCAAAGTTCAAGCTGCGCCTCGGCGGCGCGCTGCTCGGCGATCACCGATTGCAGTTTGGTCTCGCCCGCTGCCAAGGCCTCACGCTGATTGGCGAGTGTCGTCTCGATGGCGCGATATTCCAGCGCCTTCATCTGCGCGTCTTTCTCGCGTTGCTCGGCCTTGAGTTGCTGGTACTGCTCGGCTTGTCGCGCCTGCCGCTTGAGGTGCTCTAGCTGCTTGGCCACTTCGTCGCGAACGTCATTCAGCCGATCCAGATTCTCGCGCGTGTGTTTGATGCGCGATTCGGTTTCCTTGCGCCGCTCCTTGTACTTCGAGATGCCGGCGGCTTCTTCCAGAAACACCCGCAGATCTTCTGGCTTGGCCTCGATGATTTGACTGATCATCCCCTGCTCGATGATCGAGTAGCTGCGCGGGCCAAGACCGGTGCCGAGAAACAGGTCGGTAATATCGCGACGGCGGCAGCGCGCGCCGTTCAGGTAATAAGCCGAGGTGCCATCGCGTGCGACCAGGCGCTTTACCGATATCTCGTTGAAGCGGGCGAACTCACCGACGACCACGCCGTCGCTGTTGTCAAAAATCAGCTCAACCGTCGCCTGTCCCACCGGCTTGCGCGTTGCCGAGCCTGAAAAAATGACGTCGGTGAGGTGGTCGCCGCGCAAACGCGAGGCAGAACTCTCCCCCATGACCCAGCGCACGGCATCGATGATGTTGGACTTGCCACAGCCATTGGGGCCGACGACGGCAGTCATGTTGGTCGGCAATTGCAAGGTCGTCGGGTCGACGAACGACTTGAAGCCGGCCAATTTGATGGATGTAAGCCGCATCGCGTTACTTGCCGGCGGGTGCCGATGCACCCTCTGCGATCTTGGCCTTGGCGCGCAGACTGGCGATGTAGTCCTTGACCGCGCGCTCAGACAGCTGCTTGCGTGCTGCCTCTTTCACGGTTTCGAAATCGGGTGGCGCAAACGGGCGCGACTCAGCGCGCCGCAACACATGCCAGCCGAAGCTGGTCTGGATCGGCGCAGGCGCGACCTTGCCATCGGGCAGCTGCGCGGCCACTTCGGCCAATTCTTTCGGCAACCGGGTGGGAATCGCCCAGTCCAGCGACTTGGCCTGCCTCGCCACGGCACTGTATTCGCTCATCAATGCGCCAAAGTCCGCACCTTCCGCTGTCGCGCGCTCCGCCACGGCGCGGGCAGTGGCTTCGTCTTCAAGCAGGATGTGCTCCAGTCGCCATTCGGTGCTGCCGGCCCGCGTAGCCTCCTGCTGGTAGTACTCCAACACCTTGCCATCGCTGACATCGAGCTTGGCTTGATAGTCGGACAGGGCACGGCTGGCGAGGTACTGCACGCGCAACAAGGCAACATCAGCGCGGGCTTCGTCGCCATTGGCCACGCCGCTGGTCAGCGCTTCGTGCGCCAACAACATGGATTCAATCAATCCGTCTTGCGCCGTCTGCCGTTGCACAGGGTCGGCTGGATCGAGTCCGCGTCCACGCGCGTAGGTCGCCAACAACGGCTCACTGATCGCCTCGCCATTGACGCTGGCCAGCAGCGGACCCTCCGGCGGCGACAGCAGCACTTTCGCCATCGGATCAGCGTTGTCGCTCGATGACGAACAGCCAGCAAGCGCGAGCAACGCTGCGAGGGCTGAGGTTCGCAACGTGGCGCGGCGGAAACGTGCGTGCATCCGCTTGGAATGGAGTTGGTTCATGCTGCATTGTCCTTCGCACCGAGATCCGACGGCGCGAACGCCTTGATCGACAGTGCATGAATGTCGGTGTTCATCATCTCGCCCAGCGCTGCATAGACAAGTCGGTGCCGCGCCAACATCGGCAGGCCGGTGAAGCCCGAACTGACAATGCTCAACGCAAAGTGGCCACGGCCGTCACGCGCACCGGCATGACCCACGTGCTTGTGGCTTTCGTCAACCAACTCAAGCTGAGTGGGTGCCAGGTGAATGGTCAAGCTGGCGCGCATGCGTTGCATCCGCTCCGATGCCAGTTCGGTGGGCAAAGCCGGGCTCACGGCAGCACCTTGCGAAACGGCATGACTTCCACCGTCTGGTACACGCCTGTTGCCATATAGGGATCGGCATCCGCCCAAGCGTGGGCATCATCCAGGCTCTCGAATTCGGCGACGATCAGGCTGCCCTGAAATCCTGCCGGACCGGGATCTTCCGCATCAATCGCCGGCAGCGGCCCGGCCAGCAGCAGCCTTCCGGCGTCACGAAGGACATGCAGTCGCGCCAGATGCGCTGCACGGCTGGCGAGTCGACGCGGAAGCGCGTCAGCCGCATCACGACCCATGATCACGTACCACATACTTGAATGGCTATTCGGAAAGCCCGGGGCCGGGCATGATAAGCGCCCTGCTCGGCCCCTGCCATGCGCATTGCGTTGATTGCGTGTCGAGCATTGTCCTGCCAGACGGCCGCTTGCCGCCGTCGTGCGCCGCCAATCGAGCCATGACCGAGCGAATCCGCATTCATCCCGTGCACCCTGCGCCGCGCCCGTTGAAGCAGGCGGCCGACCGTTTGACCGCTGGTGCATTGGCCGTGTTGCCATCCGATGCGGGCTATTTGTTGGCATGGATGCTGGAGGCACGCACGGCCGAAGACACGGCGGTACGTTTGCGGCGGCTGGACAACCGCCATCCTTTCACCGTACTCTGCCGCGGATTGAGCGAAGTGGGAACGCTCGCGCGACTCGACGATCAGGCGTTTCGGCTGATCAAGACGCTGGTTCCCGGACCCCGGACATTCATTTTGCCAACCGGGGCCGGATTGCCAAAACGTCTCAAACTGGCCAAACGCCGCACGATCGGCTGTCGCATACCGGATCACCCTGTCACCCGCGCGCTGCTGGAAACGTTGGGAGCCCCGCTTCTTTCGACCAGTCTGACGCTGCCGGGCGACGATTTCGAAAACCATGATGCAGAGGCCGTTGCCGAACGGATCCTGCGTGACGTTGGGCTGATGCTCGACGCTGAAGATTGCCCGCCTGGGCCGACGACCATCGTCGATCTCACCGGGGACGTACCACTGATTGTTCGTCAGGGGTGGCAAACGCTGGAGCTGAGCTGACTGCTCATCCGGCGCACCGCCGAAGCCCTACACGCGAGTTTCCCGCTTCGCCCTTGCCAGCAAGCGGCAATTGGCTCGATCACGAGCCGCCGATTTCGTTACGCGTTGAACTACCCGTCATTGAAAGCGAACTACCACGCATGACCGCGGAGCCGATCACCGGCACCGATTCTGTCGCCATCGCACCCCAGCAGCAGGAAATGCCGCTGGCGATGGTGCGCGGCCAGCCGGTCTTGCAGATCCCGCAAGACCTATACATCCCGCCCGACGCGCTGGCAGTGATTCTGGATGCGTTCGAAGGGCCGCTGGATCTACTGCTGTACCTGATCCGTCGCCAGAACCTCGACATTCTCGACATCCCGGTGGCCGAGATCACCCGTCAATACATGGATTACATCGCCACGCTCGGCGCCCTGCGCTTTGAGCTGGCGGCGGAATATTTGCTGATGGCGGCGATTCTGGCCGAGATCAAATCGCGCCTGCTGCTGCCGCGACCGCCTGCCGCCGATGCCGCCGAATCCGACCCGCGCGCCGAATTGGTGCGGCGACTGCAGGAGTACGAGCGCTTCAAGCTTGCCGCCGAAGGCATCGATCAACTGCCGCGGATCGACCGCGAGACCGTCATTGGCACCGCATTCGTGCCGGATCGCGGCAGCGTGCGGGTGCCGCCGCCGGTGGAATTGCGCGAAATGCTGCTGGCGCTGCGTGACGTGCTGAAACGCGCCGACCTGTTCACTCACCACGCGATTCGCCGCGATGCGCTCAGCGTCAGACAGCGCATGGGAGAAATTCTGCAACGCTTGGGCGATGGCGAGTTTCATCCCTTTGTCCTGTTATTCGTGGCCGAAGAAGGTCGTTTGGGGGTGGTGGTGTCGTTTCTCGCGATCCTCGAATTGGCCAAAGAAAGCCTGCTCGAGATCGTGCAGGAAGCACCGTCAACGCCGATCTATGTGAAGTCGTTGGCTGCATTGGAGCCAACCGCATTCGATGCACCCGCTCCGGAGTCTGCGGAATTGGCAAAGGGAACAACCATTCAATGACCGAATCCTTGCACTCTGCCGTTGCCGATTCCTCCTTGCCAACTCTCGATGTCGCGCTGGTTCAGCGCGCAGTGGAGGCAGCATTGTTCGCTGCAGGACAGCCACTTTCATTGAACCAATTGCGCGATCTATTCGCTGATGAACACAGCTTGCCAGCGGCAGCCATTGAGCGCGCCTTGCAAAACTTGGCGCAGGAATCTGCCAGCCGCGGCGTGGAATTGGTCGAAGTCGCTTCGGGCTTTCGATTTCAGGTGCGTGCCGAAGTCCATCCCTGGGTTTCGAAACTCTGGGCGGAACGGCAAACCCGCTACACCCGTTCGTTGCTGGAAACACTGGCCTTGATCGCCTATCGCCAGCCCGTCACACGTGGCGAGATCGAGCAGATTCGTGGCGTGGCGGTGAACACCAACACCATTCGCACGCTTGAGGAACGCGAATGGATTCGCGTCGTTGGCCATCGTGACGTACCCGGCAAACCTGCCCTGTACGGCACTACCCGCGGCTTTCTGGACTACTTCAATTTGCGCGGTCTCGACCAGCTGCCGCCGCTCGGCGAGCTGCATGAACTACCCGAACTCGAACCCGAGCTGAGTTTCGATTCACTACCCGCGACAGCAATGCCATTGCCGTCCGAGCCTTTCAGCATCGACGCCGTCGATGCCTTACCCCAGCGTGTCGTTGATCCGACACCGGAGCAATCAGTATGAGTGACACCCCGCGCACCAAGCTTTCCCTCAACCGCGAAGCGGCGCCCCGGCTGGAGGAGCGACTGCACAAAGTGCTGGCGCAAGCGGGCCTCGGCTCTCGACGCGCACTGGAAGAGCGCATCACCAATGGCCAGGTAAAGGTCAACGGTGCGGTCGCTGAGCTTGGCAGCAGCGTGAAGAGTGGTGATCGCATCGAATTGGATGGTCGCAGCTTCATTGCCAGTGCGCAGAGTGAGCCCGCGCGTGCCATCGTCTATCACAAGCCGGAAGGCGAGCTGACCACGCGCGAAGATCCGGAGGGCCGTCCGACAGTATTCGACCGCCTGCCACCAATCAAGGGTGCACGCTGGATTGCGGTGGGCCGACTCGACATCAACACCACCGGCCTGCTGCTGCTGACCACGGATGGCGACCTCGCCAATGCGCTGATGCATCCGTCTTCAGCAGTGAGCCGCGAATACGTCTGTCGGATCCACGGCGAAGTGCCCGAGGGTGTCGTCGAGCAACTCAAACGCGGCGTGTTGCTGGAAGACGGCAACGCTAGTTTCGATGAAATCGAGAGCATCGGTGCCAGCGACAGCCACGCCTGGTTTCGCGTGGTGCTGCGCGAGGGCCGCAACCGCGAAGTTCGGCGAATGTGGGAGGCGGTCGGCCTGCAGGTCAGTCGCTTGAAGCGAGTGCGCTACGGCAGCATCGAGCTGCCGCGTCTTCTGCGTCGCGGTCATAGCGAAGAGCTTTCAGCCGAGCAAGTCAGTGCGTTGCGCGACCAGCTCGGCCTGGGTGCGGTGCCTGCGGCACTCACCTTGCAATCGGTCGTACATCAACGGCGCGCCAAAGCCGCCGAGTATCGGCCCTCTCCGCGCGAGCAAAAGGCGTGGACCGGCGCTGACAGCAATGCGGACGCTCGCGAGTTGCGCCCGTTCGACAATCTGCGCGAAGACCGCCCGAGCCGACCCGGCCCACGCAGCAAGAAGCCCTTCGCCGGCAAGCCGCGTGGCCCCAAATCAGACAGCTACGGCAACACCCTTACCGCACCTGCAGGACAACCGCGTGGCAAAGGCGGCCCCGGTCGTCGTGGTGCACCCGGTGGCGCCCGCCCCGGCTTCGAAAATCCTTCCGAATTCCGTTCCTGGTATGTGCCCGACGGCGTCAGCACCACGAGCCCAACCGCGCGTCCACGTGCGGACAAGCCTGCAGGCGCACGCCCAGGCGGACCACGTCCCGGCGGTCGCCCATCCGCGCATCCTGGAGGCGGTCGAGCGGACGGCGGTCGCGGCGACTCGGCACGCGGCAACAGCGTCAACCCGTATGGCAATGGCCCCTATGGCAACAGTCCATCGGCACGGCCGGCTGGCGCTCCTGGCGCGCGGCCCGGCGGCTTCAAACCTCGCACAGGTCCACGACCCGCGGGTGATGCCCCGGGTGGCGGCAGACCGCCAGGTGGCCGACCCGGCGGCGGCCGCCCTGGCGGCGGTGGTCGACCCGGTGGTGGCGGCAGGCCAGGTGGTCCGGGGCGCGGTGGTCCGCCGAACGGGAATCGTGGTTAGACGATTGAACAGAGGGTTCGCCTGCATCTTGACGCGGGCGCGGCCCTCGTTCGGCGGCTTCGCCGCTACGCGGGGCTATCTTCGATGTCCTTTTCAGCGATCGCTGCGTTGTTCGCTCGCTGCGCGAGCCGCCTTCGCATTCGCTCGGTCGTCGCCGCAATGGGCCCACCATTCCCCTGCCATCGCGTTGCATCGCGGTGGCGCTTTTCGGCGCGGCCGGCCGTTGCCGGCCGCGCGCGCCTGCGAGCCCTCACGCCTTGCGCTGGCCAAAAAGTCCTGCGCGAACATTCGCGCCCCCTCATGAAATGTCCGGGCTAGAACGGAATTTCGTCATCCGGCACATCGATCGCCGAGGGCGCTTGTCGCGGCGGTGCTGAGTTGCGGCTCATCGGTGCATCGCGACTACCACGGTCGTAGTTGCTCGATCCCTGCGAACGCTCATTGCCACCACGATCGTAACTGCTCGATCCCTGGGAGCGTTCACCACCACGTGAAGCGCCGCCACCTTCGCCGCCAGCGCCACCCAACATCTGCATTTCGTTGGCAATGATGTCGGTGGTGTAGCGCTCGACGCCTTCTTTGTCGGTGTACTTGTCGGTACGAATGCTGCCCTCGATATAGACCTGCTTGCCTTTGCGAAGGTACTCGGCCGCGATTTCACCCAATCGACCAAATAACTTCACCCGGTGCCACTCGGTGCGTTCCTGATTTTCTCCGGTCTGCTTGTCCTTCCATGACTCGGAAGTGGCGATCTTGATGGTGGTGACGTTGCCGCCGTTGTTGAGGGTGCGCGCTTCTGGGTCGGCGCCTAGATTGCCAACCAAAATCACTTTGTTTACGCCGCGTGCCATGACGATGTTGTTCCTGTGCAGTAGTGACGAGACAGCCAACTAGGCTGGGTGCCGCAGCAGATTAGTATAAGTGCCACTCAGCGTTAGTCAGACAAGCTCGGCGTGCGGGGTAGGAAAATTCCTCGCTGTGAGTAAGTCAGGTATTCGATGCGGCCCGTATAATCCGCCCCCGATGACTACCCAGCCCGCGCTCTCGAGCAAATCCTCCCTGATTGCCATGCCGCTTGCAGAGATCCAAGCGCTGGTCGCTGCCGACATGCGCGACGTCGATGCCTTGATCCGTCGGCGGCTGGCGTCCGACGTGCTGCTGATCAACCAGGTGGCCGAGCACATCATTGCAGCTGGCGGCAAACGGCTGCGTCCGGTATTGCTGTTGTTGGCGGCTCGCAGCTTGGGATTCACGGGTGCCACGGCGCATCAACTTGCCGCCGTGATCGAGTTCATTCACACCGCGACCTTGCTGCACGACGATGTCGTCGACGAATCCGACCTGCGGCGCGGCCGCAAGACCGCCAATGCCTTGTGGGGCAATGCCGCCAGCGTGTTGGTCGGCGATTTCCTGTATTCGCGCAGTTTCCAGCTGATGGTAGAGCTGGAGCAATTGCCGGTGATGCGTATCCTTGCCGACACCACCAACGCCATCGCCGAAGGCGAGGTGCTGCAACTGCTGCACGTGCACAACCCGGACACCGATGAGGCTGCCTATCTGCGCGTCGTCGAGCGCAAGACGGCGGTTCTGTTTGCCGCGGCGACCCGCCTTGGCGCGGTTCTGGCCGGTGCAGCGCCTGACATCCAGCAGGCGCTGCACAACTTCGGACTGAATCTTGGATTCGCGTTCCAGATCGCCGATGACGTGCTCGACTACACCGCCGATCCCCAGGCCTTGGGCAAGAATCTGGGCGACGATTTGGCGGAAGGCAAAGCGACCATGCCGTTGATTCATGCCCTTCGACACAGCCCGGAGGCCGTCAAGCAGCGTCTGCGCGAGATCATTGAACAAGGCGATGCAAGTGCGTTTCCCGAAGCGTTGGCGGCGATTCGTGCGTGCGGCGGAATCGAGTACAGCCGGCAACTGGCGAGCAGTTATGCAGAGCGGGCGATGGCCGCCATCGTCAATCTGTCGGACTCGACCGCATTGGATGCCTTGCGCGGCCTTGCCAACTACAGCGTGGCAAGGGATCGCTAGTACATAGGGCGGGTTTTGCTTGTACAGACAGCGCCTCACCGGTATTCTTCGCGGCTGGCCAGCGCCGGCGTTGATCGCGGCGAAGGTTGATCCAGCGGAGAGGTGTCCGAGCGGTTGAAGGAGCACGCCTGGAAAGTGTGTGTACGGCTAAACCCCGTACCGCGGGTTCGAATCCCGCTCTCTCCGCCACTTTGCAATACGCAGTGTGGATGCCAATTGCACCACTGCTTCAACAGTTCAATGGTGGCCCCCGTCGGCCCCCGCGACGATAAGCTGAAAACTCCGCCAGGCCCGGAAGGGAGCAACGGTATTAGCTGATGCGGGCGCCGGGATCGTCGGCGGGGGCTGCCACCCAATTTCCCTTGAAGCACGCTTTGCGTGCTTCAAGGGAAATTGGGATGGAGCGCGGCTCCCTAACCCCTCCCCGGCCCTCCCCGAACATCGGGGAGGGAGCAAGCGAAAAGCGTTGCGCGCTCCGGCCCTGCGCAGGCCTTTGGCCTGCAAGCCGCAGGGCCTCGCCCCCGCACATTGGGGAGGGAGCGAATCCGACAGCGCCTGGCTCTAATTCCGGATGAAACGCAAACGCTTTGGTAAAGCCGAGCTTGCTCGCCTGCTCTTCGTTTCGTTGCGCGCAATGTTCCCATTTCAGCGCTCAAGAGAAACTTGTTTCGACGCACTACTGCGACGTCCGCCTTCCAACTCGCTGCGCCACCAGCCTGTCCATGGCATCAATGACCGCATCGACGTCGATCAGATCCATCACGCCATCAAACTCGATCTTGGTTCCCCACGGCAGCGCGTCTGCGGGCTTGCCAAGGTATTTGCGCGCAGCCGCGTCGTAACGATCCACCACAAAGCGGCGCTCGGTGTACGGACCGCTTCGTTCTGGATTGCTGGCGGCGTGCAAACCGATCACTGGCGTACCGGCCGCATTCGCCATGTGCATGGGGCCAGAGTCCGGGGACAACACCGCCGTTGCCCGCCCCAACAGTGCCTGTAGTTGTTTGATGGTGTCCTTGCCGATGAGGTCGATCGCTGGTTCGTGCATCGCCGCCAGAATGGCGTCGCCCATTTTTCGTTCCAGGGCGCTGCGACCGCCGCACAGCAACACGCGCCAACCATGCTTGCGCACCGCGTGGTCAGCGACGGCGGCGTAACCACCAGCAAACCAGTTGCGTCTGACATGACTTGAGCAAGGACTGATCAGCAAGGTCGGTTGCTCGCCCGGCAAAACTGTTCGCGCAAACTCGATCGCATCGGCGGGTAACGGAATGTCCCAGCGCAAAGCGCTTTGGCGCAGCCCCAAAGGCTCAAGAAAGCTGGCGAAGGCGTCCAGCACGTGCTCACCACTGCGCGCGACGATGCGTTGATTGACGAACAAGCCATGCAGATCTTTCGCGCGCGCCGCGTCGAAGCCGATTCGCTGCTTGGCACGAATCAAGGCCGAGGCCAGGTTGGCGCGCATGGCGACCTGCATGTGCAGCAGTACGTCGAAGCGTCGCGCCTTGAGTGTTCGCCGCAGATCGAGGTACGCGTGGCGACCGCGACCCTTGTCGAACACAACGAATTCGACACCCGGCAAATCACCCACCAGCCGGTGTTCCAATTTTCCAATGATCCACGTCAACTGGGTCGACGGCCAATGCTGTTGCAGTGTTCGCACCAGCGGCACGACATGTGTGACATCACCCAGCGCCGACAGCCTCAGCAAACAGATCGAACGCAGCGGATTGCCTGCCAACTGACTACCAGGCATCAGTTGCTAAACTCAGGTCATTACAGCGAGCCCCAACGGGCGATTGGCGATTGGCGATTACCCGAAACTGCATGCTGCCCCCACCCGAACTCATCGCGTTTGCTCCCATCGAAGAAATGCGCGTTGTCACCGAAGCGGGCGACGGCGTGATTCTGTTCGACGCAACACGCATTCCACAAGCAGACCCCAGCGTACTCGATGAGAGCCGTTGGCCTGCCCTGGGCAAGCGCGGGCGCGGATCGGTCAAGCATGTGCATGGCGATTTCGGTGCTGCCGTCTTGCGTGCATACCGTCGTGGAGGATTGATCGCTCGCATCAATCGTGAGCACTACGTGTGGACCGGTGAGGCGCAAACCCGGCCATTCCGGGAATTCCGGCTGTTGGCGACGATGCGCGCGCAGGGCTTGCCCGTGCCAGCACCCTTGGCGGCGGGTTTCTGGCGCCGTGGGCCCTTTTATCGGGCTTCGATTCTTACGGCCGAGATCGGAGGCGCACGCACCCTGGCAGAATGTTTGAGCGAGGTGATCGCAAGCGCAGAAGTCTGGCGTGATCTGGGTACCACACTTGGCCGCTTCCATGCCGCCGGCATCTGCCACGCCGATCTCAATGCACACAATCTGATGATCGATCAGGCCCGACAATGGTGGCTGCTGGATTTTGACCGTGGCGTGATGCGCAAGCTTGATGATCGCTGGCCGCAACGCAGGCTGCTGCGGCTCAACCGCTCACTGCGAAAAGTGGGCGCTGCACAGATGCGCGCGTGGCCGCAGGCTTGGCAACAATTGTTGGACGCCCATGAGCAGGCACTGCACATCGACCTGGCCAACGGAAAGCCCTCGACATGACGTGGACCTTGCACTTTCTGGGCGTCGGCTCTGCCAGTGCGCCTGAACTTGGCTCGGCAAGTGCGATGCTCGAACGCGACCAGCAGCCCGTGCTGATGATCGACTGCGGACCGGAAGCACTGAGCGTAGCGCTGGCACGCTACGGCGGCCTGCCGCCTGCGATTTTCATCACCCACGCTCACCTGGATCATGTTGGCGGCTTGGAACGCCTGTTTGCAGCCGCCTATTTCAACCCGCAAACGCGTGGCCACATCGCGCTGTATGCACCGGCCGATGTAGTGCCGATTTTGCAGCAGCGGATCGCCGACTATCCCAATGTGTTGGCCGAAGGCGGTGCCAATTTCTGGGATGCCTTTCGACTGGTACCGGTGAGCCGCCATTTTTGGCATCACGGCCTGCGCTTCGAGGTGTTCGCCGTGCGCCACCATGCACCCAACAGCGCATTTGGACTCGCTTTGCGCGGCAGTTTTGTATACACCGGCGACACGCGGCCCATTCCGGAAGTGTTGGCCTTCATCGGCGATGGCAGTGAGCCGATTGCCCACGATTGCGGTCTGCACGGTAATCCATCGCATAGTGGCATCGATGATCTGGAACGCGAATATCCGCTCGCTTTGCGCGAGCGGTTGGTGCTTTATCACTACGCGTCAGAAGCTGATGGTGAGGCACTTGAGGGACGCGGCTATCGGGTTGCGCGGCGTGGTGACTCGATAGTGCTGGCAGCACCCCAGATGGCAACCACGCCGGCATGAGCGGAGAACTGCTGACTGCGATTGGCTTGGGATTCCTGCGTAACGAATCGCGCATCTTCGGCCCGCTCGACTTGCACGTTGACACCGGCGAGGCGCTGCTGATCGAAGGTGAAAACGGTGCTGGCAAGACCACCCTGTTGCGCGTGCTCGCCGGCTTGCTGAGTGCAAGCGAAGGTGAGATTCGCATTCGCGGAAGCAAAGCCGACCGCTACAGCGTTGCGAGCACCGTCTTGCTGTTGGGCCACCTGCTCGGCAACAAGGGCGAACTGACTGCGCTGGAAAACCTGCGCTTCGCCATGGGCATTTTCGGCCGCCGAACCATTGCCGATCCCGAAGCCGCACTGGCTGCCGTCGGTCTCGCAGGCTTCGAGGACCATCCCGCGCGCCTGCTATCCGCGGGTCAACGCAAACGCCTGGCCTTGGCTCGACTTGGGCTGTTGCCGGCGCCGCTATGGCTGCTCGATGAGCCTTTCGCCAACCTCGATCTGCAAGGTATCGGCCTGGTCAACAGCTTGCTGGAAAAGCACCTCGCCAAAGGCGGTGCCGCACTGATCACCAGTCATGGTGCCTATGCCACAGGCGCCTACCAAACGCGCTGTCTAACCCTCGCAAGCAGCCATGACTGAGCGTCCAAAGCATTCAACGCGGAGGCGCAGAAGTTCGCAAAGGTCGCAGGGCAAATCGCCAAGGGATAGCGGCGATGCAGCAATTTCCGGTGACCACACCTTGTGCATTTGTGGCAAAGTTTTTTTGCGCGCTCTGCGCTTTCTGCGCTTCCGCGTTGAAGAAGTGCCGCTCTTGATCCCGAATCCAGCCAAATGACCGAACCCAGCGCGTTGACAGGTTTCGCTGCGGTGTTCAGCCGTGATCTCAGGCTGGTCTGGCGACGGCGCGGAGATGCGTTGCAGCCCGCGTTGTTTGCGGTCCTCGTGGCCAGCTTGTTTCCGTTGGCCTTGGGGCCCGAGCCGCAGACCTTGGCTCGCATCGCGCCGGGAGTGATCTGGGTGGCCCTGCTGTTGGCGAGTCTGTTGTCGCTCGACAGTCTTTTTCGCAGCGATCTCGACGACGGCAGCCTCGAACAGTTCATGCTCGCGCCGCAGCCCTTGGCGGCGCTGGTGATGGCCAAAGTGTTGGTGCATTGGCTGACCAGCTCATTGCCACTAATGCTCGCAGTGCCGCTGTTGGCCGAGTTGCTGTTCATGCCGCGCGAGTTGCTGGGCGTGCTGCTGCTGTCACTCGCCCTGGGTACACCGCTGCTCAGTTTGATCGGCGCTGTCGTGGTGGCACTGACCGTGGGAATGCGTCGCTCTGGTATGCTGCTGGCCCTGCTTGCACTGCCCCTTTACGTGCCCATTCTCATACTCGGCGCAGGTTCGGTGATGGCTGCCGCGCAAGGTTTCCTCGGCAGTAGCGATGGTGCACTGCTGTTGATGGCTGCTGGCTTGGTCATGCTGTTGGTAACGGCGCCGCTGGCTGCAGCCAGTGCGCTGCGCATTGCGCTCACCTGAAATCGGGCTCACATGAAATCGGGCTTACATGGAATTGGCCTTGCATATGATCGGGCGCACATGAGACTGGCTCAATGAACCCGCTGCTGTTGTGGTTTCACCAAACGGGATCGCCGGCCATCTTCGAGCGCTTCGCCAAGCGCTGGTCGCCGTGGTTCATCTGGCCCGCGTGCGCACTGATGGCGTGGGGCATCTACGCCGCGCTGCTGGAAGTTCCGGCCGACTACCAGCAAGGCAACAGCTATCGCATCCGGTTCATCCACGTGCCCAGCGCGTGGATGAGCTTGTTCGTTTACGTGGCGATGGCGGTCAATGCATTCATCGCCCTGGTGTGGCGGATCAAACTCTCCGAATTGCTGGCAATGAGCTGTGCGCCCATCGGCGCGGCGTTCACCGCAGTCACCTTGTTGACTGGCGCTTTTTGGGGCAAGCCGACCTGGGGCACGTGGTGGAGCTGGGATGCGCGCATGACCTCGGAGCTGGTCCTGCTGTTCCTGTATTTGGGCGTAATGGGCTTGCACGCTGCAATCGAGGATCGGCGCGCCGCCGCGCGAGCGGCGTGTTTTCTGGCCTTGATCGGCTTGGTCAATCTCCCGATCGTGCATTACTCGGTAGTCTGGTGGAACACCTTGCATCAGGGCGCCACCATCAAGCTGATTGGCAAGTCCAGCATCGATCCGGCGATGGTGCCGCCGCTGATCGCGATGACCATTGGCACCAAACTGTGGTTTATCGGCTCGCTGTTGACACGCACGCGTGCGGCCTTGATCGAGCAAGAGAGTGGCAAGGATTGGGTGCGGCGATTGTTGCTGCCCATGAATGGGCAAAGCGACTTGGCTAATCAAGGCGACTCGAAATGAGTGATTTTTTTGCAATGGGCGGGCACGGCGTCTACATCTGGTCGAGTTACGCCGTGTTCCTGTTGGCATTGATTGGCGACGCATTGGCACCGCGCTTGCGCCTGCGTCGGGTGCGCCGCGAGTTGGCTCAGCGCTTGCGTCGTCAAGCGGCCAAGTCCGCAGCATGAGCAAGAAGAAGATAAGGAAACAGCAATGACACCGGTTCGCAAACAGCGCTTGGTCATCGTCGGCTTGGTCTTGAGTGCGGCCGTCGCGGCCGGCGGTCTGCTCACGCTCGCCCTGCAACAGAACATCAGCTACCTGCACAGTCCCAGCGAAGTGCTGGAGGGCCGCATCAACGGCCAGACCCAGTTCAAGTTGGGCGGTGTGGTGCAGGAAGGCAGCGTGGCGCGGAAAGCGGGCACGATGGAAGTGCGTTTTGAAGTCACCGATCGCAACGCGAATTTCCCGGTGGTCTACAACGGCATCCTGCCGGACCTGTTTCGCGAAGGCCAAAGCGTGATTGCGCGGGGCCGCCTTGAAGGCGATCACTTCGTCGCCGAAGAAGTTCTCGCCAAACACGACGAAACTTATATGCCAGCGGAAGTCGCTGACAAAATGGCCGCCGCGACCGCGGCGAAAGCCGAAAAAGCGAAAGCCTCTGGTGGCAGCACGGGAGATTCCCGATGATTCCTGAGCTTGGCCAATTTGCGTTGATCGTTGCCTTGCTGCTGGCGATCGTGCAGTCGGTGATTCCGCTGGCAGGCGCGGGCATGGGAAAACAGGCCTGGATGGCGGTAGCCAGGCCGGCCGCCTATGGCCAATTCGCATTCCTGTTGATCTCGTTCGTGATGCTGGCGTCGGCGTTTGTCGGTCAGGATTTTTCGGTCGCTTACGTGGCCCAGAACTCCAACTCGTTGTTGCCCATGGAATACCGCATATCGGCGATCTGGGGCGGCCTTGAGGGCTCGCTGCTGCTGTGGGTGCTGATCCTGGGCGCGTGGACCATTGCGGTCGCTGCGTTCAGTCGCTCGCTACCGCTGGTCATGGTGGCGCGCGTGCTCGGTGTGATGGGTGTCATCAGCATCGGATTCTTGTTGTTCACCCTGCTCACTTCCAATCCATTTCTGCGGCATCTGCCAGGGCTCGCTGAAGGCCGCGATCTGAACCCCTTGTTGCAGGACTTCGGACTGATCATCCATCCGCCCATGCTCTACACCGGCTACGTCGGCTTCGCGGTCGCATTTGCATTTGCGGTGGCATCGATGCTCGGTCGCGAGATGGATCCGCGTTGGGTGCGCTGGTCGCGGCCCTGGACCAACGTGGCGTGGGCGTTTCTGACTCTGGGCATCGGCCTCGGCAGCTGGTGGGCCTACTACGAGCTGGGCTGGGGCGGTTGGTGGTTTTGGGATCCGGTCGAGAACGCCAGTTTCATGCCGTGGTTGGTCGGCACAGCCTTGATCCACTCGCAGGCCGTCACCGAGAAGCGCGGCAGCTTTCGTGGCTGGACGTTGCTGCTTGCGATCGCCGCATTTTCGCTGTCGTTGCTGGGCACCTTCATCGTCCGCTCGGGTGTGCTGACCTCGGTGCATGCTTTCGCCTCGGACCCCGAGCGCGGCTTGTTCATCCTGATATCCCTGGTCATCACTGTCGGTGGATCGCTGGCTTTGTATGCGTGGCGTGCTCCTACGGCACACGCGGGCAAACCGAGCGCGCCGTTGTCGCGTGAAACCTTGATCCTGATCAACAATCTATTGTTCAGTGCTGCCGCAGCGATGGTGCTGATCGGCACGCTTTATCCGCTGTTTGCCGATGCGCTTGGGCTCGGCAAAATGTCGGTTGGCCCACCGTACTTCGGATTGATGTTCACGCTGCTGATGGCACCGGTTGCGCTGCTGATCCCGTTCGGACCCTTGGCGCGCTGGCAGCAGGAGCAGTGGTCGCGGTTCGTGCCGCTGATCAAGGCTGCGGTGAGTGCCATTGTCATTGCCGCCGTGCTCGCCTGGACCTTGCTCGACAGCTTTAATCTGAAGGCGTTCGTTGGACTGGCCGTTGCGACTTGGGTAGCTGCGGGAACGCTGGCATTCGTCATCGTGCGCGCCAAGCGTGCTGCGCCAGGTCGGCGCTTTACCGCCGAGGTCGTTGGCATGACCTTGGCCCACGCCGGACTGGCGGTTTTCGTGCTCGGTGTGCTCATGACCGAGAGCACGAGCGTCGAGAAAGACGTGGCCGTCGGAAGTGGCGAAAGCGTGCAGATTCGCGACTACGCGTTCCGGTTCGATGGCGTCGAGCGCGTGAACGGCCCCAACTTCGTGGCTGATCGCGGCACCGTGACCGTGCTTCGTGGCGACGAAGAGATCGTCGTCCTGCATCCTGAAAAACGCGGCTACGCATCGGGCGGAGAGATCATGACCGAAGCCGCCATCGATCCCGCCTTGAGTCGCGATCTGTACGTCGCCTTGGGCGAACCGCTGGGCCGTGGCGAAGGTGACAGCACCGATCGCTGGTCCTTGCGTGTGTACGTCAAACCTTGGATTCGCTGCATCTGGCTGGGCTGCCTGATGATGATGATGGGCGGTTTCGTGTCGGCGGCGGATCGACGCTTCCGCGTCGCACCCGCTGCGGAGACGGAGGGCGCCGCATTGCCCGTCGCCAACCGGCCGGTTGCGGCCTGATGTGGCAGCGTGTTTTGCCGCTGCTGGTATTCATCGCGCTTGCCGGTCTGCTTTTGGCCGGCGTGCGCCTGAGTGCCACCCGCGACCCCAACGTGTTGCCATCGCCATTGATTGATCGTCCGGCGCCGGACTTTCAATTGCCCACTCTGCACTCGCCTGAACTGAACGTCAGCCGCGCCGACTTGCTGGGCAAGCCTTACCTGCTCAATGTGTGGGCGAGCTGGTGTGCGGCCTGCCGGCTGGAACATCCGCTGATCGAGCGCATCGCCAACGAAGGCAAGATTCAAGTGATCGGATTCAACTACAAGGACCAGGCGGCGGATGCGAACCGCTGGTTACAGCAGTTTGGTGATCCTTACGCGCAGATTCTGGTGGACCTGGACGGCCGCAGCGGCATCGAGTGGGGCGTGTATGGCGCACCCGAGACGTTTTTGGTCGACGCACAGGGCATCGTTCGCTTCAAGCACGTGGGACCGATGACACCAGACATCTATCGTGAACAAATCCTGCCGCGGATTGGAGTAACTCCATGAGCCTGCGCAAGCTGCTGATGGTTTTGCTGGTTTGCACGGGCTTTGTGCTGTCGCTGGGGCAAGCGCTCGCCTTGGAGCCCCTGCCCTTTGCCGATGCCGCGCAAGAGCAGCGTTTCCGCGCACTCACCGCCGAGTTGCGCTGTGTGATGTGTCAGAACCAGTCGCTGGCAGATTCCAACGCAGGTATCGCGGTGGATTTGCGCCGGGAAATCTTCGAAATGATGCAAGCCGGCCAGAGCGACGCTGAGATCAAGACGTTCTTGACTGCGCGTTATGGCGACTTCGTGCTCTACAACCCACCGCTGAAACCCGGCACGCTGCTGCTGTGGTTTGCGCCATTCGCGATTCTGCTGGCGGGCGCCGTTCTCATCGTGGTCATGCTGCGTCGACGCGCCGTGCAGTTCGCCGAGGCTCAATTGGCTCAGTCTCGATTGGCTCAGCCTCAATCGACTCCGTCGCAATTGACCCAAGCGCACGTCGAGCGGGCCAGCCACCCGCCTGTCAATGAATCCAGGGAAGATTGGTGACCGCATTGTTTTGGATCCTGTGTACCGGAATGGCCGTGTTCGCGCTGGCCTTCGTATTGCCGCCGTTGCTGCGTGATGCATCCGCTGACAGCACTGGGGAGTCGCCGCAATCAGCGCCCGGGAAGACTGCCGCGGGCAAACCAGGTGCCACCCGCGTTGACCCACGCAAACGGCGCGCGCTGGAGAAAGCGCGTGATGCCGGCGTGCTCGATCAGGCTGAGTACCAACGCAAACTGGCGGCGCTTGCTGGGCCCGACGCCGCGGCCGACTCACCCTCGAAGCGTGACCCGACCTTGCCTATCGTGCTCACAGTTTTGCTGCCGTTTGCGGCGTTCGCTCTCTACCACCACTTGGGCGAGCCGCAGGCACTGGATCCTGAAAAGCGTGCCAGCACAGCTAGCGCGCAATCCCGTCTCGTCGCTCCGGGAACGCCTGCTCCACCGCCCTCCACAAGCAGCTCGACCGACGCCACGGGCGCGCCCAACATGGATCAGGCGGTGGCTGGTCTTGCCGAACGCATGCGCGAGTCGCCGGACGATCTGGATGGCTGGATGTTGCTTGGCCGCGCATACAAGACCATGGAGCGTTTCGAGCCGGCGCGCGAGGCTCTCGCCAATGCGATTCGCTTGGCACCCGACAACCCCGACGTCATGGTCGAATATGCCGAGGCCAGCGCCTTGGCCAGCGAGTCCAGGCGTTTGGGCGGCGAGTCGTTGCTGTTGATCCAGCGAGCATTGGGTATCGAGCCTGAGCATCAGCGCGGGCTCTGGTTGCTGGGTATTTCTTCGATGCAAGCCGGCGTGCCCAGCAAGGCGGTCGAGGTGTGGGAACGCCTGCTGCCCTTGGTCGACGAATCCGCGCGCGAATCGCTGCTGACCCAGATCGACAGCGCACGCGAAAGTGCAGGACTGCCCCCACGTGAGAAGTCGGCGACGCCCGCGACAGCGGCGGATCCCCGCGCGGCAACCGCGCCGGTCACCGCGCAAACAACGCCGGCGCCAGTCAGCAATCCGGCCCAAACGTCGGCTGATGAGGACGCTGCCGGTACGGCTCGTCTGGTCGTCAATGTGGATATCGATCCCGCGCTGAAATCGAAGATCGGTGCGTCCGATGTCCTGTTTGTCTATGCGCGCGCTGCCAATGGCCCACGCATGCCGCTGGCCATCCAACGCCTGTCGGCGGCCGATTTGCCCGCCCGTGTCGTGCTGGATGATTCCACCAGCATGATGCCGACGATGAAGCTGTCGCTGATGCCGCAAGTCGTGGTCGGTGCGCGCATCTCAAAGAGCGGTCAGGCGACGCCACAGTCGGGAGACTTCGAGACCGTGTCAGCGCCCGTGTCCAACCGCAGCAGCGCGCCGCTGTCGCTGCTAATTGACAAAGTGGTGCCATGACCTGCTGCTGCCACGTGGTGATTGGCCCATGAGCGAACACGCGCCGGTGGGAACGCGTTGGCATGCCCTGCGTTCGCCGTTTGCGATCAAGCGCGGGGGCGAGTTGCATGGCGCCAAACTCGCGTTTGAGACCTGGGGTGAACTCAACGCGGAACGCAACAACGCGATCTTGTTGTTGACCGGTTTGTCGCCCAATGCGCACGCCGCCAGCCACGCTGGAGATCCAGCGCCAGGCTGGTGGGAAGCGATGCTCGGGCCCGGCAAGGCGATCGACAGTAATCGCTGGTTCGTGATCTGCGTCAATTCGTTGGGCAGTTGCAAAGGCTCGACCGGACCGGCGTCGCTTGATCCTGCAAGCGGCGAAGCCTATCGACTCGCGTTTCCGGACTTGTCCGTGGAAGACGGTGCCAACGCGGCCTTCGATCTGGTGCAGAGTCTTGGTGTCGAGCGTTTGGCCTGCGTGATTGGCTGCTCCATGGGCGGCATGACTACCCTCGCTTATCTCGCCCTGCATCCGGGTGCCGCGCGCACCATGATCAACGTCTCTGGCGCGGCGCAGGCGCTGCCGTTTTCGATCGCGATTCGCTCGCTGCAACGCGAAGCCATCCGCCTCGATCCGGCCTGGAATGGCGGCCACTACTCCGAAGAAAGTTATCCTGAAGCTGGCATGCGCATCGCCCGCAAACTGGGCGTGGTGACCTACCGATCTTCGCTGGACTGGGATGGCCGCTTTGGCCGCGTGCGGCTGGACGGCGAACAACGACCGGACGACCCCTTCGGATTTGAGTTTCAGGTCGAGTCGTATCTGGAAGGCCACGCGCGTCGATTCGTGCGCCAGTTCGATCCCAACTGTTATCTGTATCTGAGCCGCTCGATGGACTGGTTCGACTTGGCCGAATACGGCGACGGTAGTGTCGAGCGCGCACTGTCGGGGTTGGGCCTGGACAGCGCGCTGACGATCGGCGTCAGCACCGACATCCTGTTTCCATTGCAGCAACAGCAACAGATCGCCGAAGGCTTGCGCGCGGCCGGCGTGGATTCGGAGTTCGCGCCGCTCAATTGCCCGCAAGGTCACGATGCATTTCTGGTCGCCATCGATGAGTTCGGCGCGGCCATCGGCAGTTTTTTGGAAAGGGCAGAGATGTTGAGGCGTTAGAATACCGTCACCTCATCTTGACGCTGCCGCCATGCAGGCCAACTCCTTCCCCGGTGCCCAGCTGTTGATCGACACCATCGACAGCGCGGTCAAACAGGACTGCGAACACGCCATCACCGACTGTCTGCGCAACGCGCTGTGTCGAATCATTCGCCAGCACGACGTCACCCTGCCCGCCTGTATTTTCGAGCCACTCGCCGACCGTTACGCGCGGCGCGAGCTGCATCGCAGTGAGGAGCACGGCTACAGCGTGATCGCGATGACCTGGGGGCCTGGCCAAGGCACCTTGATCCACGACCACTCGGGCATGTGGTGTGTGGAGGGCGTGTTCCAGGGTGCTTTGGAAATCACCCAGTACGAGATGGCCGAATCGGACGGGGAACGCTGTCGATTCCATCCCGTTGGCACCATGCAAGCGGGCGCGGGATCGGCAGGCAGCCTGATTCCACCGCACGAATACCACACCATTCGCAACCCAAGTGGCGATGGCGTGTCTGTCACTTTGCACATCTATCGTGGTGCGATGAGTTGTTGCTCGGTGTTTCAGCCGACGGCTGACGGCTGGTACCAGCGGCAAGTGCGCCAATTGGGCGTCGATGCCGCCACCTGACTGGTCGCGCATCTGGACTCGATGCCTTTAGTTCGTCGCCATCAGCGCTCAACTTCGCCAGCGGCCCGAGTGCACTTGATCGCTGCATGATCGCGTCGCGAATTCGCGCGGCTGGTGCCGCATCATTCAGCGCCATTCGACCCACGTCTTCGCCCAGTCCCAACTGACGGTAGGTGGCTGCAAGCGCCGGGAAATCCGTGCCCCGCTGGTAACGATCAAACAGCGGCACAAACACGTCCATCCCCGCAATGGCATCCAGCTCGGCTACAAAGCGCTCCGGCTGCCATTGCCGGTCTGACGGCAGATGGCGGCGCGCGAATACGTCCAGTGCTTCGGCCAAGTCGGTGCCACTGCGCTGGCGTAAGGCCAGTTCGGCCTCCAGCCAGAAGGCGGCGCCGCTCCAATACACCCGCATGGTGCTGCGATAGCTGCTCAACGCGGCTGCCGATAACGATTGTTTACGTTGGTTGGGTTCCGCACGTCCACGCGCAAAGCCTGCGTCCAGTTTGTTCCAGGCTTGCTGAGGGGTGAGCGCCCCGCTACGCGCGCGCAGCACGTTCTGGTAATAGCTGGCGAGGCCCTCGCTCAGCCACCGCCCACGCGTGCGCAGGTAGGGATGCAAAAGGTGGGACAACTCGTGCGCCAACGTCCAGTCATCACGCAGCGCTTCTTCGCTGGCGTCCAAACCAACGAACAGCTTGAGCGCGCTGCCACCGCCACGCGTCACTTGTCCCCACGGCACCGCAGTTGCCACGCCCGGCAAGGGCACCACCACGACCTGCACGCTGGTCAGCGGCAAGCGTCCACTGCCAGCCAACAGCGTTTGCGCATTTTGCTCTGCCCATGCGTGCAGACGTCGACGCTGCTCGGCAACCGCCGGCGGCAGTACTGCCACCCGCAATTCGCCACCGACCACGGCAATGCGATGCTCACGCAGGCGACCGAACACCGTTGTCGCGTCCCAATCGGCGGGCGTGTGCACGAGCTGATAGCGCAAACCATCACCAGCGAACGGCAGCGACGCATTCCAGCCTTGAGGCAACCTCATCTGCAACGAACTGTTCGGCGGAATCCGTTGCGGCCGCCAAAGCCACAGTTGCATCGGCACCATCACGTATTCGCCAGCACGCCAGCTCAATTGATAGCCATCCGACTGTGCCGCCGCATACACATCGACCGTGTAACGGAGACATTCACCAGCCGCCACCACTGCATGTTGGATGCCGTGACGGGTCAGTTGCGGTGGCGAAGCACCATCGCCCGCGAGGTCACTCAGGTACTCCGCTGCATCGCTGCGCGCGCTTACCAGCATGCCCGCAGTCAGCGGCTCATCGGTGCACAGCGAAACGAACAGCCGCCGCGCATCGACAGCCAATTGGGCCGAATAGTGCAGCCTGGCAGCAGCGCTATCGACCAGCAAGGCCAGCCACAGGAACACAAAAACGCGAGAAAACGGCATGCCAACAAGGCTATCTCAGGGGTATGCATGGACCACGCGAAAAGGCAACAGTTGCACGCGGAGGCGCGGTGATCTGCAATTGAGTGTTCGTACTCGGCCCCGGTTCCCGTATACTGCGCGCCCTGTCGCCGAAGTGGCGGAATCGGTAGACGCAGCGGACTCAAAATCCGCCGCCCTTAAAAGCGTGGGGGTTCGAGTCCCCCCTTCGGCACCACTGGGGTTTCCAGAGACGGGTTAGGAGCGCTTATTTAGGTAGTAAATTCAAGGACTTACCTAGATAAAGCGTCCTAGGAGATGCAAGGATTGTTAGCAACATCCGGCATCATCTGTGAGTAGGAAAGTGAGTAGACCTTACCCCGATGGGGTATTTTGTGGAGGCGAAATCGCCGCGCATGCCCAAAAGGTCTACTCACAATGCCACCGACAGTGCCACTCACAGTCAAGGGAATTCAAGCACTTAAACCAGCGATCAAGACGTATCGCAAGGCGGACGGCAACGGTCTTTGCATTGAAGTTCAGCCCAATGGCAGCAAGCATTGGCGCTATCGCTATCGATGGCTCGACAAGCCAACGATGGTCAGCGTTGGTCCCTTCCCCGCCGTTTCATTGCAGGAAGCCAGAGACAAGCACAGCAAGCTGTCATCACTGCTGCGCTCTGGCATCAATCCAGCTGAGAGTCGCCGTGACGCCAAGCTCGCCCAGCGCGAAGCATCGGCCAATACCTTTGAAGGGGTTGGGCGTGAGTGGATGGCTAAGCATCGCTGCGACAAGGCACCTGCAACCCGGACGAAAGATGAGTGGCTGTTAGGTCACGCGTTCAAGGCGTTTGGATCAAAGCCAGTGGCAACGGTCAACGATATCCACGTCAAGGAACTGCTGGCTAAACTTCAAAACGCTGGAACTCTCGAAACTGCCCGGCGAGTGCGCGAGCGATGCTCCAGCGTCTTCAACTTTGCGCTCGGCGCTCGATTGGTCACCACCAATCCGGTACTACTCACCACCGGCTTCTTGCCGCGACCTGTCGTGCGTTCCCACTCTGCGATCACTGACCCGCAGATGATTGGGGCTTTGCTGCGCAAGGTTGATGGCTATGGCGGTCAACCTGCCACGGTGGCTGCCATGAAGTTGATGGCACTGACCTTTCTGCGGCCTAAAGAGCTGCGATACGCGAGATGGGATGAGTTCAACTTTGAAACCAACGAATGGACCGTCCCCGGCGAACGAATGAAAAGGGAACACAGGCTTACGCATCCTGACCATTGGATACCGCTGGCCCCGCAAGCCGTCGCGATCCTGTCCGAACTGCGCAAGCTCACAGGACGCGGCAAGCTGGTGTTCCCCTGCCTGACCAACGCCAAGAAGCCGCTGTCAGAGAACACGATCAACGCCGCGTTGCGATCCATGGGATTCGACAAGCACACCATGACTTCACATGGCTACCGGTCAATGGCGAGCACGCGATTGAACGAGCTTGGGTTTGACCATGACGTGATCGAAAGGCAAATGGCGCACAAGGAAAAGAATGAGGTCAGAGCCGCCTACCATCGTTCGTCCTACCTTGAGCAACGCCGGCAGATGATGAATAAGTGGGCTGACTACCTTGACACCTTGCGCGAAGGAAAGCCCGATGCAGACAAGCTTATCAAGGGGCAGCGGTTCGAATCTCGGGAAGCTCAAACAGCTGACCCAGAATGCACCACCTAGCTTCTGAGGCGTGCCGGGCGCGGCGGTCACTTGGATCGAACCAGCGGCTTACCAGCACGATCTTGCAGGCTGCTGAGTGCCAAAGTCGGCAATTCGCTCAATGGGAGCGCCCCGACGACAACGCGCATCGCGTTAAGTGTCGTGAGCGTGTTCACCAGCAGGACAATGCTCGGGGGTCCGTCACAACAAATGTTGGCGGGGTCGTCAGTTCGGAGGTCCATAAGGAGCAAACGATCTGCGCTAAGGGGAAAGTACACGCCCGCCCGCTCCGAAGGACCGCGCACGAGATTACCTTCCACGTGGAAAAGCACTGGCCGATCACCTGTCGCTAGTACCCGGTCTGGAAATTTCAGAATGACCCAACGCTTCTTCAAAAGCTGCGAAGCGATTCGCTCAACCCCTCCGTCCCGAATCATGCGGACGAATGAGCCTTTTGCGAAGTTCTCCGCACACTCGACATCAAGCATGCCGCCAGCAGGGTCCAACACGGGAGAGCCGTAGAGTTGTCGGGCAAGATTCACCCCGCGATGCATGGTGTCGAACATCCAGATGTTGCGCAGATGCATCATCGCGATGAAGTGAGCGAGGAAGCTCCTGACACTCGGGTCAGATAGGGGGGACTCAGAGGTAAGCAATTCCGGCCAGATGCCTCCCGCTAGAGTTTCGGATTTGCCGAGGTCTTCTTCCATCGACCAATCCAGCGTGCCATCGGTGAGCTTAGGAGTGTGGAGAAGTCGTCGGCGGCATATCGCATCGACACGGGTCGGGCCGCCTCTAGTGCGAGCGGTTGCCACGTCCCAGACCCACACCTTGGGATGGGGCTTCCCGACAGTCTCTCGGGTCGCAAAATGCTTTAGGTAGACCTTGGGCACCCAGTGCTGTTGCACAGGTCTATTTGCACCCGTGCTAGGCGCTTCAGAGTTCACAATTGGAGTCTCCGCCTTCTGCGACCGGCCATTCTCCGACAATCATCGGCCGACCGAAAATCCTAGATTGTCGATGTGTCGCCCCCGGACCCCACGCTGTCAGACACCGGCGGAAGCCAGATAGCGCAGACGCGAGCACGGGAGATAAGTCCCCGTTTGAAGACGTTCGTGAATAGTCCCCCCATAGCAGGAGAGACGTTCCCGACGTTCCCGACGGAACCCAAGCTTCTGGGAACCGCCCGGCGTGCCCCTGCGTTCCAATCGAGACCCGGCCATCGTGCCGGGTTTTTCATTTCTGCAACTGGACAAAGGAAAACACTTGATCAAAGCAGCACCCTCACCTGACGCGGTCACCATGCCCACCGAATGAGGCCCACTGGTCCACCGTCAAGTTACTTTCGATATAGACACCTTTGACCGCTTCAAGGATTGGCAGCGACAGCTTGAGCGAATCCATCGGCGCAGCCTGACCAATGCCCAGGTATTGCGAGCGCTGATCCTGTCGCACCCGCAGCCCGAGTAGCCGCCACCAATGAAGACATTGGAACTGTTAGCCGCTTGGCAAACGCAGGAACCGCAAGCCCTTCCGATCAAGAGCATCAAGACATCCCCGGCCTTCCAACCACGGGCACCGGAATGCCTCTCCTATGACCGCCGGGCACCGTGGAGGAACGACTCAGTCAAACACGTGTTGAGCCTTCGACAACTCATGGATGCCGGGACCGAGCTGGACCCGATCTTAGTGGCGCGCATCGGCGATGACCTTGGCGATGACCTTTTCGTGATCGACGGCCACCACCGGCTACAGGCTCACCGCAGCAAAGAGCTGCCCACCATTCGAGCACGGGTGCTGCCGGTATCGCGGGTAGACGCACTGAGGGCTTCAACACTCTGCAACGTGGAGAAGGTCCGTAGGTTTCCCATGGAGGCCGGCCAGCAACGCGAAGCGCTTTGGCGGTATCTCGGGAGCCTGCTGGAATGGGGCAAGCGCCCCGACGCTCCCCTGCCTTCCCAGCGAGTGTTGGAGAAGAACTTTGGTGTTGCCCAAGCCAGCGCCGGACGGATGAAGAAACAAGCGCGAGCTTGCGACCCAAAGGAGTACGAAGGCCATCTAGTTGCCGGTCTTCCGTGGCCCTACTTCCAGCGTGTCAACACGAAGCACCTTCGCTTGATGGATGCGGAAGTCGACGCCCGACTTGGGAAGGGCGCTGCAATAAAACACCGCGACGAGAAGCGACGGGAAAGAGCCGCAGCGCGACTGCGTAAAGTGGTCGTGGACTTGGGAATATTAGAGGCGGCTCGAATGCTCCGGCGGTTCAATGCAGAGGACAACTCCGACGAGAGACGAGAAGAGCGTCAGGCTGTGGACGATATGCTGAAAACGATGCATGGCCCCAGCGATTTCTAACCGTCCCCCGCGTGCCCGGCGGAGACCCAGCCCGACCCAACTTAACTGTGGGGCTGAGTCAGCTGCGGCACTGAATCAATGATTCACCCCGTGAGCCGCGCAGGGCCTCGCCAGAGGCGATCACTGGCGATCATGCGCCCTTCGTCCGCCCAGCAGACTGGCGGGCTGTAGCGGGCCTGACGATGCCCCAAGGGTCCAGCAGGTTGCCGCCTACCCGGCAGAGTCCGGAATGTTTGGCGCAGAAATTCGTCAGGGCATCTAATGATCTGAGTTCCACAACGGTTCCCCCCGTGCCGGGTCGACTGTCCACAATCGTGGAAGGGGGACAATAGTATTCTTTTCAATGACATAGGATGCACCCGCCCACTGATGGGCAACACTGTAGGAGGCAGAGAATGCGCATTGAGATTGGACGTGGGACGCTCGAATTGACTCGCGGTTTTATGCACGCGCAAGCGCTTGGCTGGTCTGTCTACTGGTCATGGCATCCGAACCCTGCGCATCGTGATTGGATCGTTGAACCGATCCCGAGAGACCTCACGTAGCACACGCATTGCCCGAGCCTTACGGGCTATCTCTGCTGCGGTCTTCTTCAGAGGGCGAGTAGCGAAGCCCTATAGCAGCAAAGCTGGACCGCGCTTCTCACTGGCGACAGTCGTCCCCCCTCTACAGAAAAAACGAAACTGATGTGCTGGAGGTCCGCGGGCCTCCGGCGATGACGTGAACTGCGGGAAAGCAACCCGCGCTTGTCTGTGCCCCAACACCTCTGACAGTCGTCGGAGGATCAACTGAGAACCACACCCGACTGCCTATCAGCCCCAGCGCTGATCGGGCGGCTTTGGCGTGCCCACAAGGAAAATCATTGAACACAAGAAACACATACGCAGCAGCTGCCGCGACTTCCTTCTATACCGACTCCGCCGACCGTGAGATTGCTCGCGTTCCGCTTGCCCACGACAAGGGCTTTGCACTTCTTCTCGCTGACTGTCACCGACCGCCCTATTGGAGCCACCCAAGATCGGCTTAATGGAGCCACTTGCGGGCCCCGGAAAACGGGTCTCGAACGGGGCTCAGTTTCAGGGTGTTTTCGGGGTCTTGGCAACCGCTGATT
>JBQTGY010000093.1:0-18410 GCA_052390415.1 Pseudomarimonas sp. | reverse complement strand
GGGGGTGGTTGTGGGTCGGTGGGGGGGGTTCTGTGGCTTCCCTCCCCCGTTTGGGGGGGGCGTCCGCCCCTTGGCGCCGCCCGGGGCGCCCGCTCCCCCCCCCGAAACTGCGCAGAGAGCTGTCATCAGGCGAGAGAAGCGGGAGTTGGGTTCCAGACTTCGCCGGAAAGACGAACATCAGGGGCCAGCGCCGCGCCAAGTCCAAGGTCACCAAAAATGAAAATCATCATTCTCGGTGCCGGCCAAGTCGGCTCCTCCGTCGCCGCCGCCCTGGTCAGCGAGAACAACGACATCACCGTCGTCGATAAGGACCAAGCCAGATTGCGTGACCTGGCCGAAAGGTTGGACATCCGCACCGTCGTCGGTCACGCGTCCCTCCCCAGTGTGCTCGGCCACGCCGGCGCCGAAGACGCCGATCTCATCATCGCGGTGACGTCCAGCGATGAGGTCAATCTGATTGCGTGCGAAGTAGCCGACGTGGTTTTCAAGACCCCGACCAAGATCGCGCGTCTGCGTGAGACCGAGTACATGCAGTACCCCGAGCTGACCGCAAAATCGCGGATGGCGGTGGATGTGGCGATCAGTCCGGAGGCGTTGGTCTGCGCGCACGTGCAGCGCTTGATCGAATATCCGGGTGCCTTGCAAGTGCTCGATTTTGCCGATGGCCGCGCGCAGTTGGTGGCGGTGCGCGCGGTCGCAGGTGGTGCCTTGGTCGGCCACGAGATTCGCGACCTGCGCTCGCATTTGCCAGATGACGTCGATGCTCGCGTGGCAGCGATTTTCCGCGCCGGCAAGCCCATCATTCCCAAGGCCAGCACCTTGATTGAAGCGGGTGACGAAGTGTTCTTCCTGGCGGATCGGAAAAACTTCCGACCGGTGATGAGTGAACTGCGACGTCTGGATCGTCCCGTGCGACGGGTGTTCATCGCCGGCGGCGGAAACATCGGCCGCAATCTGGCCAAGGCGCTGGAGAGCAAGTTCAGCGTGAAGGTGCTGGAACGCTCGCGCGAGCGCGCCAAACAGATTGCGGAAGACCTGGTGAAGTCGATCGTGCTGGTCGGTGACTGTGCGGACGAAGACTTGTTGCGCGAAGAAAACATCGACCAGACCGATGTGTACTGCGCGCTCACCAACGACGACGAGGCCAACATCCTTTCGGCCATGTTGGCCAAACGCATGGGTTGTCAGCGGGTGATTGCGTTGATCAATCGGCCGGCTTATGCCGAGTTGGTTGAAGGCGGCAGCATCGACATCGCGGTCAGTCCACAGCAAGTGACCTTGGGCGCGTTGTTGACCTGGATCCGGCAGGGGACCATGGTGCGTGTGCACAGTCTTCGCCGTGGCATGGCCGAGGCCATCGAGGCGGTGGCGATCGGTGACCGTCGCACATCCAAGGTGATTGGCCGTTCCTTGGAGGAACTGGACCTGCCGCCCGCAGCCACCATCGGCGGTATCGTGCGTGGCGACAAGCTGATGATCGCGCACCATGACGTAGTGATCGAGGCCAACGACCACATCATCTTGTTCCTGGTCGACAAGCAGCAGCTGCGGCAGGTGGAAGCTTTGTTCCGCGCCGACGCGACCTGGATCTGAGGCCGGCCCGCATGCGTTGGCGCGCGATTATCAAAGTGCTTGGCGTCATCATCGGTCTGATGTCGCTGACCAAGTTGCCTTCGCTGCTGGTGGCGCTGGCTTTGAACGAGCCCACGATCGCGGTGTTCGCGGGCAGTGCGTGTTTTACCGGGCTGGTCGGATTGGCGCTGTGGTGGCCGTGTCGACACAGCAGTTATCAAATGCGGCTGCGCGATGGGTTTCTGATCGTTACCTTGACCTGGGTCGCGGCCAGTCTGGTGTCGTCGTTGCCGTTGATGGCAGGCCCGCCATATTTGAGTTTTGCCGACGCCGTGTTTGAGGCGACTTCGGGACTCACGACCACCGGCGCCACCGTCATTTCAGGCCTCGACGGCTTGCCGAAATCGATGCTTCTGTATCGACAAGTGCTGCAGTTTTTTGGCGGTATGGGCATCGTGATTCTCGCTGTGGCGATTCTGCCGATGCTCAAGATCGGTGGCACTCAACTGTTTCGCGCAGAAACCACGGGGCCATCCCGCGACAGCAAATTGACGCCGCGGATCGGCGAAACCGCGAAAGCGCTGTGGTTGGTGTATTCGGGGCTGACAGCCATGTGCGCGCTGGCATTCTGGGTGGCCGGCATGTCGATATTCGACGCTATTTGTCATGCCTTGAGCACGGTGTCGACCGGCGGCTTCTCGACCCACGACGCCGCCCTCGGACACTGGGACAGCCAGTTGGTCGACCTGGTGGCGATCGTATTCATGATCCTGGGGGGGATCAATTTTTCGCTGCACTTTGTTGCCTGGCGCAACGCCAGCGTGAATCACTATTTCCAGGATTCCGAACTGCGCGGTTTTCTGGGAATACTGGGTGGCGTCAGCCTCTTGGTAGCGCTCATCCTGTGGTGGGGTCAGGACTATCCATCGATTTCGCAGTCGCTGCGATTTGCCGCGTTGATGGTGGTGTCGATCATGACCACCACCGGCTTTGCGGTCAGTGGCTTCGACGGCTGGACCGGCATCGCACCGATGCTGCTGATGATCGTCGCCGTCATTGGTGGCTGCTCAGGATCGACGGTCGGCGGCCTCAAGGTCGCACGAGTGATCATGGTGCTGCGCCATGGTTTGCGCGAAGTGCGTCAACTGGTACACCCCAAGGGTCAGTTTCTGGTCAAGATGGGTGGCAAGCGGGTGTCCGAGAGCGTGGTGCTATCGGTCAGCGGGTTCATCACCTTGTGGCTGGTGTGCGGCGTCTTGTTGTGGCTGGGCTTCATCAGCGCCGGGCTCGACATGCAATCGGCCTTCGGCGCCATGGTCGCCACGCTCGCCAATGCGGGCCCCGGCTTGGGCGAGGTCGCGTATACCTTCAGTACCGTCGGTGATGCCGCCGTTTGGTTGGGTACCCTCGGCATGTTGCTTGGTCGTCTCGAGGTCTTCTCGATCCTGGTCCTGCTCACACCCACCTTCTGGCGCGAGTAGCGGCGGCAACGCGATCCACTGCCGTACCCGCTCGGTTATGTGGCGTGCCTCTAGCACGTCCAAAAAGCCCAGCGTCGTGCTGCTGCCATTGCGTGCGCCGGCACTATCGATGTCTACATGCGCCATGCCGGTGCGGCGATCAAACCACGACTGCCGCAGCCTGACGCACTGAATGCGTTCGCGCTCGACGATGACCCAGCGCCGCTGCAACCAGCCGTGTCGCCACAACACCCGCTCGGCGTCCACGCTGTAGGCAGAAAACGCTGCATCGCGTTGGCTTGCAATCACCAGTGCCGGAGCGATCAGCAACAACAGCATCGCTTCCGGCCCAATATGCACACTGATCGCTGCACTGGCGACAGCCAGTAGAAACAAGGGAAATTTGACCGTGCGCCGCCACGCGCTGGGGTGAATGGCATGCCAGGTGGGTTGTTCCCAGCGGATACCGGGCAGGAAGCGCCGCAACAGCGCGTCGATACTGCCTGCTGGCGCGACGGGCAAAAGCGCATCGATACCCTTGTCGACACCATCGGCATGTTTGGCGGCGGTTTCGACGTGCAGTGCGCGGCGGTCAAAGCGCCGGAGCAGCCACGGCTCGCGGACCAGCCAACGTTGCACCTTTGGCAACGCGGTATGGCTGGTAGTGCGGGTCAGCAAGCCGCCCTCGACGCTGATTCTGGACCCGCTTTCACTGAGCACAAATCCGAAATGCCGCAAGAACACCATCGCCGTTCCAAGCACGCGCACCAACAAGGACGCGACCACCACCAGCACGATCAGCCCGGCCAGATCGCCGATCGCGGGCGTGAGTGAAGAAACCCCATCTTCCACCCAGTCAAGCACCAGTGGCACCGGGTTGAACCAGCCACTGGGATTGAGTTGGGCGACAACGCCAAGCCCCGCACCGACCACTACCCAGCCACGATTGCTGGAAAATCCCAACAGCAGCAGGTCACGTGCGGAAACCGCGAACAGACGGTTGCTCGCCGCACCTTTCGCGGTGCCTATTACCTTGGCGTCGGCGCCGCTACGTGCATCGCGAATGCATGCGACCAAGGCTTCCGCATCGGCCATCGCCAGCACCTGCATTTGCGCTTCCGCATCGCCATCACCGGTGGCGGATTCAATTCTGACCTCGGCCACCCCGACCAACCGATGCAACAAGGAGCGGCGCAATTCGACGTTGTGGATGCGCCGGAAGGGCAGGTGGCGAACGCCACGCTGCAACAGGCCACTGCGTATTACCAGTGCATCGGTATCGACCCGATAAGTAAAGGTGAAGTAGTGCCACACCGCCAGCAGACTCAGCCCGACTGCGCTGACTGCCGCCGCGATCTCCTGCCAGTCACCACCGCGACCAAATACCAGCAAAGCCAACAGTGGCAGCGCGAACTGGCGAAGTTGCGCGATCAGTACGAACACCCAGGAAAACGGATGCAGGCGACGCAAGCCGACCGTCGATTCGGCGGTGTGATCAGAAGCGCTGGTCATGGCCTTCCAGCAGCGCATCACGCAACACGTGGGCGCGCTCGTCCGCCAGTCCCGGCAGGCGCACGGTCGCCATCTGGGTGCCCGCGGTGTGGATGAGCAAGTCCGCCAGACCCAAACGGCGGTCCAGCGGACCACGCTGAATGTCCGTGTGTTGTACCCGCGAACGTGGGATATGCGTTTCCGATTGCCAATAGACACCGCGATTGATGCTCAAGCCCGCGTCATCCAGGCGAAACTGCACTGCCCGCGCGCGCCGCTGGGCAAGCTGCCAGCCGCTGATTACCAGCAGCACCAAGACGCCCAGCGTGATCAGCCACGCAAGGCCAGAACCGAGGGGTCGCGCCAGCAGTGGCCGAGCGACCAACATCACCGGCAGCCATGCAATCACGGCGATGAACGATTGGGTAATGCGAAACGCCCAGACGGCGTTGGGATGCAAGGATTCGTAAGGTGGCGTCGTCGGGGCGCTGGTGGGGGCGAGCACGTCGACGAGGTCGAGGGACGCAGGGTCGATGATTGGGCTAGTCATGCGGAACCGACGGTCCATTTTGTTCGACGTGACCGCCATAACGGGCTTTTCCCGCTGCATCCCGTGATGGATAGCGTTTATAGGTCCATTGATATTGGGCAGGCGCCAGGGCCACGCAAGCTTCGATGCCGGCATTGAGCGCACTGGTCGCGCGCGACGGATCTGCGTCCAGCAACTCAGCCGGTGCCGGAAGCAAGCGAATGCGAAACCCTTGTGCGTCGGGCAGCCGCTCCGCGAATCCGAACACCACCACCGCCCCAGTTTTTTGCGCCAGTCGCGGTAGCAGCGTCATCGTCAGCGCCGGCACGCCGAACAGCGGCGCGTACAAGCCTTCGCCAGCCTTGGGACGTTGATCGGGAAGAATGCCGAGCGAGCCGCCGCTGCGCAGCAAAGCCAGCATGCGGCGGACGACCGCGGGTTCGGCGCGCAACGGCTCGACACCCGGATGCGTGCGCGCCTTCAGCAATAGTGGTTCCAGCGCCGGACGCTCGGGCGGCCGGTAGACCACCGCCAATGGGCGTCGGCTGGCCAGATAGACACTGAACAACTCCCAGTTGCCGATGTGCGGGGCCGCCACGATGACGCCACGCCCACTGGCTTCGGCCGCATCGAGCAAGTCGCCACCATCGACATCCCGAATCAGACCCAGACTGTGCGCAGCGGGTCGAGTCCACACAGCGGCGGTTTCGAGTGCGGTGCTTGCGGTATGCCACAGGCATGCACGGCGCAGTTGCTCGCGTTCCTCCGCACCGAGTTGCGGCATGCCCAGCCGCAGATTGGCCGCAGCGACCCGCGCCTCCCGCGTATTCAGACGCCGCACCGCAAGCGCTACAACGCAGGCCATTGTCTGCAACCAGCGCAGCGGCAAACGCCCCAGCAGGGACAGTGCAACGAAGATGCAAGCAACAGGAAAGCTCATGCGCGGGGAATTCATGCCGCCGCAGTCTACGACGTGCTGCTGCCGTCGAGGCCCCAATTGACGTTGCGGTTGGCGCCAGCGCAGCATCGGCGGGGTTTTTCACAGCGATGGATTGCGAACAGTGATTGCGCTAATTCAGCGGGTAACCCGCGCCTCAGTCACGGTGGAAGGCGAGTGCGTCGGCGAGATCGGGTCCGGGCTGTTGGCGTTGGTCGCAGTCCTTCCTTCCGATTCACAAGCCGATGTCACCCGGATGGCAGAACGCTTGTTGGGATACCGGGTGTTTGCCGACGCGGCGGGACGCATGAATTGCTCGCTGAGTGACACAAAAGGCGGCCTGCTGCTGGTCAGTCAATTCACCTTGGCCGCCGATACACGCAAGGGCATGCGGCCCAGTTTTACCCCGGCGGCGGCACCCGAGCATGCCCGAACGCTTTTCGATCATTTGGTGGCCGAATGTCGACGTCAGCATGCAAGGGTGGAAACCGGCCGCTTCGGTGCCCATATGGAGGTGTCGTTGGTGAATGACGGTCCGGTCACCTTGCGCCTGGAAACCTGAGTCAGGCACTGCTCCGCATCAGAAACTCCGAACAAACGCTTTGCAAACAACCACCTGTCAGCTATAGCGGAGCTTCCACTATACTGGGCAGTTCATTTCTCAAGTCCGGGACCCCGCATGGCGACCGAAACCTCCGAGCCGCAGTCGGAAATCAAGCAGCTCATCACCAAGGGCCGTGAGCAGGGTTACCTGACCTACGCCGAAGTTAACGACCATCTGCCTGGCGATATCGTCGATCCTGAACAGATCGAAGACATCATCGGCATGATCAACGACATGGGTATCCAGGTGCACGAGGTTGCGCCGGATGCCGAGACTCTGTTGATGTCCGATTCGGCGCGTTCGTCGGATGACGAAACCGCCGCCGAAGAAGCCGTCGCCGCGCTGTCTGCGCTGGACTCGGAAGCCGGTCGCACCACCGATCCGGTGCGCATGTATATGCGCGAAATGGGTACGGTCGAGCTGCTGACGCGTGAAGGCGAAATCGCGATTGCCAAACGCATCGAGGAAGGCCTGTATCAAGTGCAGTCGGCGCTGGCCAGCTTTCCGTGGTCGATCCAGTTGCTGACCGAAGAATACGACTTGCATCTGGAAGGCAAGAAGCGGCTGACCGAAGTGGTCGCCGGTTATGCCGATCTTGAAGCCGCCGCTGCCGCTGAAGCCGCCGCCGCTGCCTTGATTGCTTCGGAAGCCGAAGAAGTCGAGATCGAAGACGAAGAAGTCGAAGACGAAGACGGCGACGAATCGCCCGCGGATACCGGCCCCGATCCCGTGGAGGCCGCCCGCCGCATGGACCTGCTGAAGGGCATGTATGCGCGCTTCCAGAAGACCCATGCCAAGTACGGCTCGGCCGACAAAAAGACGATCAAGCTGCGTGAAGAAATGGCGGAGGAGTTTCTGCGTCTGAAACTTCCCCCTGGGCTGGTCGTCAGCTTCGTGGTCAAACTGCGTGAAGTGGTCAACTCGGTGCGTAGCCACGAGCGCGTGATCATGGATCACTGCATCAAGCACGCCAAAATGCCGCGCAAGGATTTCCTGCGCACCTTCCCGGGCGCTGAGACCAGCATCGACTGGGTCGACGAGATGTTGCGTCGCAAGCAGAAGTGGTCGTCGGGCTTGCGCGAATACCGTGATGCCATCGTCGCCGAGCAAGAGCGTTTGATCGCGATCGAAAAGGCACTGCACTTGTCCTTGCTCGACATCAAGGAAATCAACCGCTCGATGGCGATTGGCGAAGCCAAGGCGCGCAAGGCCAAGAAGGAAATGGTCGTGGCCAACCTGCGCCTGGTGATCTCCATTGCCAAGAAGTACACCAACCGTGGTTTGCAGTTCCTCGACTTGATCCAGGAAGGCAACATCGGCTTGATGAAGGCGGTCGACAAGTTCGAATACCGTCGTGGCTACAAGTTCTCCACCTATGCCACGTGGTGGATTCGCCAAGCCATCACCCGCTCGATTGCCGATCAGGCGCGCACCATCCGTATTCCGGTGCATATGATCGAAACGATCAACAAGTTGAACCGCATCTCGCGGCAGATGCTGCAGCAGTTCGGCCGTGAGCCCACGCCCGAAGAGCTGGCGAAAGAGATGGAAATGCCTGAGGACAAAGTCCGCAAGGTGTTAAAAATTGCCAAGGAGCCCATCTCGATGGAGACACCGATCGGTGATGACGAAGACTCGCATCTGGGCGATTTCATCGAAGACACCAGCATCGAGTCGCCGGATGAAACCGCCACCGTCACCGGTTTGATGGAAACCGTGCGCGACGTATTGGCCGGGCTCACCCCGCGCGAGGCGAAGGTGCTGCGCATGCGCTTTGGCATTGATATGAATACGGATCACACGCTGGAAGAGGTCGGCAAACAGTTCGACGTCACCCGCGAGCGTATCCGCCAAATAGAGGCCAAGGCGCTGCGCAAGCTGCGGCATCCGACGCGTTCCGAGCAGCTGCGCAGCTTCCTCGACATCGAGTAGTTGCATGTGCGCTGATCGGCCTCAAGGCTGATCAGCGCCAGCGGTCGACGAAATCTCCGCGCGCTGCCAACGGCCACTTGTCGCTGCGCAGCACCGGTCAGCGCTACACTGCGGGCTGAACCGGGAGAGCTATACATGAGTTTTGAAAGCAGCGATCTGGCGCGTTTGTATCCGCTCGACAGCCTGCGCGAAGAAACGCGCGAACAATTGGCCAGCGAATCCGCGTCGATCGAGTTCTCACAGGGCGAGGTGTTGTTCCGCTCTGGCGATATCGACGGCGATACCTTGTACTTGATTGAAGGCGAGTTCGAGGGTGTTTATCCCGACGGCCGCAACAAAAAAACCAGCGCTACCTCGTTGCAGGGACGCTATCCGATCGGCGAATCGCAGCCGCGTCGCTTTACCGCCACGGTGACCTCCAGCAGCGCGCGCGTGCTGCGTCTGGATCGCCGATATGCGGAAAAGGTGATCGCGTGGGATCAACTCAGCCGCGGCGACAGTTTCCGCCACTTTGATGAAGGCCCGCAGGGCAACCGCTGGGTATTCCGACTGCTGCAAAGCCGGGCGTTTCACAAGCTGCCGACCGGCAATATCGAGCGCATGTTCCAGGCGTTCGAGGAAGTCGCGGTCAAGGCCGGCGATCTGGTTATCCGCGAAGGTGACCCCGGTGATTATTTTTACGTCATCAAGGAAGGCGCGGCATCGGTTTCCAAACAATTGGATGGCGCCGACTCCATCGTTGCCTATTTGGTTCGCGGCGATTGTTTCGGTGAAGACGCGCTGCTCGCCAACACGCCACGCAATGCGACCGTCCGAATGATGCAGGACGGCCGTTTGATGCGGCTGGGTCGCAAGCCATTCGAAGAAGTGCTGAAGCCACCCGTGGTGGAATGGTTGAACGCCGGCCAGGCGGCCCTGCTCGCTCGCGGCGGCGCCAGTGTCGTTGACGTACGCATGCCCAGCGAACACGCCCAGCGCGCAATCAAAGGCTCAGTCAACATCCCGTTATTCCGGCTGCGCGAAGACGTCTCGCAACGCTTTCCGCGCTCGGCCAAATTGATCATCTATTGCAACACCGGCGAACGCAGCGCGGCCGCCGCTTTCATCCTGACCCGCTTGGGTTATGCCGAGGTGTATGCGTTGCAGGGTGGGTTGGGATCGATGTTGAAACATGACGGCGGCTAAGCAGGGTTCGCAAGAGAGCTCGAGCTGCAATCCCAGCCCCGACCAAGCCAAACGGAAATCAGGCTGAATCGTCTGTCACGGAAAAAGTGACGCCGGCCAAAGCCCCAGCAGCGATGCATCTGATCTTCATCCTGTCGGTCATCCTGCAGTTCATCTGCCTCGTTCACATGGTGCGCAGCGGGCGGCCATACTGGTGGTTGTGGGTGATCATGCTGGGGTCGTACTTGGGTGTGGCGGTGTATTTTTTCACCCAGATCCTGCCGGAGTTGCAACGCAGTCCGGCCGCTCGCCGCGCGGTGCGCAATGTGCAGCGAAAAATCGATCCGGAGCGTGATCGCAAGCGCATTGCGGCGGAGCTTGAGGTGGCTGATACCGTCGTCAATCGCTCACGATTGGCAGAGGAGTCGATGACCTTGGGCGATTTCGCGAGCGCCGCCCGGTTGTATGAGGAATGTTTGCGCGGGCAGCACAAGACCGCTCCGGATTTGATGTTGGGGTTGGCGCGGGCCCAATTTGGCGCTGCTGATTACGCCGCGGCCAAAACGACGCTGCAAGCATTGATCGAAGCCAATCCCGACTTTCGTTCGCCCGAGGGACATCTGCTGTTTGCACGTAGTCTTGAGGCGCTGGGCGACTCGACAGCGGCGTTGACTGAATACGCTGCGTTGGCTGAGGGTTTTCCTGGCGAAGAAGGTCGGGTCCGTTACGCGCTGTTGCTCAAGCGCACTGGCCAACTCGCCGAAGCGCACGCGGTGTGCAAGCGCGTGCTGCAGCGGGTCAAAGTGGCGCCACGTTATTACCAGCGCGAGAACAGCGAGTGGATTGAGCAGGCGCACGCGCAATTGCCGTCCGATGGCAAGAGCTAACCACGCCACCATGGCGGCACGATGCGTTCGCCCGTGACATCACCGACGAGCAGCTCGGGTCACCGGCGCGCGGTACTGATTGGCCTGATGTTGGTCCTGGCCGTCGCCGGCCTGATGCACGAACGCTTGGAAATCGCTGCGGCGTACGCCGCCAACCACCTGCGCACACCGCGCACGGTGGAGGATCGCTTGCGGGAATTCGGCGCGCCTGCGCGTGAGCGCTTGTTGCCACACTTCGCCTCCTCCGGAGTGACCTATCCGGGCGAGCGGGTGACCCTTGTCGCGTTCAAGGACCAGCGCGTGCTCCTGCTCTATGCACAGGATGCCAGCGGCCTTTGGCATTACATCCAAAAATACTCAGTGCGCGCGGCCAGCGGCACGCTTGGGCCCAAGCTTCGCGAGGGCGATGGCCAAGTACCCGAGGGCATCTACCGGGTGACGTTTCTCAACGCCAACAGTCTCTACCACGTGTCCTTGCGGCTGGATTATCCGAACGCGTTCGACCGCGAGATGGCGCGTGCCGATGGCCGCACGCAACTCGGCGGCGACATCATGATTCATGGCAAATCGGTGTCGATTGGCTGCCTGGCGATGGGTGACGCCGTTGCCGAAGAGCTGTTCACGCTCGCTGCTGACATCGGCATGCAGAAGATGCAGGTCATCATCGCGCCTACCGATTTTCGGCAATCTTCGAATGCCACTCTTCCCAGTTCGCCGTCGTGGCTGACCTCGCTTTACCGGGAGTTGCGCGAGACGCTGGCGGGTCTGCCACTGCCGTCGCCGGCCGCCTGAGTCCGCTTCACGAAGCAGCGTTCGCCTCACCACCCGCGACCCACCTTTTGCCACGGAATAGCCGTATGGATTCGCAATCTGCAATTCGCTGCTGGTGCACGCCGATACCCTGGCATTGGCTGGCCTTGGCAATGCTGCTTTGGATAGCGCCGGCGCAGGCGACCCTGACCGAGGTGAAGCCCGGAGCGACTCCGACCTTGGCGGCTGACGAAGGCTTGTTGCTGATAGCGGTCGACAGCATGAATCCGTTGTACAGCTTGCGCATCGGCCCGCCTGGGCGACTGTTGAGTTCGGAGTTGCTGCGCAGCCTGCCGAAGGGACGCAGTTACCGCCTGTTGCGGGCTACCGCCGGCGAATACCAGTTGTTGGAACTGCAACAGATTCTGAGCTGGCGCGTACGACTCAGCGAAGATCCGGAATATCGCTTCGAGATCAAGGCGGGTCGCGTCAACTATCCCGGTGACCTGCTTTACCGGGAGGTCAATCTTTGGAACGCTGAGCTTTCGATGTCCAACCGCAGCCTCGCTGCAATGGACTGGTTGACCACCGAACATGCAACGCTGACAGCTGCGCTGCCCTTCGCCTTCATTGGCCGCTACCCGGATCCGTTTCCGAGGTTCTACCGCGATCAGTTGGCCGACACGACCCAGTCCACCACGCCGCGTGCATCCACGATTAGCGCGCGCCTGAAGCCACCCGGCAAACCCGGCAGCCTTGGCCTGCCGGCGGAGGTGCTTTGGCAAGAATCCGACCTGCTTGGATTCGGGCTGAGCCCCGACGGCCGCTTCCTGGCCCAGCATTTGAAAGATGGCAAGGAGCAATGGAAGATTGAGCTGATCGACCCGCAACGCGGCAACCGTTACTTGATCGCCAAGTCGGGGCTTCCGTTCGAGAGCATGGCGTGGTCAGGCGTCGACCGCTTGCTGCTGGAGGTCGGCCCGTATGGCCGGCGACTGATCGAGTTGGTGCGGATTGAACACCTGGCCAGCGGCGATCCGCACTTCAAGACGGTCCGCTTGCCCCGGCGCGGCGTGTTGATTGACCCCTTGCCGAGTGCTGCCGACGACATTCTTTTTGGCAGCTACACACGGCTCGGCCAACTGATGGTCCACCGTGTCGACATGCGTAGCCAGGCCAGCGCCGACGCCTTCTGGTCGGTATTCAAGGATCGGCTCAATCACGGCGTCGAGGATGACATCACCTGGGTCGCGGATGGCCGCGGGCGACTGCGTCTGGTGTTGGTCAGCAAGGACGACGAGCGCGTTTGGCTGCACGCCAGCAAGGGTGAATTCACGCCTCTGTTTGACCCCGACGCCGAGCAGGAACTGACACCGTTCGCATTGTCAGAGGATGGCAGCTTGATCTACTGCACCACCGACAAGGATCGCGGCCAGCGGGATCTGGTCGCGTTTGACGTCGCCACCCGCAAGGTCGTCAAGTCCTTGTTTTCACGCGCGGGTGTGGACGTCGAATCGCCGGTGCTGGACCATCGCGACGAGCCCATTGGCGTCAACATCGTCAGCAACGGTCGCCGGCACATCGAGTACTTTGATCCTGATCTGCGTCGGGAAAGCGTGGCCCTCGGGCGCGCCTTTACGGGCAAGAGTGTATTCAGCGCCGGGCGTAGCGTGGATGGTAGCCAGCACCTGCTGTGGGTCGATGCGTCCAACCAACCGCCGGTGCTTTTTCACGTTGATCGCCGCGCCGGCACCGCCAGTCCGGTGCTGTCCGCCATGCCGTGGCTGGATGGCCGCCTATTCGCCGCCGCCAAGCACATCGAGGTCAAAACTGACGACGGCACCACGCTTGATGCCTTCCTCACCTTGCCCACCGGAGCAGGCCCGCATCCGCTGGTGGTGTTTCCCCATGGCGGTCCGATCGGCATTGCCGACAGCCTCAACTTTGATCGCGACGTGCAGTTCATCGCAGCACTGGGTTATGCCGTCCTGCAGGTCAACTTTCGCGGTTCGGATGGCTATGGTCGGGCGTTTCGTGAGGCCGGCCACGGCAACTTCGGCCGCTTGATCGAGGACGACATTGATGCCGCGTTGCAACAGGTGCTTGCGAGTGAAGCGCTCGACGCCAAGCGGATGTGCATCCTGGGAGCGAGCTACGGTGGGTACTCGGCCCTGATTAGCGCCGTCCGCTGGCCGGACCGCTTCCGCTGTGCAGTGTCAATCAATGGACTGAGCGACCTGATGCTGCACTTTTCTGCCAGCGATTCGACCCTCACCGAGAGCGGACGCAAGGCGTTGGAGGCGATCATCGGCGACCCGAACAGCGAAGCCTCGCGGTTGCGAGAAGCCTCGCCGCTCTACCAGTACCAGCGTTTGACGACGCCATTGATGCTGGTGCACGGCCTGCGTGACCGGCGGGTGGATGCCGAACAGACCCAGCGCCTCCTGCGAATGCGGCACTTGGCCGGAGACACACCGGTCGGACTGTTGTTTGACGAGGATGGCCACGGTCTGGACAGCATCAAGACTCAACATGCGCTGTGGGCGGGTGTCGCCGCATTTCTGCGCCAACATCTGGGCGTGGTCGCGATGCCGGTTGCCGCCAGTCCTGCAGACGCGGACGCAGGTTAGGAAGGCTTGCTCAACACTAATCGCAGCATCGCAATCACCACCATCAACGTGCCCTGCGCCAGCAGCCAGCCGACCCAACCAGCCCCGGCTGCGAACGCCAACACCGACGTGAGCACTGACAAAGCGGCCCAGAGGAGGGCGTGATTCGCGCGGCCAGCATCCGCCTCGATGCGGCCGGCGTTGAAGAACAGGCTGGCACCGACGATGCACAAGCCAATTTGGAGGTAGGGCACGACTGCCCGACTTCGTTCAGTCGCCGATGGTCAGCAACGATGCATTGCCACCCGCGGCCGTGGTGTTGATCGTGAGCGTGCGTTCGGTGACGAAGCGCAGCAGATAGTGCGGACCGCCGGCTTTGGGGCCGGTGCCGGACAGGCCTTCGCCGCCGAAGGGTTGCACGCCGACGACGGCACCGATCTGGTTGCGATTGACGTAACAGTTGCCGACCCGTGCGCGGCGGGCGATGCGGTCGATGGTTTCGTTGATGCGGCTGTGCACGCCCAGAGTCAAACCATAGCCGGTGGCGTTGATGGCATCGATGACCGCATCGATTCGCTCGCCGTCAAAACGGATCACGTGCAGCACCGGTCCGAATACTTCGCGGGTGAGCTGTGAGAGGTCGGAAATCTCGTATGCACGCGGCGCGAAGAAGCTGCCGTTGGCGCAGGCTGCCGGCAGGTCGATCTGTTTGATCAGCTTGGCCTCAGTGTCCATCCGTTGGGCGTGGTTTTGCAGGATGGCCAGCGCCTCGGCGTCGATCACGGGCCCCACGTCGGTGGCCAATGAGCCGGGGTCGCCGACCGTCAATTCGGCCATTGCACCGGCCAGCATGTGAATCACTTTGTCAGCGATGTCGCGCTGCACGAACAGCACGCGCGCCGCGGAGCAGCGTTGCCCGGCGGAGCCAAAGGCGGCGCCGATGGCGTCCTTCACCAACTGTTCCGGCAGAGCGGAAGAGTCGGCGATCAAGGCATTCTGGCCACCGGTCTCGGCGATCAACACGCCGATGGCGGAATCGCGCGCGGCCATCGAACGATTGATCGCACGCGCGGTTTCGGTGGAACCGGTGAACACCACACCCGCGACGCGCGGATCGCGCGTCAACGCGGCACCCACCTTCACACCATCGCCCGGCACGTACTGCAACACCGCCGCTGGAACGCCGGCTTCATGCAGCAACTTGACGGCCGCAAATCCGACGAGCGTGGTCTGTTCGGCGGGCTTGGCTATCACGCTGTTGCCGGTGATCAGGGCCGCTGCGACTTGGCCGATGAAGATCGCCAACGGGAAGTTCCACGGACTGATGCAGACGAACACGCCGCGACCTGCCAGATGCAACTCGTTGGATTCGCCGGTCGGCCCCGGCAGCTTCTCGGGATGGCCAAGCAACTTGCGTCCTTGGGCGGCGTAATAGCGCAGGAAATCGACCGCTTCGCGAACTTCGGCCACGCCATCGGGAATGGTCTTGCCCGCCTCAAGCGTGCACAGCGCGATGAACTCGGGCATCTGCGCTTCCATCAAATCGGCGGCGTGCTCGATGATGGCCGCACGCGAGGCGACCGGCAAGCGATCCCACTGTGGCTGCGCGCCGACGGCATTGTCCAAGGCTTGTTCAACGCAAGCCGCATCGGCGGCCTGCCAGGCGCCGACGACTCTGCTGCGATTCGCCGGTGAGGTCACCGTCGAGCTCGATCCGGCCGTGCTGGCACCCGGCACAAGAGGGCTGGCACCGCGTGGTTCGGAGGCGGCTTCGATGCGCGCTGCCAGGGCGCGCAGTTCGTTGTCATTGGCGAGATTCACGCCCATGGAGTTTTTCCTTCCGTCGCTCTCGGCGAACAGGTCAACTGGCAGCGGGATTTTCGGGTGCGAAATCGAAACGAAGGCAGCCACCGTGCGAGTGGGATCGGCCACCAGTTCAGCGGGACTGACACGTTCGTCGGTGATCTTGTTGACGAAGCTGGTATTGGCGCCGTTCTCCAGCAAGCGGCGGACCAGATACGGCAACAGGTCTTCGTGACTGCCGACGGGCGCGTAGACGCGGCAAGGCACGTTCAAGGCATTGGCCGGCGTTGCATCGGTGGGTATCACGCCGTCGTACAAGTCCTTGCCCATACCATGCAGGCGCTGGAACTCGTAGGGTGAGGTCCTTGTCGCTCCGCCCGCACCCTCTTCCCCGGCCCGCACCCCTGCTCCCGCAGTCGCGGGAGCGCTCAGCGATACGTGAGCCATTGGCTCACCTGCGTGTTGCTTCGCCCCGGCGGGAGAGGGGAGCAATCGCGTCGCCATCCGATAAATCGCCGCGATCGTATGCGCGTTATGGGTGGCAAACATCGGATAGAACGCATCGGTCGCCGCCAGCATGCGTTTGGCGCAGGCCAGGTAACTGACGTCGGTATTCGGCTTGCGCGTGAACAGCGGAAAGCCGGCGTGACCCTCCACTTGCGCGCGCTTGATCTCGGCGTCCCAGTAGGCGCCTTTGACCAAACGCACTGGCATTCGTCGTCCATGTTTGCGGGCCAGTTCAGCCAGATAATCGATGACGTAGGGCGCGCGCTTTTGGTACGCCTGCACCGCCAATCCATACCCTTGCCAGCCGGCGAGGCTGGGGTCGGCGTAAACCGCCGCAATCACTTCCAGACTCAGTTCCAGTCGTTCGGCTTCCTCGGCGTCAATCGTGAAGCCGATGCCCTGCGCTTTCGCCAGCTGCGCGAGTTCGAGCACCTTGGGCGTCAGCTCCGCAAACACGCGGGCGCGCTTGCCGACCTCGTAGCGCGGATGCAGCGCCGACAACTTCACCGAGATGCTGGGTGCGGCGAACACGTCGGCATACGGACCGCCACTGCCGATGGCCAGAATCGCGCGCCGATACGATTCGAAATAGCGCGCGGCGTCTTGGCTGGTGAGCGCCGACTCGCCGAGCATATCGAAGCTGTAGCGATACGCCGAACTCGGGCCGCGTCGCGAGCGCTTCAACGCTTCATCGATCGTCCGCCCCATCACGAACTGATGGCCCATGATCTTCATGGCCTGGCGCACGGCGAGGCGAATCACCGGTTCGCCGGCACGACCAACCACACGCCGTAACGCACCGCTGAAATTGCGTCGGGTCTCTTCCGACAGCGAAACCATCTTGCCGGTCAGCATCAAGCCCCAGGTCGATGCGTTGACGAACAGCGAGTCGCTGGCACCGAGGTGTTTTTTCCAGTTGGCGTCGCCAAGCTTGTCGCGGATCAAGCGATCAGCCGTTTCCTGATCGGGGATGCGCAGCAAGGCTTCAGCCACGCACATCAACAACACGCCTTCCTCGCTGGAAAGGTCGTACTGGCGCATGAAGGCTTCGATCGCGCCTTGGTCTTCGGCCTTGATCCGAACCTGTTGGACCAGGCCGACCGCCAGCGTTTGCACGGCATCGTGTTCGGCCGGGTCATCTCCCAGCTCGGCAAGCAGCGCTTTGACGTGCTCGGTTTCATCGCGATGCCACGCCGCAGTGATCGCCCGTTGCGGGGAATGGGTAGTGGACAGATCAGGCGCAGCGAGCGCAATGCCGAGGATGGAGTTCACAACGGTCTCGATGCCTACCGAATGCCAAGTGCGCCAACGGCGCGCACCAACGAAGGGCAATTGTACGGCGCGGCTTCGGCGATGGTCACGCAAAGTCAGCCCGATTCGCAGGGACTGCTTGGGCCGACTATTCAGTGCGGCGCTGTACGGCTTCGTTCATATCGGCCTTGGTATGTGCATCGGCACGCTGGCGCAGGATTTCGAAGCGAGCGCGAAACACGCGCGCCTCCCATGCCGCCAACCGCCAACCGACGTGCGCGAGCATGGCCAAGGCCAAGCCTGCCACCGTGCCGCCAACAAACAAGGCATTGGCCAGAAATAGTGCGCGCGGCATGTCGATACCGACACCCGCCAGAGTCATCAGCCAGCTACCCAACCAGGCGGTGAGTCCGTATATGGGCGCAATCGTCAGCGGATTGACGATCATCTGCAGGCCCACGGTGATGGTCAGATTGGCGCGCAGCAGCAAGGCCAATCCCAACGCCAGCAGGATCTGCGCGCCGTATAGCGGCGACAACGACAACACCATTCCCGCATACAAGGCCGGCAACACGTGAGCGCGCCGAAACGACCACAGGAATGGGTAACGCTTGGCGCGACTTGCGAACCACTTGATCACGGGATAGCGATGCACATTGGCTCGTCGTGGCAGCGGCCGCAGCAATCGCCGCGCGAAGCGCCGACGACGCAGCAGTTGCCGGAGTTTGACCTCGAAGGGCGTGGGGCTGTCTGGCTGGAGGTCGCTGGGCTGGCCGTCTACGGGCTGGCTGGTTATGCGCGTGTCGTCACTGGATTTGTGTTCGGTCACGTCTTTGTTTGCTGGTTACATTCATCGCATCTCACGGGATCGGCGGATCAGCGGCGCCAGCTGCGCTCGACAAGAGTCCCCGCAC
>JBQTGY010000092.1:0-6772 GCA_052390415.1 Pseudomarimonas sp. | reverse complement strand
CCCTCGACCTGCGGATGCGCCGCGAGGACCTGTTCGATCAGCGTGGTTCCTGAGCGCGGCAGGCCGACCACGAAGATGACTTCGCGACCTTGCGCGGACGAGGTGGCGGCGACGACCCCGGAAAAGCGCTGCAGCGCAGTATCGACCTGTTTCGAGAACTGTGCGGCATCCCAGGCGCGTTGGCCCCGTGCCACGTGGTTCGCGCGCGCAAAAGCAGCAAACGCCTCGTTCAGGCGGCCCGCATCTTCCAAGGCTTTTCCCAACGCAAATGACAGCAGGGCCTGATCGTCCGGATCGCGTTTGGGTCGACGTTCGGCCACTATCAGTGCCTCAAGTTCGGCCTCATCCAGACGCGCGGTCTTCTGGTCGAGCAGCGAGAACCAGGCGGAGGCCGAGTCCGGTTGCAGTGCCAGCACGGCGCGGAATTGCGCGCTCGCTTCAGCTGTACGGCCGAGTGCATGCAGACATCGCCCACGCTGCAATGAGGCCGCCACGTCATTGGGGGCCACTTTCAAAGCAGCCTCTGCGCATGTCAGGGCATCCTCTTGGTAGCCTTGGCGGTCGAACTCCTGAGCCAGTCTCAACCATGTGGCGGCGTCTGCAGCGCTGGCAGTTGCGCGTCGCAGACAAGCATTCGCAGTTGCATGATCGGCCAACTCATTCGCAGTAACCGCGAGATTGAAAAGCAACTCAATGTCATCGGGCAGCGTCGCAAGTGCTTGCCGCAGGCACGTTGCCGCCTCAGCCATTCGCTGTTGACGCAACAACACGGCGGCGGCCATGCGCAGCGATTCGGGATGTTCCGGTGCGCTGATCCGTGCTGCAAATACGGCAAGTTCAGCTGCCTGGACATCGCCCTGCGACAGAAACTTTGCAGCGCCGCGCAAGTGCGATGCGGCGACGGTAGACAAACCATGCATGCGTTTGTCTGCGTGGGAAGGAGCGGCGCGCGATTTGGCGCGCTGGATGGATCGGCTGTTCATGCACGGAATCTGAGCAGGTTGTGGCGAGAATTATCGCGGTTTGCCGAGTGTTGTCGCGACTTTGACGCGTAATTGATCTCGCGTCGGCTGCGAGCCTGTGGCAGACTCTGGGGCTAAGGCGGTGCGCGGGCGGCGAGAGCGGTACGTGCATGATTCTGGGGAGGTCGCCGTGAATGCCAAGGAATGGCAAAAACACAGCCCTGTAACTCATAAAAATGTGGGGAAAAAGCATGAAATCAAGCAATCTGCGTGCCGGCGCTAGCCGGTGCTCGCGTGGCATTCTGCTGGCCGCTGCGGCGTCAGCCAGTCTCTTGTCCTCGGTGTCAATGGCGGCCATCGTTACCAGCCCGGTCACCAACCTGGCAGTGCCGCAGACCGTGGCAGGTGTGTACGTGAACGTCGTCACCGGAGCGACGGGCACCAGCGGTGGTGCAGTCGCTGGGTGGGACCTCAACCCCTATTTGTCATCTGGCAACCTGGGCCTTTACTGGCAACCTACACCGGCTGCCTCGCATGGCGGCGTTGCGGCGGTGGCTGCTGGCCCGTTGGTTGTGCTGCAACCGGGTGCCGTGATTGGTCCCGCTTCGATCTTCAATGCAGCTATCCAGGCGACCGCTCCCAACTTTCGGGTCACGCAGACCGGTTTCATGGGTATCCGCTTCTTCAACGAAGCAACGAACGCTATAAATTACGGCTACATGCAGATCAGCACCACGGCGGCGACGGGCTTCCCGGCCACGATCATCAGCATCGTTTACGAGAACGCGGGCACGGCAATCACGATTCCGACTCCCAACACACCACCGCAGTTCGCCTATAACCCGGCTTCAGGTCAGGCTGTGCCGTTCACCGGTGGCACGTTGGTTGGCTCCACCGGTAACGGGTCGGTAGCGGTGTCAGTCGGTACGGCGGGTGTAGGGACCGGCGCGGCGTCGACCACCACCACTACCTGCACGGCACCGACGGCGCCCTTCAGCGGTTTCGGACAATCGGTGACCGCCGAAGGCGCAGGTGCGATTTCGGGCGGACCGTTGTCGGGCACGTGCACCCTGGGTGAGGCACAAGTCACGCAAACGCTGACCTGCAATGAAAGCCGCGCTGGCGCGGCGAATGCTCGCACCTTCACCTTGACTTGCCCGGCCGGCACGCAGCCCGTGTTGACCAGCACGCCTGCGTCGGGATCGTTGACCACGTTGGCTTCCCGTCCTCTGGGCGGCGCAGCCAGCACGGCACCGATCAGCTTTCAGAACCCGGGATTGCTGCCGGCTACGGTTACCTGCACGCAGCCCACCAACACCGCGTTCACGGCTTCGCCGCTGAGCATTGTTGTGCCGGCAGGTGGCTCGGCATCGACGACGGTGTCGTATAGCTCCGCTTCGGTGGGTACGACGAGTGGCGTGCTGAACTGCAGCTTTGGCGGTCAGGCCTTTACCTTCAATCTGCAGGGCAGCACGCTGTTGCCGGCCCCGGCCTTCATCCCGACCAACAACGTCTGGACCCTGGCATTGATGGCAATGTTGATGAGCCTGTTGGCTGGTATCGCGGTAGTCCGTCGTCAAGGCTGATTGCTGACGCATCGCTCAACAAGCGGAGCCTTACACTGACGCCTGCCGGGGCAACCCGGCAGGCGTTTTTGTTGCTGGAGACCAGAGACCACCCGCTTCATCAAGTGTTGTGCACCGGGTTAGCGCAACAGCTCCACCTTCTCGCGGTAACTACGACTCAACTTGATGGAATGGCCGCTGTCCAATTCGAGAAAGTACTCGCCATTGATGTGCGGACGTAGCGCTTTGACGCGGGTGAAATTGACGATGCGAGACCGGTGCACCCGTTGAAAACGGCGTGGATCCAGCTGTGCTTCGAGTTCGCTCAAAGTTGATCGCAGGACGTGGGTTTCATCGTCGGTGTGGACGCACATGTAGTCGCCGGCGGCTTCAATCCAGCGGATGCTGCGGATGGGTACGCGCACCGTGCGCTGGCCATCGCGGATCGACAGCACATCGGCTTGCGTGATACCGCTCGCACCGGGTGCCAACGCGTCGCTTAGCGCGAGTTGTGGTTGTCCCGAAATCTGTCGCAACAGCGTAAGTAGCCCATCGCGATGGGCGTCGGCCTGACGTCCGCGCATTGCCGCACGCACACGCTGCAGACACTGGGTGAGTCGTTCGGGCTCGACGGGTTTCAGCAGGTAGTCCAGCGCGGCGGCTTCGAATGCCTTCAGCGCGTGACTGTCGAAGGCAGTGACAAAGACGACCAAGGGGCGCAAGGCTTCGGGCAGCGCGGCCAGCGTCGCGAACCCGTCCATGCCGGGCATCTGCACGTCGAGCAGGATCAAGTCGCACTCAACGGTTTGCAGCAGCTCCAGTGCCGCCGCGCCGTGTGCACACTCGCCAACGATTTCGACCTCCGGGTCGGCTGCCAGCCTTAACCGCAAGCCGCGCCGAGCAAGCGGTTCGTCATCGACGATCAGCGCGCGCAGTTTCATTGACGACGACACCCCAATAATGCCGAACGTGAGCGCGGCACCGTCAGCGTAACGGCCACCACCGCTGCCGACCCACTGCCGCAAGTCATGCTCAGCCGGTTCCACGCTCCAGCGGAAGACTGAAACTCACCTCGAAGCCACTTCCTTCGCGATTATTGGCGCGGAACTGTTGGCGGTCGGCGTACAGAACCCGCAAGCGTTCGCGGGTGTTCGCCAATCCCACGCCATGACCCACGCCGGCTGGCACTGGACCGTCGGTGCCACAGCCGGGGCCATCGTCGGCGATGGTGATTTGCAGGGTGTCTTGCTGACTCCGTGCGCGAATCAAAATCTCGCCGCCATCAATGCGTCCAGCGATCGCGTGCTTGATCGCATTCTCGATCAAGGGTTGCAAGAGCAGGCTGGGCAGCAATGCCCCTCGCAGCTCATCGGGCACATCGATTACCACCCGCAAACGGTCGTCGAATCGAATCTTTTCGATATCCAGATACAACGCGGCCGCCGCTAACTCCTGTCCCAGCGTGACCCGCTGCATCGGATCGTTGTCCAGCGAGTAACGCAGGAACGCGGACAGACTTTGAACCATGCGGTTGGCGGTGTTGCTGTCGCGATCCAGCACCAGGGTCGAGATCGCGTTCAAGGTGTTGAAGAGAAAATGCGGATTCAGCTGATAGCGAAGCATCTTCAGCTGCGCCTGATGCGCCATTGCGCTTGATTCAAGCGCCTGTCGCGTTTGTTGGAGCAAGGCGCGATACACGCGCAAGGTGATGTAGAGAAACGCCCAAGCGAGGATCAGGTAGGTATAGCCGACCATTGCGCCCAGCCAACTGCTGGTCTTCATCGGTTCGCAGTCGTCCACGCAGGTCAGCGCCCAGGACCATCCGAGGGCGATGCTCATCAAGGCGCCGACCATGACCGCAGGCAAGGTGATCGCAGCCGCCAGTGGAAGCGGCGACAGACCGCGCCAAAGCCGCAACAGCAGACGCAAGCCCAGGGTGCCAATGAAGCCCGTGAAATACACCGGCAAGGTGATCTTCCATGCATCCCAGCCACGCCCATTGACCAGCGCCAGCAAATAACTGAACAGGGAAATGCCACCCCAGCCGGCAAGCTGCAGCTGCCAGAACAGGCGATTGGTGTCCGCAGTGTCGAGACGCAAGTTCACTTTTGCAGTTGCTTGAGGGCGATCAAGCATCGTAAGCGGCGCGAATACGGCTCAGGGTTCGGACTGCCGCAGAGTGACGACGCTTGAGCGCAGCTAGACCCCGTCGCCGCAGTTTCAGGATCGCAGGGTCTCATTGCGAGAACTGCAACTGCGCCAACTCGGCATACAAGCCACCTGCCGCCATCAGTTCTTCATGGCTGCCTTCGGCGACGATGCGACCTTGATCGAGCACGACGATGCGATCCGCGCGGCGCACGGTCGCGAGCCGATGCGCGATGATCAAAGTCGTGCGGCCGACGATCAAACGATCAAGCGCCTGCTGGATGGCGCGTTCGCTGGCCGCATCCAGGGCGCTGGTGGCCTCGTCCAAGAGCAGGATCGGCGCTTGTTTCAGCACCGCACGCGCGATCGCAAGCCGTTGCTGCTGGCCACCCGAGAGGCGCACGCCGCGTTCTCCCAACCAGGTGCCATAACCCTCCGGCAGGGCGATCAGGAAGTCATGCGCTTCCGCGCTACGCGCAGCGACTTCGATATCGGCTTGGCTCGCATCCAATTGACCGTAGCGAATGTTCTCTGCGGCATCGGCTGCGAAGATGACGGGATCTTGCGGCACCAGCGCGATTTGACTGCGCAGTGCGTCGGGATCCAGCTCGCGAAGGTCAATGCCATCCAGGGTGATGCGACCGCCCTGCGGATCAAAGTAGCGCCCGATCAGTTGCAACACGGTGCTCTTGCCAGCGCCAGATGGCCCCACCAAGGCTACGGTTTCGCCGGGTGCAAGGCGCAGATTGAAGCCATCCAATGCTGGCGTCAGTGGGCGTGAAGGATAGTGAAAGCGCACGTCTTCAAAGCGAATTTCGCCCCGCAGCGGCGAGGGCAGGGCATGCGCCTGCGCTGGTGCGGCGATGACCGATCGGGTTTGCAGCAACTCCTGCAACCGTGACATGCCGCCAGCGGAGCGCTGAACCTCGGCCCAGACCTCACTGAGTGCACCCACCGAGCCTGCACCCAACACTGCATAGACAACAAACTGGATCAGCGTGCCGGCGCTCAGGGTGCCTGCGACAACGTCCTTCGCACCCATCCAGAGGACGCCGACGATGGCACCAAACACCAGCAGGATGACTGAAGCGGTCAGCCACGCCTGAGTGCGTATGCGCCGTCGTGCCGCCGTCAATGCGCGTTGCAAGGCGCTAGCAAAACGATCCGATTCGAAGCCTTGGCGCGCATAACTTTGCACCGTGTGCATGGCCCCCAAGGTCTCGGCGGCGCGTGCATTGGCATCGGCGACCCGATCCTGGCTCTCCTTGGCGATGGCCTGCACACGGCGGCCATAAAGCACGATGGGCAGTACCACCAAGGGAATGCCAATCGCCGCCATGCCGGCCAAGCGTGGGCTGGTGATTACCAACATCAACCCACTGCCCAGCAGAGTCACAACGCTGCGCAACGCGATCGACGCGCTGGACCCGACCATACTGCGAATCTGCTCGCTATCCGCAGATAGCCGTGACACCAATTCGCCGCTGCGGTTCTTCTCGAAAAAGCCCATGTCGAGGCCGAGCAGATGTGAGTACAGCTTCTGTCGGAGATCGGTAACGACGCGCTCACCGAGCATGCTGACAAAGAAGAACCGAGCCCCGGTTGCTATCGCCAACACGCACGCGACGCCGAGCAAGCCGACGAACCAGGGATCAATCGCCGCGGGGTCGTTGCCGGCGAAGCCTCGATCAATCATCAGCCGCATGGCAACCGGCAGACTCAAGGTCGCCGCCGATGACAGCACCAGAAATCCGAGCCAACCGGCCACCAGCTGCAGATGCGGACGCACCAAGGTAGGCAGCAGACGCAGGCTGGACAATGCTTTGCGGCGATCAGCCGGGACTTGCTCGCTGACGGGCTCAGTCATTCGAATCAGACATCAGTGGGTTCTCGTTGACGCAGGAAGGGTAGATGGGTGCGTGTGGTAAACAGGACAACCGCGCCGCTTGGTGAGAAGCCGCAAAACGGGGTGCGGCATTGTAGAAGCGAAGAGCCTCAACGCGGAGGCGCAGAGAACGCAAGGGGGCGCAGAGGTGCAAGGCGATCGACGCGATTCGCGCGCTGCGCCTTCTGGGCCGCTTCGAGGCTTGCTCGGGC
>JBQTGY010000091.1:0-29361 GCA_052390415.1 Pseudomarimonas sp. | reverse complement strand
AATCGAAAGTAGCTCGCTCGGTCTGGCCGCGCTGGACTTGCTCCTCACTCCGCCAATAGCTTTGGCTATTGGCCTCGCTCCGGAGCGGCGTCCATCACGCCCATCCCGTCGCGATCCCACTTCCGCTGCATCCGTTACAGCCCACTAGTCGCGAGGTGCGGGCACACGGGATGGAGCAGCGCCGCAGGGGCGGCGCCCTCCACAACCTGCTCGGCTTTGAGGAGGGCCGCGCTCCCGCGCGGCTGCTCTGCGGTTGCCCCAAATCCATCCAACACAAATCGAAGCGAAAGCTACACGAGCCGCGCCTACAGAACTTGAATCACCTCGCTCTGCTTGCGCCTGCGGCCGCCACTATTCTCCCAAGGCGCGCATCGCCAAAATTCGCCGCACTGGCTCCAGCTTGCTGACCAGTCCAAGCGCGGGTCCGCGCAACAGCGTCGGCAGCACGGCGTCGTTTGAGAACAACCGATTGATGCCGTCAAAGCTCCACGCCGCAACCGCATTTTCTGACCGCCGCTCGCGCGCGTAACGGGCCAAACGACGTGGCTCACCCAGGTCATTGGCATCGACTCCGGCCAGAATCCGTCGCAAGCACGTGACATCACGCAGGCCCAGATTCACGCCATGCCCCGCCAGCGGATGCACCGCGTGAGCGGCATCGCCCGCCAGCAACACGCGGCCAATGTGGTATCGGTTCGCCAGCTGCCGACGCAGCGCAAATGAGGCGACAGTGGAAACCAAGGTCAACTCGCCAAGGTGCGCGTCGAATGCTCGCGTGACTTCCAAACCGAACTCTGCGCTGGGCAACATCGACAGACGCTCGGCTTCGACATCAGCCACCGTCCAGACAAACGAACTACGACGACCGCGCAGGGTCATGGGCGTGTCCGCCGGATCGACAAAGGGCAACAACGCCAGCGGGCCGCCCGGCAAGAATCGTTGCCACGCGGTTTCTTGGTGCGGAAGCTCGCTGTCGACATAACCGACCAAACCGCGCTGGCCATAGTCGTGGCGATCCACTTCGATGCCAGCCGATCCACGCAACGCGGAGTCTGCGCCATCGGCGGCCACCGCCACGGCCGCGCGGATCCGCGTGCCATCGGCGAGGGTCAACTCGACGCCGTCGTCGGCCTGATCGAGTCCGGTCACCGTGGCTGGCATTTGCGCGGTGAACGCCGCCTGTTTGCGCAGCGCAGCCCATAGGGTCTCGACCAACAGACTGTGTTCGACAATGGCACCCAGCGAATCTCGACCCAACGAATGCGCATCAAACATCAAGGCATCACCACCACCGGCGTCCCACACCCGCATTGATCGATACGGTTGCAGACGTGCTTGCCGCAGTGCGTCGCCGACACCCAACTCGTCCAGCAAGGCGAGACTGTCGGGAGCCAGCGCGTAAACCCGCAAGTCCGGAGACGTTGGCTGCCACGCTTCCGCGATGCGCGACTCGATCACGGCCACCCGCCGACCGTCGCGCAGCAAGGTCAAAGCCAAAGCCGCGCCGACCACACCACCACCGACGATGGCGAAATCCAGGGTATTGCGGCGGCTGCGGCGCGGACTCAGGGTGCTTGCAGGTGGAAGACTCATGCGGTGACCGCCGATGTCGAACTGACGGCCTTGGCGCGGTAGCCCATCGCCGCCGAGAGCATCGGCGCACGCAAGCCAGGAGCATTGGCCAGAACCAACAACCCGAATGAGCGCAGCACGTGGTGGGGGAGGCTTTCAGAAGTAGTCAATCGGGCCAGGCCATCGCTGAATGCAATGGTCTGTTGACGATCAGACTGCCGACGAGCGGGATAGTGTTGCAACACCTGCGGCGCCCCCGGATCGGCCGCATCGGCAATCAACTCAGCCACATCCAGCGCATCGCGCAATCCCAGATTGAAGCCCTGTGCGCCGATGGGATGCAGGGTCTGCGCAGCATTGCCCAGCAGCAGCGCGCGCGGCGCGACCAAGGCATGTGAGATGCGACTGGTGATTGGATAGACGCTGCGCTTGCCAACCCGCAAGAAGCGCCCAGCGCGACCGCCAAAGCGCTGTTGCAATTCCGCCAGCCACGCATGATCGGGTAGCGCCATCAGCGATTCCACGTGCTCACTCGCCACGCCACAGACACAACCATAGCTGCCGTCGGCACGCGGCAGCATGGCGAGTGGGCCGCTGGCGGTGAAGCGCTCCCAAGCCTGTCCGGCGTGCGGACGGTCTGCTTGCAGCGCACTCACGATGAGACTTTGGCGATAGTCGTGATCGTCGGACTGAATACCGAGCGCAACACGCACGGAGGAGTCGCTGCCGTCACAGGCCAACAGCAGGCGTGCCGACAAGCGCAACGAGGTTGACACCGATGCTGATGAAGTCGCCACGCATTCCACGGCAATGGAGTCATTGTCTGCGTGCAGGTTGACGAAGCGTTGCGGCCGATAACGCGTCAGTGTCGGCAATTGCGCCAGCCGCGCTTCCAATGCCGCACCAAGTTCACGGGCGATCACGACCCCGCCCAGCGCCTCGCGGCCGTACTCGCTGGCATCCAATCGCAATGCGCCAAAGTCGCCGACTCGGCTGACATGGATTCGGCGCACGGGAGATGGCGGCGTGCGCAAGTGCTGCAATACGCCGAGCGTCGAAAGCGCGCTCACACTTGCCGCCGCCAGGGCCAGATTGCGTTCATCGAAGCTTGGCGGAGTGGCGGTTTGCGGATCGGTCGCTTCGATCAAGGCTACATCACGACCGGCCGCTGCCAGAGCGCAAGCCACGCTGCCACCGACCAATCCGCCGCCAACAATCAGAATTTCGTGGGTCGTTTGCATGCACAGGATGATACCCGGCGAGCAGTGAGGGCCGGCGCCAAGTGGTCGCGGGAAGAAAGCAGCGCAGCAAGGTCTCGCGCTGCTCCGTGTCGGACCTGAAACCGCAGGTCGAACACCGGGCAGTGTCTAGACACTACCGAACACCGGGCCCATCCGCCAGCCATGACCGCATCCGCTAAACTGTGCAGTCTCTCGCCCGATCACCGCCGCCATGTCTGCTTCCCGTCTCAAGACTCCCATCATTTTTCTGCTGCTGGCGCTGTTGATGGCGGCCACCCGCATCAACCATTTCGGTGCGCTGCCGGATGCTTCCTGGGCGGTGTTCTTCGTCGCCGGCTTCTACCTGTCCAGGCAGATGCGCTGGGTATTTCCGAGTTTGATGGCGTTGGCTGTGGCCGCGGATTATTACGTCATCAGCAACAGCGGCATCAATTTCTGGACGCACTATTGCGTGTCGCCGGGTTACTGGTTCTTGTTGCCGGCGCACTTTGCGATGTGGATAGGCGGCGACGTCGTGGCCCGCCTCGCCAAGCGCAGCAACGGCCTGGGATTGGCCTCACTGGCCCCGGCCGTGTTGCTGGCCGTGGTGCTCTGCCATTTGTTTGCGCAAGGTGGCTTTTACTGGTTCAGCAGTCACTGGTTTGTCGAAGGCGCTGCCGGCCCCACCTTCTCTGGTTGGTGGAAGAACTACACCGATTGGCTGCCCGCCTACCTCACCACCACAGCGATTTATATTGGTGCCGCCAGCGTGTTGCACATCAGTTGGCAGATCGCATTCGGCAAACGTAAAAGCGCGACGAAGCACAAGATTTGATCGCATGCGCTTCGGCTCACCGTTCAGCACCTCATAGTCGGGCAAGTCGCAATGGGTAACCGCCTCACCAAGATTTACACCCGCACCGGCGATGACGGCCAGACGGGTCTGGGCGATGGCAGTCGGGTCGCCAAAGACTCGCACCGAGTCAACGCCTACGGGACGGTTGATGAGGCCAATTCGGCGATTGGTATCGTGTTGTCGTGTGCGTTGCCTGAGGCGGTGCGCGAATGCCTGGTGTCGGTGCAGCACCAATTGTTCGACCTGGGCGGCGAGCTTTGCATTCCAGGTCACAGCGCGATCTTCGATATCGACATCGAGCGACTCGAGAATCAACTCGACGCCTTCAACGAAGACCTGCCGCCGCTAAAGGATTTCATCCTGCCCGGCGGCACCGTCGCTGCCGCACATTGCCATCTGGCGCGGACCATCTGCCGGCGCGCGGAACGTGAGCTGGTGACCTTGGCGCAGTTCGAGACGGTGCGCGGGGAAGCCGTGCGCTACCTTAATCGGCTGTCGGATCTGTTGTTCGTGATCGCCCGCGTGCTGGCCCGTGAAGGTGGTGCCAGCGAAGTGCTTTGGAAGCACGAGCGACGCGGCGCACGCAGCGCCACTTGAGGCAGTCCGATGCGGCTGTATACGCATGCCTCGTGCATCGCCCACAGCGCGGGCGATGGCCATCCTGAATCGCCGGCGCGTTTGCGGTCGGTGCTCGAAGCCATCGATTTGGCTGGTTTTGACGGCATCGTCGATGTCGATGCACCCGCCGCAACGCGTCTGCAATTGCTGCGCGCGCATACCGCCGCACTGGTATCCAGTGTGCTCGACATTCCCACCTACGACCTGCGCCGGATCGATGCCGACACTGCGATGAACACGCATTCGGCCAAAGCTGCATTGCACAGCGCCGGTGCCGTATGTGCCGCGATTGATGAGGTGCTCAAGGCACCGAGGCACGGCACGCAGCGACGTGCCTTTTGTGCTGTTCGCCCGCCAGGCCATCACGCCACGCGCGCGGAGGCGATGGGGTTCTGTCTATTCAATTCGGTCGCGGTCGGCGCGGCGCACGCGCTCGCAGTGCATGGCTTGGATCGGATTGCCATCGTCGACTTCGACGTCCACCACGGTAATGGCACCCAGGACATTTTCTGGAACGATTCGCGGGTGATGTATGTGTCGTCGCATCAGCAAGCGATCTATCCGGGCACCGGTGAAAGCAGTGAGCGCGGCGTCACCGACAACATTGTCAATGCGCCACTGGCCGCTGGCTGCGATGGCGTGACCATGCGCCACGTGTATCGCGAAATTCTGTTGCCTGCCCTGAACCATTTCCGGCCGCAACTCTTGCTGATTTCTGCCGGCTTCGACGCGCATCGACTCGACCCCTTGGCCGGGCTCAATTTCAACACCGAAGATTTTGTCTGGCTGACACGCGAATTGATTCACGTCGCCGAACGTCACGCCGAAGGCCGTGTCGTATCCACGCTTGAAGGCGGCTACAGCCTCACTGCGCTGCGTGAGTGCAGCGTGGCGCATGTGGCCGCGATGTTGGAAGCCGCATGAATGTTGCCCGCGCAGACGTGCGCCTGAGTTTTGCTCGCAACGCCCTGAATCTGCCCACGCTCGAATTGGTTTCCGCCTCCAGCGATGCCAGTTTTCGCAGCTACTGGCGCACCGTGGGTGCCACACCCGAGCGCATCGTCATGGACGCGCCCCCGGATCGCGAAGATCTGGGTCCGTGGTTGAATGTTGCCCAGCGTCTGCAATCCGCCGGACTGAACGCACCCAGCGTGCTCGCGCAAGACCTGGCCAATGGGTTTCTGCTGATCTCTGACCTTGGCAACGCCTTGCTGTTGCCAGCGCTGAACGCCACCTCCGTCGACCATCATTACAGCGAGGCGACGCGCGCCGTGCTGGCGATGCAAACCGCCATCGATGCCGCCGACCTGCCCGCCTACGACGAACCGCGTCTGGTCACCGAGATGGAGCTGCTGCCGACATGGTTCCTGCAGCGCCATCTGGGCATGGACATCGCGTGCGAACAATGGGACGTGATCGAACTCGCCTTCCGCACGCTGGTGATCAATGCGCAGGCGCAGCCGCAGCGATTCGTCCATCGCGATTTTCATTCGCGCAATCTGATGCTGAGCGAGCATGGGCTTGGCATCATCGATTTTCAGGATGCGGTGCGTGGCCCGTTGACGTACGACCTCGTTTCGCTACTGCGTGACTGTTACATCGAATGGCCGCAGGCGCAGGTTGAAAACTGGGTGGAAACATATCGCCAGCAGGCCAACAAAGCCGGCTTGACCGACGCGGATCGCGCGCGATTCCTGCGCTGGTTCGACCTGATGGGACTGCAACGGCACATCAAGGTCCTCGGCATCTTCTGTCGCCTTTGGTATCGCGACGGCAAGGCCGGATATCTGGCAGACCTGCCTTTGGTCTGGCGCTACACGCGTGAGGTAGGCCGCCGTTATCCGGAGATTTCGCCACTGATTCAGTTGATCGAATCGGCCATCGGGCAACGCGATATCACCCAGCCCGCATGAAACTCACTGCGGGCAAGCCGCTGCAATCAAGACATCCGCGATGAAGGCGCTGATCTTCGCCGCCGGTCGCGGCGAACGTATGCGACCGCTTACCGATCACACGCCCAAACCCTTGTTGGTAGTCGGCGGCAAACCATTGATCGTCTGGCATCTGGAAAAACTGGCGGCGCTCGGCGTGACCGACGTTGTGGTCAACACCTCGCACCTGGCCCATTGTTTTGCGCCGCAATTGGGCGATGGAACACGCTGGGGATTGCGCCTGCACTTCGAATACGAAGGCGACGAGCCGCTGGAAACCGGCGGCGGCATGCTCAATGCCCTGCCCCAACTCGGCGACGTTCCGTTCATCGCCATCAATGGCGATATCTGGACCGATTACGATCTCAAGGCCCTGCCGCGCGAACCGAATGGTTTGGCCCATCTGGTGCTGGTCGACAATCCCGAGCATCACCCGCGTGGCGACTTTGCTTTGAGTGCAGATCAGCGCCTGGTCGCCGATGGCGAGCCACGCCTCACGTTTTCTGGCATCGGCGTCTATCGACCTGCCTTGCTGCACGGTTGGCGTGAAGTGATTGGCCAAGCTGCCGGCAGCGACCAACAACCACCGCGCTTCAAACTCGCGCCGCTGCTGTTTGCCGGCATCCGTAGCAATCAAATCAGGGCCGAGCATCATCAAGGCCGTTGGACCGATGTCGGCACACCAGCGCGTTTGGCTGCGCTCGACAACGACTGTGGCCTGTAACGGATGAAGCGGAAGTGGGATCGCGACGGGATGGGCGTGATGGACGCCGCTCCCGAGCGAGGCCAATAGCCAAAGCTATTGGCTAGGGTGCGGCCTCCGCTTCGGGCTGAACGTCGATCGACAATCGAGATTCAGGCCACTCCGCGCTCCAACACTTCACGCAGGAATGGCACGCTCAGTCGCCGTTTGGCAGCCAGGCTTTCGCGGTCAAGCTGGTCCAGTAGGGTTGTGAGCGTGGCCAGATCACGGCCGACGCGGCGGAACAGGTAGTCCAGCGCCGCGTCTTCAAGCGCGAGACCACGACGTTGCGCGCGGGCGACCAACAGCTCGCGCCGTTGTGGCTCGGACAGCGGCTTCAATGTGAGTCGCAGGCAATGGGCCAGCCGCGAACGCAGATCGGGCAAATCGATGGCAAGTTCGGCAGGGGCAGCCCGGGCAGCGTAGATCAGTGTGCCGCCGGCGTCGCCCTGACGGTTGTGTAAAGCGAAAAGCGCGCGCTCGACTTCCGTATTCCCAGGACTTGGCTCGGCGGAATCCGCGTGCTGGCTCGACCGCTGTGGTGTCAGAGAAGCGCCATGAACGGCGTCGAGTTCATCGATGCAGATCAGGTCGGCGCAGTCCTGTGCCTCAAGCGCGGCCGAGGCGTGTGCACCCAGCGTTGCCAGCGGCAGATAAGCAACGCTCTTGCCGACCTCGCTCGCCGCCGCGGCGCAAGCCAACAAAAGATGCGACTTGCCGCTTCCGCTTGGCCCATCGATATAGACCCGTTGTCCACCCTTTATCGCCGCAATCAGCAGCGGAGGCTCAGCGGCGTCGGCAGGCAAGAAGCACTGGAAGCGCTGCTCGATCGGATGGCGCAGCGCGAGTGGTAATTGTGCCGGCTTACTCACGCGGCATTCGGTGGCATGCCAACGCGGGTCTCGACCGCGACTGCCACGCTGGGCTCGGGGCTGGTGGCATCGGGATTTGCAGCGGGTCCCAAGTCGCCCGCTGTCAACACCGGCACCGCCGCGCCATACAACTCGCTGTGCCGGTACTGCTCCAACGCATAACGCAACAGCACCATCACGATAGCCGCCACCGGCAAGGCCAACAACACACCAAGGAATCCGAACAATTGACCGCCCGCCATGATCGCGAAAATCACCGCGACCGGATGCATCCCAATCCGATCACCGACCAGCCACGGAGTGAGCACGAAGCCTTCCAGCGTCTGACCCACCGCAAACACGGCCAGCACCAAGCCAACATGCAACCAGTCGCCATGTTGCACCAAGGTGGCGATGAGCGCGGCGGCGACGCCGACGATGCCGCCCAGATAGGGAATGAAGCTGACCAAACCTGCCGACATGCCGATCAACAGAGCCAGATCCACGCCGACCAAGGTCAGGCCAATCGAGTAGATCGCACCCAAGGCCAGCATCACCGACAGTTGACCGCGCAGGAAAGAGGACAACACGGCGTCGGATTGCACAGCCAGTCGATGGATGACCGGTTGGATCGCCCGCGGCAGCAATTGGTCGATCCTCGCGACCAACACGTCCCAGTCCCGCAGCAGGTAGAACGTCACCACCGGCACCAGCAAGAGGTTGGTCAGAAACAAGACTACCGCCAAGCCAGACTTCGACAATCCACCGAGCACAGCCGTCGCGAAGCCGCCGGCCTGCTTCCAGTGCTCCTTCAGAAGATCGACCAGACTGGTGACCTCGATACCCTCGATATCAAACCCGGTTCGTGCCTTGATCCAGGGCAATACGGTGTCTTGGCCCCACGCCAAATACACCGGCAGTCGATCAATGAAGCTGCTGACCTGGCGCTCCACCATCGGCACCAGCAGCACCACGAACAACACGATTGCCAGCGTCATCAGGCTGAACACCACGCACACAGCCGCCGTCCGCGAGAGCTTGCGCGCCTCCAGACGATCGACCAGTGGGTCGCCCAAGTACGCGAGCAAGGCGGCAGCCGCGAACGGCGTCAGGATCGGTGCCAACAGGTACGTCACCCCGCCAAGCAGCAGGGTGAGCGCGACCAGTTGCCATTTTTGGGTGTCGGTCATGGAATCAAAACTCGTGTGAATGCCTACGGCAACAATCGAAACCGGTGTACTTCGTTGGGGTCGATGTCAATCGAGGTGGCCGTGTTGGCCACCGCATCGGCTGTCAACAAGCCTATGCCATTGGCGCTGCGGGTGAAGCCTTCGATGCCAGTGGAGAGGTCGATGGCCAGCAACATGGCGTCCGCTTGCGCGCTGTTGAGTTCGACTTCGCGAACGATGGGCATCTTGCGCAGCTGGCCAAGCAGGCGGGCATAGTCTTCGGCCGATCCAATCCCGGCCACGCGAATGTTGAATCGACCCGGAGAGCCAGCGCTGGCGAGATCGATGGCATAACGAGCCGACAACGCATTCGCGGCGAGTTCGGCGCCGGCGGCCAGCGTCACCGCCGAATCCGCATTGCTGGTGGATTCCTGCGCCAACAACTCGCCGTCCTGTAGCACCTGCCAGTCGGCCACCCACAGCACGCCTTCGCGATACAGCTTGCCCATCAACACGGTGCTGCTGTTGTAACGCATCGCGGCGGCTTGCGCCGTGGTTCGATCCGCCGACCACACCTTGGCGGCGTCGATCCGCTGCTGGTCTTCGAGATCGAGCAAGGGATAGGTCAAGCGCAGGCCGCGTCGCCCCGCACGCGAGGTGAGCGCCGCCACGGCTTGTGCCTGCGCGCTGCCCAGCAAACGCGGGCCGCGGCCGTCATCAATCGCCAACCAGACCACTGGCTGCGGGCGTGGCTCTGGCCACAGGGTGCGCCCGGCGGAACTCAAGGCGCGATCCACCGCGCCGGCGTCGAAGCGTGCGATCAAGTAGGTCCGCCCGCTCGCTTCATCTTGCCGATAGCGGTATTGCAACACCGAGGCCGCTGCTTCGGCCAACGCCGAACTCAAACGGGAGTCGTTGGCCGCGCCGGGATCACCGGTACGTTTGACGAAGACTTCGCCCATCGCTGCCGGCAGCGCGGTGAGTCGATCCTGCTCTGACTGGGACGTGACGGCCACCTCGCCCTCATACGCATCCAATGCTTGCGCGTGCAGAGAGGAAGTCACGCCAATGGCAAGCAACCCGACCAGCACCCTTCCCAGCCATGTCATGCGTGTTCGCATTGCGCCCTTCCTCGTCAAACAGTGACCGCATGGTGCCGAATGCCGGCGTGGGCGTCCATGCGGAAGCGAGCACGTCGATGCTGCCTGATAAACTGCGCGCCCCTTGACGCCACCCCGGACGCACCTGTGACCACCCCAGTCAAACCGCTCACCTATCGCGAAGCCGGGGTAGATATCGACGCTGGCAATGCCTTGGTCGAGCGTATCAAGCCCTTGGTCAAGCGCAGTTTCCGGCCCGAGGTGATGGGCGGACTGGGCGGTTTCGGCGCACTGTTCGACTTGTCCGGCAAATATCGCGAACCGGTGCTGGTGTCAGGCACGGATGGCGTGGGCACCAAACTGAAACTGGCGCAACAACTTGGTCGCCACGACACCATCGGCATCGACCTGGTCGGCATGTGCGTCAACGATGTTCTGGTGCAGGGTGCCGAACCGCTGTTCTTCCTCGACTATTTCGCCACCGGCAAGCTGGATGTCGACACCGCTGCGGCGGTAGTGGGTGGCATCGCCTTGGGTTGCGAAATGGCAGGCTGCGCCTTGATCGGCGGCGAGACTGCGGAGATGCCCGACATGTATCCGCCGGGCGAATACGACCTTGCCGGTTTCTGTGTGGGCGCCGTCGAAAAAGCGAACCTGCTGGATGGCCGCTTGGTTGCCGCCGGCGATGTGCTGATCGGCATCGGCGCCAGCGGGCCACATGCCAATGGGTATTCGTTGATCCGGCGCATTCTGGAGCGTGCGGGGCGACCCTTGGAACTCGACATCGGCGGCGTCAGCCTGGCCGACGCGCTGATGGCGCCGACACGCCTGTACGTGAAACCCGTTCTCGACCTGCTGGCCAACCATTCGATCCATGCGATGGCGCACATCACCGGTGGTGGTCTGTCGGAAAACATCATTCGTGTGGTGCCTGAAGGCCTCGGGTTGGACATCGCCGCCAGCAGCTGGACCCTGCCGCCGGTATTCGATTGGCTGCAATCCGAAGGCGGCGTGGCGAACACCGAAATGTGGCGCACCTTCAATTGCGGAATCGGATTTGTGTTGATCGTTGCTGCGGATGCGTGCGCGGCAGTCGAGTCGGGTCTTGATGGGCATGGGTTGCCGCACTGGCGAATCGGTCAGGTCGTGACCGCTGGCGCGGGTGAACGTGTGCATATTGGCTGAGCGCGCGCTGGTGGATTCCCAGCGTGCAACCGCATTCACCACAGTGACGCTTTCCGCACAGAGTTTGATGCGCGTCGCCGTGCTGGCCTCGGGTGTGGGAAGCAACTTTGCTGCGCTGCTTGAGGCGTCTCGCGACGGCCGATTGCCCATCACCATGGTCGGCGTTTTCTCTGATCGGCCACAGGCACCTGTATTGAGTCGCGCGCGTGCAGCTGACATCCACGCGCAGGCGTTCTCACCCCGCGACTACGCCACTCGCGACGCCCACGAAGCCGCGCTGTTCGCCGCTGTTGACGCTGTTCAGCCCGACCTCATCGTCTGTGCCGGCTATATGCGCATCTTCGGCAGCGCGGCGCTGCTTGGACGCTCGCAGAAAATGCTCAATATCCATCCTTCCTTGTTGCCCAAACATCGCGGTCTGCATACCCATCAGCGCGCGCTGGAAGCCGGCGATGCCCGACATGGTGCCAGCGTGCATTTCGTGACGGCCGAGCTCGACGGTGGACCGGTGATCGCGCAAGCGCAGGTCAACGTGCGCGCCGATGACAGCGTCGAAACCTTGGCCGACCGGGTGCGCCTGCGTGAGCATCCGCTGCTGTGCGCGACCGTGGGCGTGTTTGCGCAGGGACGCTTGGCGCTTCGGGACGGCGTCGCACAATTGGACGGCAAACCAATTCGTTCGCCACTGCTGTTGAACACGGAAGGCAGATTGATGGACAGCAAGCAATGACTCACCGAGCCTTCTACCTGACGCTCAGTTGTTTCGGAATCGCAATGCTCATCGCCGGCGCAACATCGGCAAACGCCAGCGAGCTGCGTGCATTCACCGCCACGTATGACGTTTACATCGATGGCAAGGCGCAAGGTCGCAGCGACATGCGCCTGGTCGAAGAATCACCCGGTCAATGGCTGCACACCGTGGAAGCCAAAGGCACCAGTGGCATGGCCAGACTGTCGGGCTTTGCGGCAACCCAGACCACCCGCTTTCAGATGATCGATGGGCGGCCGCGCCTGCAAAGCGCGCAATCGAAAAGTGAGCTGTTGATTCGCAGCCGCGAAGTCAACACACAGTTTGATTGGGAAGCTGGTGTCGCGCGCTGGGAAGGTGATCTCAAGGCGCATGAACGCGCACCCACGCCGCTGGCGGACCGCGTGGTCAACGCCGGGTTACTCAATGTATTGCTGGCTGTCGACAGTGCCACCGCACCGGCCGCAAGCCGGCTGGAGTATCGCCTGTACGAACGTGGCAGCGCCGAAGCCGTGGACTATACGGTCGGCACGCTCGCAAAGACCAAGGTGCCCGCAGGCACCTACGACACCGTGCAATTGCGCGGTGAGCGGCCCGCCAAGAAGCGTGTCATCACCGCGTGGTATGCCGCCAATCTGCCGCCCACACCTGTGCGCTTGCGACAGATTGAAGAGGGCAAGCCGAGTTACGAATTGAAACTGGTCACCTTGACGCAATAAAGCGCCGTTGATCAGGCCAGGCTCGCAGCCCGGCCTGGCGAGTTCCGCTCGACGTCAGTTCGGCAACCGCCGAATCCGCGCACCCAACGAACCCAGCTTCTCTTCGATGTTCTCGTAACCGCGATCGATGTGATAGATGCGGTCGACCAAGGTGTCGCCGCGAGCGACCAGCCCGGCCAGCACCAGACTGGCGGAGGCACGCAGGTCGGTCGCCATCACGGGTGCGGCACTCAGGTGATCGACGCCACGGATGATGGCGGACTTGCCTTCCACGCGAATGTCGGCACCCAGGCGCTGCAATTCCTGTACGTGCATGAAGCGATTCTCGAACACGGTTTCGGTGACGATGCCAACGCCTTCGGCGACCGCGTTCATGGCCACAAATTGCGCCTGCATATCGGTGGGAAATGCGGGATACGGCGCCGTGGTCAGGTTGACCGCCAACGGCCGTTTGCCGCGCATGTCAACCTCGATGGTATCAACCGTGGTGTTGACGTGCGCGCCGGCCTCTTCGAGCTTGGCGAGCACGGCGTCCAGCGTATCAGCGCGTGCGCGTTTGGCCAGCACGCGGCCGCCGGTCATGGCGGCGGCAACCAGGAAGGTGCCTGTTTCGATGCGATCAGGCAGCACGTCATAGCGGCAGCCATTCAAGCGTTCGACACCGTCGATCACCAAGGTCGCCGTGCCCGCACCGCCGATCCTTGCGCCCATCGCGTTCAAGCAATTGGCCAGATCGACGACCTCGGGCTCTTGCGCCGCGTTTTCGATGATGGTGGTGCCGCTGGCGAGAGTGGCCGCCATCATGATGTTCTCGGTACCGGTGACGGTGACCAGATCCATCACGATGCGGGTACCGCGCAGGCGTTTGCAGCGCGCTCGGATGTAACCGCCTTCGACGCTGATATCTGCACCCAGCGCGGCAAGGCCGCGTATGTGTTGATCGACGGGCCGCGAGCCAATCGCACAACCGCCCGGAAGCGACACTTCAGCGCGACCGAATCGCGCCAGCAGCGGTCCCAGCACCAGGATCGACGCGCGCATGGTTTTCACCAGGTCATACGGCGCGTAATAACGATCTGCCGGCCGCGAGTCCAGATGAATGCGCATGCGGTCATCGATCGCCAGATCGACGCCCATTTGCCCCAGCAACTCCATGGTCGTGGTGACATCGTGCAAGTGCGGCACATTGCCGATATCCATCGGGCCATCGGCCAGCAAGCCGGCCGCAAGAATCGGCAGCACGGCGTTCTTGGCACCCGAAATGATGATGTCGCCGTTGATCGGCTCGCCACCGGAAATCAGAATGCCGGCCATCAGCGTGTGCCCTGCGCTTCATCGGGGGCAAGCGTTTTCAGCGACAAGGCGTGAATTTCGCCGCCCATGCGTTCACCCAAGGTGGCGTAAACCAGACGATGGCGCGCCAACGGCAGCTTGCCCGTGAACGAAGGACTGACGACGACCGCTTCGAAATGCACGCCGTCATCGCCCTGCACATTGACTTCGGCGTCCGGCAGACCGGCTTGTATCAACTGGCGCAACGACTGTGCATCCATGAATGGGACTCTTGTGTGGGGTGAACGCGCGGCATGCGCCGACTGCACCTGATCAGGCGTGGCCGATCTCAGGCGTGGCTAATCTGGCTGCGTGGCACGCCGACTTGGGCGGCGCTGGCACTGCGCTAGAATGGTGCGCTTAGTGTAAGCCAAGGCGTTAGAGCCGGCACTCGCTGGCGAACGACTTGCTTTTGTAGTTCTCTCGTCCTCTCGCGAATTTTGAATCCCATCGCATGAATGCCCTTCTGCATCCCCTGCGCCCGCCTGCGCCCACGCGCCTTGAATCCGACGCCGTGCTGATCGACAGTGGTCAGCGGGTACTTGATATCGAGACGCGCGCGATGCTGGATCTGCGTCCGCGCATCAACGCCGACTTTGCCGCCGCCTGCCGACTGATGCTTGCCTGTCGCGGGCGCGTGGTGGCGATTGGCATGGGCAAATCCGGACACATCGCGCGCAAGGTCGCGGCGACCATGGCTTCAACCGGAACGCCGGCCATCTACGTGCATCCAGCGGAGGCCAGTCACGGCGACCTCGGCATGATCACCGACGGCGACGTGGTGCTGGCGATGTCCAACTCCGGCGAAACCGATGAAGTGCTGACCATCGTGCCGTCGATTCGTCGGCAGGGAAATCCGGTGATCGCGATGACCGGCCGGCCGCAATCAACCTTGGCGCGCCTCGCTGATGTGCATCTGGATGTGAGCGTGGCCGAAGAAGCTTGCCCCTTGGGTCTCGCGCCAACCTCCAGCACCACGGTGGCCTTGGTGATGGGTGATGCCTTGGCAGTGGCGCTGCTGGAAGCGCGTGGTTTCACGGCCGAGGACTTTGCCCGCTCACATCCTGCGGGCAGTTTGGGCCGCCGCCTGCTGCTGCATATCAGCGACATCATGCATGTCGGCGAGGCCGTGCCACGTGTGGTCGCCGAGGCAAGTTTGAGCGATGCCGTGGTCGAGATGAGTCGCAAACGCTTGGGCATGACCGCCGTGGTCGATGGCGAAGACCGCCTGTTGGGCGTGTTTACCGACGGCGACTTGCGGCGTGCGCTGGATGACACCCGTTTTGATCCTCGCAGCACGCCTGTGCTTGGCGCGATGACACCGTCGCCCAAGACCATCCGTGGTGAACGCCTGGCGGTGGAAGCCGCGCGCTTGATGGAAGAGCACAAGATCAACGCCTTGATCGTGGTCGATGCCGAGCACCGCGTGGTTGGCGCGCTCAACATTCATGATCTGCTTCGAGCGCGCGTGGTGTGAGCGGGCGCAGTGCGAGCACATTCGCCGCGCACCTGCCGCCGCCCGTGGCGCTTGAAAAGGCGCGACAAATCCGCCTGCTTGCGCTGGATGTCGACGGCACGCTCACCAATGGCCAGTTGACCTTTGCCAGTGATGGCCGTGAATTGAAGTCATTTGATGTTCACGACGGCATGGGTCTGCGCCTGCTGCGCGACGCCGGCATTGCAGTCGCGTTGATCACTGCGCGCAGCAGCGAAGTGGTAAGCCGACGCGCCCGCGATCTGGGCATCGAACAGTTGGTGCAAGGCAGCCACAACAAGGCCGACAGTCTGCGCGCCATCTGCGCAGAACTTGGGCTTGCAACGGGCAATGCCGCATTCATGGGCGACGATCTGCCCGACCTGCCGGCGATGCAAATTTCTGGCCTCGCGATTGCCCCTGCCAACGCACATCCGTGGGTAGTTGAGCATGCGCAATGGACCACGCGGGCGCGTGGCGGTCATGGTGCGGTGCGTGAAGTCTGCGATGGACTGTTGACGGCGCAAGGACTGGCCGCCGCTGCATTGGCGCGCTATCGCCTCAAATGAGCATGGATGCATGAGCAACACCCGCGTCATCGTGTTGTCGCTGCTGGTGTTGGCGGCACTCGCGTCTGCGATCTGGGTATGGCAACTTCGCCGCGACGACGAACCGCCCATGTTGATCGGTCCTCCGCGCTCGGATTATCTGCTTCATGAGTTTGATCTGATTGCGTTGGACGAAGCCGGAAAAGAGTCATTTTCCGCATCCGGCCCGCGCTTGACTCGTCATCCCAATCTCGGCACCTTGGACATCGAAGCGCCGCGCTTCAGCTCGCCCGATAGCAGTGGCCGCGTGTGGACGGGCAGCGCCAAGCGCGCCTGGGTCAACAAGGAAGGCACCGAATTGCGGATGCTGGGCGATGCCCGGGTGAGCGGCCCCGCCGTGGGTGACGTCGCGCCCACCCTGTTGCGCAGCGAGGCGCTCACCGTGTTTCCGCGTGAGCATCGCGTCAATAGCGATGTTGCGGTGACCGTCACCGAGCCGGGCTCTATACTCAGCGCCACCGGTATGCGCGCCAATCTCGACGCGCAAAGGGTCGAACTTCTTTCTGACGTACGCATTCATCATGACGCCCGCCCGAGCAAACCCCGCAAGTAGAGTGGCAAGGCAGACCCAGCGTTTGGCCCTGATGAGCCTGCTTGCACTGGCAACATCGACGTCCCACGCCTTGCAGTCCGACCGTGAGCAGGCGATGGACATCAGCGCTGAAACCACGGACGCCACGCTGGGTGAAGACGGCCGTGCCGTGCTCAGTGGCAACGTGGTGATTGTGCAGGGCACGCTGAAAATCGAGTCGAGTTCTGCCACGGTGGAGAAAGCGGCAGGTGCAATCAAGCGCGCCTTGCTCGATGGCGCGCCGGTTCGCTTGCAGCAGGCGCTGGACGCGGGCGGCCAGATGCAGGCGCGCGCGCGCAACATCGACTATGACGTCATCAGTGAAGTGCTGCTGTTGACCGGCGACGTGGTGGTCACCCAACCCGAAGGCGATTTGCGCGGCGAGCGAATTCGCTACGACCTGAAGTCGGGACGCCTGGAAGGCGGTGGCAACGGCGGCCGCGTGCAAATGCGGATTCCGCCCAAAGCCGCCAAGCCCGCCGCAAGTCCGGCATCTGAACCTGCGGCTCCAACCGGCTGATGCTGGTCGCCCGCGGCCTACGCAAGCGCTACCGCTCGCGCGAAGTCGTCAAAGAATTTGGCTTGGCCCTGGATGCGGGCGAAGTCGTTGGATTGCTCGGGCCGAACGGCGCCGGCAAGACCACCTGCTTTTACATGCTGGTGGGCCTGGTCAACGCGGACGCGGGACACATCCTGCTCGATGGCGAGAACATCACGCGCCGGCCGATGCACGAACGTGCCCAGCGCGGCGTCGGCTATCTGCCGCAGGAGCCATCGGTGTTTCGTCGCTTGAGCGTGGCAGACAATGTGCTGGCGATTCTCGAACTGCGCCGTGATCTGGACGGCCGCGGCCGTCGCGATGCGCTGGATGGCTTGCTGGACGAGTTGCAGATCACCCATGTCGCCAGCCAGTTGGGCGCGTCATTATCAGGCGGCGAGCGGCGTCGCGTCGAAATCGCTCGTGCATTGGCGGCCAATCCACGGCTGATGTTGCTCGACGAGCCTTTTGCGGGAGTCGACCCCATTTCGGTCGGCGAGATTCAAAAAATCGTGCGTCATCTCAAGGCGCGTGGCATCGGCGTGCTGATCACCGATCACAATGTGCGCGAGACACTCGGCATCTGCGACCGCGCCTACATCCTCAGCGACGGCCGGGTGTTGGCGCAGGGTTCGCCAGAAGACGTACTCGCCAATCCCGACGTGCGCCGAGTCTATCTCGGCGAAAGCTTCAGGATGTGAGCGAGTACTGTTTGGTCATGAGAACGATCCGAGAAGGCGTCGTTCCGGCGCGTGCCGGAAAGGCGAGCCTGGCTGAACAGAATCGTCATGTGAGCACGCCACCGTGAACATGAAACCCGGCCTGCAACTGCGGCTTGGCCAGAGTCTCACGCTCACGCCGCAATTGCGGCAGGCCATTCGCCTGCTGCAGCTTTCAAGCATTGAACTTGAGGCCGAGATCAATCTCGCCCTCGAAAGCAATCCCTTGCTCGAGGAAACGGACGATGACGGTCCACTGGCGCCGGATGAGGTCCCCGCCGCCGCCATCGAAAGCGCCGCGCCGGATCAGCAATCCGAAACGGCCGAGATTGGCAATGAAGTCGATGAAAGCACCTACGAGGCGGAGGCATTCGACTGGGACGACGAACTGCCTCGCAGCAGTGCGACCGCCAGCTCGGACGACTATCGCGACATCACGCCCGCGGACGAAGGTGGTTTACGCGCCCACTTGCTTTGGCAGCTCAACCTGACACCGATGTCCGAAAGTGACCGCTCGATAGGACGCGCCATCATCGATGCGCTCGACGACAACGGCTATTTGCAGGAATCCGATGCAGGTCTGCTCGCCGCAGTGGCTGTGGATTTCAGCGTTGATACGAGCGAGATAGAGGCCGTTCGACACCTGATCCAACACTTCGACCCGGTTGGAGTGGCCTCGCGATCATTGAGTGAATGCCTGACGGTCCAGTTGATCGCGCTTTCGGCAGACACCCAAGGTCGCGCCTTGGCTTTGGCCATTGTCGCCGACGCATTGGAAGTGCTCGCCAAGTCGGGAGCCGAGCGTGTCGCCAAGCAACTGGGAGTCTCGTTGGATGCTGTCGAAGTGGCGGTCAGACTGATTCGCAGTCTGGATCCACGGCCAGGGTCGCAATACGCCAGCAGCGTCGTCGAATACGTTTCGCCGGACGCGTACGCCTATCGCTTTCAGGGTCGCTGGGATGTTCGCCTGGGCGGTAGCACATCGCCGCGATTGGGAATCAACCGCCACTACGAGTCACTGATCGGCACCGCTGCTCGCAACGACGCAACATACTTGCGCGGCCAGCTACAGGAAGCACGCTGGCTGATCCGCAGTCTGGAGACGCGCGCCGACACCTTGTTACGGGTGTCGCGTGCCATTGTTGGCCGCCAAGCTGCCTTCCTCGACCACGGACCCGAGGCAATGCGGCCACTGGTGCTGCGCGAGATCGCCGATGAGGTCGGATTGCACGAATCGACGATTTCTCGCGTCACCACCCACAAGTACTTGCACACGCCACGCGGCACCTTTGAATTGAAACATTTCTTTTCAAGCAGTCTGGCGACGGTGGACGGTGGAGCCGCCTCAAGCACCGCCATTCAGGCCATGATCCGCCGCCTGGTTGAGGCTGAGAGCCCACGCCGACCGCTGTCGGATGCCAGTTTGGTCGCCGAATTGAAGGCCCAGGGGGTCAGCGTGGCCCGCCGAACCGTGGCAAAATATCGGGACGTGATGAATATTCCCTCATCCAACGAACGCCAGCGGCTAAGCTGAACGAGAATGCAGCGAATGCCCAACAGGACTGGCACGAGGCGCGGTGCGCCCCCAATAGAACACTTGCGAGAACTGCCGGCAGCGTTGCCGCTGCGGCCGGTGGAGTGGTGCGAATCCCGCGGCTATTGGACCACCAGGAGGTCAGCATGAAGATCGAGATCAGCGGTCACCAAATTGATGTCACGGCTGCGCTACGCGAATACGTGATCACCAAACTCGAGCGACTTCAGCGTCATTTCGACCATGTGCTCGACGTTCACGTCATCTTGAGTGTCGACAAACTCGAGCAAAAAGCCGAAGCCACACTCAATCTGACTGGACGCAGCTTGCATGCCAATTCAGTGTCTGAAGACATGTACGCCGCGATCGACCTGCTGATCGACAAAATCGACCGCCAAGTGCTGAAGGTGAAAGAGAAACTTACCGACCACCATCGCGGCGAGTCCGCCGCGCGTACGGGCAGCTTTGGCTGACGCTGCTGTTGCTCCCACCCTGAGACCCCAGACACCTATCGGCACCCGCAGATGCATCTGATCGACTTGCTAGGCCCCGCCCGCGTTGTCGCGGGCGCCAAAATCACCAGCAAGAAGCGATTGCTTGAGCTGCTCGCCCGTTTGCTGGCCGAAGGCCAGCTTGGCGATGGCAACGACAGCGAACGCCGCATCTTTGAAAGCCTGTGCTCGCGGGAAAAGCTCGGATCCACCGCACTAGGCCATGGCATCGCGATTCCGCATGGACGCAGTGATGCGCTCACTGCGGCGTCGGGATGTTTCGTGCAATTGGATCAGCCGATCGATTTTGGCGCGCCCGATGGCCAGCCCGTCGATCTGCTGTTCGCGATGGCCGTGCCCGAGCACTTCACTCACCAACACCTGCTTTTGTTGTCGCAACTGGCCGAGATGTTCAGCGATCCGAATTTGTCGGCGCGCCTTCGCGCATCTCGGGATGCAACGACCTTGTTTGCACAACTGGCCGACTGGCATCCGGCCAGCGCGGTCGCTGCATAATCGGCACGCGCCCGCGGCCCTAGCCCGATGCAGGCCCGCATTTCCGCCCGCGAACTTTTCGATCAGCTGAAAGAGCGGCTCGGCCTGCGTTGGGTAGCCGGACAGCGTGGCGAAGCGCGCGTGCTGGAGTCGGGCGAAAGCCTGCGCCGTCGCCCCTCCTTGGTGGGTTATCTCAACACCATCTATGCCAATCAGGTGCAGATAATCGGCACCGATGAATTGGCCTATCTGGATGGCCTTGAGTCGCGCCCACGCTGGGAAACCCTGGCGAAGATTGCCAATGCCAAACCCTTGGTGCTGTTGCTGACCAAAGATCAACCCTGCCCGCCGGACTTGCGCGACGTCGCCAATGAGTCAAATACAGCGCTGTGGGTGTCGCCGCGCCGCGGTCACGAGTTGCTGACCTACCTCCAATACCATCTCGCCCGCGCCTTGGCTCGGCGAATCACCTTGCATGGCGTGTTCATGGAGGTGTACTCGATCGGGGTGTTGCTGACCGGCGAGAGTGGCTCCGGCAAGAGCGAACTGGCCTTGGAGCTGATCACCCGCGGCCACCGCCTGGTCGCCGATGACGCGCCCGAACTCACCAATATCGCGCCAGATATTCTTGACGGCATGTGCCCGGATTTGCTTCAGGATTTGCTGGAGGTGCGCGGCTTGGGCGTACTCAACGTGCGCGAAATGTTTGGCGACACTGCTGTGAAGCGCAACAAGTACCTGCGATTGATCGTCCACCTTGAACGACAGGATCCGCAGCTCGATCCCAAGCCTGTCGACCGGCTATACGGCGATGTCGGTCACCGCAACGTGCTCGACATCGACATACCGCTGATCACCCTGCCGGTCGCGCCCGGACGCAACCTGGCTGTGCTGGTAGAAGCCGCCGTACGCTCGCATGTGTTGAAATCCAAGGGTATCGATGCCGCGCAGACGTTTGTGGATCGGCAAGCGCATCAGATGCGTCATCAATCGCCATGGTAGGCAGACAGACATGGCAGCCGACCTGCCACGATCATGGAGTCTGAGGCTGCCATGTCCGTTGCCAAAGCAATGTCTTGCCTTTACCCCTCCCCAGCCCTCCCCGAACAACGGGGAGGGGGCAAAGGCTCTGCCACACCGTCTTTCCCCTTGACCCTTCGCCCGCCATGAATTCGACGCCGCCGCGTCTCACTGTAGTTTCCGGACTCTCAGGCTCCGGCAAGAGCGTCGCCCTGCGCACCCTCGAGGACATCGACTACTACTGTGTCGACAACCTCCCCTCGGATTTGCTGCCAGACTTTGTGCGCAGCGTGCTCGAAGGCGTGGATCCACCGGGACGCCTCGCAGTGGGCATCGATGTGCGCAACCGCCGCGAGGATCTCGGCCATCTGCCGCAGGCACTCTCCGACGTCGGGAGCATGGGGATCGAGCATCAGTTGGTGTTTCTCGACACCCGCGATGACGCCTTGTTGAAGCGCTTTTCCGAGACCCGGCGCCGACACCCGCTCAGCCACGATGGATTGCCATTGGCAGATGCGATCGCCGAAGAGCGACGCTTGCTGAAGCCCTTGATGGCCTTGGCGGACCGCGTCATCGATACCTCGGAACTCAACGTCCACCAACTTCGGCGTTTGATCGTCACCGAGCTTGGCACCGGGCAAACGCCGGGCCTGTCGATCTTGCTTGAGTCATTCGCTTATCGGCGCGGCGTACCGATTGACGCCGACTTCGTATTCGACGCGCGCTGTTTGCCCAACCCGCACTGGAATCCCAGCTTGCGGCCGCTTTCGGGGCGTGATCGCGCGGTTCGCGAGCACTTGGATGCGGACCCGCTTGTCAACCAGTTTTTCGAACAGATATCTGCCTTCCTGGACGTGTGGATTCCACGCTTCGAAGGGGAAACCCGTAGCTACGTCACCATCGCGTTCGGCTGCACCGGCGGCCGCCACCGCTCGGTGTACCTAGCTGAGCGGCTGGCAGACCACTTGCGCAACGGTGGTCGGCAACAAGTGGTGAGCTTTCATCGCGAGTTGGAGTGAGTGAGCGAGCCGGGACTCGGGACTGGGGACTCGTAGGTGTGGTATTCACGGGCGATTGAGTCAATCACTCGGGTCGCAAGGCGAGTCCCGAGTCCCGAGTCCCGAGTCCCGAGTCCCGAGTCCCGAGCATCAAACTAGCGCACCGGCCGCACATCCACCTCGACCTGGATGCGGTCGCCCGGGTTGTAGTCGGTGACGGTCTGATAAGTCTGTCCGCGGAACCGATAAGTCACCTCGTAACCAGTGACGGTATCGTCACGCACGTAGTTGCTCTGCGTGGTGCAGCGGGTTTCGTAGCGAGTGTACTCGTGACCGCCGCTCACGTAAGCGCCGCCATAGCGGCGTTGATCGTCGCGTACGGATTGATAGCCCAGAAGGGCGCCGGCTGCGGTGGCGGCATCACGACCACCGCCACTGCCGAACTGGCTGCCGATCACGCCACCGACGATGGCTCCCAGGATCGCCGGTGCACGGTCACGGCGGCCGCTGTGATAACGCACGGGTTCCCGATACACCACCGGCTGCTCGTAGCACTGCCGATCAGCAACCGGCCGCTCGATGCTGCTGATGATTGGCTCAACGCGAACGACATCGGCCCATGCGTAACGACCGTCGTCGTAACGACCGCCATGGTCACGTGCCGACGCCGCGCCGGCGAATGCCAAGCTGGCAGCAACCATGCTGGCGGTGAGGGTACGGATCATCGTGAATCTCCTGTTCGCGGACCGAAGTGGTCCGGGCAGGGCCAACGCTAGGGCGAGTGGACTTAATCCGTTCTGAATCCGACTGAGCCCTCAATTTTTGTTCATGAGGTCGACAGCAACGGTTGCTCGCGAGACAGTTTCGCGCGCAACCGTATGCATTAACACTTTGATTTCATTTGCGAATGGCTATCGCCATTGACGCGTCCCGGTTCAACCCTGCAACGTCGCCGTCATGCTCACCGGGATCGCCAGCGCGCGCGAAATCACGCAATTCTTTTTGGCGTTCTCGGCAATCTCGGCAAACTTTTCCGCACTGCAATCCGGCACGCTGGCCGTCACGGTCAGATGCACTGCTGTGGCCGATGGCGACGGCACCATTTCCATGGTGACCTCGGCGCGTGTATCGATGCGAGTGGCCTTGAGACCAGCGTTTTGCAACATGAAGCCCAGTGCCATGCTGAAACAGCCAGCATGGGAGGCAGCCAACAATTCTTCCGGGTTGGTGCCCTTTTCCTCACCAAAGCGGGTATTGAACGAATACTTCTGATCCGCAAACAAGCCGCTTTGTGGCGTGCTCATGGCGCCACGCCCAGCCTTCAGATCGCCTTCCCACCATGCTGTTGCAACACGTTTCATAGACATCGGATGAACTCCCAATTGTTGCTTGCGCCGACCCATTCGGCTCGCGGGACAAGTCTACCTGTTGCCCCATGCTGCACTGCACCGTTGACCCCAAGCTGACAGCCTGAAACTCTACCCGTTAGCAGCCTGCCGGACTCAGGTCGGCCGGGCTGCAAAGCCGTCTGCGGGGTCCATATTTCCGCCAATTCTTGGCCCGTAGCGCTGCTATGAGCCTGCAAATTGTCGAAAATCTGACCTCCGCAGCCAGATTTTCGCCTCGACCACCTAAGCCCGACAGGCTGCCAGTCTCCGACGGAGGTTCACCAGATGCCTGCTTATCGCACTGCCGATATCCGCAACATCGCGCTTACCGGTCACGCCGGCGCTGGCAAGACCACCCTGTTTGAAGCGCTGCTGCACGCCGGTGGCACGCTGCAAACCACCGGTTCGGTGGAGCGCGGCACCACTTTGTCGGACTTTGACCCGCTGGAAAAAGCGCGCGGCCATTCGATCAATTCCAGCATTGCCTCCATCGATCACGGCGGTGTGCATGTCAACTTGATTGATACGCCGGGATACACCGATTTTCGCGGGCCGACACTTTCTGCGTTGGCAGCCGTTGAGACCTGCGCCGTGGTGGTCAACGCCGCGCATGGCATCGAGCACAGCACGCAACGCTTGATGGATTACGCCCGCGCGCGTCGACTGTGCCGATTGATCATCGTCAACAAGATCGATTCCGAGGATTGCGACCTTGAGTATTTGGTCGAACAACTGCGCGAGACTTTCGGTCGCGAATGTCTGCCGCTGAACTTGCCGGCAAAAGGACGCGGTTCGGTCGTCGATTGTTTCCGCACACCGCAGGGCGAAAGCGAGTTTTCAAGCGTGGCGCTGGCCCATCAGCAAATCATCGACCAGGTCGTCGAAATCAACGAAGACGTCATGGGCCACTATCTGGAAGAAGGCGAAGCCGGCCTGTCTGGGCAGGAGCTGCACGATGCCTTCGAGCAGTGTTTGCGTGAGGGCCACCTGGTGCCGATATGTTTCGTCTCGGCCAGGAGCGGCGCGGGTGTGCGAGAGCTGCTGGACTTGTTTGAAACACTGATGCCGAACCCCTACGAAGCCAATCCACCACCCTTCCTGAAGGGCAGCGAGGCGGTGCCGCTGACGGCGATTTCCGACCCCAATGCGCATGTAATCGCCGACGTGTTCAAGATCGTCAATGATCCGTTCGTCGGCAAACTCGGCATCTTTCGCATCTATCAGGGCACGGTTCGCCGCGACACTCAGTTGTTCATCGACGACGGCAAAAAGCCGTTCAAGGTCGGCCATTTGTTCAAGCTGCGTGGCAAGGAGCACACGGAGATCGACGAGGCCATTCCGGGCGATATCGCCGCAGTCGCCAAGGTCGACGAGATTCACTTCGACGCCATCCTGCACGACAGCCACTTTGATGATCACATCCATCTCAAGCCGCTGGATTTTCCGCAGCCGATGTTCGGCCTCGCGATCGAGCCACTGCACAAGGGCCAGGAGCAGAAGCTCGCCACCGCTCTGCACAAGTTGCACGAAGAAGATCCCTGCTTCCGCATCGAACACCACGCCGAACTCAACGAGACCGTGATTCGTGGTTTGGGCGAGTTGCACATCAAGTTGATGTTGGAGCGCATGAAGGATCGTTATCAGGTCGAAGTCAGCTCGCGACCGCCACGCATTGCCTATCGTGAAACGGTCAGCGCAAAGGCCGATGGCCACCACCGGCACAAGAAACAAACCGGTGGCGCGGGTCAATTTGGCGAGGTGTTCCTGCGGGTTGAGCCCTTGCCTCGCGGTGCGGGTTTCGAATTTGTCGATGAAGTGAAAGGCGGCACCATCCCCAACCAGTTTCTGCCGGCCATCGAGAAAGGCGTGCGCATGGTGCTGGAACACGGCGCGCTGGCCGGTTACCAGATGCAGGACCTGCGCGCCATTGTTTACGACGGCAAGTACCATCCCGTCGACTCGAAGGAAGTGGCATTCGTGGCCGCTGGCAAGAAGGCATTTCTGGACGCCATCAGCAAGGCCCGCCCCATCGTGTTGGAGCCCATCGTCAATCTGGACGTCTCGGTGCCCGATCAACACATGGGCGATGTCACTGGCGGACTCGCCAGCAAACGCGCGCGCATCAACGGCACCGACTCGTTGCGCGGAGGCGAACTGGTAGTGAAAGCCCAAGTACCACTGGCCGAAGTCGGCGAATACGCCAGCGAACTAAAAGCGCTGACCGCCGGCCGCGGCCGCTACTCGATTGAGTTCAGCCATTACGAACCCGTGCCACCGGCGGTGCAAAAGCAGTTGTCAGAGGCGTATCGGCCGCGGGTTGAAGAGGACTGAGGGTGAAGCGGCGCGCCAGCAAACCGAAGGATTGCTTGCCGCTGACCGAGTGAAACGAAGGCGGTCGCGAAGCAACCGACCGAGTGAAATGAAGGCGGTCGCGTAACAACCGACCGAGTGAAACGAAGGCGGTCGCGAAGCAACCGACCGAGTGAAATGAAGGCGGCCGCGTAACAACCGACCGAGTGAAACGAAGGCGGTCGCGTAACAACTGACCGAGTGAAACGAAGGCGGTCGCGAAGCGACCGACCGCCTGAGCGAGCACAAGTGAAGGCACGCTCGCAGCGGGTGAACGCCAAGCGCGAAGGTGCTGGAAGGCCCTGAGCCCGGCTAATCTGCTCATGCGACAGGGCATAAAAGTCGCCGTAAGCAGCAGAGCAAGTTTTTCGAATGCGAGTTCGCGCCGCCCATGCTCGTGTGGCCATGCTGTTGGAGAGCCGAGCTTGCTCGACTGCTCTGTCGCAGAACACTCTTCCATTCGAACGCGCCGATATCGGTGAAAGCCGGATGAAAAGGAATGCGCCGCTCGAGATGCTCGAAGAAAACAGAGAGGACGCCTCACCTCTTTCACTAACGCAAATGCGACTGGCTTGCATTAGCATCCTGCTTCATGGACCATTCGCGCTTCCCGAATGCCGTCGTTCAGCCCATCCATGTCGATCCTGTCCCTTGCCATTCAAGCGGCTCTTGCGGTAACACCTACGCCTATCCCTCCGGCGGCTGCTACGGCCTACGATTCGGTTGACACCTTGCCCGGCGTCGTCGTTGAGGCTGAGGCCGAGTCAGACCACTACGTGCAAGGCCCGTTCTTGCCCGACGTGCAAGGCGGCAAAATCAACATCGGCAAAAAGACCACGGTGGTTGACCTTGATGCCATCCCGCGTATCAGCGGCAGCAACTATCGGCTGGCGTTGATTCAAGCGCCCGGGCTGATTCTGAGCGAAGAGAGTTCGCCCCTGCTGAGCATCGGCTATCGAGGCCTGGAACCGCATCGCACCCAATACACGCAAGTGCTGGTTGACGGCATTCCCATTCACGCCGATCAGTTTGGTTATCCCGAAGCCTATTACGTGCCGCCGCTGGACACCGTGGATCGCATCGAATTCATCCGCGGTGGCGCGTCGTTGATGTACGGCCCCCAGCCTGGCGGAGCGCTCAACTACGTCACCCATCGGCCGAGTTTTGCGCACACGTTGGGTGGTTCGACGATCAACACCTTCGGCGCCGATAGCACCTGGAACAATTTCACCTACATCGACGGCACCAGCGGCCGCTTCGGCTATTACGTGTATTACAACCATCGCGAGACCGATGGCTTTCGGCAAGCCAACAGCGATGTGGAGCTGGACGCCGGCTTTGTCAAATTGGCGCTGGATGCTGACGGCCCACGGCGCTGGTTTCTAACCCTTGGCAGCTATCGCGAAGCGCACGGCGAGCCGGGTGGATTGAGTCGTGGCACCGGCGCGAACGATCTCAATTTTGACCGCGACCCAGACCAAAGCTCGCGACTCAATGACCGCTTTGAGCTGGATCGCGACGCGGCCACGCTGACGCTTGAACAGGACTTCGAGCACGGCCAGTTCAGTGCTCGCGCATGGGTGGTCGACTACACCCGTTTCAGCAATCGCGAACGCGGCGGTGGATTCGGCACTCGGCCGACCGGCGCGATCGCCAACAGTTTTGATGCAGAAGCGCAGACCTTCGATACGTGGGGCGTCGACGCGCGCTACCGGCGCAATTGGGGCGTTGATGACCAACACTCATTGAGCGTCGGTGCGCAGTACTTCCGCACCGATTCGCCACGCACCGACTCCCGTGATGGCGTGTTGCGCATCGCTTCGCAGCGCGACATTGAGTATTTGCCGGTGTTCGCTGAGAGTCTATTTCGCTTTGGCAGGTTCAGCATCACGCCAGGCGTACGCATCGAGAACGTCAAACAGACGGTCACTACATCGTTTGTGACTCCCGTAGCAGCGCCACGTTCGCGCGAAATCGATGAAACGGTGGCGTTGTACGGGATCGGCAGCACGTGGGATTTCAGCCCGGCGGTGCGCGGCTACTTGAACTATTCGGAGAGTTATCGACCCGCAATCTTCACCGAAGCCGTGCCCAATAGCACCGCCACAATCGTCGCTGGCGACCTGGAAGAAGGCAGTTCGTGGCAGACCGACGTGGGCCTGCGCGCGCAGCTCGACAGCGGCCTGATCTTCGACACCAGCGTGTTCTTGAGCAAGTTCGAGGACAAGATCGGCGGCGCAGGCACGGCGGCCGATCCGGTGCGCAATATCGGCGAAATCGAGTACCGCGGCCTGGAAGTTGCCGGTCAATACGATGTGTTGAATGCAGGCAGCAATGCCGACGCCCCGCAACTCAACCTGCTGCTGAACTTCACCATTCTGGATGCTGAAATCACCGCGGATTCCAATCCGCAGCGCGTCGGCAACGCACCGCAATACGCGCCGGACTATCTGGTCCGCAGCGGGTTGGTCTACCGTCAAGGCGAGCGCCGCAAGCTCGCACTGCTCGGGACTTTCGTCGACCAGAGTTTCGCCGACGACGCCAATACCGCCACCCGATTGATGCCTTCCTACCAAGTGTGGGATCTGACCGGCGAGTGGCAACTGGGTGCCTCGCGTTTCACCCTGCTTGGCGGCATCACCAATCTGCTCGATGAGAAGTACACGGCGCGTATTCGTAATGACGGCATCGACCCGGCCGCTGGGCGCACCTGGTATGCAGGCTTGCAGCTGGATTTCTGAAATTGGAGCAAAGCTTGAAAGCGCGACCACGGCTGCCGTGGCAACCTGTCCGGGCCGATTCATCAAGCCAACGTTGCCACGCAGCAACACGGCGCTCGATTCGACGTCCCAGTGGGAAAGCGGTTCGACGTAATGGCTAGCCCGGAAATTTCATGAGGTCGCGTGAAAATGCCCTCTTCCTGTTGCTGAATAAGGCAATCCGTCGAATCGTGCTTCGAACAGACTGTCCGCCCGCATTTTCCCGCTGGCGCGGCCCTCGCTCGTCCTTTGCGGCGATCGCTGCGTTGTTCGCTCGCTGCGCGAGCCGCCTTCGCATTCGCTCGGTCGTCGCCGCAATGGGCCCACCATTCCGGCTCCTCACGCCTTGCGCTCGCCGAAAAGTCCTGCGCGAT
>JBQTGY010000090.1:0-9642 GCA_052390415.1 Pseudomarimonas sp. | reverse complement strand
GCTTCATCCGTTACAGCCCACTAGCCGTCGGCACGACCGCCGTCCAATCAACATCGCAATGTCATGCAGCGCAAGGCAAGGATGCCTTCGCTGCATGCTCTTTTGCTGCAATCGTTACCATGAGGCCAAGATCGATTGAACCAACGAAGTCGGCAACCGACTTCAATACCAGGCGCAATGCGGCCAGCCATGGTCGACAGGGCGATGGCGAACCCTTCGGGCAGCCAAAAAAGCGTGATGCAAACGATCCCCTTCGAGCAAGAGTCAACCCCGTGAGCGACAATTTTCTGACCACCAAAGCCATGCTGGCTTTGATCATCGACGATCAGGAAGCCAACCTGCGGCTGATCGGCACCTTGTTGACCGCCGCCGGCTTTGACGTGATGCCCGCCATGTCGGCAGAGCAAGCACTCACCCGCTTGGCCGCCACTCTGCCGGACGTCATCTTGCTCGACATGCGGATGCCCGGTAAGGACGGCTTCTGGTTGCTGCAACAGCTCAAGAGCAATCAGCAGACCGCGGATGTCCCGGTCCTTTTTCTAACCGCCGCGCATGAGCGCGAGTACGTGACGCGGGCTATTGAGGAAGGCGCGGTCGACTACGTCACCAAACCCTTTGTCGCCGAGGAATTGATTGCGCGTGTACGTGCCCACGCTGAGGCCAAACAACTGCGTGATCGTTTGCGTCGGGCCATCATCGAGCGCGAAGAAATCAGCGCGCTGGTCGCCCACGACCTGAAGAACCCGCTGTTCAACATCAGCTTGAATGCCAGCATGTTGAGCGAGGTAAGCAGCCAACCCGAGCAGGTGATTCGGATCGCCGCGTCCATCGAAAAGTCAGCGCAACGGGCGATGACCTTCGTCCAGCACTATCTGGAAAATCGCGCCGACATTGAATTGCGGCGTGGCTTCCAGCCCACTGCTTGTGATCCGCTGGCAGTGATCACCGAGTTGATCGAAGCGTTGGCTCCAACCTTGGCGAGCAAACGCCAACAGATTCTGTGTGACCAGAAATTGATCGCCCACGTACTCGCTGATGAACAATCCTTGCGCGTGGTACTGCGCAACCTGTTCACCAATGCCAGCAAGTACTCACCTGCCGACACCGACATCACCGTGTCGCTGCGCCGCGGCAAACCGGGGTCCTTGCAGATGGCCGTTTTGGATTGCGGCCCGGGCGTCTCTTGCGCCGACCAGACGCGCCTGTTTCAGCGATTTGTCAGGCTCGGCTCGCGTGCCGAAGGCGGCGAAACATCCTCCGGCCTCGGCCTGGCTTCCGCCATGCAGGAAGCGCGTTGGATGGGCGGCGAGCTTTGGTATGAAGATGCGGCCGGCGGTGGCGCGGCGTTTATCCTGGAATTGCCGTTGGCGGGGGAAGGATAGTCGGCGCTTCGCTTAGTTTCAGCCTGCGCGTGGGGGGCGTTTTGTCATTTCGCTGCGGATTTGAATCCGGTTTTTGGCTTCTCTCGCCTGATGTTGGCGCTCGGCACGCCGCCACAAAGGGGGACCCCCCAACATCTAGCTGAGGTGGACGAAACCGGGGTCGCCTTCTCTTTGGTTACTTTCTCTTGGCGAGACAAGAGAAAGTGACTCGGCCACCGCTGAGGTGGACGAAACCCTGCGGAGAGCAAAACTAAAGCGAGAGAAGCGAGAAGCCGGAATCCGGCATTCGCCGAATCAAAGAAAAGAGAAGCGCTCCCTTCACCCCTCCAAAATATGCATCCAAGGCCGCAGCCTCTCACTGCGCAAACAGATGATCTTCCCGCATACCAACAATGGCATCGCCAGCAGCACGCCCGGCAATCCCCACAGCCAGCCCCAGAACAGCAGCCACAGCACGATCACCACCGGGTTGAGCGCGAAATTGCGGCCCAATACCACCGGGGTCACCAGCTGGCTCTCGATGCCATGCAACAGCAGATACAGTGCCGCGGGCGCGCAGGCCTGCCAGTTGGAGTCAAATTGCAGCAGGCCGACGCCCAGCAGCAGCAAGACACCGATGAAGGGGCCTACAAATGGAGCGAAATTGAGCAAGGCAGCGATCACGCCCCACAGAAAGGGATCCGGCACGCCAAGCAGGTACATGCCCACCGCGACAGCAGTGCCCAAGCCAGTGTTGATCACCGTGATCGTGCCGACGTAACGCGAAACCTCGGACTGGATGCCGCGCACCACGCTGACAGTGTTGCGCTTGTCGGAGAGTGTTGGCGCGACCACCACAATGCGGCGCAACAACAGTTCGCCGTAAACGAGGAAAAGGAAAACCAGCACGGTGACCATCAGCACCCTGGCCAAGGTGTTGAATGTGCCGCCGTAACGCTTGCTCAGGCCGCGCTCGTCCTCGACCACGGTGACTTCACGCGGGGCCGGCTCGGCACCGATTTCCTCAATCGTCTCCATGGCGCGGCCCACCGCATCCGCTGGTGCGAACGAGTGACTGAAGGCACTCAGGCGACGCTTCAATTCCTGCGCTGTGCGCGGCGAATCGGTCGCTACTTGCATTGCCGGCTCGTACAAGCCGTTGACTGCCAAGGTCAGCCCCCCTAGCGCAGCCAGCAGCACCAATGACGCGGCTAACCAGCGCGGCAACCAGCGTTGGCTGAGCATGCGCACCGGCGTGTTGAGCAGCAAGGCAACCAGCGCAGCGACCAGGATAGGCAACAGCAAATCGGCCGCGAAGTAAAAAACGCTGACGACGGCTACCAAGGCAAGCACATTGAGCGCGGCTTGGCCGCTACGTGTCTGGACTGGCTCGACGACAGCGCTGGCTGCATTCGCAGCGGAGTCAACACGAAGGCTTGCCTCCGCCGCGTCCGCAACTGCGGCGCTCGCGGCGGCAACCTCCGGCATCTCGGCCGGTGGTGCCGTGATCGCCGGCGCGCTGGCCTCAGCGCCGATCGAGGACATCAGACGCAGTGGCTTCGGGCGCGACAGCGGCGACCGCGTTCACCGCAGCCCCCGTCGTCGCCGCATCTTTCGCTGCATCCGCTGCCGCGTGCACGGCGGCAAGCGCAGCCGCCTCTGCCCGCGCCGCGTTGGCGGCAGTGGCAGCATTGATCTGTTCAATCCAGGGGCGGGCGTATTCGAGCACTCGAAACGATGATAAGGCCAGACCAAGCCAGCCGGCGATGTCGCTGGTGACAGCCGCCGTGGTCGGCGCTTCCGAGCGATGAACCGGGGCGGGCGTTGAACGCACCCGCGCAGCGCCGCGATTTCCTGCGAGATGGCCCTCAAGCCAATATCCCAGCATCGCTCCCGCACCGACCAGCGCCCGCGGCAGCCACTGCTTGCGCGCGCGTTCGGCCAGCATATGCTGACCGAGCGCCGCTGGCTCGCGGACGCGGATCGCTTCGCTTTCGGCACTCGCCACTTTCAGCTTCAGCGCGACCAGGCTCATGACGCTGCTCCGCTGTGTCCAGCCACCAAGGCGGCAAGTTGGGCGCGCGTCGCTCGCCACTGGCAAAGCGACAACAAACGCTTGGCGGAACGCGCCATGAGGATCGAGGCAGTGACCGTCAGCAGCAAACAAACGCCCGCCGCCGAAGGCCAGCTCAGGCCCAGCCAGACCAACCCTGCGGCGAGCAAGATCATGGCCATGAACGATGCTGCGACCAGCGACACGGTGGCAAGCACGGTGAGCAGCGCAGCCCGCAGCAGTGCGGCGGTGGCCAGTTCAAGTTCACTACCGGCCAGGCGCCCAACCGCGGCGAGGGATGCCTTGGTCGAACCGTAGACCTGCTCGATACTGCCAACTTCTGCGGGTGCGCTGTTCATGTTCCAACCCTTGTTACGAAGTCGACTAGCTGCGAATCAACTTTGACAACAGGAATCCGCTGGCGACGGCGATGCCGATACTGGCCAGGGGTCGTTCACGGACGAATTGCTCAGAGCGCTCAAGCACGGATTTGCCTTGGTCAACCATCGCGTGCCATTTTTTTTCGCCCTCAGCCACCGCCGCCGAGCCGGCGTTGGTGGCTTCGCGCTTGGCCGCGGCCAAGTCAGGAACGACTTCCGCGTAGCCATCTTTCAGCACCTGGGTAGCGGCTGCATTGGCGCTGGGAATCGCGGTGATGGCTTTGCGCGCTGCATCCTGCAAATGCTCGCCCGCCGATTTCAGATGCTCAACGGTGGTACCCAAGCTGTCAGTGGTGGTGGTCGATGTCGTGACCGGCTTGGGCGAAGAGACGTTCGGGTAGGTTTGCGCAGTGGTATTCATCGTTGAAGTTTCCTTTCAGAGTGGTTTTTTACGTGTCGCCTGAGGTGTGACTGACTGGGTTGGCTGCTACTTGATTGGCAACGTTGCCAGTGGATGGCATCAGCCGATGGGGTCAGCCAAACCCGCTGCTTGGCGTTGTGGTCGAAGGCAGCGAGGTTGTCGCGGCAGGAACCACCGGGATCGGCAGCGGCCGCGTCACCCCACTGATCAGTGCCAACATGCGTACCGCTTGCGTGGCCTGCGGGGTAACGCAACGCAACAGCCCCAATGCGTGCAATTCCTGAGTATCCAGGTCGGCAAGGCAAAGCGTGGTCATGGCGAGCTCCGTTACGAGGGTGACGAAGAGCTGTTCGCAAGTCGCATGCCAACCTGATTGGCAGCAGAAACACTGGGAACTCAGGGATTACCCCCGTTTATCGTCGTGCATATGGCACTCTGCGCAGCCGCGCCACCTTGCGAACTGCACGAAACCCATGGCCATCACCAACGATCCCAGCGCTCGCGTACTCGCCATCGACGACGATGCCGACATCCTCGATACCTATCGGGCCATTGTCGAAGCGCAGGGAATGCAGTTTTCCGCCGCGCAAACCGTCGAGGCAGGCCTGAAGCTGGCAGCGACACGCCCATTCGACGTCTGTCTGCTGGATCGCAACATCGGCTATGAACTGGGCACTGAGGCCGTGCCACAGCTGAAGTCGCAGGCACCCAGCCTGCGCATCATCATGGCGACCGCGCATCGCGATACCGAAGCGGCGCTGGAGGCACTGCGGCTGGGCGTGGATGACTATCTGGTCAAACCGTTCTCACCCGAGCAACTGCGCATCGCACTCGCCAGACAGATCGAGACTCGACGCTTGGCGACCCGGGTGCAAGTGCTTGAGCGCGATGTCGGCAGCCGCATCAGCGGCGAGCCGAGCAGCAATTCCCAGGTCATGCAACAGGCCTTGGCAATGGCCAAACAAGTCGCCCGCACTGGCGCCAACGTGCTGTTGCTCGGCGAAAGTGGCACCGGCAAAAACGTGGTCGCCCGCGCCATCCATCACTGGAGTCCGCGCGGCAGCGGCAATTTCGTCACCATCAACTGTCCGTCGTTGAACGCCGAACTGCTGGAGAACGAACTCTTCGGCCATCGCAAAGGCGCGTTTACTGGCGCACAGGACAGCGCCGAGGGCCGGGTCGCGCAAGCCGATGGGGGCAGTCTGTTTCTGGATGAAATCGGCGACTTTCCGTTGCCATTGCAGCCGAAGCTGCTGCGCTTCATTCAAGAGAAAGAGTACGAGCGCGTGGGCGACGCGGTAACGCGCCAGGCCGACGTCCGCCTGGTCACCGCGACCAACCGCAACCTGGATCGGATGGTTGCCGATGGTCAATTTCGCCAAGACCTGTTTTACCGCTTGAACGTGGTCGCCATCACCTTGCCTGCCCTGCGCCAGCGCAGCGAAGATTTGCTGCCGTTGGCACGTGGCTTCCTGCAGCGCTTCGCGAAGGAGTACGGCTGCCCTGCGCGCGCCTTCTCAAACGCGGCGGAGCAGGCTCTGCTTGCCTATGCCTGGCCCGGAAACGTGCGTGAACTGCAAAACGTGATCGAACGCGCCGTGATTCTTTGCCCCGATCCGGTCATCGAATTGGGCGTCATGAATATCGGAAATGTCAGCTCAAACCCGCTGCAAGCAAGCGCAGCCGCCATCGGCAGTGAACTGACTTTAGAGGCTCTGGAACGCCAGCACGTGGAAGCCGTACTCGCCAGCGCCACCTCCCTCGACGAAGCTGCCAAGACGTTGGGGATTGACGCGTCGACGTTGTATCGGAAGCGAAAGGCGTATGGGTTGAGTTGAGGAGGGTGGTTTTTGGGTGACGACCAGTCGGGTCGCTGTTATCGCGAACCTGTTTTTTGGTGGGCTGTAACGGATGAAGCGGAAGTGGGATCGCGACGGGATGGGCGTGATGGACGCTGGTCCGGAGCGAGGCCAATAGCCAAAGCTATTGGCGGAGTGAGGAGCAAGTCCAGCGCGGCCAGACCGAGCGAGCTACTTTCGAGTTGTCCGTTACAGTCCACTAGGTCCGGACTTTGACCGCCTGATGATGGCTTCTCGCACTCTTTCGTCTGCCTCAGCGGCAGCCGAGTCACTTTTCTTTGCGTCACCACGAGGCGCGCAGGAGCGCGCCCGAACGCCGAAGGCGGCCCGAAGGGTGGAGGGCGGGATGTCCGACATAAAGAAAAGTAACCAAAAGAAAGGCGACCCCGATGTGGCGCTCGCGATGAAGCCGTGAATTCGCGGCGATTGGGAGGGTTTTTGACCGAGCGAAGCGAAGGCGTGGGCGAAGCCCCGACGGTACATCCCATGGCGAGTGAAGCGAGAAAACCCACTCCCCAACATCAAAACCTCCGCCCCGGCACACATATTGCAGTCCCATCCCCCATAGACCCAACACCACCCCCTTCGAACACACAACCCAATGCCTGATTCACCGACGATCAGTGCCCCCTGCCGAAGTCCACTGCAGCGGGTGATACCGTGGTTGATCGCGTTTGCGGTGGTGTTTGCGGTCGCTGCTTCAGGGGCGGCGTTCCCGCCGGATGCCTGGTTCGTTGCGCTCAACAAGCCCACGTGGCAGCCACCGGATTGGCTGTTCGCGCCGGTGTGGAGCGCGCTGCATGCGTTGATGGCGTGTAGTCTGGCCTTGTTGCTTGCCAGCCCCGCTGGTGCGATGCGTCGTAATGCCCTCGCGATGTTTGCGTTGCAACTGGCGCTCAACGCCGCGTGGACGCCAATGTTTTTTGGCCTGCACTCACCGAAGCTGGCTTTGTTCGCCATTTCGCTGCTGTGGCTGGCCTTGATCGGCTGCATTTCGCTGACTTTGCGCGTGCAGGCCACGGCGGGTTGGTTATTGTTGCCTGCGTTGGCATGGGTCTCGTTCGCGCTGGTGCTGAATGGCGTGATCGTCGCCCTGAACCCGTAGTCTTCGCTGTCACGCCTGCCGCCCCGCCCATGACCGAGTCTGTCTCCAGCTCCCCGCTTCCCACCGCGCCGCGCGCGGCATCCACTCGCTTTCACTACGCGATGCTGTTTCTCGCGGCGGTCGCGAGCATCACTGCGGCGGTCTACAGCGCAACCACCGCCAGCACGCTGCGTGATTCCATCCTGATGGTCACGCATACGCTGAATGTGCAGAAAAACATCAGCGCGTTGCTTGCAGAAAGTCAGGATGTCGAGACGCACGGACTGCGTTACATGCTTGGCTTGCGCCCGGAATTTCTGCGCGACCACCAGCTTGCCCGCCGCGGTCTGGACGACCAGCTGGCTCAGCTGGCGGCGTTGACCATCGACAACCGCGCCCAATGGCCGAAGATCAAGGCGCTTCGTGATGCGATCGAGCAACGCAATCATTGGTTTGACGGCGGCATCGCCGTCGCCGAAGCCGGCCCCATCCAGGCAGCAGCGGCACGTGTGCGCGAGGGTACGGGGGCGTTGTTCATGACCGACATCCGCACGCTGGCAACGGCGATGGCGCATGAAGAAGCGGAGTTGCTGGTCGGTCGGCAAAAAACCCTCGACCAAACCATCATTCAGACGACCACCACGACCTTGCTGGTGAACGTGCTTGCGCTCATTGTGGGAGGCATTGCCTTGGCCTCGTTGCGACGCGGTGCGATCGCAGTGGAGTCGAGTCGGGTTGCTCTGATCGAGGCCGAACAATCCGCCAGGATCGGCCGTGAGAAGAGTGATTTCCTGGCTAGCATGAGCCACGAAATCCGCACTCCCATGAACGCGGTGTTCGGCTTCTCGCAATTGTTGGCCAAGACCAAGATCGAGCCCGAGGCACGCGAGTACATCAAGGCCATCCAGACCAGCGGGCGTGCGCTGCTGGCGTTGATCAACGACATTCTCGATCTGTCCAAGATTGAAGCCGGCAAGTTGCCACTCGCCCTGCAAGCCACCGACATTCGTGAGCTGTTGGAGTCCACGTTGGGCGTGTTTGCTGAGACCGCGAGCCAGAAACAGCTGCAATTGCGTTTGCGGGTTGCCCCAGAAGTCCCCATCACCCTGGTCGTCGATCCTCACCGGTTGCGACAGATCCTCATGAATCTGATATCCAATGCGGTGAAATACAGTGATCGGGGCGTGGTACGTGTCAACGCGACCAGCGTCACCACTGCGGAGCTTCGATGCGACCTGACCATTGCCATTGCCGACGAGGGCATCGGCATCGCTGCGGATAGGCAAGCAAAATTGTTCGAGCCCTTTTATCGCGCAGTTGGCGATGCTGACGGTCGCGAAGGCACGGGCCTTGGACTCGCCATCGTTCGCCGCCTGCTCGCCTTGATGCGTGGCGACATTTCCCTGCAAAGCGCGCCTGGCTCCGGCTCGACATTCACGATCGTGCTGCACGATGTCGAGGTGTCAACCGAGGTCGCGCACCCCTTGGACGAGGACGAGCAGTCGATCAACTTCGCACGCCTCAAGCCAAGTCGCATTCTGATCGTCGACGACGTACCCTGGAACCGCGATCTGCTGGCTGCCTTCATGGCGGAAGGTGACCATCAAGTGGCGTTTGCCTGCAATGGTGAAGAAGCCATTCTGGCAGCCACCCAGCATCAGCCAGACCTGGTGCTGATGGACTTGCGGATGCCGGTCCTGGACGGCCGCGAAGCGACCCGTCGAATCCGGAAAACGCCTGGCCTTGAGCGCGTGAAGGTGATCGCCGTGAGCGCTTCCAGCATGAGCCGCGAGGAGCGCGACATCGGCAGTGCGGATTCTGGTAGCGACTTCGATGCCTACATCCGCAAACCGGTGGCGCGCGAAGTGCTGTTTCATGCGATGGTGGAGCACTTGGGCTTGCAGATGCAGCCGACAACCGATGTTGCCGCCGTCAGCGAAATGTCCTCGCCGCAGTCCTCGCGACTGGAGCCCGTCGCCGACGGCGCACGCAAAGCCGCGATCAGTCGTTTGCAGCACATCGTGGATGTCGAGCTCGCCAACATCCAGGCGACGCTGCGCGTCGCCGAAATCCGCAAGCTGGCCGACGAGTTGGCGGTGCTTGGCAGCCGCGGCGGGTTTCCCGCGATCAGTTACTTTTCGCGGCGTTTGCTGGCAGCAGTGGAACGATTCGATGTGATGCAAATGGAGTCGTTATTGCATCAGTTGAATGAGCACGTGCAATCGACAGTTCAAGCGGCCGACGTGCAATGAGGCCTTGGCCGTGGCCGCAAGCGGCACCGTTGGCACTTATTGTTGACGATCAGGATCCCAATCTGCGCCTGCTCGGTCGGGTGCTGAGTGACGCTGGCTTTGACGTTATGCCCGCAAGCAGCGGCGAACAAGCCTTGCTGCGTCAAGCCGCCGCCGTGCCCGATGTGATCATGCTCGATGTGCACATGCCTGGCATGATCGGATTTGAGGTACTGAGCAGGATCCGCTGCAC
>JBQTGY010000089.1:0-38921 GCA_052390415.1 Pseudomarimonas sp. | reverse complement strand
GCCATTGGGCTGCCGGAAAAGTGATCCGGTGAATGTTCCGTTGGGCTGCCGTGACGTCACCGCCACAAAAAATACTGGCTCACGATCACTGTCGTAGGTGTACCAGGTCGCGAACAGATTGTTGTCGATATGACTCATGTGCAGCCCCCAGCCCACCGAGCCGGTCGCGCCGCCCCACCACAAGTCGCTGAAATTGGTGGCCGTGGCGCGCGATGGAGTCGGCGACGCGGTGCAGCGCAGTTCACTGGCAGCAAATGGGAAGCGGCTCAAGGACTTGGTTTGCGTGGTGCCGTTGACGGTGTAGGTCAAACTGAGCTGCTCGGTACCACTGAAACGCACACTGCCTTGACCCAGAATGGCGCTGGTTTCGGCTGCGTTGCCCGGCGTGCGATCAAAAGGCACGCCGGTGTACCGCTCGATCGATCCGACATAGCTGCCATCGGCGCCGCGCCCCGACGGCGTCAACAGGAACCACGTCGGCTCGCCATCGCTGTCGTAGGTAAACCAGCCTGTCGCCAGCACGTTGCCTTGATCAGCAGTGAACAGGCCCCACCCGCTTTCACTGGGATCCCACCACGTGGCAGACAGCAACTCGGGGTTCGGGATCGACAGTGGATTGGCGCGCTGATACACACCCAACTGACCAGCCACCGCACCTGCCGCCAGGTTGCCGGCGGCGGAATCGAATGAAAGACGGCTACCGTCAAAGTTGAAACTTGGCCGGTTGGCACTGCCATCCGCTTGTTGACCCGAATCCGTGGTGGCCAAGCGTGAAACCCGCTTTTCTTCGACCTCCACGACTACCAGATCAGCGACACCATTGGTATCGGCGCTGGTCGGATCAAGATTGGTCGCAGCGGTGACAAATCCCACGAAGCGACCGTCACCCGACATGGTCGCCTGCGTGCTCGCACCATTGCCACTGGCGCCGGCGGCCGTCTGACTGACCCGCTCAACCGTTTTTTGGGTGACATCAAAGACGTAAACGTCGCGGGTGGTATTGGCATCTCCTGGAACCAGCGGCAAGTCCGTTTCGAACGCTAACCGCAGTCCCGACAGGTCGATGTCGCCACCGGCACTGTTGCCGCCCGCTGCGCCGCAATTACCGCCGGCTGCAGGGGCGCTGACGGGCAGAACCACGCCAGTCAGCATGTTGCGCAGATTCATGTTGGTACCGCTGTTCGGGCACGCAGCCGGTGTGCTGGCCAACACATTCTTCGCGGTCGTTTCGAAGGCCACCCATGTACCATCGGCGGAAATGCTGGGCTTGCCGGCCACGCCATTGCTGTTGGTGGTGGTGTCGCTACCGTTGGCTGCCACCGACTTGCAGGTGACACACCGTTCAGGGCCGGCTGTCACCGCGTTGCCATTGCGAATCAACGGCACCAGGTAGATGTTGCGCTGTCCCACCTGTCCCTGAGCGGCGTTCGTCGTTTCGCGTGTCAGCACCAGCGCATTGCCGTTGGCGGAAATCTGCGGCGCGGTTCCAGCCCCGGCCGTGGCGGCGGGCGCCACCATCTGGGTGCTGCCGGTCAACAGGTTTCGCAGCATCAAGGCCGAGCCACTGGTCTTCATGCGCTCCTCGCGCGCCTTGCGGCTCTCACCTAGCAAGGATTGTGGTACCGCCGCTGGTGCGACGAAGACGACAAAGTTACCGTCGTTGGAAATCGTGGGCTCGGTCGCATTGCCGTTGATCGCGGTGCCACCATTGTCAACACTGATACGAGTGACCGCACCGGTTTGCGTATCCACGCGCAGAATTTGGGAAACACCGGACGGCGATCCGCTTACCAGGTTGGTAGCCATGGTTTGGAAGACCACAAAACGGCCATTGCCACTGGCGACCGCGGCTTGACTGGGCGCGTTGGCGAAGGGCGTCAAGGCACCTACTTGCGCGGCCGCATCGGAACCACGAATCTCATACACATAACGACCATTGACCGTCGAACCACGGCGATTGCTGATCAGTGCCAATGCATTGCCATCGATGAAGGCCCCGTTGCTGGCCGAGCCGATCAACTCGACGGCCGACCCCGGCGCGCCGCGGCCAATCGCAAAGCCCGCGCGCGCTGAGCTTCCACCGCGACCGTTGACGTCGCTTCCCGACGCGGTTCCGGCTTCCCAACGAATCTGCCCGTAGTTGAAAACGATGTCGAAATCGCCGCTACGGCGATCAGCCCGGCTCACCAGAATCAACTGGAAACTGTTGCGATTGGAGTGCGTACTGCTACTTGGAAAATAGTCGACATTGATCCAGTTGGCACCGAAGGCTGGGCGACCCTCGAAGGTCCCGACGCCGTAGGTCACCGGGTCACCCGCGACGCTGGTATCGACATCGGCAAAAAAGGGCGCAACGATCAGTTGGTCGGTGGCCAACAGCGGGAATGGCGTGAATGCCGAAAGCGCTGCTCCAAAGGTCACATTGCCATTGTTGTTGACGTGCAAACGATCAACGGTGACACCAAACAAGTTGATCGAAAACCCCATCGGCACCGGGCCAGTGGAGCCATCGTCATTGCGTGGCAGGGTATTGGCGTTGAAACCCGAGACGATGGCCTGGGTTTGGCTTTGCGCCATTGCCGAAAAAGCCAGCAGCAGCAAACTGGCAAACGCAAACGCGCGAATCAATCGAGTGGCCATGGCGACTACCTTTCAAGTGGTCACTAGCCGATGACGGCGCAAGCGGCAGCAATCCAATCGCTACGCGAAGTCGGCCAGCTTTGAGTGTGGCTAGACGATAGACCCGTCCGGTGACGAAAACAATTCGTCATTGCGCCTGAGCAATGCGGACAAGCCTTAACCCGCGAATCGGTGCGGCGAGAACGGCTGCGGATCGATGCTCGGCGGCCGCTCACAAACAAGATCGGCGAGCAACTGGCCGGTCGCCGCCGACATGCTGACGCCCAACATGCCGTGCCCACAGGCGAGAAACAGGCGTGGATGTCCTGGCGCGGTCCCGATCATTGGCAGGTCGTCCCAGGTCATCGGCCGCCAACCAAACCACTCTTCCTGAAGCTCCGGTCCCTCGGGGTGATGCAGAAACACGTGCGCGCCGCGTCGCAGAGCATCCAGCCGAGTGCGGTTGAGACGGTTGTCATAGCCCGAGAACTCCATGGTGCTTCCCAGTCGGAACCCGCTACCCCACGTGGTCACACACACCGATGGTTCCTTCAGCACCAGCGGCCGGCGCGGCACCAAAGCGGGTCGACTGTAGGTGATCGAGTAGCCCTTGCCCGGCTGAATCGGTATCGAGAGGCCAAGCGGCGCCAGCAACTGAGGAGTCCAGGCCCCGGTAGCGACCACCACGCGATCGGCCAGGTACGTCCGCCCATCAACCAGCCGCACCGCAGCTTGCCGATCATCGGCACTGAAGTTCTGCACCTTTGAACCCGCTTCAATGACGCCACCGCCCTTCACGACGATGCGCGCCAGCTCGGCGACATAGCGGTCTGGTCGCAGACATGCATCGCCAGGGAAGTACATACCGCCCGCGACACCCGCTTTCAGCGCAGGCTCTTCGGCCAACAATCGCGATGCATCCCACTGTTCGACCGCGATGCCCAGCTGTTGCAAGTGCTCCACTTCGGCGGCGTACCGTCGTACTGTCGCGTCCTCGCGGAATGCGTAAACCAGACCACTTTCCACGAACTCGCATTGCAGGTCGAAGCGTCGAATCAGATCGGGGAGCAGGCGGCGAGAGTGATTCAACAGGCTCGCCCGCGCTCGCGCGGACGCAAGCCAATCACGACGATTGCAGCGTTGCGAAAATCGCCACAACCAGGCGAACAAGGCCGGATCAAATCGGCTGCGAATAAACAGAGGCGAGTCCGCGTGCAACATGCCGCGTAATGCCTGGACAACAACACCAGGAGCGGCGAGTGGCGGCGCATGGCTAGGCGTGATGGTGCCGCAATTGCCGTGCGAGCTGCCCGCGCCAACCTCTGTCTGCTCGAGCACTCGGACGCTGCGCCCAGCCTCCCGCAAGTAGTGCGCGCAGGCGAGTCCAATCACTCCAGCACCGATGACGATCACGTCGGATTTCTCTTGCGAACGATTACCCTGGACCGGCTCCAGTGCGCGCTTGGGATGGGGCGTCATCTGGATCGTCAATCGGCTCGCGACGTAGTGTGAATATTCTAGATGCGAAGCTCACACTTCGCGCCACGCCGCCCGGATTCGTTCGGGCACAGCAATCACTTTGGAGAGGGAAACCCGATGGCCAAGTTCAAGTCCGCTGCAAAAGGCAAGTCAAGCGAAAAAGCGTCGCCGAAGGCCAAGAATCCGGCCGAGCTTTTGCAAGCGAAAGCCGAAGTGCTGTCGAAGTCGATCATGGATTCGGCCCAGCAGATCTGGATGGCCGGCATGGGAGCATTTGGTCGCGCCCAGGGTGAAGGCACCAAGATGTTCGAGTCGCTGGTTGCAGAAGGTGTAAATCTTGAGAAACGCACCCGCAATCTGGCGACCGGCAAAGTTGACGCCGTGCGCGACGCCGTTGAAAGCCGCGTGGGTCAAGTGAAAGAGCGCGCCGCTGATACGTGGGACAAGCTGGAAAAAGTGTTCGAGGACCGCGTGCAGCGCGCGTTGGTGCGCCTGGGCGTTCCTGGTCGCGACGATTTGAAAGCGCTGATTCAACGCGTCGACCAATTGAATGCCGAGCTGCGCAAGCTTGGCAGCAAGTCTGCTGCACCGGCAGCCGCCAAGCCCGCTTCCAAGCCGGCCGCAAAAGCCGCCGCCAAGGTTGTCGCCAAACCAGTCGCCAAGAAGGCCACCAAGAGTGTCACCGCGCCCAAGGCCGCCGCGCCAACCAAGGCTGCCAAAGCGAGCAAGCCGGCCGCCAAGCCCGTTGTCGCGCCGATCACTGACGCGACCGATTGATTCAGTGTCTTGATGTAGTTTCTTGGATGTAGTTTCTTGAACCAGCCGGTGGCGGATTCGAATTCGCCACCACCTTTGACGCCCGCCAGCCCTCAAACGACGCCGCAGCTCCCTCCCCTTCGGCTTCGGGCTGGCGGGTTTCTTCTTTGAAGAAATCGCGCGACACGCCCTGACGGATTCTGCACTGCATCCGCGGCCGAACCTGCACTGGAGGTGACGGTGGCGTGCCCATCCGCTCTGCCAGATTGCTTACGTCTGCTGCGATACGCGATGGCGAGCGTTACACTGGTGATTCCCCATTTTGATCCGGGTCACCTCGCGCTTGGACACTGATACCTCGCTATTTCTGTTCGCCGGCTTGGCCGCAGTCGCCACGACTGCAATCGTTGCCGTAGTCCTTTATCGCGTGCTCGGCTTGGCGCGGGATCGATACGAAGTCAGCAGCGGTCTAGCCCAGCTCGCGCAGATCAGTTGGCATGAGCTGCAGGTCTTGATCGGCTTGGGATTGCGTGGCCGCGGCCTTGGCGCCATCAGCAGCGGCGATCATGATGACCCCAAGGGTGGTGCCTCCGACCTCTTGCTGACCGACGGCGAAGCTCTGCAGTTGTTGAGAGTCAAGCACGGTGGTGGCATTCAGGTGGACGATCACACCATTTTTGACTTGGCCACCCGCCGTGATGCGCGTCGCGCCGCCGGTGCGGTGTTGGCGACTACCGGCTCGGTCAGCCGCGCCGCGCAACTGGCCGCCAAAGACGCCGCGATCACATTGATTGCCGGGCCGGACTTGTGGGCTCTGGTCAACGAGCACTTGCCACCCCGTCTTCGCGAACGAATTGCCAGCCGTCGTCGCAATACGCTGCGCGCGCGATTGGGCGTCTTGATCGGCGGCAGTGCGCTTGCGGGAGCCAGCGCGTTGGCGCTGGTGTTTCATTTGGCGCGCGCCAATCTCATTTTCGCCACACCGCCAGACGCCACTGCAGCCGCCGCGATCACCGGCAGCCAGCAGCCGGTTGCGGTTACCCCAGCCACGACCATCCTGCAACCCGCTCAAAGCGACGTTGCAGCACGCGCGGCAACTTCAGTTGCCACACCAGCACCAGCGAACACAGCGGCTGGAGTGGCAGCCACCGTCCCGGCAACCGCGTCCGCAGCAGCGTCCGTGCCTGCAAATGCACCAACTTCTGCATTCGCCGTTCCGCAGCAACCGCTTGACGAAGCCGGCTTGCAAGAGCGACGGCGCGAGACCGCGCAATCAGTTCGCACGATTGCCGAGGTGTTCAGTGCCCGTTGGAGTACTGCGTCGACCCTCGAGGTCGAGATCAAACCCACCGCCGACCTGTTGGACGACACCTTGTTCGAACGCGTATGCGCAATCCTCCACGACACTGAAGAGTTGCGTTTTACCCGCGTTCAATTGCAGCTCAAGGATGCCGACCCAACCAAAGGGCTCGCCGCGCGCTGGCGCCAGTGCATGTAGGAAGAACGCGCTTGCGGGAATCGGCAATTAGTCTCCGGCATTTCGCTTTGCCGACGTAAGTCGCGGCGGAGTCGCTCACGGCCGCAGGCAGCGAATCTACAAACCACAGACAGTCAGGGTCGCGCGAATTTGACTGCGGATTGGAGAACTGTCACGGCTCCTGACCGCCGCCACAAGCCCTTTGCATCTGCGAGGCCGGACCCGATTCCGATCAGGCGAAATCCTTCGCAGCGCGGACTCGCCGGCGATTGCCAGCGAGTCCTTCTGATTGTCATTACCAATGCACGCCGCGCATGACCGACGCAAACGCGATCTGCTCACTCGATGCCGTCGGTTCACCGCCAGACTTGTCACCCTTGGCCGCCGCCGAATCCGGAAACAGCGTGTAGGCAGTGTTCTGCACCACTTCGTAGGCCTTCGGTACCAACGCGCTCAGCACCGCTGCAAAGATGCCCAGGCGCGTCGCGATCCGGCTCGGACGCTCAATCAGCGCTTCGACGATCATGTCTGCGGCGTCCTCCGGCGACAGCGTGGGCACGCTGTCATAGAGCTTGGTCGGGCCGATCATCTTTGTCCTCACCAGTGGCATGTTGATCGTGGTGAAGGCGATGTTTTGCGCTGAGAACTCCGCCTGTGCGCAGCGACTGAACGAGTCCAGCGCCGCTTTTGAAGCGACGTACGCCGAGAACCGCGGCGAGCTGGCCAACACACCGATCGACGAGATGTTGATGATGTGGCCGCGCTTGCGCTCCGTCATCTTCGGCAGGAAACCCATGATCAAACGCAGCGAACCAAAATAATTCAGCTGCATGGTGCGTTCGAAATCGTGGAAACGGTCATAAGACAGCGAGATCGAGCGCCGAATCGAGCGGCCAGCATTGTTGATCAATACATCGACCGCACCGTGGTCACGCAGGATCGCCGCGACCAGATCGTCACACGACTGCAAATCAGCCAAGTCCGCCTGGTAGGCGTGTACGTCAGCACCGGCCTTCGCCAATGCATCGCGGGTGGCGAACAACTCGTCGGCACCGCGAGCAACGATGATGGTCTTGGCACCTGCCGCCGCCACTTTCTCGGCCGCGGCGCGACCAATTCCCGCCGAACCGCCGGTGATGACGACAACCTTGCCCTTTACACGCCCGCGCAAGGTGCGGTCAACGAATAGAGCGGGATCGAGATGCCGCTCCCAGTAGTCCCATAACCGCCATGCATAGCTGTCGAGATTGGGAATCTTGATCTTGCTGCCCTTTAACGCGCGCTCGGTTTCGCGGCTGTCGAAGCGGGTCGGATAGGTGACCAATTTCAGCACTTCGGCCGGAATGCCAAGGTCCTTCAACACGATCCCGGTGAAACGCTTGATCGGCGGCAAATTGCCGAGAGCCGCGCGGATGGGAAACGGAATGAATCCGAACATGCGCGCATCGAGGCGCATGGTCATTTCAGGCGCATGCCCGGCGCGCGCGAACAGGTTGAGTACCTCACCAATTCGTTTGGGCTCGGGATCCGTCAAGTGGAAGCATCCGCCGTCAAGACCCGCCTTGTGCGCGATGTGATCCATCGCGTCGGCCACCCAGTCCACTGGCACCAGATTGATCCGCCCGCCTTCGATGCCGATGGTCGGCATCCACTTCGGCAAGGTCTCGCGCAGCTTCTTGATCAGGGTGAAGAAATAATACGGCCCGTCGATCTTGTCGATTTCGCCCGTCTTCGAGTGGCCGATGACCGCGGCCGGCCGGTAGATGCGAAACGGCACCGAACATTCGGTGCGCACCACGCCTTCGGATTCGTGTTTGGTGCGGAAGTACGGATTGTCCAGCCCTTCGGCCTCGTCAAACATGTCTTCGCGGAAGGTGCCTGAGTACAAGCCCGCCGCAGCGATCGAGCTGGTGTGATGGAAGCAGCCTGCTTTCACCGCTTCGGCGAGCTGCACGGCGTGGCGCGTGCCTTCAACATTGGCGGTGTGCTGGCTCTCGGCGTCTGCCGCGATGTCGTAGATTGCCGCAAGATGGAAAAAATGTTGAACCTTTCCAGACAGGCCTTTGATCTGCGTCGCGGTCAACCCGAGTTTGGGCTTGGACAGATCACCCACCACCGGATGGATACGGGCCATGTCCCAGCCCATCTTCTCGGCGACCTCTTCGAGTCGCTTTTGCGAACTCTTGCGCACCAATACGTGAATGGCGCCCTTGCGTTTCAGCAAGTTGGCAACCAGATGGCGGCCCACAAACCCGGTGGCTCCGGTGACGAAGTAACTCATGGCGCTTCCCCTGTCGACGAACGATCAGCCACCGGCCGTGGCCCCGCTGTCAAAGATAGCCCGCAGACCGTCCCGCGCCTAGCCTGCAACGTGCAGTTCGGAGAAAGAGCCGTGCATGTATCCGCATGGATTCGCGTTGACCCTATGCAACCCGCGTGCTATCAAGCCGAGCACAACAGCGCTTTGACTGGCGCTGTGTCTTTCACCCGCAGGAGCAACTCCCATGGCTGACCTTGCCGCCCAATTTGCGCAAGCTGCAGAAGACATCAAGAAGCTCACCGATCGTCCGGACAATGACACGTTGTTGAAGTTGTATGCGCTTTACAAACAAGGCGCCGAAGGCGATGTGAATGGCCCCAAGCCGGGTTTTTTCGACTTTGTCGGCACTGCGAAGTACGAGGCTTGGGCCAAGCTGAAGGGCAGTACGCAAGACGACGCAATGAAGAAGTACGTGGCCCTGGTCAAGAAGTTAGCCGGCTAGTTGAGCACCATGGCCCGCCGCACGCGCGAGCGAATTCTGGAAACCAGTCTGACGCTGTTCAACGAACGCGGCGAGCCCAACGTTACGACCAATCACATTGCGGACGAGCTCGACATCAGTCCTGGCAATTTGTATTACCACTTCCGCAACAAGGACGACATCATCGAACAGCTGTTTGCGCTGTTCGAAGAAAAGCTGGATCGCGCGCTGGTGGTGCCGGAAGACCGCCTGCCGGGGCTGGAAGACATCTGGCTGCAGATGCACCTGGTTTACGAATGCATCTGGGAGTATCGCTTCCTGTACCGCGACCTGGTCGACATCCTGAGTCGCAACCGCAAGCTGCGGCTGCACTTTGGACGCATCCTCAAGCGCGGCAGTGAAAACGCGACGGAGGTGCTGCGCGGCTTGGTGCAAGCGGAAGTGATGCGCGCCAGCGCGGATGAAATTCGCGCCACCGCCAACAACATCCTGTTGATTTCAACGTTCTGGTTGAACTACTCGGCAGTACGCGGCGAGAAAGACGAGCAGGAGGCGATCCGTCAAGGCATCCATCAGGTGATGATGTTGATCGCGCCTTTTTTGCGTGATGCGGAGCGGTTGCATCTCAACACGTTGGCGCAGGCCTACATTCGCTGACTGAAGCAACCAAGTGTCATTCCGGCGAACGCCGGAATCCACATGCTTGCGGCGCAGATCATTCGTGCAATTCGGTGTTTGTCCCTCAAGAGGAAGCATGCAGAGGCTAGAGACAATGGCAGACGCCAGGCTCGTGGCGCGTCGCGTGCTGGCCGGCACCATCGACCCAAGTCACGGGTGCAACATGATTGCGGCAGTCGGGGAAAATATGGGCCTACCGAGGGATCTCGCCATGTTTGCTCTCCTTGCGCACGAGCAATCGGGCCATGACGGTGTGGGCATAACTGCTGCATCCTGTGTTCCCGACATCTTGGCAGCTTGTCGTGACCTTCTCGCGAGAGAAGCCTGACAATTCTCTAAAGCCGTCTCCATTTCGCGGCGCCAATAAGTTCATGCGTTCGCTTAAAGAAGGTGCGACAGCAAAAGGCCCCGGCAGTTGCCCGCCGAGGCCTTGTTTACTCCTGAAACTGGAGCGACGCGATTACGCCGCTTTGCGCTTGGCCGGTGCGCGCTTCGCCACTGGCTTGGCAGCAGGCTTGCGAACGACACGACGCTTGGCAGCCGGCTTCTTCACACCAAAGCGCGCCAACACAGGCTGCAGGCGGGTTTCAACTTCGGATTTGACCGTGGCGAGCGTGGCTTCCGCGCGGGCGCGCAGCGGCTTGACGAACTTCTGCGCACGCGCACGCGCTTGACCGATCACGTCGGTGACCTGGCCACCAATGTTGGCGACGGTTTCGTTGACGCGGTCTTGCAAGGTGCGGCCTTCGGCCAGCACCGACGAATACAGCTTGACGCCCTGCTTGCGGCCGAGGGACACCGCGCCGATCGCCGCCAGCCACAATTGGCGGACTTCGAACGCGTTCTGCTTGGCGCGCTCGACGCTGCGGGACGCGGTTTTCTTGGTGCTCTGTTTGGCGACTGGCTTGGCCATCTGAAACCTCTGGGGTGAGTTGCGAAAAGGTGGGAGCAATGCCCCACGGTGCGTGCTACGCCCTTGGGGGTCGTGTCGTATCCTAGGCACGCTGTGTAGAGCGATCACACTAGCCTTCAAGCACGCAAGTACCAGCATTCACGAGGGGTTGACGATGGCCAAGGGCAAGAGCTGGGCGAAGTTTCCGCATGAAGCGAAAGGCTTCGATTATTCCGCCGACAAGCTGGAAAAAAACTGGAGCAAATTGCACGCCGGGGACTGCGAACCTTTCCCTGACGAAGCGCGAATCGGCGTCGTCCTCAAGGCGCATCCGAAGCTGGGCAAATCCAGCGAAGCCGCAGGCATTGCGACCGCATTGCAGCAGGCATGGCGCGACTACCATCGCGGCGAGTTTCAGGCGGCGTTCGCAGCCGGCGAAGCGCTAGGGCCACTTGGAGTGTCGGTGGCGGTCAAGGCAGCCGGCATTCATGCGGTCTATTTGCTCGATGACGAAGCCGAACAGTTGCAGCGATTCGAAGCGTTGAACGCGATGGCTGAAGCGGCTTGCAAAGTTTTGCCCGACGAAATCAATGCGCACTATCGGCGCGCCTTTGCGCTGGGTCGCTACAGCCAGGGCATTTCCATCGCCAAGGCACTTTCGCAGGGCTACGCGGGCAAAGTGCGCGAAAGTCTGGACAAGACCCTCAAGCTGGCCCCCAAGCATGCCGAGGCGCACACCGCGCTGGGCCTGTATCACTGTGAAGTGGTCAGCAAGGTGGGCGGAATGCTCGCCGGGCTCACCTACGGTGCCAAGGCGTCGACTGGCGAGGACTTGCTGAAGACCGCGATCAAACTGACGCCCGATTCCGCCATCGCCCACATCGAATATGGGAATGGCTTGATGCTGCTATATGGCAGCAAGCGCGAAGACGACGCTGCAGCGGCCTACGAAAAAGCCGCCAAGTTGAAGCCCAAGGACGCGATGGAGAAGTTGGACGTCGAATACGCCAAAGCGCAACTCGAGGATTGAAGGCGGCAAGCTCGCATTGCGGACGTCGCTACATATGTGGCAGAAAGTAAGGCGGGTCGGACCCGCCCAGCAGAATCAGAACTACTCATCCCCGCAAGTAGGGCGGGTCTTGACGTCTTGACCCGCCAGAGGACTCCGAAGACTCATTCCGGCGAGCCAAGCCCGCTCAGAACGCCGCGCCATCGCAGGGCGATGTCTGGAGTGACGCGGCGGGTCAAGACCCCACCCTACGCAAGCAAAGGCTACCTTTCGTTGCCGAGCCAGCGCGCGGCGAGGCCACCCAACACGGCGCCAGCGATGGGCGCGACCCAGAACAGCCACAGCTGTTGTATCGCCCAACCGCCGACGAACAAGCCAACGCCAGTGCTGCGTGCGGGGTTGACCGAGGTATTGGTCACCGGAATGCTGATCAAGTGGATCAGGGTCAATGCCAGACCAATCGCGATGGGCGCAAATCCAGCCGGCGCGCGGGCGCTGGTTGCACCCAGAATGACCATCAGGAAGAAGAACGTCATGACCACTTCGGTCAAGGCCGCCGCGCCCATGCTGTAACCACCCGGCGAGTGCTCGCCAAAGCCGTTGCTGGCAAATCCTGAGCCCACGATGTCGACGCCCGCTTTGCCAGTCGCAATCAGATAGAGCACCCCGCCTGCGGCCACGCCGCCGATGACTTGGGCGATGACATAAGGCGCGATGTCCTTGGCCGGAAACCGCCCTGCCGCCCACAATCCAATACTGACGGCTGGATTGAAGTGGCCACCGGAAATGTGGCCGACGGCATACGCCATGGTCAGCACGGTCAATCCGAACGCGAACGACACGCCGAGCAAACCTATCCCCAGTGGATTGCCGTCACCGCCAAAATTAGCTGCCAGCACGGCGCTGCCACAGCCACCCAATACCAACCAGAACGTCCCGAAAAACTCAGCACCCAGCCGCTTGCTCAAATCCATCTCGAACTTCCCCACCTGCGCACCCCGCTGGCACCGTGCCAGCAGACGGTCTCTCACCCGTTGACCAGCCAAGCTGAAGCCACGCCGGGATGTTCTAGCTGATTGGTGTTGCGAGTCGCGTGGCCGCGCGGCGGCGGCGTTGCGAGCGCTTGCCATGCGCCAGCACCGCGCGAATCAGGTGGCGTGGCTGGATCGGCTTGCTCAAATAATCGTCAGCGCCTGCGGTGAGCGCATCGAAGCGCGTATCGGGCTCGTCATCGCCAGACAGAAACAATATCGAGACAAATTCAGATCCCGGCAACGCCAGCAGCTGTTCGGTCAGTTCCAAGCCATCGGTTTCGGGCATGTGCAGATCAACCAATACGACGTCAGGCAACTCTTGCCGAAACGCGCGCATCGCGCTCTTGGCGTCGTTGCAGCAAATCGCACTGACGCCGACGCGACGCAAAATGCTGGAGCAAAAAAGCGTCTGCGAGGGATCGTCGTCAATCACCACCACACTCAGCGCTTCTTCACTGCGCGCGGCCAGAATGTGGGCCAGGCGTTCGGCTAGGTGCTCGGGCGACTCACCGCCGCGCAGCACGTGATCGGCTCCCGCGCGCAAGGCACGCACGCGCTCCTCGGTGCTGGCATCGCCAAGCACGGCAATGTAGGTGGGCCGGCAGGCATGGGTGTGGCTGCTTGCGCCGGATGAGCGGCGTTGCAAGTCGAGCAGGACACCGAGCGATTCGCCATCCACGACCACGCAGGTGACGCCGTGTTCGGGCAGCGCATCAGTCCAACCCAGGGAGGGCAAAAGCGTTGCCAGCTCCATGCCAAGGCTCGCCAAGGCCCCCCGCAAACGCTCGATCAGGCGCGGGTTGGCGCTGATGCACCAGACCGTGGCGGTGGTGGCAGCGACTGCTTGCACGTCGTGGCGAATGACTTCGGCGGGGGCTGCTCCCGCGGCTGCGGTCTGCTTGGCAAACTCGCTGCGCGCTTCAACCGCAATGATGTCCTCAGCATCCTCGGGCAGGTTTTCATCGACGGATGCAAACAGCATCGCGTCGGTCAGTTCGAGCAACTCTCCCAACTGCGCGCGTGAAGGTTCTGGGCCGTGCCCGAGAAACGCGCACAGCGCGGTCGATAATTCCAGTGTGGCCTCCAACAACATCTCTTCGCCACGCGCATCGGCTTCAATTGCCAAGCCGTCCAACTGCTGATGCAAGCGTTGCACTTCGCTCGGCTGCCAGTCCGATTGCACACGCGCACAGAACCGTTTTGCCCAATCGAGGGCTCGGTCATGCAAGGTTTGCTGTAGGACTGAACTCATCGTGACACCGTACCCCGCCAACGTGCGTCCACACTATAAAATTTTGTCCCCGATGATCGTGGGATTGACGCCAGAAACCCAAGTCTTCCGTGGCGTAACCCATGTCGTCATCTATTGTGACTCAGAGCGAGCCAGCTAGCCATTTGTGCGGCGGGCGACGCTGCCCGTGGCAGCATCGCCTGCAAGCCGGGCTCAGCGAGCCAGTGTGGTTACTCGCACGTCGCCAGCAACCCACGTATCAGGGTGGGCAGCTGACCACTGCACGCAGCCAGGTTGGCGAACACTTCATCGAGGCTGATGGCCGCGCCATCGCCACAGCCGGCTGCCCAGTTGGCAACCGGCGCCACACAGGCGTAATCGAGACCGAGTTCGCGAGCGAGCGCAGCCTCGGGCATGCCGGTCATGCCGACGACATCGCACCCATCAATGCGCATGCGCCGGATCTCGGCGACAGTCTCAAAACGGGGTCCCTGCGTCGCGCCATAACAACTCCCATCGACAAGCTCAATGCCAACGCGCCGGCCAGCTTCCAGCAATTGATTGCGCAGGGTTTGCCCATACGGCTCGGCAAACTCGGCATGCAGCATGTCGCCGGCACCATCCCAATAGGTGGCGTCGCGGCCGTGCGTGTAATCGATGACCTGGTCGGGAACGACCAACGCGCGAGGCGCTGCGCTCTCGGTAATGCCACCGACGGTGTTGATGGCCAAAACTCTGCGTACACCCAGTGCATGCAGTGCCCACAGGTTGGCGCGATAGTTCACCCGATGCGGCGGCAGCGCATGCGACTCGCCGTGCCTGGCCAGAAATGCAACGCGCTTTGAGTCGATCAGCCCCACTCGGATCGGCCCGGACGGCGTGCCGAACGGTGTTTCCAGCGTGTGCGACTGCGTGTCTTCCAGTTCACTCAGGGCGTAAACGCTGGTGCCACCGATGATGCCCAACACGGGTGCCGTTGAAATTGCCTGGGCGTTGACAAGATTGGGTTGCATGATCGGTCGGGCGCCTATTTGAGCGCGTAGATCGCCGGCAAATTGCGGCCTTGTTCGTAATAATCCATGCCGAAGCCGAACACATAGCGATCTGGCACATCAAGCCCGACGAAATCCGGTACCAGATCAGCGACGCAGCGGTCATGCCGCTTCCACGCGAGCACTGCAATCTTGACCGCGGCAGCGCCTTGCTGGCGACACCAGTCGCGCACCGCGTGCAACGTCGGACCTTCATCGAGAATGTCGTCGACCAAGAGCACCAATTTTCCATCCAGTGCGTTCTCCGGTTGCCGCAACCAACGCAAACCCGAGCCTTGGGTCGCGCCGCGATAGCGGGTCGCATGCAGGTAATCGAATTCGCAATCGATGCCCAGCGCGAGCGCCAACTGACCGGCGAAAATCATGCCGCCATTCATCACCGTCAAGAACAGTGGCCGCTGACCTGCGTAGTCAGTCCGAATGGCGAGCGCCATGCGCTCTATCGCGGCATCGATGGCTTCACGGTCGTGGAGTTGATCCGAGCACTGCAACGCGTCGGCCAAGCTGGGAATGGGAAGATTCATCGACCTAAGCTACTCGAAGTCCGTCATCAACGATGGCTTGCTGCGCTTGCGCGTAGCGGGGAAGTGCTTGCAAGCCGTTCCAATCCGGCGCGGCACGGCCGGCCAGCAAAGCGATGGGAGCGGGATCGGCGATCATTGACACAGTCATCGCCGCCAATGAGTCAGGCACCAAGGTGGGTGCGCAGACCAGCACCAGGTCGCAGCCCGCATCGATATGGGCGCGCAAGCGCGCCGCGACGCCGCCGGCCGATTCGGCGGCGGCCATACCGATATCGTCACTGATGGCGATGCCGGTAAAGCCCATGTGTTCACGCAGGATGTCGACGATCCAGCGCCTGGAATAGCCAGCCGGGTCAGCATCGACTGCCGGATAACTGACATGGGCGAGCATGACTGCTTGCGCGCCTGCTTCGATACCGGCGCGAAAGGGCAGCAGGTCTTCTGCTTGCAGCTCTGACAGGGATCGCGGATCGACCGCCGCATCAAAATGCGTGTCCTCCAGCACTGACCCGTGCCCTGGAAAATGTTTGAGTGTGGCGGCCATGCCGGCCGCGTGCATACCGCGAACATAGCTGCGCGTAAATGCAGCCACGCACTCGGGATTGGCGGAAAACGCGCGCTCGCCAATCGCCCGGTTACCGCGACCAAGATCGACCACCGGCGCAAAGCTGAGGTCAATGCCGATCGCGCGCATTTCGCTGGCCATCAGCCAGGCGTGGGCTTCTGCGGCGAGCAACGCGCCCTCGCCTTCCACCGCCAATCGCTCGCCAAACACTGACAGTCGCGGCAACTCACTGAAGCCTGCGCGAAAACGCTGCACAGGCCCGCCTTCCTGATCGACACAGACCAGAATGGGTCGAGTGGCTGCCGCGCGGCAGTCTTCGATCAAGCGGGTGACTTGCTCTCGATCAGCGAAATTGCGCGTGAACAGGATCACGCCGCTGACGGCGGGATGCTGCAGCCAGTCGCGCTCGTGTTGTGCCAGCTCGGTGCTGGCAATTCCGATGATCAACACACCAGTTGCTCCGTGGATGGCATGCGCTCGGCGGCCGTCCATGCTGAAAAGGGCCGCTCAGCCAAGGCTGAGTTGTAGTAGCGCTGCTGATCGGTGATCTCCGCACCCAACCAATCAGCTCGCTCGAAATGGGTTTCGACGCTCGGCAGCTCGATCTCGGCAACGATCAGGCCAGCGTTGTCACCCAGAAATTCATCAATCTCCCACAGCATGCCACCCACTTCGACATGATGGCGGATCTTCTCGACCCGCCCAGGCAGGCTCAGTTCGGCCAGAATCTGCTCGGCATCCGGCAAGGGAATGCCGTACTCGAATTCTGTGCGACTGGCTCCTTTCACTCGCGCCTTGATCGTCAACCACGCCGAGTCGCCACCGATGCGCACACGTACGGAGGCGCGTTCGCCGCCCAGATAACCCTGCGCCAATCGGTGGCTACGCAGAACCTGCGCTCGCCACGACGCGTTGACCAGCAGAAACTTGCGCTCGATTTCAATTGCCATACAGCAACCTTTCGGTTCGCAACTGTGTGCTTGCAGCGAGGCGTATGCGCTGGCTTGCCAAAAATCCCGTGTGCACTCAGCTCACCCGCTCGAATACAGCGATCGATTCCACATGCGCGGTGTGCGGGAACATGTCCATCGCGCCCGCCGCCACCAGGGTGAAGCCATGCTCACGTACCAGCAACGCTGCGTCGCGGGCCAACGAGCACGGGTGACACGACACATACACAATCCGTCGCACTCCACGCGTCGGCAACTGCGCAATCACGCCATCCGCCCCGGTGCGCGGCGGGTCCAGCAGGATCAGGTCAAATTGCTCCGCCAGCCAAGGTTCGCCGCCGAGTGGTTTGGCGAGATCCGCGGCGAAGAAGTGCGCGTTGTTGATGCCGTTGCGGGTGGCGTTGTCACGTGCGCGCTGCACCAGGCCAGCATCTCCTTCCACGCCAACCACTTCACGCGCGCGCCGCGCCAATGGCAAGGTGAAATTTCCCAGCCCACAGAACAAATCCAGCACGCGGTCGCTTGCCTGCGGATCAAGCAGGGCCAGAGCTTGCGCAATCATTTGCTGATTGAGTTCGGCGTTGATCTGCACGAAGTCCAGCGGTCGGAAGTCGAGGCTCACATCAGCGGCCGGAATCGAAAACGATAGGGCCAGCGTTTGCGGCCACAGCACTTGCAGAGAATCGACGCCACCGGGCTGCAACACGATGCCAAGACCGTGCTGCTGGCCAAACGCGATCAAGGCGGCTTGGTCGGCTTCGCTGAGGGCATCAAGATTGCGAAACACCAGCGCGGTGCTGCCGTCGCCCGCAGCCACTTCAATCTGGGCGATGCGCTCGCGTGCCGCCAAACCTTCGATCAGGCGGGCCAAGTCGCCGATGCGCTCGCCCACCTGCGGTACCAGCACAGCACACGAATCGATGTCGGCGATGAAGCGCGGATCGGCCATCTCGCGGAAGCCAACCAGTACACGCTCTTTGGCGCGCACATACTTGACGCCCAAGCGGGCTTTGCGCCGATAGCCCCAGATCGAAGCTGTCAACGGCGGCAGTACGCGCTGCGGGCGCAGCTGGCCGATGCGCTCCAGATTCTCCAGCAAGACCCGTTGTTTAGCGGCGATCTGCGCGTCCGGGGCAAGATGCTGCAGCGCGCAACCGCCGCAACGACCAAAGTGCGGACAACCGGGTTCGACGCGTAGTGGCGACGGCCGCAAGACCTCCAGCAGCTCGGCTTGATCAAAGCTGCGCTTGCGGTGCTTCATCTGCGCGCTCACACGCTCACCGGCTAACGCGCCGCTGACAAACACGGCCTTGCCGTCGATGCGACCGACGCCGCGACCGTCATGGCTGAGGTCGACAATTTCAAGCTCGATGGGGTTGCTCACACGTCGCCGCAGGTTCGAAGGGCCGCGGATTGTCGCAAATGCAAACCAAAAGCGGGCAACCGCCGCGTAAAAATCAGCGCATCGACGTCGGCGTGATCGCGCGCGAACGTTGCCGGGTGATCACGTATATCGTTGCCGGCGGCATGTTCCACAAGGTCATGCTGGCCCGCCGCGCCTTGAGGTGGAGGGCGGCAAGTACTTCCTTGTTTACCGGACAGGTGGGACCGTAGGTGAACTGGATCAGTCGACCTTCGGGCGCCAACAGCGCAAATGCGGCTTCGACGATTCCGCGTTGAGTTGCCTTGCTCATCGACAGCAAACCCAAGCCCGAGAGCACCGCGTCGGCCAATCCGCCAGCAGCAAAACCACAGCGCTCAGCGATGCTGGGCAGCTGCATGGCGTCTCCGCAGACCACGTGGGCCAATGGAAAGCGCTCATGCAGATGGTGGTGGAGGTCCTCGTTCAACTCCAGTACCAACATGTCGTGCGGCGCGATGCCGTGATCGATCAAGGCTTGAGTGAACACACCGGTGCCGCCACCCAACTCGACCACTCGCCGCGCGCCCTCGGGTAACTCGGCAATCATCTGCCGAGCCAGTTGCTGACTGGATGGCGAAATGGCTGCTACCGCCAACGGATTCTTCAGCCACTGGCGAAAGAACCGCCACTGGTCAGGCGTGGGCTTCAGCGGATGAGGTTGTTTGGGTCGGTTATGCAATTTGCGCTCGCCAGCAGCACTCGGCCACGGTGATCATTGTCAGGTGGGTCAGGGAACAGCATTGCCCGTCACCATCAACGCGTCAATACAGCGAGCCACCAAAAGGTGTGCTCAGGCTCGCAACTCCCAGCAGCGGTGGATTTTCGGGTTGCGCGCAAAATCAGGCGGCAGACGGCGGCTACTGGTCTCTTCCCAATCGACGCCGGCCAATGACTCCTCATCCAGCCGAAACTTGCGCGAATTGGTGGAGAACATCAACGTGCCACCGGCGCGCAGCCGCGCCAAACACGCCTGCAACAGGTCGATGTGGTCGCGTTGGATATCAAAATCGCCCGCTCGCGCAGAGTTGGAAAACGTCGGCGGATCACAAAAGATCACATCGAAGCGCGCGCGTTCGGCCTTCAGCCACGCGATTACATCGGCCTGCACCAGGCGATGCTCAGTACCAGAAAACCCGTTGGCCGCAAGATTGCGGCCCGCCCATTGCAGATAGGTCGCCGACAAATCGACGCTGGTGGTGCTGCGCGCACCACCCGCGGCCGCATATACGCTGGCCGCGCCGGTGTAGCAGAACAGATTCAACACATCGCGCGATCCACTGAGCTCACGCAGTCGCGCGCGACTGGGGCGGTGATCCAGAAACAGTCCCGTGTCCAGATAGTCAAACAGATTGACTTCGAACTGCAGTCCGCCTTCCTGCACCACCAGGCTCTCGCCGCGACGATCCAGTACGCCGTATTTGCTGCCGCCTTTCGCGCGAACTCGTGTCTTCAAGGCAATGCGTTCGCGTGGCAATGCCAAGGCATCCGCCGCCGCCCGCACCAACTCGCCCAAGCGTCGACGCGTGTCTTCGGCCGGAATTTCCTCCGGCGCTTGGTATTCCTGAATATGCAGACTGACCCGACGCTCGCCTTCGGCTTCGGTGTAAACGTCGATCGCCGCGGCGTACTCCGGCAGATCGGCATCGTAAACGCGGAAACAATCGACACCCTCGCGCGCGCGCCATGCCTTCAGGTTGCGCAAGTTCTTGCGCAAGCGGTTGGCGACCATTTGTGCGCCTGCCGTGAGCGGCTCAAGCGGGCGCTCCACACGTTCGGTAACCACGCGAATATCCGCGCACAACAAACTGCAGCGCAACGCGCCGTTGAACAACACATAGCGTTTGTCGGGATGCAACCCGATGGCGCGCCCCAAACCTTCGTCGGCAGTCAGCACCGCACTTCGCCAGCCCGCCAGTTCGCGACGCAGGGCTTGCCCCAGCCGTTGGTAGAGCGCCGGATCGGCCGCCATGCGTTCGTCGTAGGGCGGGTTGCAGACCACCAGCCCGCGATCTGGACCCGTCGGACGTTGCAGCTGAACGATATCGGCGTGATCGATACGAATGACCCGGGTCAATCCCGCCGCTTCGACATTGGTACGCGCAATGCTGACCGCCTCGGAATCGTTGTCACTGCCGAAATACACCGGCGCCAGCCGAGCCAAGCCAGCATCGGCGCGCTCACGCGCCTCTGCATGCATGCGCGACCACAAGGCCTGATCACCGCCTTTCCAGCCGCGCACGCCGTCGTGCTTGCGATCAATGCCGGGTGCGATATCGGCGGCCAAACGCGCGCCTTCGATCAACAAGGTCCCTGAGCCACACATCGGATCCAGCAACACGCCGCCCGCTTGCGCAATCGCCGGCCAACCGGCGCGCACCAATACCGCGCAGGCCAAGGTCTCTTTCAACGGCGCGCCGCCTTGCGCTTGCCGCCAGCCGCGCCGATGCAGACCACCACCGGAGAGATCAATCGACACGGTGGCGCGATCACGGCGAATGAAAACATTGATGCGCACATCCGGCGCGTCGGTGTCCACCGATGGCCGCTCACCGTGGCGATCACGCAGCTGATCGACCACTGCATCCTTGACCCGTTGTGCCACATAGCGATCGTGCGTCAACTGGCTGTGCAACAGACTGGCGTCAACGGCGAGCGTGCCATTGGCGGCAAGGTGTTGGTCCCAGTCAATCGAGCCGACGCCGGCGTACAAGGCCTCGCTATCCGGACAATCGAACTCGGTCAGCGGCAACAGCATGCGGCTGGCCAAGCGCGACCACAGCACGGCCCGATAAAGCACGTCGACATTGGCATCGAAGTAGACTCCGGCCAGCGACTCGCGCGCCTCGCTTGCACCCAGCGCCTTGAGTTCATCGACCAACAGGTATTCCAGCCCTTTCGCGCAAGGCGCAAACGCGTGCACCAAGGGCGGCTTCATAGTGCCGCCAAGAAGCGCGCGAACTGCGCGGCACAGTAGTCGACGTGAGCGCTCAGACGATGGCTGTCATTGACCAGAATGAGTTCGTCGCGGCGACCGTGCGCCCAGCGTGACACGTCGTCTGCAGGTATCAATTCGTCATCCCAGCCGTGAATGATGCAGGTCGGGATGCGGGCCGCATCCAGACGCAACGGAAAATCGGGAAGTGCCACCGGCGGCGCCATCAGAAACAAACCGACGCACTCCACCTCGCGGGTCGCGAGCGCTGCGATGAAGGCGCCCATGCTTGACCCAGCCAGTACCAGTGGCCTCGGTGCAGCGTCGCAACGCTCGCGCAGGCGACGCAATCGACTGTGTACCTCGCGAACGTCCTTGGTCGCATCCAGATCACGGTAATCGGGTCGTTCGCTACTCCAACCCAGCGCGGCTGCGGCCTCGGCGAGCGCACTGACCTTGGTTGCTTGCGGACCGCTTTCCAGTCCGTGCGAGAGGATGCAATGGCCTTTCACAGCGAGGCGCCGGCGGCAGAATCCAGCATCACCTTGTCGCCGATTCGAATCCAGCCGCCGCTGAGAATTCGTGCGGTCAAGCCGCCATGACCGCGCATCGCGTTGTAACCACCCACTCCCAAGGCTTCTTCCATGCGCGAACAGGGGTCACAGGGACCGGTGCCCTCGCACACGACATCACCGATACGGAACCGGCAGCCCTTCAATGCCAGCACCGGCAAGCCTGAGACCAGCAGATTGCGGCGCAGCATCGCCGGCCGTAGTTCTGGCTGGTCTGCCAATGCCGCAATCACCGGCAAATGCTCCGCTTGGATCAAGGTGATGCCGCGCTTGCCACTGCCACCGGCATAACGATCACCGATCAGGCCCTTGCCTGCCATTGCTTCGACCTCGACAGGTTCATCCATGGGTACATCGCGCGCCAGCCGCACACCAATCCACTCCACCTTGCCTGCACGCGGAAACTGCGCAAGCAACTTGGAGAGCGCGCTATCGGCGGCAAACGCCATTGGATTCAACCCTTTGAATTGGGGGTGAATGCTAGCAGCCTGCCGGGCTTTGGTGGTCGAGGCGAAAATTTGGCTGCGCAAGGACAGTTTTTTGCCCATTCGCGGCCAATGGCGGGCTCTCTTGTTCAAGAATCGGCGGAACCTGATTCGACAGAATCGGGGACCACGCAAACGGATTTGCAGCCAGGCCATCCCGAGTCCGGCGGGTTGCTACCATGTGGCATGTACGCCGACCTTCCGCCACTGCCGATCGAAGACGCGCCGCTGCCCTATGTCATGCAGCTGGAAACGCGTCCACTCGATGCCATTACCGGCATCGTGATCCATTGCACCGAGCTGCCGGATCTGGCCACCGCCCGCGAGTATGGCGAACGCGCTGTTTACCCAGACTCTGGCACCGGCAACAGCGGTCACTACTACATTGACCGCGACGGACGAGTGCTGCGCTACGTCATCGAGTCGCGGGTCGCACATCACGTCGTGGGCTTCAACCAGCAGACAGTCGGGATCGAACTGGTCAACAGCGGCCGTCATCCGCGCTGGCTGGACAGCGATCACCAAGCGATGAATGAGCCCTACCCCGCCGCCCAGATCGCCGCCTTGATTGCGCTGCTGAAGGTGCTGAGCGATGACTTACCCAGCGTGCAGTGGATCGCCGGCCATGAAGATCTGGATCGCCGGCTGATCCCTGCCGAAGACGACCCAAGCAAGCTGGTCGCCCGGAAGCGGGACCCCGGCCCCTTGTTTCCGTGGTCGCACGTGCTTGCATCGATCAGCCTCGAACGCCTGATTCCGCCGGATACACCGGCGCGGTAATCGCCCGACGTTGCGCCAAGATTTGGCGACAGCCTGGAAAGCTGACGAGCGGCGCAGCAGGATTCGGAGGCAAGCTTCGATGCGCTGACCCCAGCCTCAACCAAGCAGAATCCGCAACAGCAGCCAGATCGGCACGCCCAGGTAGTACAACATGCGGGCTGCATCTTCCAGCCAGCGACGCACAGCGCCGCGATGTTCGGCAAGTGACCAAGTCGCCAGCACCCCGAGCTCGATGGCGGTGCGGATTACGGCCGCCAGCATCATCAAGCCGATCACCCACGATGCCCACCAGATCAGCACACCTGTGGCCCAGGCAGTGAAGCCGTAAGTTAGCAGCTCGCCGAAGGGGCCTCCATAGGCAATGTTCTGGTGCAGATGGAAGGCAATCAATGCGGGCAACAGCGGCAACAGCATGAACTTCGTGAGCAAGCGGTCAAATCGCGGGCGTGCCGCCGCCGCGCGCAACTGGGCATGCTCGCCGATCTGCGCTGAAGCGGCGTCTGACCAGCGCGCAGGCGAGCCCGCCGCCTGCAGTGACTGCAGCAAGCGTTGCGCATCGCGGGTGGCGAGGCCCTTTTCGAATCGGCGGCCTGAACCGAGCAAGAGATCGACGCCGGCTGTGGGCAGTGGCATCCACCAAGCGCGCAGTTGGGCGATGCTGGTCTGCGGAATCTCGATTTCCTGCCGGGCTTGCGTCAAACGCAGGTAGCCGTCATGGATCGACGCCTTGGCAGCGCTGGCGCGCTGCAGCGCCCAGGCGGTCAACAGTGGCAGGGCAACGGTCAGGGCAAATTGCTCGATCTGCGCGAGTGAACTGACTTGCAGCCCATCACCCCGAAGCATGGAGGCACCCAACCACAGCAAACCAAGTGCGGCCAGCATTCGCAGCAAGCCGATCGCTGTTCGGGCAGCCGGCGAAAGCAGCAACACTTCGGCACTGAATGTGGATGCAGCCTCTTGCCCCCGCGGGACGAGCACAGAGTTGGTGTGCGCAGGCCAACCAGCCGCGTGTGAGCGAAGCGCGAGCTGTCTTGAAGCAAGCCTTCGCAACGCAAGCACCGTCAAAACCAGCAAGCCGGCCCGACCCACCCAGTCACCGCTCTGGACCAGTGGCGATGGCATGGCTGGTCGCACTGGAATCTCGCCCACCAGCACCGCCTGCTGACCCATCTCTGTGCGGGCAACGACCTCGCCGGTTTCGTCGATGATCGCGCTCAACCCATTGGTGGTCACCCGCAACTGCGGCAGCCTCGTCTCGATGCTGCGAAACGCGGCCACCGCGAGATGCAAGCGGGCGCCGTCAGGATGGGCGGTGAACCAAGAGTCGTTGGACATTCCAAGAATGGCCTGTGCACCAAGTCGCGCGCCATCGATCGCCAGTTGACTGCGTACATCATCGAGACAGATCAACGGCAACACGTCCACCTCGCGGCCATCAACGGTTCGAAGCGGCAGAACGCGAGGCCCCTCGCCCGCCTGCCAACCACCCGTCCACGGCAGTAGACGTCGGAGCAGCGGACCATCGAGCCAAGTCGGCACATGCTCGGTGAACGGAAACGGGTGGGTCTTGCGGTAGTGCCCAAGCAGGCCGCGTCCGGGATCAATCAGCGCTGCCGAGTTGTACTCACCACTTGCGTCGAGGTCATAGGTGCCGAACAGGAGCGGCACCTCATTGGTCTCGACGAAATCCATGATCTCGCGGTCAAAAGCCGCGCCATCGGCACTCTTGGGCTGCCCAAACGTGGTCGGGTAGACGGTCTCCGACCACAGCAGTGCCTGCGCGCCCTGTTCGCGAATGGCGTGAGTGGACATCGCAAAGTGCGTATCGAGCACGTGACGCACAACGCCGTGGCTACCGATCTGTTTGCGCAACGCTTCGTAGCCACTGATGTTTGCCTGGATCAGACCGATCCGAATGGATGCCGCGGGCTGCGCCTGTGCCGCTTGCACATTCGCCAGTCGCCAGCTGCCGTAGCCCAGCATCAGCAGAACAATGCCTGCAACCGCAGCCAGCGGACCGATGAGAGCGCGCATGCCTTGTCGGGCGCGCAGGAGTGCCAGCGCGAAGGCTTCATTGCACAGGATCAACACCAGACTCAGGCCCGCGGCACCGCCGAGGTCGGCCAACTGGCGCAGGGAAGCAGAAGCATGCAAGCCGTGGCCCAAGGTGTCGCCGAGCAACTTGGGCCAGACCCATTCACAACCCACCCAAGCACACGCGCCAGCCAGCGCACTCAAGGTCGGACCGTGCCGTTGTCTGGCCCAATGGCGGGCCAACACATAGACGAGAATTTGCGGCTGCAACACGGGTGCCAACAACAACAGCGTCAGAATCGCGCTGGTTTGACTCACCCCGACATAGGCGCCAAAGGCAGCTCCGAACCAACCGAATACGGCAAGCACGAACGCCACGGTCATTACCCAGCCGCTGAGCAAAACGAGCGACCACGAGCGCCTCGTCTGCAGGCTCAGCAGCCAAGGAACCAGCGCGACGAAGCCAAGCAGATAGGCGCTGCCGCCGCCCGCGTAAACGCCAAGCAGCAAGGCACTGAGGGTGATCGCAGCAAGCGGCAGAAACGCTTGCGCAACTCGCTTGGCGAGCAACCGCTGATTCATCGCCAATTCGTCTCGCTACCAGCAGGCCAAAGGGTTGGAGCCCGACAGCGTGCGGCAGTTGCGAGCAACCGGAACCCCCGACCCGGATGTCGTCGAGACGGAAATGGCAACACGCGACGCATGCGCTTACGGCGTCGGAGGAATCTGCACCGGCCTGATCGGCAGTCCCGGCGGCACCATCTCTGGCGGAACAACCATGTCATCAGGCAGAGCGATCACCTGCCCGCGTTCATCCAGAAAATCGAAGTCGGGTGAAAACATCAGGATCGGCTCGATGGGCTCGCCAGCGTCGGTCACCTGATGGTGGCGAACGTAGCCTTCGGGCAATACAAAGTCATCGGGGACCGCAATGCCGGGCAACGGCGGACTGGTACCCGGCGGATTGAAGGCACCGAGCCCCGTATGAATACCAGCCTCATGCAGGCCATCGATCACTTCTTTCATGGTCGGCTCGGGGTCGTCGGGCGCAACGTAGTTGGCGAGATCATCCGGATCGAAGCGAGGAACCGGGTCCTCGACGCTGGTGGGCGATTGTGATCGAACGATGCTGAGCGTGCGGCCACTCGCCTGGGTGGCAGTGCTTGCGGATGCTGACGGTGCCGCGTCGCCACCATCCGCGCGCGCGCTCTGCACCGATGATGTGGCCGCAGGTGGTTGAGCTTGGCGGGCAGTCCCGGGACCGCGCCAAAGCCAGACCATGATTGCTGCCAGCGCCAACAGCACAGCCATGCCTGGCAGACTTCTCCGCCATCCGCCGCCGGCAGGGTGCCGGCGGCGGATGCGAACGCCATCGCCGTGATCTGGCGACGATGCGTCAGGAACGCGCTGCTGCTCGCTCACTAATGCTCAATCATGATGGCTTGTACTCAATCACGGCCGGCAATGCGCGCCAGCTACGGGCTTGGCGGACTGAACACCGAAAGCGACCAGCCCATCCGCTCGTGCCCGAAGTTGGCCCAGATCGGACTCTTGCCATTGGTGTAACTGGTATTGCGCGGCGCCCCGGTTCCCGTGCTGCCGCCCCACAGGCCAGCCGAGACAGTGCCACCGGTATACGTGGGGTGGACGTCATCGGACTGGATGTAGTCGTAGCTGCTGCTGCTGGTCACCTGCTTGAGGTTGGCGTCGCGGATGGTCGAGCGCAGGGTCGTGGTGATGCGGGTGACATAACTGCTTTCGCTCTCGCCGGCAACGTACTTCAGTGCCTCCGAATCGACCTTGCCATCGCCATTGCTGTCGTAATCCGCGCCCATGTACTCACCGAAACTGTCGGCGCAGGAGAATCCCTTGACGCGGGCGTATTCGCACATCCAGTAGTTCATCTTGGCCAGCGCGGGCAAGAAGCGATCACGCATGTTGACCGTCGCTCCGGTCGCTGAATCACGGCAGGAACTCTGCACGTTGTCGGCGTTGTATCCGGGGTAATGCAGATTGGCGATGATCTTGAGGCGGGTATTGGGATGCGCGTTGGCGTTGATGTAGTCCATCGCGCGAGCGACATTGGTCTTGCAGTTGTTCAGCGCAGTGTCCAGACCAGTGTAGTTGCAGGTGCCGGTCTGCGACTTGAAGGCCGAGCGCGCCTGCAATCCGTCATTGCCGCACATCTCGAAGGTCACTACACGGGTCGTGCTCGCCTGCATGTAAGAACGCTCGCTGACGATCTTGTTCTGATACACGTCGGAGGCGATCGCACCGGACTTGGCCCGACGAATGCTTTCGATATCGGCATTCCACTTGGCCGACAGGTACTCGGCATCAACGGTGGGCGCCGAGTAGCGCGCGGCATTGCTGGTCGAGCCGTTATAGCCGGCGTAGATCGAATCGCCATACGCCACGATCCGGTACTTCGCCGTGGTGCCGGCGCGATCGACCGTCCACGACACGTTTTGATTGAGCGTACTGCCGATGGCCGATGAACTGGCCACAAGCGCCACAGCAACAGCAAGCAGCCGCGCGCGGCCACCGATTGAGCGGATATCCATGTTTCCCTCCCCAGGATGGATGTGAACCGGCACGCGTCGCGTGTCGGCAATGGGTGCTGCCCCCAGACAGCCGAAGGGCCCGCAATCGGGCCCTTTGTTTTCCCAGTCCATACGCTAGCGTCTGTTTGTGACCGCTGTCACGACGCATTGCACCATACGTGTGCGAATGGCTGAGCCTGGGGACCCCACGACGGTTGCGAATGATCTTGAATCAATGCACTGCCCACTTCGATCCGCTTCAACGCGAATCTGGCAATCGATCCTTCATCGCCAGAAATGGCCGCTCGATCAGCAAGAACGAAACGATGGCGAACACAAACGTCAGCGGCACGCCGATCAAGACCAGGCCCAGCGTTTCCATTCCGAATGCGAACCTGAGGATGTTGTAGATCGGAAAGTGCCAGATGTAGAGGCCGTAACAAATGCGGCCGAGAAAGACCAAGGGCGCGACTGAAAACAGCCGATGCGCCAGCGTCACCTGCGGCATCGCCAGCGCTGCCACCAACAGGGTCGACAGCACCGAAAAGCCGAAGCTGCCGCCCGCGTACATCGCGCGCATTTCCCATTGCAAGGTGTAGCCGGCAATCAAAAGCACGAGCACGATGGGCACCGCCATTCGAGCGATCCACGTTTGCACGGAAGCGTTTTCGCGAATTTGTGGCAGGGCGAATGCAATGCCAAGCGCGCAACCCAGCAGCAAGGCATCCGCACGGGTATCGGTGCCGTTGTACAACCGCGCAATCGACGCGCCATCGAAACTCAACCAGCTGCGCCACAGCGCGAATCCCACCGCAACCGACACCACGATCAGCAATGTCCGCATGCGCAAGCCGAAATACTTCAGTAACGCCGCCAATAACAAGGGCCACAGCAGGTAGTACTGCTCTTCAATCGACAGTGACCAGGTGTGGCCCAGGAACTGCGGCATCGGCACTTCAAAGGCGCGCGTCCAGTTCGACACATACAGGCCCGCCACCGCGATCTGCTTCAGATGGCCGCCAAAATCATCCAGCAGCAAGCACGCCGCCAGCGCAAACACCGCCAGCATCACGTAGTTGGCGGGAAACAAGCGCAGCACGCGGCGGTAGTAGAAACGCGCGAAGCGGATCTCGCCATCGCGCCGCCAGCCTTTCAACAGCAGCGCCGTGATCAGGTAGGCGCTCATGATGAAAAACGTGTCCATGTAGACGAACGAACCCGGGCACCAACTCTCCTTGATGTGCGCCGCCATCACGCCCAGGGTCATGGTGCCGCGCAAGCCATCCAGCGCCGGCCGGTAGCCCAGTGGGTAGTGATTGGGGTTTTCGAACAGTGGCGCTAGCAGTCGTTTGATCACGCGGAATGTGATGCCATCGGGGCAACCAGTCTCACAGGTTTGGGGACTGGCTTCGATAGTTTGAACTCGACCGATGACACGCATTCCCACGCGACCTTTGCCCTGTGGGTGCTTGCGTATACTTTGCGACCCGAACGCCGCCCGTCACCGACCTATGCAAACCGTTGTCTCCGAACTGCTGGATTTGCTGGCGCTTGAGCGCCTCGAAGACAACCTGTTTCGCGGCGCGAGCCGCGATATCGGCACGCGTTACGTGTTTGGTGGCCAGGTATTGGGACAGTCACTTTCAGCGGCGCAACAGACGGTCGACGCGGACCGCGCGGTGCATTCGCTGCATGCCTACTTCCTGCGTGCCGGCGATATCGAAGCGCCGATTGTTTATGACGTTGATCGCACGCGCGACGGCGGCAGCTTTTCAGTGCGGCGGGTCACCGCGATTCAGCACGGAAAACCGGTGTTCGTGTTGTCGTCGAGTTTTCATGTGCACGAGGAAGGTGCCACCCATCAGCTATCGCCGCCGGAAGTGCCGAAACCAGAAGACTTGCCCGAAGCCGAGACCCTGGACAGCGAAACGCTGGCGCAGCTGCCGGCAAAAATGCGCCGCTGGATGTTTCGCAAGGGACCGTTCGAGTTTCGTCATGTGTATCCGCGCAATGAGTTGAAGCCGACCAAACGACCGCCGTATCAGCAGGTCTGGTTCCGCTTGGTGGATCGCATCCCGGACGATCCGGCCCTGCATCGAGCGATGCTGGCGTATGCCTCCGACTTCCATCTGATCGGCACCACCACCTTTCCGCATGGCATCTCCTATCTGCAGCCGAATGTGCAGATGGCCAGCCTCGATCATGCGATGTGGTTCCTGCGGCCGTTCCGGGTTGACGAATGGTTGCTGTACGCCTGCGACAGCCCCAGTGCACAGGGGTCACGCGGACTGGCGCGGGGCAGCATCTACGATCACCGCGGCGTATTGGTTGCGGCCACCGCGCAGGAAGGGCTGATCCGCGTGGTCGCCCCCGAAGCAGGCTGATTCAGGTGCGAGCGCCAGCGCCTGCTCTATCATCCGCCGCGTCCACCATGAGCTCACTCAAGAACAATGCGGCAAATCTTCACTTCCCAGCGCCTTGAAACTGTCGAAGGCGTGGTGCGACTTCTTAACGAGGCAGGCATCCAGACCTGGACCGAGGAACGCCGTTCCTACAAGGGCAATCATCGCGGCCATTTCAGCTATGCCGAGCCTGATCGGTATCCGCATCCCTCGGTGTGGGTGGTGAACACCAATGACCAGCCACGTGCGCGCGAACTGCTGCGCGAGGCAGGATTGATGGAGTCCACGCGTTCGGAATCGCTGTTGCGATTGCCGGAATCCAAAACCGCACCGCGGCGCTCCATGATCTCGCACCTGCGCATGATCCTGCTGCTGATCGTGGGCGTGATGGCCGGGATCACTTCGGCGCGGATGCTCGGGCTGCTGTAGCCGCCGCTTGCTCAACGGGATTGGCCGGCGATGCGGCGGTGCATTCGCCTCGGCGTGACCTTCGACACGCTCGCCAGCACGCCTTTGGGCAGATGCTGCGCCGTGAATTTCCGCGTTCGATCGCATAGATCAGGCGCTTCCACCCCTCCGGAGTACCGTCCAGTGTCGCCAGTTTCCGTGCGTCGTCTCGCCTTGAGTCTTGCCATCGTCACCGCGCTTGCCGGTTGCGGCGCTTCGACCCCACCCGCGGAAGTCGCACCTTCCGCGCCGAAAGTCGCACCTCCGGCAGTCGTCGCGTTTGCGGTCAACGAAAGCGCATTGACGCCGTTGCCGATGCTGAACGTCGCTGATGTCGCCACGGATGTGGCGGCTTGCGAAGACTTTGCCGGCAAGGTCAATGGCAAGTGGCTGGCCGCCAATCCAGTGCCGGCGGACCGCACCACCTGGGGCAGCTTCGATGCGCTCGGCGAGCGCTCGCGCGATGTGCAAAAGCAGCTGGTCGAGTTCGCCGCCGCACAACCCGACGCCAGTGGCATCGACAAGTTGGTCGGCGACATCTGGGCGACGGGCATGGACGAGGCGAAGATCGAAGCCGCCGGGCTCTCCCCGATCCAGGCCGATCTGGACGCGATCAGTGCCCTCACCGATGGTCCTTCGGTGGCGGCATGGCTGCGCAAGGATTTCGCTGCCGGCAATGGTTTCCTGTTTGGCTTCGGTGCCAACCCGGACTTCAAGGACTCGTCGATGACGATCGCCTATGCCACTCAGGGCGGGCTGGGATTGCCGGATCGCGATTACTACACCGCCGACCGGGAAGACTACAGAACCGCACGCGCCAACTACCTCAAACACATCGAGGCAGTGATGACTCTGGCCGGTGCCAACCCGGAAGATGCTGCCAAGCAAGCGCAGTCCATCCTGGCGTTCGAAACGCGTTTGGCCAAGGTCTCGCTATCCAGCGAAGAACTCTCTCGCGACGTCTCCAAGTACTACAACCCGGTCGACATCGCCGCCGCCGATGCGGTCAGCCCGAACTTCCCGTGGTCGGAATTCTTCAAGGTACACGCCATCGAAGCGCCGGCGATGTTTTCGTTGGCACAGCCGGAGTTTCACGCTGAAGTGAGCAAGATGCTGGGCGACACGGCAGTGGCAGATTGGCAGGCGTACTTGCGCTTCCACGCCATCGACAGTGCCTCGCCGTACTTGCCGAACGCATACGTGCAACAGAACTTTGCCTTCTACAACCAGCAGCTGCGTGGCCAGTCGGAGATTCAGCCGCGTTGGAAGCGCGTGCTCGGTGCGATCAATGGCTCGGTGGGCGAAGCATTGGGGCAGATGTACGTGGAGGTCGCCTTTCCGCCCGAGTCCAAGGCCAAGATGGAAGCGCTGGTGCAGAACTTGCGCGACGCACTGAAGCCGCGCCTGGAGAATCTTGAATGGATGGGCGCGGAGACCAAGGCCAAGGCATTGGAAAAGTGGGCCTCGTTTGTACCCAAGATCGGTTATCCGGACAAATGGCGCGACTGGTCGGGACTCAGCACCTCACGTGATAGCTATGCCAGCAATTTGCTCGCCGCCAACGGCTTCAATTACCAATGGAACCTGGCCAAGATCGGCAAGCCGGTGGATCGCAGTGAATGGGGCATGTCGCCGCAGACGGTCAATGCGTCCTACAACCCGCTGCAGAACGAAATCACCTTCCCGGCGGCCATCCTGCAACCGCCATTTTTTGACCCCAATGCGGACCCGGCGCTCAATTACGGCGGCATCGGTGCGGTGATCGGTCACGAAATCATCCACGGTTATGACGATCAAGGCAGTCGTTTTGATGCCAAGGGCACCTTCTCCGACTGGTGGACCGCGGCAGATCGCACCGGCTTTGAGAGCCGCACTGGCAAGCTGGTCAGCCAGTTCAACGAGTACGAATCCATCGACGGCATCCATGTGAATGGCGAGCTGACGCTGGGCGAGAACATCGCTGACCTCGGCGGCTTGGCGATTGCCTATGACGCCTTGCAAGTCGCGCTGGCGGCCGACCCGGCCAGCAACAAGGACATCGATGGCTACACCCAGGCGCAACGATTCTTCATGAATTGGGCGGTGGTGTGGCGGCGCAACTTCAAGCCCGAAGAATTGAAGGTTCGTCTGACCACTGACCCGCATGCGCCGGCCAACTTCCGGGCGATCGGTGCACCCTCGAACATGGCGCAGTTCGCCGCCGCGTTCTCGTGCAAGTCCGGTGATGCGATGGTGCGCGAAGGGGACGCCACGGTAGCGATCTGGTAGATCCCTGGACTGTCCTTCTCCCCGCCTGCGAGGAGAAGGGAGTTCGCAATAACAGAGACGGCATGGGTCTCTGTCACAATGGTGTGAAGGCCGCGTCACAGCCACACCCGTTGCTGAAACCGAACTCCGATGTCTTCTGAAGCCCTGCTCAGCCTGATCGAACTGCACCTGCCCGCCGCGCAAACCGGTGACCAGGTCGCGTATGGCCAAATCGTCTCGGGTTGCCAACGCGGCATCACCGCCATCGCACTATCGATCGTGCGTGACATCCAGGCTTCCGAAGATATCGCGCAGGACGCATTCCTCAACGCGTGGACCAATTTGAAGAGTCTGCGCAGTTCATCAAGCTTCCTGCCCTGGCTGCGGCAAATCACCCGCAACCTGGCGCGCGACCATCTGCGCCGGCGGGTGACCGAAAAGCGCTATGACGGCGACATGGACACTATTTTGGCCGTCGTCGCCGATCCCACACCGGATCACCCGGAGCTGCTTTCCCGCCAGCATGAAGAAGCTGTGGTTGCCGAACTGATCGACAACTTGCCGGAGGAAACCCGCGAGATCCTGTTGATCTACTACCGTGAAGGCCAATCGTCCAAACACGTGGCGACCCTGCTTGGCATGCAGGATGCGGCGGTGCGCAAGCGACTCTCGCGTGCTCGCCTGAGTCTTCGTGACGAACTGCTGGAGCGCCTGGGCCGCGCCGCATTGGCAACGGCTCCCGGTGTTGCCTTCACCACCTTGGTGGTCGCGGGGCTTACTGTCAGTCAACCCGCTGCCGCCGCCGTTGCCGCAGGTAGCGCAGCCGCCGTTGGCAAGGGTCTGAGCAAGTTCATTCTCGGCACCGGAATCGCCGGCAAAGGCGCCTCACGCCTGTTGTTCGGTCTCGCCGGCGGTGTGCTGTTCGCGCTGGTAGTTGGCGTCGCCGCTGTCTTGTTCGGCGTGCGTCGACACTGGACAACCGCCATCGATGCAGAGGAGAAGCGCCAGCTTTCGTGGTTTGCAGTGGCTGGTGTGGGTTTGGTTGTCTTGTTGACGGGATTGATGTCCTACGGCGCGCTCTCACACGGCATCTGGGGACCCACTGCCGTGTTCGCGGCGCTGGTCATCGCCTTGGGTGCCATGAACCTGTTGTGGCTGCCGCGCATTCTTGCGCGCCGGCACGCCATCGAAGCCCGCAACGATCCGCTCGGCGCCCGCCTTGCGCGCATCAATGAGCGCAAATACGCGTGGTGGGGCATGGCGGTGGGCGTGGTACTGGGCTCGGCAGGCATCGCCGGCGGTTTGGCGCTGATGGGCGGACACTGACCAGGCTGCGCTGGAGCACGCAAGGTCGCCGCGCGTTGATGAATTGGCACAAGCGGGCCAGCTGACGCGTTCCGCGAGGGGATTCCGCATCCGTTAGCATCGACTCATGCGCGACGCCACCATCAAGCTGTTTCAGACCCAAGATCATGCCTGTGGTTATTGGCCTGAGCGGGTTGCGCGCGATGTCATCCTCGACCCCAACGACGCAGCTCTACCCATGGCCTATCCGCACATGCTGGGGCTGGGCTTTCGGCGTTCCGGTGGACATGTCTACCGACCACGCTGCGCTGCGTGTCAGGCTTGCGTGCCGTTGCGCATTCCGGTCGCGAGCTTTGTCCCCAATCGCAGCCAAAAGCGATGCCTCGCTCGCAATGCCCGGGTCGGCTTGTTCGATCAACCCGCACATCGCAGTGGCGAAGTCTTTTCGTTGTACCGCCGTTATCTGCATGGGCGGCATCCAGGCGGCGGCATGGAAGCGTCTGGTGCCGATGAGTTCGATTCGTTTCTGACCAGCGCCTGGAGCCCGACTCGCTTTTTTGAGTTTCGTGAGGCAGGTCGCTTGTTGGCGGTAGCGGCAACCGATGTATTGCCGAATGCGTTGTCCGCCGTCTACACGTTTTACGATCCTGAGCTCGTCACTCGCGGGCTCGGCACCTTGGCGGTGCTGCGACAGATCGAATGGGCCAAGCTGACGGGCCGAGCTCACGTGTACCTGGGCTTCTGGATCGAGGGTCATCCCAAGATGGCTTACAAGTCGAGCTTCCAGCCGGCTGAAATATTGACTGCTTCTGGTTGGTGCAAGCAAGTGCTCACCGCGCGCGCGTGAGGCCATGCGAGAATCCGGCGCATGCAAATTATCTCTGCGATTTTCGCGACCCTGGCGCTCGCGCTCACCTCTATTTCCGCTGCAGCAGCCACTGCCGAAAGCATGAGCGGCGGCTTGATGCGACCGCTGCGTGTGGCTACCTTCAATACGTCGCTCAACCACGATGAAGCGGGCGGCTTGATCAAGCAATTGAGCGGCGATCACCTCGCGGCGAGGCAGGTTGCGGCAGTCATCCAGCGCGTGCGACCCGATCTTGTCCTGCTCAATGAGTTCGACTACGACGCCGGAGGCCAAGCAGCGGAATTGTTCGTCTCTCGCTACTTGGGCCAAGGCCAATTCGGCGAGCGCGCGATCCGTTATACCTATCGCTTTCAGGCAGCAGTCAATACGGGCGTCGCGAGTGGGCTGGATCTCACCGGCGATGGCGAGACGAATGGCCCAGGGGATGCCTGGGGTTTTGGCATGCACCCTGGTCAGTACGGCATGTTGGTGCTGTCGCGTCATCCGATCGACCGCGAACACGTACGTACGTTTCAGCAGCTGCGATGGAGTGCGATGCCCGGCGCGCACGCGCCGCTCATGCCGAACAAAAAGGCGCCATGGTTCGCCGCCGAGACGTGGGCGCAGCTGCGCCTATCCTCAAAATCGCATTGGGACGTGCCCGTGCAAACTCCGCTAGGGACACTGCACTTCTTGGCGGCGCACCCCACGCCACCCGTCTTTGACGGGCCGGAAGATCGCAACGGCCGACGCAATTTCGATGAGATTCGACTGTGGGCCGAATACCTGAGCAACCCTGACGCGCCTTGGCTATGCGATGACAATGGGCGCTGTGGCGGATTGAATGACGACGCGCGCTTCGTGATAGCCGGCGACTACAACGCCGACCCGCAGGACGGCGAGAGCATTCCAGGGGCCATCGCCCAATTGCTGACCCATCCGCGCGTGCTGACCATGCCGGCACCGACCAGCGCCGGCGCAGCCGTCGCCAATACCGCCGACGCCGAACTCGCCGCCAGCAAAAAGACACCTGCTGCCGAACACACCGGTGCATTTGGTCCGCGCGCCGGCAACATGCGCATCGACTACGTGTTGCCTTCACTGGGCTTCAGCGTGGTACGTAGCGGTGTGTTCTGGCCGCCCCCAGATCGTCCTGAAGCCCAGTGGTTGCAAGCGAGCGACCACCGCATGGTGTGGGTGGATTTGCGGCTTGCTGCGAACACGAACTGATCGGCGTCCATCCATGAGTCAGAACGCTAGCCGTCGGGACAGGCGTCCACGGCGGGGACCACCACTGTTTCAACCCTTGCTACCGTGGCTGCAGGTCGTGTGCTGGCTGGTGTTGGCAGTGTTTGCATTGCCGGCCTTCGCGGTGGGCGTCAACAGCAGTCCGCAGTGGTACAGCGTGCATCTGGACGGCCGCAAGATCGGCCAGATGGTCATCTCGCGCAGCACCACTGCGGAGGGCGTCGAGACCCACCAACGCATGCAATTGGTGTTGCAACGAGATGGCCAGACCTTGCCTCTGCACAGCGAGCAAACCACCCACGAAAGCAACGATGGCCAGCCACTGGCGTTTTCGAACATGCTGGATGCTGGCGGCAGTCGTGTCGAAACCGAGGGCGAAATCCACGCAGGCGTCGCCAGTATCCGCATTCGCCAGGGCGAGCGGGTGCGTGAGCAGACCATCGCTTGGCCCAGCGGCGCGTTGCTGGTGGAGGGCGAGCGGCTGGCTGCCATGCGCACGGGTGATCAACCCGGTTCCACGCAAAGCATCGTCCATTTCGACATCGACGCGCTGCGAGCGCTGCCGCTGGATATCGAGGTCATTGGTTATCAGGACATCGCCCTGTTCGACATAACCGAGCGAACGCTCGCGTTGCGGCAAACCTTGAACGCCGCAGGCACGCTGGTCGTCAGCGAGGTTTGGGTAAACCCGAGCGACTTTGCCCTGCGCCGTATACAGATGCCGATGCTCGGTGTGGTTCTGGACGTCGTGGCCTGCGATCAAGCCTGCGCAGAGGCACCCAATCAAGCCGTTGACGTGTTGGCCGCCACGACCGTGCAAGCTCCGCGGGCGTTGACTCGGCGCGACCGCAAGCGCAGCTTGAGTTACCAGGTTGGATTTTCCGGCGAGGCCCCAATTGCGGCCGATTTGCCCGGCCAACGGCGAAACATCGAAAACAACTCCATTCAAATCATCGTTGATCCTCGTGGCAGCAACGATGGTCCGCCGGATGCGAACGACCTGCTGCCGAATCGTTGGCTGCAAAGCGATCATCCGACGGTGACGGCGTTTGCCAAAGCGCTCGCCGGCAAGACGAAATCGGATGCGCAGGCGATGCGTCGTCTGCAATCCGGCGTCGCTGGTCACATCGCCACCAAGTCGCTGCGCATTGGCTATGCCTCAGCATTGGAGACTATTGAGCTTGCCGAAGGTGACTGCACCGAACACGCCTTGCTGCTGGCCGCGCTGGGTCGCGCCCGTGGTATCCCCACCCGGGTCGCCAGCGGCCTCGCCTACGTGCCATCGTTTGCGGGTCGCAGCGCGGTATTCGTGCCGCACGCATGGGTATATGCCTGGGTCGACGGGCGCTGGCAGGGCTTTGATGCCGCCTTGCCACACTTTGGCTCCGGCCACTTGGCTTTGGACGTCGGCGATGGCGACCCGTTCGGGTTTTATGGCGGACTGAATTTACTGGGCCGTCTTCAAATCGACAGCATTGAGCGAGCAAAACGATGAGCTTGAGACTCTTGTGCGCCTGGCTTTGCACACTGCCGGCGCTCGGATTCGGCGCGCACTTGGACGCAGCGCCGCGAGAGCTTGCACCGGGTCAAGCGCGCCTGGCCGGTTTGATTACGGACTCGGCGATCGCCGAAGTCAGTGGCTTGGCCGCAGCCAATGTTCACCCCGGCATTCTGTGGACGCACAACGACAGTGGCAGCAGCGCGGACATCTACGCCATCGACGCACAAGCCAAACGGCGCGCGCGTGTGCACATCGACAATGCGGCCAACTACGACTGGGAGGACATGGCCAGCTTTCGCGATGCTGACCGCAACTGGCTGCTGATCGCCGACACCGGCGACAACGGCGGCGTGCGCAAGGAATTGCAGTTGTATTTTGTGCCAGAGCCACAAACCCTCAGCGATGGCAGCGCCTCCGCTGCACGCACGCTACGGTTTGTTTGGCCGGACGGAGCGCGCGACTGCGAGGCCGTCGGCGTCGACATCAAGGAGCGCATGATTTATCTGATTGCCAAGAAGCGCGTCCCGCCTGAACTGTACCGCCTGCCGCTCGACGGCGACTCGACGACAGCGCCGCTGGTCGCCGAGCGGGTTGCATTGCTTGCTCACATCGCGCAGCCGGACACCGACGATATGCAGCGCAATCCTGTGTACGGCAGGTATCGTGCCCAGATATCGTCGATGGACATCAGTGCAGACGGCAGCAAGATGGCCGTGCTCAACTATTTGCATGCGCGCATTTACACCCGCTTGCCGAGCGAAACCTGGGCGACGGCTGTGATGAGGAAGCCGGTCGATGTTCCCTTCCCCTGGATCACGCAAGCCGAGGCGATCGCGTTCTCAACCGACGCAAGTTCGGTCTGGATCGGCAGCGAAATCCTCCCTGCGCAATTGCTGCAGATTCCGCTGTTTGCGCCTTGACGGGCCGATTCTGTATATCAGGTCTTGTGAAGCAGTTGGGGTCTGCTGACATACGCGGAGTAGGTCGCTCCGTGTATGTCAAAACACCCTAGCCCGGACACTTCATGAGGGGGCGCGAGTGATCACGCAGCGGATTTGCGGCCAGCGCAAGGCGCGCCGAGTCGGAATGGTGGGCCCATTGCGGCGAGGCGCAACGCAGCGATGGCCGCAAAGACCAAGTGAGCATCG
>JBQTGY010000088.1:0-19353 GCA_052390415.1 Pseudomarimonas sp. | reverse complement strand
TAGTGTGGGTCGTGATGGCCGCCGCTCCGGAGCGAGGCCAATAGCCAAAGCTATTGGCGGAGTGAGGAGCAAGTCCAGCGCGGCCAGACCGAGCGAGCGACTTTCGATTTGTCCGTTACAGGCCACTAGCTATCGACTTTCAGCTCGGGGTGCTTGGCTGGCCGCACGCTGAGCCCGTCGTTTCTGCAGCCCATCCCAGCCAATCGCTGCGATCAGGCCGGTACTCAATCCGACTTGCGCCAGCGCCAAGCCGATCACCGAACGATCAGTCCACAGCTCCATGATGCCGTGACAGAAATGCAGCAGGGCAATGACGCCGCCCCAGAACAAGGCGCTGGGGCGGCGTAGCAGCAGGCCAATCGCTGGCGGTAACAAGGGCAGGGTAAGCAAGGCGGTGACCAGCAGCGGTGGCAGTACTTTCGCTGGACTGAGCAGCAGCTGCCAGGCGGGCTGCAGGGCCAACAAGCACCAAAAAGCCGCCAAGGCCAGATGGCGAGCGCTCACGGCGTGCGCTGCAATTGTGCAGCGAGACTGGCGACGCGCTTGCCCAACGCGCGCGCCAGATGTCTCTCGTCTTCGCTGAGCGGTCGTTTGCTGTCGGGGCCGGCCAGGTGGCTGGCACCATATGGCGTGCCGCCGCCATCGGTGGTCGTCAGGCGATGTTCACTGAAGGGCAGTCCAAGAATCAGCATGCCGTGGTGCAGCAGCGGGATCAGCATCGACAGCAGGGTCGACTCCTGGCCGCCATGCGGACTGGAAGTCGAGGTGAATACGGCGGCAGGTTTGCCGATCAGGGTGCCCGAGGCCCACTCCGCCCCGGTGCTGTCGAGAAAATGTTTCAGCGGTGCTGCCATGTTGCCGAATCGCGTCGGGCTACCCAGAATCAAGCCCGCGCAATCGGCGAGATCACGCTTGTCGACATAGGGCGAGCCTTCGGGTGGCTCCGGTGGGAGCGCGACCTGTGTTTGTGGAGCCACCGGCGGCACCGTCCGCAAGCGAGCCGCCATGCCGGGCACATCTTCCACGCCGCGTGCGATCTGCCGTGCAAGTGCCGCGACATTGCCGCCGCGACTGAAATAGAGAATCAGGATGTCGGCCATAAGCGAAACGTGGGTGTCTGCGATCAGTGACTACCATTGTCGCCGCGGCGAGGTGCGTACGGTGTATTCATGTCACCCATGACGCAATCGGTTCGACATATGTCAACCGACGCTCGATAGCTTAGGCTGCCGCGATGAGAAATCTTCACCACTTGCGACGCAGGATTCCCGCGCACATCCGCGAGCCTCTGGGAGCGTTCTCGCGGTTCGTCTGGCACCGCTACGTCGAAGATCGCTGTTTTGAAACCGCTGGTGTGCTGGCCTACGCGTCGGTTTTCGCCTTGGTGCCACTCAGCGTGGCGATTTTCGGGATTTTCGCTGCGTTTCCCGTGTTCGAAGCCATGAGTACGCGTTTGACCGAGTTCCTGTTTACCAATTTTTTGCCAACCGCGGCGCGGGCGGTAGAAGCATATTTGCGGCAGTTCGCCGATAGTGCGGCGCGGCTGACCAGCGTCGGCGTCATCGCCTTGCTGGTATCTGCATTGCTGATGATGAAAAGCATCGAGGACACCTTCAACCGCATCTGGCGGGTGAGCGCCCCGCGTCCCGGTTTGTCACGGGTACTGGTGTACTGGACCGTGTTGACCTTGGGGCCGATCCTTGCGGTTTCCAGTCTGGCCTTGTCGTCCTACTTGCTGTCGTTGACGATCGTTGGCAACGATCAGGAGCTGACTTGGGGGCCGCGCCTGCTGTCGGTTGTCCCGTTGCTGGTGGAACTGGCCGCGTTCACCCTGGCCTACGCGATCATTCCCAATCGGCGTGTGTTCTTCCGCCATGCCTTGGCCGGCGGCGTGCTTGCAACCATCTTGTTCGAGGTTGCCAAGCGCGGCTTTGCTTACTATTTGCAACAGGTACCTTCCTATGAGCAGATCTATGGCACGCTCGCGGTGCTGCCGATCTTTCTCATCTGGCTGTATCTGTCATGGGTGGTGATCTTGCTGGGCGCATCGATTGCGGCCTCGTTGTCGGCCTTCCGATACCAGCGCAAGGACCTGTTGCTGCCACGCGGTTACGAGATGGTGGGACTATTGCGCTTGGTGGGACGCCTGCACGATGCGCAAGCGCGCGGTGCGGCGGTCAGCGTCGAAGCCTTGCAGGCTAGCGAACCCAGTCTGAGCGATGATTTGCTGATGCAGTTGCTGGGTCTGCTGCGTGCAGGCTATATCGTGCAACGCAACGAAGTGGGTGACTGGTTGCTGGCGCGGGATCTGGATGGCTTGACCGTGGGCGAGTTGATCGAGGCCTCGGGCTTGCGCATTCCGTTGACGCCCTTGGTGCTGTTTGGTAGCCAGGACGGGCTGGGTCAGCAGGTCGACGCCATATTGGATTCGCTGCGCGACCCCCTCAAGTGCCCCTTGGAGAGACCCTTGAGCGCCGTGTTGCGGCATGCTGCGCGAACAGATCACGAGGCAACCAGCGGAGAATGAGTCAATGAAAAGCCTCACCTTGGTGCGCAGTGCCTGCGCGATGCTGCTGGCGGTGTTGATACTGCCCGCCGTTGCCGCCACACCGAGCAGCAAACCCACCCATCCGACCTTGTCCGTGGCAACCATGGATCACGGTGTGTTCGAGTTGCTGAGCAAGCGCGGTCAATGGGTGGTGATCAATTTCTGGGCGACCTGGTGCGCGCCTTGCCTGAAGGAGATCCCCGAGTTGGCGGCGTTTGATGCCGAGCGCAAGGATGTGGACGTGGTGGGCTTGGCTTATGAGGAAATCGAACCCGAGGCGATGCGCGAATTTCTGCTCAAACGGCCGATTGCCTATCCTGTCGCAATCATCGACACCTACAAGCCGCCAGCGGATTTCGACATTCCGCGCGGGCTGCCGATGACTTATTTGATCGATCCGACTGGCGCCGTCGCCAAGCGTTTCCTTGGTCCGGTGACTGCGGTCGAGTTGGCCGCGGCAATCACGGCAGCCACCGCCCACCAAAGTCCATGACGACCGAGCGCATTGCGGTGCTGTTTCGTGTCCGTGGGCGCGTACAGGGTGTTGGCTATCGCGCCGGTTGCCGGCGTGAAGCACAACAATTGGGAGTGGATGGTTACGCGGTCAATCGCGACGACGGCAGCGTGGAAGTGTTGGCGCAAGGCGATCCGGCGGCCATCGAAAGTTTGGCGCGCTGGTTGTTGCATGGTTCAACCCATGCGCAAGTCACCAAGGTCGAGCGCGAAAACGTTGCACTTGCCCAACGCGCCGGGTTCGGCGTCGGCTGAGAACCACGCATGCCGGGTGACGCAACCCATGCGCTTGCGGGAGCGGCACTGCCTCCCATGCCTGATCGTTCTCGCCGATGATTGTCATGCGGACAGCGCGCCTGACCCTGCGTTGGTTGAGCGCCGACGACGCAGACTTCGTGCTTGCATTGGTCAACGATCCCGCCTGGCTTCGCTACATCGGAGACCGTGGCATTCATAGCGTCGAAGACGCCTTGGCCTATATCGAAAACGGCCCGCGGGCCATGTATCAGCGGCTGGGATACGGTCTGTTTGCGATCACCCTCAGCCGGGGTGCGCAGCCCATCGGAATGTGTGGCTTGATCCAGCGCGACACTTTGCCCGGCGTCGATATTGGCTACGCCTTGCTGCCGCAGTATCGACACCAAGGGTTTGCGTTGGAGGCCGCGCAAGCCTGCGTCACGCTGGCCCGAGAGAAGTTTGGGTTACGCCGGCTGTTGGCTATTGCCTCGCCTGACAACGAACCTTCCGCGCGTTTGCTCGGCAAGCTGGGTTTGCACTTCGAGCAATTGCTGGAACTGGTACCCGGCAGCGATGCGGTGGCCTTGTACGCTGGCGATATCTGAGCATCGGCGCGTGACGGTCTCGGCGCGTCGGTCACACCGCAATGGATTCCACGTTGCGATCAATCCGCGCTGATGATGCCCGGACCCTTGCCCGCCGTTTTTTCGTACACACCTTTGCCAATTTTCCGGTACTGGGTGAAGCCGGCGTCGCCGATTTTCTTCTCTTTTTGCAGATGCGAGCCGCCGATGGCCAACGCGGGCGCACTCAGTTGTTTGCGGATGGCGGCGCCGCAGTGCGGGCACGCCAACAAGGGATCGGCATTCAGCCGCTCCATGTGTTCGAAGCCGGGGCCACAATGCGCGCAGCCGGCGGCTTCATCAATGCAGCGGTAGTCAAAAATCGGCATTCAGATTTCCTCCGAGCTTGCGGAGCAAGTTTGCTCCCATTCGATCGCGCCTGATTCCGTCGGGTTTGCCTCGAATTGGCCCGATTCAGATTGATCCAGCAGGCTTAGTTGCCGCCACCGATTGAGCACCTTGCAAAACAGTTGTGCAGTGCGCTCGGTGTCATACACCGCCGAATGCGCTTCGCGCGGATCCCAGCTCAAGCCGATCGCTTCGACCGCCCGCGCCAGTACCGTTTGCCCCACCGCCAAACCGCCCAAGGTCACCGTGTCGAACGTGCTGAAAGGGTGGAATGGGTTGCGCTTGAAGTCGGTGCGTTTGACCGCCGCGTTCAAGAAGCCGAGATCAAACGGCGCGTTGTGGCCCACCAGAATGGCGCGCTGACAACCGGCAGCACGTGCCGCTTGACGCACCGGCGTAAACACATGGGCCAGCGCTTCGCGCTCGGCCAAAGCACCGCGGAAGGGATGGTCGATGTCGATGCCGGTGATCTCCAACGACTTGGGGTCGATCTGTGACCCGGCAAACGGGGTGACGTGGGTCGAGCAGATCTCGCCTGGCGACAACCAGCCATCCGTGTCCATCAGGATGGGGGCGACCGCAATTTCCAGCAGGGCGTGGCGCTCACAATCGAAACCACCGGTTTCGACATCGACCACTACCGGCAGATAACCGCGAAATCGCGCAGCCATGCTGCGCGTCAAGGAGGGATTTCTCATGGCCGCAGGATACAGGAGGGGTGCAATCGTCATCCCCGCGCACGCGCGCGCAGGCGGGGATCCAGTGGCTCGTGGAGTCTGGAGCACCGCCAGGCCCTGTATTCCCGCCTGCGCGGGAATGACGGTTATTGAGTCGGCGAAAATCTGCCAGCCAGCAAAACAACCTCGACTGCCTCAACGCGGAGGCGCAGAGAAATGCAGAGAAACGCGGAGACGCATTAGATTTTGTCCCCGCGGATCGATCCAAGCTCCGCCGTGCGCAAAGCGCATTCCACTTGCTCCGCGCGCCTCTGCGCTTTTCTGCGTTCTCCGCGTTGAATGCTCTTGCGGCGCCTGGTTACTGCTTCATGGTGAACGGTCGCCGGGTCAATAGGGATGATTCTGGCCTGCATTGCTGAGTGCGCTGGCTTTCTCAACCTCGAACAAAGCGGGCAGCCACCGCCAGCATCACGCCCGCACCCGCCAAGGCGATACCGAACGCCGGCAGCAACATTGTCATTGGCGCGCCGATGGCCACCATAGCGAAGCTCCAAGCCAACGCATCGGCATTGGGATCGACATCGCCGCGGCCGCGGATGGATTTCAGCAGTGCATCCAGACTCAGCTTGCCGCCGCCATGAAAAATCAGAGGCAGCAACATGACCACGAACAGCGCCGGCAACTTGTAATTGCCAAAGCCCTTGTCGGTGATCGCGTAACCCTTGAGCAGTTCGCTGAACATCATCCAGTCGTCTGGCCAATGCACGGCGGCGGTAGCGACCACGGTCAGTACAAACAAACTGAAGGCAAAGAAGCGGGTGAACAACCCGAGCGCGAGAGCGATGGCGGCGATCAATTCGGTCCAGGTCGCCATGGTCCAGCTGATGCTCGATGGCACGATGGAAAACGGCCACGGAAACTGGCCCTGGATGTCCATGAACCAATTGCTGCCGGTGAATTTCTCGCGGCCGGCTTCCCAGAACTCCCAGGCCAGAATGAAGCGCAAGCCCAGCGGCGCCAGCCAGCGGCCGACACCCTCCAAACGGTCGGTGATGGCGTCGTAGGTTTCAATCAGAATTCGCATGGCGGGCTCATTGCGTTGGAAGGTGGATGGGGTGGCGACCACATAGAGCGCCGCAAGGCGCCGTTCGGTTCGCGAGCGCGTTCACTGAATCGCAGAGTCGCGTGACGTGGCCCCGGAATCCGCAGCGCTGCATCCGGGCTAGGCGCTAGCGTGAGGGGCCGACTGCGGTGCCGAGTATTGCTTGCCGTTGCCGCAACTGCTCCAGCATCTGCGCGCCGGCAACAACGAATGCCTCGCCATCAATCACTCCCACCTGCGCCGCCAGGTCTAGCAGTACTTCGCGCCCACTGCGCTGGCCGGGATTGTGTGCCAAGGCTTGCAGCAGATGAAAGCCGATCGCTTCAATGGCCTTGAAGCGGATCTTGTTATCGCGCTCGCGCACGATCAGCAGGAAAGTGGGTTGTTCTGGCGCTTGCTCGGGCTGAAAGTCAGCGCGAATCCGATGCACAGGAAACTGGTAAGCGAGCGGCCAAGCCAACGGCGACAATACGGGGCGGGCTACGAGCAAGTCCCCATCGGCGACGCAATCGATGTCGCTGAGTTCGGTTTCGTCCAATGCCAGCACCATTTCGATCCACTCGTAGTGGGCCAGCTCGACGAGAAACGGCGGGTCATCTGCACCTTGCTCGGCGCGCTGTTCGAGATAACGCATGAACTCGCGGCCGATCTCGGTGAACAGCGGTGTGTGGCTGTGCCAGTCGCGATAAAAGCCACGTACGCGCTCATGCCACCAAGCGTCATCACGCAAGCCTCGGATGACCGGGAAATTGTTGGCAAGGATGCCTTCCAGGCTGTTGTAAAACAGCTCGCGATAGATCGCCATGCGGCGGTCTTCGAGGCCCGCAGGTGCCGGTTTGGCGTCGGGGTTGCGCAGGTGGGCGGCGAACTCGGTTTGCTGCGCGGCCAACCGCGCAGGTGCTTCAAGCGGCCGCATGCTGGGTCGCAGAAACGCCGTGAATCGGAAGGCGCGCGTGCGCGAGCGCTTGCGCCGAACGGATTCGCGCAACCTCCGCAGCCAGCGTTTCGATGGAAGGAAAATTGAAGTCTCGCTCAAGCAGGGTCGGCTTGACGCCGACATGCGCATAAGCCGCATTCAGCAGGTCCCACACCGGCTCGATGACATCGGCGCCGTGGGTGTCGACGATCAAATCTTCCGCCTCGTTGTAATGACCGGCAATGTGCATGTAGGCGACCCGTTTCGCCGGCAGCGCATGCAGGTAGGTGAGCGCCTCGTAGCCGTGATTGACGCTGTTGACGTGGATGTTGTTGACGTCGAGCAAGAGGTCGCAGTCGGCCTCGTTGAGGACCGCGTTGATGAAATCGATCTCATCCAGCTCGCGATGCGGGGCCGCGTAATAGGAGACGTTTTCGATCGCAATGCGCCGACACAGAATGTCCTGGATGCGGCGAATTCGGCCAGCGACGTAGTGCACCGCTTCTTCGGTGAACGGTATCGGCATCAAATCGTACAGATGGCCGCCGTCGGTGCAGTAACTCAGGTGTTCGCTGTACATCGGCACCCTGTGGGAGTCGAAGAAGCGTTTTTGCCGATGCAGGAACGACTCATCGAGCGCGTCGGGACCACCAATCGACAGCGACAGTCCGTGGCAAAAAAGCGGGTACCGCTCAGCGAGCGCGGCAAACTGGTTGCCCAGTCTGCCGCCGACACCGATCCAGTTCTCCGGCGCGACTTCAACGAAGTCGAACACACCATCAGCGGCAGCTTGCAGCGGGTCCATCAGGGCCCGCCGCAATCCCAGCCCAGCACTAGCTGGCGCAAGCATGTGGGTGATTGCCGAAGAAGGCGCCGAGAAATCAGACCTTGCCGCCGTCCTTCTTTTCGCCGCAGGAACCCTCAGCCTTCTTGCCTTCGCCGCACTTGCCTTCACCACACTTTCCTTCGGCCTTTTTCTCGCCGCAGGAACCTTCGGCCTTCTTGCCTTCGCCGCACGAACCCTCAGCCTTCTTGCCTTCGCCGCAGGCGCCTTCAGCTTTCTTCTCAGCGCCGCACTTGCCTTCACCGCACTTGCCTTCCGCCGCCTTCTCTTCACCAACCAGCTGGTAGCCGGAGGAAAGGTCGGTCATGCCAAAACCGCTGGCTGCAATGGAATTGCCAGCCATGGCCAGCGAGCCGATGAACGCGGCGCCGATAGCAATGGAGATGGGCTTGATGGACTTGTTCATAGGTAGCTCCGAGATTGACGTAAGCGGCGGGTTTTGCCCGCCAAAGAAACCCGATCCACAAGTGGACCGGGCAAAACATGACCCGCAAGAACCTGCCGGACCGTGGGTGAAAACAACATCAAAAGCGTGCGGACGATCCCACTTTCAACATCACGTATCAAGATACTCCCGAACGAGCAAACGAGCACGATGCAAACGGCCCTTCACCGCCTCCCGACTCAAGCGCAAGCGCGCCGCCATTTCATCAACGGTCAACTCCTGCACGTCCCGCAACAGCAAGACTTCGCGATAGTGCGCAGGCAGCGACTCCACCGCCGCGACCAGATCGATCCGCAAACCTTCATTCACTACGAGCACGGGCTCGGGCATGGATGCATCAGGCGAATAATCGAAAATGTGGGTGCGGTAGAACAGCTTCATGCGGTCGCACTCGCGCTTGACGATGCGAAACAGCCAGCCGTTGAAGGCCTCAACCACGCGCAGACCGGAAATCTGCCGACTGGCGATCAACAAGGTTTCCTGTACCGCGTCCTCGACGTCGTGAACCTTGCAATGGCGTTCGGCGTAACGCACCACGCGCCGACGTTCGTTGCCCAGCAAGCGCGACAACGCCAAGGCATCGCCTTCGCGAGCAGCCTCTATGTCGAGCATTGATGGCGTGGGGTCCATGAGTCTCCCTCTCGAGTCCAAATCGTAGCGCGGACACGGTTACCGATTGTCGACAGCCGCTGGGTTTGCGCTACGGGGACAAAGAGCTGGGGTTGAGGCGAGTCGGTGCGCCGACGCCCTGTTGCGGTTAGCTGGCGTTCAGCCGGAATCTTGGCCGCCCGTCGCTCACCATCGCTGGATTGTTCGCGTATCGAGGTAGGGTGCGTCTTGACGCACCGGCTTGTGTTCAAGCCAAGTGCTGGTGCGTCAAGACGCACCCTATGGCATGTTTGTCGCAGCGGCGGAAGCCGCGAACCTCACAGCGTTCGGGCCAAAAGCATCGCGGCTTCCACCGCTCTTCAGTCGGCGAGAAATATCGCTGCTTCGGGTGTTGCAAAGGCCTGCAATCGCCGAGCTTACAGCGCTTGATCCTTGCCCTTGAACGCGCACAGGTCGCGCACCACACACTCGCCGCAGTTCGGCTTGCGCGCCTTGCAGACATAACGACCATGCAGGATCAGCCAGTGATGGGCGTTCAGCCGAAACTCGGCAGGCACGCGCTTCAGCAGTGCCTTTTCGACCGCATCGACGGTTTTGCCGGGCGCCAAACCAGTGCGGTTGGCGACCCGAAAAATGTGTGTATCGACGGCGATGGTCGGCTCGCCGAATGCAGTGTTCAACACGACATTGGCGGTTTTGCGGCCTACACCCGGCAAGGCTTGCAAGGCTTCGCGATCGCGCGGCACTTCGCCTTGGTGCAGGTCAACCAACCGCTGACAGGTCGTTATCACATGTTTGGCCTTGGCGTTGAACAGGCCAATGGTGGCGATGTAGCGCTTCAGCTGCGTTTCGCCCAGCGCCAGCATCGCCGCCGGCGTATTAGCCACCGCAAACAGGCCGCGCGTGGCTTTGTTGACGCCGACATCGGTGGCTTGCGCCGACAGGATGACCGCGATCAACAACTCGAATGGCGAGCGGTATTCCAGCTCGGTGGTCGGCTGCGGGTTGAGTTCGCGCCAGCGCCTGAACAGTTCCTCGCGGGCCGCGGGTTTCATGTGTGATTCTGTGCCGTTGGCGCTGCGGCCGAATGCGCGCGCGGCCGCTGCACGAACTGCTTCAGCGCGATCATCGACGCCAGCAGAATGAAGGCGCCCGGCGGCAGCACCGCCAACAGGAAACCACGGTATCCAGCCACCTCGATCTCCATTGCCGGCAACCCCAGCAAGCGGCCGGCGCCGGCGAACAGGCTGCCTTGGCCCAGCAACTCGCGGCTGCCACCCAGCACCAGCAACACCAACAGGAATCCCGCACCCACCGCGAATCCATCCAGCGCCGCGCGGAAAGGATCGGTGCGTGAGGCAAACGCTTCCGCGCGGCCGAGGATGGCGCAGTTGGTCACGATCAAGGGCAGAAACAAGCCGAGCACGTGATGCAGATTCGGCAGCCACGCGTGCATCGCCAGTTCGATGCTGGTGACGATGGCGGCGATGATCATGACGAAGGCGGGAATACGAATCTCGCGTCGCGTCAATGTGTGCAGCAGGGCAATCGCTGCGCTGGTGCAGGTCAGTGCCAGCATGGTGGCCAAGCCCATGCCCAGCGCATTGACGGCGGAATTGCTCACCGCCAACAGCGGGCACAAACCCAGCAACTGGACCAGGCCGGCATTGCCGGACCACAGGCCGTAGGCAACGATTTGGCTCGCGGCGGGTGCCGATCTCATGACTGGAAAATGCCGGGATTGAGGGAGTGCCTAAGGGCCATCACGATGTTCCAGCTGGCTATCCGTCGGTGCATCGTAGAGCGCATCGGCGTGGCGTTCGACATATTGCAAGGCACGCCGCACCGCGCCAACAACCGCGCGCGGCGTCACCGTGGCCCCGGCGAATTGATCAAATTCACCGCCATCGCGGCGAACTTTCCAGCGTTCCAGCGTAGGAGAGCCCAGCGTGCGACCCATGAAACCCAGAATCCAGTCGCTGCGATCTGCCTCGATCGGGTCGCCAAGACCTGCGGTTTCCGTGTGCGCGGTAACCCGCACGCCGGTGATGCGTCCCTGTGCGTCGATCCCGATGCGCAGATGGATGGGACCGGCGTAGCCATCGTTTGCCACCGATTGCAGCACCAGCGCCGCCGCCGCACCGGCGCGTCGCGCACGCCACACCGACAAGGGTTGATCGTCGCCCAACCAGGCGGGTGCGATCACCCTGATTCGATCATTCGCCATGTCGTTGTCGTACTGCGACGCCGGCAATACACGTGACAAGGCATCGCGTTCGGCACGCGCTCGGGCGTCATCGATGCGCTGGCGCGTCAACCAATGGGTGCCGCCCAGCAATAGGACCGCCAGCAAGGCGCACATGGCCAAGCGGCTGGCAGCGATCACCATGGAGCGTGCACCACTCATTGCCGAGTGGAACCTTCGCCAAAGATGCGTGGACGCGTGTGCAGATCTATCCACGGCGCGGCGCAGTTCATCAACAGCACCGCAAATGCGACGCCATCGGGGTAGGCACCCCAGCGGCGAATGGTGAGTGTGAGCAGAGCCACGCCCGCAGCGAAAATCCAACGGCCACGCACCGTGGTGCAGCCGGTGACGGGGTCGGTGGCGATGAAGAATGCCGCCAGCATCAATCCGCCGGTGGACAGATGGACCAGCGGCGACAGATAAAGGTCTGGATCGAAGACGTACAGCGGCAAGCTGACCAGCAGCAAGGTCCCAAGCAACGCCACCGGTGTTTGCCACGCGATGATGCGTAACCACAGCAGGCACAAACCGCCTGCCACGTAGGCCAGCGATATCCAATGCCAAGCCTGAATATTGGATTGCAGGTAGGCCGGCGAAATCAGGGTTTCGTTGACGGTTTGAGCACTGCCGCTGGCTTGTCTCAGCACGTCGAGCGGTGTGGCCTGGGCGATGGCATCCCAACTTGGCGGTGGTGGAACTCCCGCAAATATCGTCCACAGCGAATCCAGCACGCCGACGCTGCTGGTGTCCAAGGTGTGCGGCCAGCGCGAAAGCTCCAGCGGAAAGCAGATCAACACCACGGCGTAACCGACCATGGCCGGGTTGAACAGGTTGTAGCCGAGTCCGCCGTACAGGTGCTTGGCCAGTACCATCGCCATCAGCATGCCGAAGGCGGCGATCCACCACGGTGCCAGCGGTGGTAGGCACAGCGCAAACAGCACGCCGGCCAGGGGCGCGCTCAAGTCGCTCAGAAATGGCCGCAGTGGTTGCGCGCGCACCCGCAGCATCAGTGCCTCGAACGTCAGTCCGAAAAAAACGGCCAGCGCGATCTGGATCAGCGGGCCGCTGCCAAAGTACAGAACGTGGGTGATCACGCCGGGCGTCAGCGCCAGCAACACCCAGCCCATCACCGCGCGCACGCTGCGGCGCGGCGGCACATGCGGTGCCTGACTGATTTCGAAATTCCTCACGACGGTGGATTCTGCCCGTCGGCGTCCACCGCATGTTTGGATTTCGCTCGCTCGATGGCCGCTTGCACGGCGCTGGCCGATGTCGCTTGTTGCTGTCCGGCCTGGCGAAGCGCCCGATCATCGGCGGCGCGCTGCATGCGTTTCGCACGCGCCTCGTAACGTAGTCTGGCGGCAGCGGCGAAATTCGCTTCGCGATCACGCACTCGCAGAGCAGATTTGGCGATGCGATAGGTTTCGACCAAGGGAATGTGGCTGGGGCAGACCAGATCGCAGCATCCGCATTCGATGCAATCCGCGAGTCCATTTTGACGCAGCCGGTCCCACTGATCCGAGCGCGAGTATGCCAAGAGCTGCTGCGGCAATAGCTGCGCTGGGCAGACTTCCGCGCAGTCGCCACACCGGATGCAGGGCATTTGATCGCCGCCACTGCGCAATTCTTTATCGGTCAGCACCAGGATGCAATTGCTGCTTTTGCTGATCGGCAAGTCGTCGTGTGGCAAGGCAAATCCCATCAGCGGGCCGCCGTGCAGCAGGCGCGATGCAGCAGCGCTGTAGCCGCCGGCGTGTGCAATGACATGTTGGATCGGGGTGCCAAAGGCCACTTCGAAATTGCCGGGGTTCACGATGCCGGGACCGGTGACGCTGACGATGCGTCGGGTCAGCGATTCACCGAACATCACCGCGCGCCAACACGCGGCGGCGGTGGCGACGTTGTGGACCAGAACGCCAATGTCTCGAGGCAGGCCGCCACTCGGAACCTCGCGACCACTCAGCACCCGTATCAATTGCCGCTCGCCGCCCTGTGGATACACGGTGGGCACCGCCACCAGCTCAATGTCGTCGTCGGCGGTCAATGCCAGTCGCACCGCCGCCAAGGCGTCGACCATGGCATCTTCGATCGCCAGAATCACGCGCTCAGCGCCACATATCCGGCGCAGCAAACGGCCGCCGGTGATGACTTCGGCAGCGCGTTCCTGCAGCAGTCGGTCATCGCAGGCGATCCACGGCTCGCACTCGGCGCCGTTGAGGATCAGCAGCCGACGATCAACGCCCAGCTTCGCCGCGGTCGGAAAACCTGCACCGCCCAAGCCCACGATACCGGCGTCGGCGATACGTTGCAGCAGCAGTTCCGGCGCAATGTCGGCCCAAACAGCAAGCGGCGGCAGTGTCAGCGTGGTTTGCTCGGCCGCACAACGGATGCGGATGCAAAGCGCGGGCAGCGCCGATGGATGCGCCACGTTGTGCAATTCGATGGCCTCGATCAAACCTGCGGCCGGCGCATGCACGTTGGCACTCATTCGCGCCGTAGCGCGGCCGATCAACTGCCCCCTTGCCACGCTGTCGCCCACGTTGACGACGGCTTCAGCGGAATCACCCATATGTTGGTGCAGTGGCACCACCAGTACCGCGGGCAAAGGACACACAACGATGGGCCGCGACGCCGCCTCCGCCTTGTGGCCGGGCAGGCTCAACCCACCGTGAAAGGAATGCAGACGCACGTCAGGGTGTGCTTCGAGGCCGACAACCGACCCTGCCGTGACTAACGACCGTGAAACTCCGGCTTGCGCCGCTCCAGAAAGGCGCGAGTGCCTTCACGCATGTCCTCGCTGGCAGCACACACCGCAAAACACTGGGTTTCGTAATCCAATCCCATCGGAAGTGGGCACTCACCGCCGACAAGAATCGTGTCGAGAATGCCGCGTAACGCCAGCGGAGCAGCCACTGCCAACTGTTCGGCGCGACGCATCACTTCGGCTTCAAGCTGATCACCCGTGACGACTGTGTTGACCACCCCCAGCGCCAAGGCGCGTGCGGCATCGATAGGCGTGCCCAACAAACACAGCTCCAATGTCGCCTGGCGGCCGGCCAGGCGCAGCAAACGCTGCGTACCGCCGAATCCGGGGGTCAAGCCAAGATTGACTTCGGGCTGTCCAAACCGGGCCTTTTCGCTGGCAATGCGCAAATGGCAGGCCATCGCCAACTCCATGCCACCGCCCAAAGCGAAGCCGCCGATCTGTGCGATCACTGGTTTGCCCAAGGCCTCGATGCGGCTCATCAACTGCTGGCCGAAGCGTGAGAAATCGCGCACTTGCACCGCAGAGAGGGCGGCAAGCTCGGAAATGTCGGCGCCAGCCACAAACGCCTTGCCGCCTGCACCGCGCAGGACAACTACACGCACCGCAGTATCGCTTTCGGCATCGGCAAATGCGTCATGCAGGTCGCTGAGCGTCTGCCGATTCAGCGCATTCAACTTTTCGGGGCGATTGATCGTGATCAAGCGGATCGCTCCGCCGGATTCTATGAGCAGAGTTTCGATCAGCAGGGTCGAGGTCGACATTCGAAAGGGTTTCTGGCGGGGGTGAAGCTTAATTCTAGCCGCGCAAGCGAGACGTTGATGAGGAACTTGCAGGGGCGACCGCGGGTCTGCGTCGCGCGCCCCGATGAACGGACCGCTGGGCGGGTTCTGGCGGGCAGCGCGCCTGACCGGTATGCTTCGCGGTCTTTTCGTCGGGCCGGTACGGCCGGTTCTGTTTTCACACCTTTGGGAGTTTGTCGATGAAGGTTCGTTTGGCGATCGCGCTACTCGCGATCATGGGTACTACCGCTGTCATGGCGCAGGACACGACGTCCGAGAAAGGCAAGCTGAGCTATTCCATTGGCTATGAGATTGGCAAGGACTTCACCGCGCGCAAGATTGACGTCGACGTCGCCACGGTCATCCGCGCGATTCAGGACGGTTACGCTAAGCGTCCGCCGGTGGTAGCAGAAGCCGACATGCGCGCCGCGCTGGAGCAGATGCAGACCAAGTTGCAGGAAGAAGCGCGTACCGAGTTCACCCGCGTTTCCAGCGAGAACAAGACCAAGAGTGATCAGTTCCTGGCGGCCAATCGTGGCAAGGCCGGTATCGTCACTCTGCCGAGCGGCTTGCAGTACCGCGTGATTGAAGAGGGCACCGGCGGCCGTCCGGCCAGCACCAGCGAAGTGAAGCTGCAGTTCCGCGGCTCGCTGTACACCGGTCAGGAATTCGCCAGCACCTATCAGGGCAATCAGCCGGTGACCATGAAGGTCTCGGACGCGCCGTTGAAAGGCCTGCAGGAAGCGCTGCCGCTGATGAAATCGGGTTCGCGTTGGGAACTGTTCATGCCGTCGGATCTCGCCTACGGCGATTCGCCGCGCTCGCCGATCGGCCCCAGCCAGGCCGTTGTGTTCGACGTCACCCTGGTCGAAGTCAAGTAAGTTGATGTCTGCACCGGCGGCGGTACCGCTGCCGGTGCAGACAGTCGCAAACGATGGGATTTTTTGACGCCCCAATGCCGCGCAAGGCGGTGCTTTCACCCTGCATCGGGGTCTGCAATCTCGATGCTCAGGGTTTGTGTGAAGGCTGTCACCGCACCGCCAACGAAATCGCCGCTTGGAGCACGCTCAGCGACGAAGCCAGATTGGGCCTGATGTTGCACGTGTTGCCCCAGCGCGAAGCGCAGCGAACGGCGTGAGCGTCGCGAAAGGAATTCGATCGTCGATGACGATCCTGACCCTTCATTCTTTGGTCTGGCGACGCACCTCCATAACGCCGGTCATCTCCGCGCAGGCGGGGATCCAGCGAACTTGCCTACAGCAACGGGACGCCAGAGCAGGGGATTCTCGCCTGCGCGGGAATGGCGAGGTTTGGTCACTCGGCACACGTACGTGACGCTCTCCGCGGATCTTCTCGCCGGCATTCGCTTGTTCCCCGTTGATGCGCCGCCCAGTGGTCCCGCCTGGAACGCTGATGAACTGGCCGACCTGTTGCCCGCCAACGTCCAGCGCACACCTGCCGCGGTGATGATTGCCGTGGTGATGCGTGCCGACGGCGCACAGGTTTTGCTCACCCGCCGCACCGAACACCTCAGCAATCACGCCGGTCAAGTCAGTTTTCCCGGCGGTCGCATCGACGCCGAAGATGACGGTCCGGTGGCGGCTGCATTGCGCGAAACGCGTGAAGAGGTCGCCATTCCGAGTGAATTGCTGCAACCCTTGGGCTTCATTGATCCCTACGACACCATCACCGGCTTTCGTGTGTTGCCCTTGCTGGCGCGCCTCGATCCCGGCTATCACGCTGTACCCGACCCGCATGAAGTCGCCGAAGCCTTCGAAGTGCCGCTCGCGTTCCTGCTTGATCCAGCAAACTGCGAACGCCGTCAGGCTGACTATCGCGGCGCAATGAGACACTATTACCAGTTCCGCTTTGGCCCTCACCTGATTTGGGGTGCGACGGCGGCAATGTTGGTCAATTTGCGTCAGCGTCTCACCCGCGATTGACGTTCCCCGCTGGTTTCGCGCCGGCAAAGTCTTAAAGAACACACATGAACTGGCGAACCCTGGTCTCTTGCGATGAGCTGGCTGCGACCCTTGGCAAGAAGGGCGTTGTGATCGTCGATTGCCGATTTGACCTGCGCGATCCCGGCGCCGGCGAGCGCGCCTATTTGACTGGGCATATTCCGGGTGCCTTGTACGCGCATCTGGAACGCGATCTGTCGGACCTCAGCAAGACGGGTGGTGGCCGCCACCCGCTGCCCACCGCACCTGACCTGTGCGGTCGGCTTGGTCGCTGGGGTATCGATCCCAGCACCCAAGTGGTTGCCTACGATGGTGCTGATGGTGCATACGCCGCGCGCCTGTGGTGGTTGCTGCGGGCGTTGCGCCACGAAAACGTGGCTGTGCTTGATGGCGGTCTGAGTGCCTGGACCGCGGGCGGCAAGCCGCTGGATAAATCGGTGCCGCGACCCAAAGCGATTGCTTACACCGCGCGCTTCAACGTGCGCTCGGTGGCTTCGATCGCGGTGCTGGCAGCGCGTATGGCCAATGCCGGCGGATGGTTGATCGATGCCCGTGCACCCGAGCGTTTCCGCGGTGAGATCGAGCCCATTGATCGCGTGGCCGGGCATATTCCCGGTGCCGTGAATCGGCACTACGCAAAAAACCTTGATCGCCAGGGTCGCTTCAAATCACCGGAAGCGCTACGCAAGGAATTCGATAGCTTGTTGAAGGGTCAGACGCCTGCCGACACTGTGCACATGTGCGGCTCCGGGGTCACTGCCTGCCACAACGTGTTGGCGATGGATCACGCCGGCTTGCCGGGCTCGCGCCTGTATGCGGGATCCTGGAGTGAATGGATCGCCGATCCGCATCGGCCGGTGGCGAAGGGCGCTTGAGGTCTCAAGGCGCTTGAACTTCATGCGTCCGAGTATTCCGCCTGTTGACCCGAAGCAGATGCCGAGCCCGGATGCAGCGCAGCGGAATCCGGGGTGACATCGCGCGACTACCCCGGATTCCGCTTCGCTGCGTCCGGGCGACGTGCTGAATGCGCCGAACGCGGGTCTGAATCAGCCTGATTTGGTTTTGAGCCGCGCCACCAGCGCATGCAACACGCTTTGCGTTTCCTCAGCAAACCAGTCTTCAACAAAGCCGCTCAGGTCCAGCGTGTCTGGATCGCCCATCGCGGCGACCAAGTCAGCCCGTGCCATTTCCCGCGTACGCCGCATGGCATTGCGTGGCAGCGCCAAGCTGCCGCGTAACCAGGACACCGCCTCCGGCACCACTTGATCCACCGCCGCCAACGCATCGACCATGCCGATCTGCTGGGCCTGCGCCGAGTCGATCATTGCACCGGCGACCAACAAACGTTCTGAACGATGCGCGCCGAGCAAACGCCGAAACGCGAACTGGATGACCGGCGGAACGGTGAGTCCGACCTGCACCTCATTCAAACCGATGCGGAAGTTGCCTTCCGCCATCACTCGATAGTCGCAATACAGACTCATCACCGCGCCACCGGCCGGGCTATGGCCGGTGATCGCCGCCACGGTCGGAATCGGGCTGGCACCCAAGGCAAAACACACCGCGAAAAAGCTGCGCCACGCGGACTCCAAAGCCTTGGCATCGAGTGCCAACAAAGCGGGCACGTCGAGTCCCGCCGAAAACAGACCCGGTGAGCCGGAGAGCACCAGCCCACGCGCGCCATTGGCGGTCGCCGCGCCGATCATCTCGCGCAGTTGCTGTAGCAACTCGGGGTTGAGTGCATTGACCGGCGGCCGCGCCAGGCGCAGCTCGATGATGTCGTCAGGATGGGTGTGCTGCTGGATCATCGGTGCACTCGTTAGCGAGAGAGAAGCGCAAGCCTAACCGATGACAAAGCCCCGAAACCCATGTTCTCTGCGCGACGGCAGCCAAGGAATGACCGTTCGCGCCGAGAATTCGGCGCACGTGCTGCTTTGCGGCGCCCATATGAATCCAAGCAAGTCTCGGAAGTCGCGGCGCTGTATCGGAGGGCCGCGCTCCCGCGCGGCTGCTCTTCCCTCCGCACGCGAAAGCAAGTGCAGCGCCGCAGGAGCGGCGCCCTCCAGAGCTCGACCTCTGGAGTTCACCATTCACCCCGGCGCAGGCACGCACCGCTAAACTTGCAGACATGAAAAAACTACTCGCTTTGATGCTGATGCTCGTCGCCAGTGCCGCTCAGGCCGATGGTGTGGAATTTACCGCCAAGGAAGGCTGGATCCGCGCTGCGCCGCCCGGCGCAAAGGCCATGGCCGGCTACGTCATCCTCGGTAATACGGCCAAACAACCGCTGAAGCTCGTCGAAGCCAGCAGCGCCGCGTTCGAGGCCATCGTCTTTCATGAGTCCTACGAAGAAGACGGCATGTCGCGCATGCGTGCGATGCCATCGATCACCGTTCCCGCTGAAGGCAACCTGCCGCTGGCACCCGGCGGCGTGCACATGATGTTGCTACGCCCGAGGCGTGCGATCGCGGAAGGAGCGACGATCATCATTGACCTGGTGACGGAGGAGGGCGATCCGTTGCCGGTGGTGATGAAGGTGCGGAAGGGTGAGGGTGGTGATGACCACTCAAGTCACTAGTGGGCTGTAACGGGTGAAGCGGAAGTGGGATCGCGATGGGGTGGGCGTGATGGACGCCGCTCCGGAGCGAGGCCAATAGCCAAAGCTATTGGCGGAGTGAGGAGCACGTCCAGCGCGGCCAGACCGAGCGAGCTACTTTCGATTTGTCCGTTACAGTC
>JBQTGY010000087.1:0-3432 GCA_052390415.1 Pseudomarimonas sp. | reverse complement strand
CGAAGCCTTCGGTTTCCAGACCGCCGCGGAAGTTGACGTTTTGCGCAACGATGCCAGAAATCTCACCGGGGTTGCCGTTGACCGCACCCGTGGTATCGCGAGTGATCAGGTTGCAGCTGTTCTGATTCAGCTGCAAGTAGCACTCGTTGATGATGGTCTGCGCGGCCAAGGCGCCGATCGCGTCCTCGATCTTGATGCTGTACCAATCGACATAGGTATCGACACCATCCAACCACTCAGGTGAATACACCAAGCCCAAGGTCTTGGAAACCGAGGTCTCTGGCTGCAGCGCGGGATTGCCGCCGGTGGTGGCAAAGGTCTGCGCAAGCTGGGTACGGAACCCGGCTGGTGCACCACCTGCCAGGCACTGCGCACGGGTTGCGGCGCTGGCGATGAAGGTCGGATTGGTCGAGCTGCAGGGATCCTGGAACGCCGGACGACCCGTCGCCGAACCTTGGAACAGCTCCGCCACGGACGGTGCGCGGAAACCTTCGCCCCACGAACCACGCACCAACACTCCGTCGGTGACCTGCCAACGCAGACCGAGCTTGGGATTGGTGGTATCACCGAAGGTCGAGAAATCCGAGTAACGCGCGGCCAGCGAAATTTCGAAAGACTGCGCGAACGCTACATCGGAAAGCACCGGAACCTGAAGCTCCAGGTAGGCTTCGTCGACGCTGAATTCGCCCAAGGTCGGCAGGAACGGGTTGTCACCCAGCACCAAGCCAGCGGCGGTCAACGGGTCTGGTTGGTTGGAGCCGAACTCCGAACGGTGCTCAACACCGAACGCGAATGCCAATGGACCCGCCGGCAATGCGAAGAGCTCGCCAGAGATGTTGGCCGTGTAGGATTCCTGCTGGGCCTGCTGAATGTTCTTCGGGCTGACGGCGATGTAGTCAAACATCTCCTGGGTGAAGCCCGCCGGACCACCCAATACGTTCAACGGTACGCAACCGGCGATGATTGCGGCTTGCGTGCCGCAACGTGCTACGCCCGTGCTGTCAATGAAAGAGGGTCCAAGGGCGCTGGCCACGCGGGTCGAGAAGTAGAAGCCGTTTTTCGGCTGCAACTGACGGTTGTCGGCGAAGGTGTAGCCCACATCCCAGTCGAAGAAGCGGTCACCGATCTCGAACGAACCATCAAACGCAGCGCTGAAACGCCAGGTGTCCTGCTCTTGTCCGAACACACGCGGGAAATTGGTCGGGCGGAAGGCCGCACCCGCAATGGCGACACCAAACGGGTTGTAAACGCTTTGTGCCGAGATGTTCAACGGCGACAGCGGCTGCGCCGCCAGCTGCGCGTCACCCAAACGGTGGGTGTAGAACACTTCGCTGCTGAAGCGCACGCTTTCATGCAGTTCGTAGGAGACCTGGCCGAACAGTGAGCGGGTCTTCTGCGGCTGCAGCAAGTGGTTGTCCGGTGCAAAGTTGTAGCCGTCGGTCAAGAAGTTGAACGGACGGAAGTCGTTGGCGCTCGCTGGTGCGCACACCTGGTTCGGCCGGCAGCCCGGGTTGTTTGGATCAAGAATGATGTTGCCGCGTCCCGGAACGGTGAAGTTGCCGAACGGACCCACCGGGCTTGCGCGGCCTGGGGCAGAGACGTTGGCGGGGAAACCGAACAGCGGAATCGCGGAGATTTCGCGGTCGCCCGCTGACACGGAGCGGTCATCGGTGTAGGCCATGCTGAGCAGGCCGGAGTAGCGATCCGAGCCGCCGCCGACCGTGAACGAGTAGGACTCGCGCTGACCATCACCCTCGTCGTACTCGCCGAAATAGGCATTGCCCTGGGCGCCGTCGAAGCTGTTGCGCGTATGGATATTGATCACGCCGCAGATCGCGTCAGAACCGTACAGGGCCGAGGCGCCATCTTTCAGCACTTCAATGCGATCCACCGCCGCCAGCGGAATCGAGCTCAAGTCCACGCTGCCGGCCAGACCATTGTCACTCACCCAGCGACGGCCGTTGACCAGCACCAAGGTGCGGTTGGAGGCGCAGTTGCGCAAGTTGACCGAAGAGTTGCCGCTGGTATTGCCGTTGTTGGTCGCCAGGCTGAGCGAGGGACCGTTCACGCTGATCTCGCGAATCACATCGGCGATCTGAGTCAGACCGGAACGATCAAGATCGTTGCGCGAAATGGAGAGCACCGGCAGCGCTGTTTCGGCGGCGGCACGTCGGATTCTCGAGCCGAGGACTTCAATTCGGTCGAGGGAGGCGGCTTCGCCCGCTGCTGGCTCCTGCGCGAACGCTGGCATGGCAGCGGCCGCGGCTGTTGCAATCAGCGCAACGCGGATCGCAAAGGAAAGTGAATTGCACTTGGACATTTTCAAGTTGCTCCTGCAAATATGATGATGACGAGCTGTAAAGCGCTTTGACACACCTTGGACCCATGGCTACTTCACCCAGCCGCGCGCGAGGTAGCCTCAGTTCGAATCGCGAGAATAACGGTTTTTTCACTTGTTGCAAACGACGCGTCGAAGCTTACAGGCGCGCCCGAACCTCAGGACAGAGCGGCTGCCAGCCTGTTGTTCGACCTGCCTGTGGCGCCGTGTGGCGGATAATCGACGGCGCGACTTCAGAAAAGTGATGCGTTTGGATCACGATCGCGGGTATTCAATACCCACATGCCTTGCCTTGGTTTTGTTCCTGCAACCAGCTTTGCAGCGGCGCAAAATACTCAAGCACGGCAGCAGCGTCCATGGTTTCGCCACCCGTGAGTTCTTTCATGGTTTGTTGCCACGACTGCTTGGCACCTTTCTCCAGCATGGCCCAATAGCGACGTCCAGCTTCCGCATTGCCGGCGAAGTTGCAGGTGTGCAGTGGCCCCGTGTGGCCTGCTGAATCGCACAGCGCCTTGTAGAACTGGAACTGCAGGATGTGCGAGAAGAAGTACCGCGTGTACGGCGTGTTGCCCGGTACGTGGTATTTGGCCGCCGGGTCGAAAAATTCTTCGCCGCGTGGGGTGGCGGGTGCTACGCCTTGATACTTGGCTTTCAGTTCCCACCACGCCTTGTTGTAGTTTTCCGGCGCAATCGAGCCGTCAAATACGCCCCAGCGCCAGCGGTCGATCAGCAAACCGAACGGCATGAAGGCGACCTTGCTCAGGGCCATGCGCATTTGTTCGTTGACGGTGGCGTGTTCGCTCACTTTGGGGTCTTCGACCAAGCCAATCGAGGCCAGGTATGTCGGCGTCATCGACAACACGATGGTGTCGCCGATGGCTTCGTGGAAGCCATCATGGGCGCCGTTCTGGAAAATCGGTGCGCCATCCTTGTAGGCGAGGTAGTAATAGATATGTCCGAGTTCGTGATAGATCGTGGTCAGATCTTCTTCCGTCGGCGTAATGCACATCTTGATCCGCACGCGGCCGGTGGTGTCCATCGGCCACGCGCTGGCGTGGCACACCACGTCACGGTCACGCGGCTTGATCAGCAAG
>JBQTGY010000086.1:0-12537 GCA_052390415.1 Pseudomarimonas sp. | reverse complement strand
ACGCGTCCTAATGACTACCCGCACCTGTGCTCAATGCAATTTTCACGCATCGTAGCGTTTACGTTATTGACAACGATAGTGTTGTAGGTAACTATTACACCATATCTCATCGAGAGCCCTGTCATGTCCCTGCTTGATCGCGCCACCTCTGTCTCTCCTTCAGCCACGCAATGGCTGCCTCGTGCGGGCCTGACGGGCTTGCTGCTGGCGATCACTCTGGGCTTGGCCGCCTGCGGAGGAGCGCCCGGCGAAGCGGAGGGCAAGAAAGAGACAACCAAGGACAAGGACGGCAAAGAGATCAAGGAGGTCAAGCCGGTGCCGGTGGAAGTAGCCGCCGCGTCACGTCGCAGCATCGCTGCCAGCTACATCAGCACGGCGGCGCTGGAAGCGCCCAACGAAGCGATGATCGTTGCCAAGACCTCGGGAGTGCTTCTGCAGTTGAATGCCGAGGAAGGCGATCAGGTGCGCGCAGGTCAAACGCTGGCGAAGATCGACCCGGAGCGCGCGCGGCTGGAAGTCGCACGCAGTGAAGCGTTGTTGCGCAAACTGGAAGCCGAGTACGCGCGCTCGGAGGAACTGTTCGAGCGCAAGCTCATTGCGGCCGACGCCAACGAGCGCATCCGTTTCGATGTGGCCACCCAGCGCGCCGCCTACAACCTGGCTCGCCTTGAGCTTTCTTATACCGACGTCGTGGCGCCGTTCGACGGCGTGGTGGCGCAGCGCATGGTCAAGGAGGGCAACCTGATCAACATCAACCAGACCATGTTTCGGGTGGTGGATGCGGCGCGTTTGGAAGCCGTGCTCAACGTGCCCGAGCGCGAGTTGGCGACTTTGCGGGTCGGCTTGCCAGTGAGCTTGGCCGTGGATGCCCTGCCGGGTGTGGTGGTGGAAGGCAAGATCGATCGCATCAGTCCGGTCGTCGATGCGGCGACGGGTACCTTCCGCGCGACCGCTACATTTACAGATGAGGAGAGTCGCTTGAAGCCCGGCATGTTCGGTCGCCTCGCGGTGACCTACGAGCAGCGCGGCGATGCTTTGACCGTGCCTCGGTTGGCCTTGGTGGAAGAAGGTGACGAAACTGCGGTGTTCGTCGTTCGTGCCGGCGCCGTGGTGAAAACGCGCATCGTCCTGGGTTACGTGAACGGCGAATTTGCCGAGGTCCTCAGCGGCATCGAGGAGGGTGATCGGGTGGTGACTGCTGGCAAGGTGGCCGTGCGTGATGGCACCAAGATCGAAGTGATCGGCGATCCGCCGGTGCCGGCAGTGGCGGATCCGGTGAAGCCTGAAGGTGCAGAGTTGGCCGGGGCCAGCGAAAAATGAGCGTCGTTGAATTTGCCACACGCCGTCGCGTCTCCATCGCGATGGCGACCTTCACGATGGTGCTGTTCGGCGTCATCGCGCTGAACGAGTTGAAGGTCAATCTGTTGCCGGATCTGAGTTATCCGACGATCACCGTGCGCACCGAATACACCGGTGCGGCGCCGGTAGAGATGGAAAACCTGATCACCGAGCCGATAGAAGAAGCGGTCGGTGTGGTCAAAGGCCTGCGCAAGCTGCGTTCGATTTCGCGTACGGGTCAAAGCGATGTAGTGCTCGAGTTTGTCTGGGGCACCGACATGGACAAGGCCGGGCTTGAGGTGCGCGGCAAGCTCGAAGTGCTGCGGCTACCGCTGGAAGTGAAACCGCCGGTGCTGCTGCGCTTCAATCCGAGCACCGAGCCGGTGCTGCGCATGGTGCTGGCGTCGGAATCCAAGGACGGCGCCGAGCAACTCAGCGAGCTGACCCGGCTGCGTCGTTATGCCGAAGAAGATCTGAAAAAGCGCCTTGAGCCCGTCGGCGGCGTCGCAGCGGTGAAAGTCTCTGGCGGTCTGGAAGACGAAATCCAGGTGTTGATCGACGACCGCCGACTGTCGCAATTGCGCTTGTCGCCCGACCAAGTCATCAATCGCCTCAAGCAAGAAAACATCAATGTGGCCGGCGGCCGCATTGAAGAAGGCTCGCAGCGCTACCTGGTGCGCACCATCAATCAGTTCAGCGATCTGGAGCAGATGCGCGAGTTGTTGATCACCACCCAGAACGGGGTGCCGATCAAGCTCAAGGACGTGTCGACCGTCAGCCAGAGTTCCAAGGAACGCCAGGCGGTGATTCGCGTGGACGGCGAAGAAGCCGTTGAAATCGCGATCTACAAGGAAGGTGACGCCAACATCGTTGCGGTGGCCGAAGAGGTGGAAGCCACGGTCGAACGGCTGCGCAAGGATCTACCCGCGGGAGCCACGCTTACCACCATCGAGAACCAGGCCATCTTCATCCGTGCCGCCTTGGACGAAGTGCGCAAGGAAGCGGTGATGGGCGGCATTCTGGCGATCCTGCTGATTTTTCTGTTCCTGCGCGATGGCTGGAGCACCTTCGTTATCGGTCTTTCGTTGCCGGTGTCGATCATCGCCACGTTCTTTTTCATGGGCCAGTTGGGCCTGAGCCTCAATGTGATGTCGCTGGCCGGCCTGGCCTTGGCGACCGGCATGGTGGTGGATGACTCGATCGTGGTGCTGGAGAGTATTGCGAAGGCGCGTGAACGCGGACTCGGGGTCATCGAATCCACCATCGTCGGCGCGCGCGAAGTCAGCATGGCCGTGGTGGCCAGCACGCTGACCACGGTGGCCGTGTTCCTGCCTTTGGTATTCGTGCAAGGCGTGGCGGGTCAGTTGTTCAAGGACCAGGCGCTGACCGTTGCGATTGCGTTGACGATCTCGCTGGTGGTCTCGTTGACCTTGATCCCGATGCTGACCTCGCTGAAAGCCCGCTCACCACTGACCTTTGATGATGAAGTCGTCAAGGATGCCGCGCCGATGTGGCGTGAGGTCTGGGCCTTCATGCGAATGGCGTGGCGCTGGCCGCTGGCCACACCGGTGGCGACCGGCAAACAGAAGTGGGCGTGGGCCGCGTTGCTTCCGTTGCGACTGGTGTTGATGCTGATCGTTGGCGTCGTATTGGTGTTCGCCTTCCTCGCGCCGTGGTTGCTCTTTGGTGTGTTTCGATTGGTCGCGGGCCTCGCCTGGCTGTTCGCGAAGACGATTGGCCGCTTGTTGGATTGGCTGGGTGCGGGTGTTGGGGTCGGCTACGACGCTTCGGCCAACGTCTATCGCCGCCTGCTGCCGCATGCGCTGGATCGGCCGACGCTGGTGTTGGGCGTTGCTGGCATCGCGTTTTTTGCATCGCTGATGGTGGTCACGCGCTTGGGTACCGATCTGATCCCGCAGTTTGCGCAGGACCGTTTCGAGATGACCGCCAAACTTGCACCCGGTACCCAGCTGCGTGATACCGATGCACTGGTGCGTGCGATTCAAGATCGACATGCCAATGAGCCTGGCGTGCAGGTGCTGTATGGCGTCAGTGGCAGCGGCACGCGTCTGGATGCCAATCCGACCGAATCGGGCGAGAACATCGCCAAGCTCAGTGTGGTGTTGGGCAAGGGTTACAGCCGTAGCACCGAAGCCGCGATCACCCAGAGTTTGCGCGAAACCATGGCCGGCTTTCCGGCCGTCGACGTCAAGTTTGGCCGTCCCGAGTTGTTCAGCTTTGCGACACCGCTGGAAATCGAATTGCGAGGGCAAGAGCTTGAGGCGATCGAAGTGGCGGGACGCAAGCTGGCGTCCCTGATGCAGGACAATCCCTCATTTACCGACGTGAAATCGACGGTAGAGGCTGGCTTTCCCGAAATCCAGATCCGCTTCGATCAGGAGCGTGCTGCCGCACAGGGATTGACCAATCGGCAGATCGCCGATCAGGTCGTTCGCAAGGTGCGCGGTGAAGTCGCCACGCGCTACTCGTTCCGCGACCGCAAGATCGATGTGCTGGTGCGCGCACGTGAGTCGGATCGTTCGTCGGTGGACGACATCAGCCAATTGATCATCAATCCTCAGAGCGAACGGCCGGTGACTTTGGCTGCTGTCGCCGATGTGATCGAAACCGTGGGTTCCAGTGAAGTGCATCGTTCCGATCAGGTTCGGGTCGCGATCATCTCCGCCAACTTGAATGGCATCGATCTCGGCACCGCCGTGAAAGCAGTAGAAGCACTGGTGCAGGCCAATCCGCTCGGCGCCGAAGTGCAGATGCATATCGGTGGCCAAGGTGAAGAGCTGCAAGCGTCGCTGGACTCGCTGATGTTCGCCTTGGGTCTGGCGATCTTTCTGGTCTATCTGGTGATGGCCTCGCAGTTCGAATCACTTCTGCATCCCTTCGTCATCATGTTCACCATTCCTTTGGCCCTGGTGGGCGCGGTGATGGCGCTGTGGATGTCGGGCTCGCCGGTGTCGGTGGTGGTGTTCATTGGATTGATTCTGCTGGTCGGCATCGTGGTCAAGAACGCGATCGTGTTGCTCGACAAGATCAATCAACTGCGACTGGCAGGCGTTGCCAAGCGCGAAGCCATAGTCGAAGGCTGTTTGTCGCGCTTGCGGCCGATCGTGATGACCACGCTGACCACGTTGTTCGGCTTCGCGCCCTTGGCTTTTTTCGGTGGCGAAGGTGCGGAAGTGAAAGCGCCGATGGCGATCACCGTGATTGGCGGTCTGCTGGTATCCACCTTGTTGACCTTGATCGTGATCCCCGTGGTGTACGCCTTGCTGGATCGTCAAAGCGACGCGCGTTATCGCGAGCGTGGGCGGCTGGCGGCGGCTTCGATGGTCGAGGACGGCGCAGTGGGGGAGGCGGTGTGAGTGTCATCCGCTTGAATCGAGACCCGGAGGCAATATGAGTCTGGCCGAACTGAGCTTGCGCCGCCCCGTCACTGCGGTGATGGCCTATGTGTCGATGATCGTGATCGGCTTGATCGCCACCCAGCGTCTTTCGCTGGAACAGTTTCCCGACGTCAATGTGCCTTTCATTTTCGTCAATCTTCCGTATCCGGGTTCGACGCCGGAGGAGGTCGAACGCTCCTTGATCCGGCCGGTCGAAGAGGCGTTGGCGACGTTGCCCTCCGTGGGCTCGATGAGCTCCACCAGTCGTGCCGATGGCGGTGGTGTGTTCATCCAGTTTTCCGACTGGGGCCGCGAGATCGAAGTCACCGCCAGCGAAGCTCGCGAGCGCATCGACGCGATCCGCGGCGACCTTCCGGCCGATCTGCAGCGATTTACGGTGCAGAAGTTTTCGCCCAGCGACCAGCCCTTCCTGCGGCTGCGATTTGCCGGTGAGCGCGACATGACCGGCGAGTACACGCTGATCGAACAAAGCATGAAGCGGCGTCTGGAGCGCATCAATGGTGTTGCTCGGGTCGACATCAGCGGCGCACCGCCGCCCGAAGTCGAAATCGCCATCATCCCGTCGCGTCTCGGTGCGCATCAGATCGCCCTGAACGAATTGGCCGCACGCCTGCAAGGCATCAATTTTTCGGTGTCGGCAGGTGAGATCGATGAAGGCGAGCGCCGTCTGCGCATTCAACCGGTAGGTGAATTGCGCGACTTGGATGAGCTCCGCAACCTCGTCATCAATGACTCTGGGCTACGCCTGTCGGATATCGCCGAGGTGCGGCTCAAACGGCAAGTCGCCGACTTTGGCCGCCGTCTGGATGGCAAGGCCGCGGTGGGTCTGGACATATTTCGCGAAAGCGACTCCAACCTGGTCGATGTGTCGCGCGAGGTCATGATCGAGGTCGAGCGCATTGCCGCCACGACTGAGTTCGAGGGCATCCAACTCAAGGTGATCGGCGACCAGGCCGAGAGCGTCAGCAGCTCGCTGGACGAGCTGGTCCACGCCGGCGTTGTCGGCGCCCTGCTCTCGATCTTCATCTTGTTTTACTTCCTGCGCCATTGGCCATCCACGCTGATGGTGACGCTGGCCATTCCGGCCTGTCTGGTCATGACGCTGGGGGCGATGTATTTCCTCGGCATGACCCTGAACATCCTGACCATGATGGGCTTGCTGCTGGGCCTCGGCATGCTGGTCGACAATTCGGTGGTGGTGGTTGAAAGCATTTACCAGAAGCGCGAAAAGTATCCGAACGATCCGTTGCGCTGTGCCATTGAAGGTACCCGCAGCGTGCAACTGGCGATCAGCGCCGGCACCTTGACCAGCATCATCGTGTTTGCGCCCAACATGTTTGGCGAGCGCAACTTCGTCAGCATTTATCTGGGCCAGGTGGCGCTGACCATCACCATTTCCCTGCTGGCTTCCTGGCTGATCGCGGTCAGCCTGATTCCGATGATTTCGGCGCACATCTCGACGCCGCCATCGCTGGGCGTGACCACTGGTTTCGTCCCTTGGCTGACCCGCGTTTACGCGCGGGGATTGCGCTGGACACTCAAACATCGCGCCTGGTCGATGCTCGGCATTTTCCTGATCATCGCGGTCAGCATCATCCCGGCGACCCAGACCAAGTTCGACATGTTCAAGGACGAGGCGGGCAGGGAGCTCGAGTTCAATTTGCAGTGGAAGGGAGCCTACAGCCTCGAGCAGCTTTCCGAGGAAACCAAGCGGGTCGAGGATTACCTGTATGCCAATCGCGAGCGCTATCAGATCGTGCAGATCTATTCGTGGTTCAGCGAACAGGGCTGGGGTGGTATCCGTTTGAATCTGCGCGAGCCCAATCCCGGCGTGTTTGACTACCTGATGTTGCGCAATCACGAGGCCGATCTGCTGTCAGCGGATCGCGTGAAAGAAATGCTGCGCGAGGAATTGCCGAAATCCGCGCGTGCCGATTTCACCTTTGAGGACGGGGGTCCGGGTGGCGGTGGTGGCGGTGAAGACGATGGCATGCAGCTGTTTCTGAGCGGCGACTCCAACGAGGTGCTGGTGGGCCTGTCTGAGGCCGTCATCTCCATCCTCAGTGCGCGTCCCGAGCTGCGTGATGTGCGCGTGGACATCGGCGATGTCGGCAGCGAAGTGGCGGTGCAGGTCAATCGCGAGCGTGCCGCCTATTTCGGCTTTTCTGCCGAAGAAGTGGCGCGTTACATCGGCATCGCCCTGCGTGGTACCCCGCTGCGGGAGTTTCGCCATGCGGGCGCCGAGATACCCGTATGGGCGCGTCTGGAAGGGTCGGAGACCTTCCGCATTCAGGATCTGGAAGCGCTCAACATTCGAAATTCTGCCGGGGTGGAAGTGCCTCTGACCTCCTTGGTCGATATCGATGTCGCGCTGGCGGCGACGCAGATTTCGCGGCAGAACCGGCAGATGAGCCTGCGGGTCAAGTTGGCTGCGGCCGAGGGCACATCCATCGAGGATGCCGGCGAGGTGATGAAAGAGGCGATGGACTCGTTGGCGCTCCCGGATGGTTATCGTTGGAGCCTGGGTGGCGATTTCGAGCGCAACGACGAAGCGGGCCAGCAGATGGTCTTCAATCTGTTGATCGCGGTGGTGCTGGTGTACCTGATCATGGCCGCGTTGTTCGAATCGATGCTGATGCCGGCAGCCATCGTTGCCAGCATTTTCTTCTCGATCTTCGGCGTGTTCTGGCTGTTTGCCTTTACCGGCACCACCTTCACCATCATGGCCATGATCGGCATCCTGGTGTTGATGGGTGTGGTGGTGAACAATGGCATCGTCATGTTCGAGCACATCAATTCGTTGCGCCGCGAAGGCTATTCGCGTCTCGATTCATTGGTGGAGGGCTCCCGCGAGCGACTGCGACCCATCCTGATGACCATGGGCACCACCATCCTCGGCATGTTGCCGTTGTGCGTGGGCGGCGCGCAGCTGGGTGGCGGCGGGCCGGCCTATCAACCAATGGCGCGCGCCATCGTCGGTGGGCTGATATTTTCGACGGTGGTCAGTCTGATCTTCCTGCCGACGATCTACGCCGTGCTGGATGACCTGCGCGCGGCGGCAGGCAAGGTCGTGAGGCGGGCTTTCAATCGGCCTGAGTCCGTGGGCGCGGTTGAAGCCGCATAACCGCGGCCTTTGCCGCTGACATCAAACATCCAGAGCGAAGCCTCAACGCGGAGGCGCAGAGAAACGCGGAGAAACGCAGAGGAACGCGGAGGAACGCGGAGGAACGCGGAGGAACGCAGAGAAACGCGGAGGAGGAGGTTGCCGTTTCCAGCTTCGGGCCATGACGTCGCATTTCTACGCGAAACTCTGCGCCCTCTGCGCCTCCGCGTTGAAGACGTTGCTCTTTCGAAGCTCGCGAACAGCGTTGTTTGCTCCGCGACAGCGGAACGGGAACGGGAACGGAGTGCTGAAAGCTCCTAAACAGCGGGCGGATGCCAGCACCAATGCCAAGGCTCGAACATCACGCCGTGCCGATTGCCACGCGGATAGCTCATCACAAAGCCAAACTCTGCGGCGTGCGCGGTCAACCAGACGAACGCTGAGGTCAGCTCGAAGCTGGCTTCTGCGGCGGGTTCGCCCTCGCAACTGATGTCGATGGCGCAACCGCTGTGGTGCTCGGAATATCCCGGCGCGGCATTGACGCTGAGAATGGCATCGATGCTCATGCCACGCGCCAGCTTGCGCGCAATGATTGCGTGCTGGTAGTGCACGCTGCGATAGCCGGAAATCGCCTGTAAGTTCAGGTTGTCGCGGGTAGCGGCGGCGCGCATTCGCTGCCATGCGTGCGCGGCCGCTGGCAGCAGCCAAAGTGGTCGTCGGTAGCGATCAAATCCTGCGAGTTGAAGTAGCGCTGGCTCTGGGATGATCGGCAAGTCACGCTGATCTGCGTAGTTGGGGGCGATTCCAAGGGCTGCAATTCCGCTGGCAGGCGAAGACTCGCGCGCAGCGTTTTCACGTCGGTGCGCATTCGCGGAAGGGACAAGACCCAGCGCAAGCAAGGCGTCGGTATATCCGCGCTGCCGCTCCACATTGTGGTGCAGCGGCGTCACCTTCGAAGCACCGACAACAGCCAGAAACCGACCATCGCATTTGCGCCGCAGCACCCACTCAGCCGAGGCCATGACCCGTGCGTCGCGGCTGCTGCGGGCCCGCAAGAGTGGCGCCGGCCAGAGTTCAATCTCCGGCCGATTGATCATGTGTGGGTGGCTAATGCGCATTTAGGCAGCTTAGCGAGAATGGCGTCAGTTCGGCCATCGGGATGCGGATATAGCCGCGCTAAACAGCGATGGAACGACCATCTATCCGGAAGCAACAGATGTTCCCACTTCGTTCCGCTCGAGCAGTTAGACAGCGGCCAGGACGCTAACGGCATGCCCAAGCGCATGCGCGATGATCGCTGCCTCAAGACCGTAGCGCCAATAAAGGACGCCGAACAACACTCCGGGCACAGTGTTGCCGGCAATGACGTAAGCGACGACAGCAGGGTCGAGACTTGCGCCCATTGCCGCCGCTGCGGGCAGGTGCAAAATTCCGAACAGCAGCGCTGCAACAACGATTGCACCCACCACGTAAGACGTACGCGGAAGACCAACCCGCTTTTGGATTAAGCGCCACGGCAGCCAAAGCAGGGCGGTCATCAGCCCCCAGCGCATGAGCACTTCTTCCGTAACGCCTCCGTACAGCAGCTTCGCGGCAACCGGGATTTCCATGGTTTGACCAAGCGCAAGAAGCTCGGCAGGGGCGACACGCGCCGAAAGCACGAGCAGGCCGCCAACGAAAACTCCGGCAATCGCCGCGGGAAGCAGTTGACGCCTTAATGCGGGCCAAGTTCCGGTGCCAGACAGCGCCGCCTCGGTAGCGGGCGCCCCGAGGCCTAGCGGCCGTGAGAGGGCAACGCCGCCCCAGACAGCCAAAGCAAGCAGCACACCGCTCTGAGCCACGCTTGCAGCAACCGCAACTTCAAGTGGAACGGACTGCGGTGCCTTTTCCAAAAGTTGTGGGATTACTGTCAGTGACAGGACGACAACGCCGGCCATCGCAGCGAGCCACAGCGTTATGCCCAAGCGGAGCTTTTGATTTTCGAGCATTCCATTCTCCATGAGGCTTTTCGTGCGGTCCAACGCGCGGCGGTCGTGACGCACGCAAGAGCCGACGCCGAGTCCGGCCGCAACATGCTGCGGCGGGTTTTCTTTTCAGGTGCAAGCAGTTACGGCGAAGCTTCAGAGTCGCCAGTCCGGATATTTCATGAGGGGCGCGGATGATCGCGCAGGACTTTTCGGCGAGCGCAAGGCGCGGGGCGTGAGGAGCCGGAATGGTGGGCCCATTGCGGCGACGACCGAGCGAATGCGAAGGCGGCTCGCGCAGCGAGCGACCAACGCAGCGATCGCCGGAAAGGACATCGGGGCGATAGCCTCGCGTAGTGGCGAAGCCGCCGAACGAGCGCCGCGCCAGCGGGAAAATGCGGGCGGACAGTCTGTTCGAAGCACCATTCGACGGATTGCCTTGTGCAGCAACCGGAAGAAGGCATTTTCACGCGACCTCATGAAATGTCTGGGCTAGTGGACTCGACCGAGCCCACCTTGAGTCGTCCACGCTGCCGCAACGCTTCACGCAGCAGATACTCGATCTGCGCGTTGAGAGAGCGCAATTCGTCATCGGCGAGGCGCTGGACGGCATCCAGCACCTGCGCGTTGATCCTCAGCGGATAGGCTTTTTTTTCGCTCATGGCGATGTGCCAAGCATGACCAGTCTGTCGCTTATCAGTACAGCGAGCCGGCGTTGACGACAGGCTGCGCCGCACGATCCGAGCACAACACCACCAACAGATTGCTGACCATGGCTGCGCGGCGCTCGTTGTCGAGTTCGACCACGCCCTTCGTTTTCAGTTGGTCCAAGGCCATTTCGACCATGCCGACCGCTCCTTCGACGATACGCGTGCGCGCAGCGATGACCGCGCCAGCCTGTTGGCGTTGCAGCATCGCCTGCGCAATTTCCGGCGCGTAGGCAAGGTGGCTGATGCGTGCGTCGACCACGTCAACGCCAGCGGTGTTCAGGCGCTCATCCAGCTGCTCTTTCAGATGCTGTGAAATTTCAGCCTGGTGGCTGCGCAGCGAGATGCCGCCGTTGTCGTGCGAGTCATATGGATAGCTGGTCGCCATGGCGCGCAACGCTGACTCCGACTGCACATGGACGAAGCTCTCGTAGTCGTCAACGTTGAAGACCGCCTCGGCAGAATCGACGACGCGCCAGACAATCACGGCGGCGATCTCGATCGGGCTGCCTTCCAGCTCGTTGACCTTGAGCCGCCCGCTTTCGAAATTGCGCACACGCAAAGACAGTTTGCGTTTGGCAAAGAACGGGTTGTTCCAACGCAGTCCCGCTTCCTTGACCGAGCCCACATAGCGACCAAACAAGGTCACGACCGCTGCCTGATTGGGCTCCACCATGTAGAAGCCGGCGGCGCAAAACAACAGCACTGCGATGGCGAGTACGCCAGCGATCTTCAGCAGCGGCGGCCCGGTGACGACCATCGCCACAGAGACGATCAGCGCGCCGATGAGAGCGAGCAGAGTGGGAATGCCCGAGCGAGAGTTGAGGTTCAGTTCTTTCATGACATTGCTCCTTGGTTGACGCTTGGTGGGCCGACGATTGACGCGTTGTGACCGACACGTGTTTGGGGTGTGATGGGCAAAAGATATCAAAACGATATCTAGTCTGCAAGTCATGTCATCAGCCAGGCCGCGACGTCTTCAGCTGGGGAGACGCTGAATGTTTGTCGCGAGTTGATTGGGGCTGAAACCGCGAGATTTTCAGAGGTGAAGCTTCTTGGGCTGGAGCGCAGATGGATCGCGGCAGAAAAAGTCGAAAATTTGGTTGTTGCCGCGTTGGCCAAAGGGCATTGCCACGTCGTGGGCAGGACCAACCCGGAACTCATCGCATTCCAACCACTGGACAGCCTGCCAATGGGCCCTCCGCTTCACTCGTCGCACGCGCCTCTGCCCGGAGGCGGGGAAAAGAGAAGCTACGGGAGGTGTGCCCTGGCTTGGGGTTGAACGCGGCGCGGCAATCTGGACATGTGCTGATCGGGATCAAACACGAAGCAGAGCGGACGCTGGCCACTCACGTTTCAAATGCGGTGGTCCCTCTGAATGGAATTCGGGCTCTCAATCGCCTTGGTCTTCCATGGCTTTGTCTGCCTCATCAGCGGCCTTCAGAATTTCACCTTCCATGGCGCGGGCGCGATCAAGCGGGTCCTGAATCGCCCGCTCCAACTCGTGGCCATCGATCGCGGGTGCGGCAGCTGGCAATGGTTCGCTGACGGTGGAGTCGCCGTTTGCAAGGGGCGCCGATGGGTCTGCGGGTGCGGGTGAATCCGAGCAACCCGCCGTGAGCATCGCCAGAGCAACACTCAGAAATATCGAAGCTGGCTGCATGGATTGAGCTTCCCGGTGGTTTCAGCTTCGAAGGATGGGCTTCAAACTAGTGGACTGTAACGGACAAATCGAAAGTAGCTCGCTAGGTCTGGCCGCGCTGGACTAGCTCCTCACTCCGCCAATGGCTTTGGCTATTGGCCTCGCTCCGGAGCGGCGTCCATCACGCCCCCATCCCGTCGCGATCCCACTTCCGCTTCATCCGTCACAGCCCACTAGCCCGGACATTTCATGAGGTCGCGAAAAAACGCCCGAACTTCGTTGGTGCGCCTCGTCAAAAGTGATGAATCTCAAAATGACAAAGTGTTCGCTGCGTTTTCCCGCTGGCACGATGCTCACTTGGTCT